>OZ245886.1:0-832500 GCA_965229525.1 Balneolaceae bacterium
TAGTATCCTTTGTATTGTTAATTAATTGAATAGCCTCTTCCACCTTATTGGATTTCATTAGTTCGTCTGCTTGATTTGCAACATTGTGAATTTTTTTATGTGGCTCATCAAAAGCATTTAACAGACCGGTTAATGTATTATCAGAATTATTTTGATTTCTTGTACTATTAGACAATTGTTTTAAAAATGGGGCATACCATTTTCCAAAATTACACTTTGTTGGATCTCGTTGAACTGAAATTGGTTTATTATTTAACACCTCGCTTTCTAAAGTCTTTACCCAATTTATATGTTCTTGCTCGCGCTTCTTTAGCTCTTCAATAAGTGTTTTTCGTTCTTCTCTAAGGGATTGCATTCCCATTCTTATCCTGGTATCAAGAACAGGAATAATCTTACCTCGCAAATTCATTACTCCTAAATAATAATCAGGTAATTTTGGTACCCTTGTTATTGAACTAAATTGAATGCTTTCGGAAATGTAATTAACCGGAAGTGCAAATGAGTTATCACCGATATTAAATTTTAAAAAAATCATACTGTACCCTAGTTGAATTCAACGGTGTTATCGGTTAATAATTCATTCACCTAAATGGGGATACTGAAATTAATTACTAATCCATTAATTAAACTGAACTTTTCACTAATCGAATGAGTTAGATTGGCACAATTTTCAACGATGCTATAGAATTAAATTTAGATTAATCACTAGTCATCCCTTCAGTTTCTGGTGTATATGAAGAAATCGACATTAATGAAGAGTTTTCAACCTGAGACATATGCCATTGAAATAAAGTCCGGCAATCGCCTGGCTTTCTCCGATTATTTCAGAAAAAACCATGATCAATTTGTCCGTTTTGCAATGCGATTCGTTGAAAAAGAAGATGCTCTGGATATCGTACAAGAAGTATTTGTGCGTTTATGGAATAATCGATCTGGCATAAATCCAGAAAAATCGCTGAATTCTTATGTATATACATCGATTCGAAATCAAGCACTTAATTTTCTCAGAGACCATTCCTCGAAAATTGAAACGTTGATTGAAGATGAATTGCCATCAATACCAGAGCAAAAACAAGAATCAGATTCATTGCTCAGTCATCTCAAATTATGTATTGAGGAATTACCTGAAAGACAAAGAGAGGCATTTGAATTAAGCAGGTTCGATGGTTTGCAACACGATGAAATAGCTGAAATCATGGACGTTTCTAGCAGAACGGTAAATAATCACATTGTAGCAGCTTTAAAAACTCTTCGCGACCAATTGAAAGTTATTCAGCGAAAAGCGGCGAACGAATGAAGAAGAAAAATAAAAATACAAACGCGCCTATTACATCCCTTTCGGATGATTTGCGTTCAATTTGGGATTTATCTAAAGATGCAAAACCAGCAACAGTTGTAACTGAACAAGAGACAGAACAATCACTTCAGGATATCTGGGGGAAAGTAGATCGTGTTGAAAAACCGAAAATGTTGTTCAAACCATATTATGCTGTTGCTGCAATCACATTTATTGCAGCACTTGTAGGGTTCCTTAATTATTTCACCATCGAGAAAGTGAGTTCCCCGGGACAAACTACTGAAATCTCACTCAGGGA
This sequence comes from Balneolaceae bacterium, assembly GCA_965229525.1. GTDB lineage: Bacteria > Bacteroidota > Rhodothermia > Balneolales > Balneolaceae > HXMU1420-13. The sequence continues at coordinate 1,596 of OZ245886.1, forward strand.
TGGAAGTACTATTCTTTTAACTGGAAATTCAACTATTCAATACTCGCTACTATTTGGTATCACAAACCGAGACATCGAGCTTAATGGACAAGCTTTATTTGAAGTAGCATCAGATGAGAATCAACCATTTACGATCACCTCACCAAATTTTACAACCACAGTTCTTGGTACAGTTTTCGAGATTGAAGATTGGGATGGAGCTATCCTTACCACGCCAAATGTTCGAGTTCATGAAGGAATAGTTGAAGTAAAAAATGAGTCAAGCTCTATTACCCTCTACCAAAATGAAGGTGTTAATGTAGTGGAAAACTCTATCATCGAAGAAGATTATTCAGCAACTAAAAAACAGCAATTAATCAACTGGGATGATTCCAGAGTTTCCTTTTACAATATTCCATTAAATCAATTATTCGAGCGTTTATCACTTCAATTTGGGGTTGATATTCAATTTGAAGAAGGTATTCAATCTACTGAAAGCGTAAGTGGTAGTTATCGGTTTGATACATCCTTAGAAGAAATCATTCTGGACGTGGCAACCATTAAGAATTTGTCTTATCAAAAAACTAATAATGGATTCATAATCCGATAATCCATGGCTAGACTTCTACTGTTTCTCTTTTTCATAAGCTTGGGAATTGATCAAACCAACGCCCAATCAAATGAGTCCATTCGATTCATTACCAGAGGAGAAACGGTTGAAGAAGCGCTGAACAAATGGGTGCTTCAGTTTAATACAAACCTGGTTTATGATCCTACTATAGACCTTTTATCAGAGTCATATGTTGATATCACTTCCAATATTCCGGGCACAGTACTGTCTGAGATAATCTCAGACGTAAATCTTGATTATATCATTCTCTCGACAGGCACCTATGTACTAATTCAAAAAACAACTGTTGTGGAAGAATACGGCGAGTTTTTTGGGTATGTGTATGATGATGAAACCGGTGAACCTCTCGCAGATGCAACCATCTTTTTTGCGGATGCCTCCAATAGTACATCCACCAATAGTCAGGGATTTTTCTCTGTTTCCCCTCTGCTTTCAGGAAGATATCCTGTTATTGTAAGTTCCATTGGATACCAGTCGATTTCGGAAGAAGTAATAATTTCAGACTCAACAGAATTTAAAATCATTCGCCTAACTCCTAAGATGTTCACGAAAGACCCAATTATTGTTCAAGCTGATGCAATTTCACTGGGATTATCGAAATGGGCAAATGAAACACTAAAGGATGAAACCAATCCTACTTCAATTCATATCAACCCTACATTGGGACCCGTTTCGAATATCCCTGGACTAACATCGAATTTTGCATCGAATTCATTGAGCATCTATGGTAGTAATCCAAGTACAATGTCAATCCACTTAGATGGTGTCAGGTTATACAATACGGTTAGAATTGGAGATGAATCGGGGATGTTCAGTTCTATGGCCATAGATAAAATTGGCACGAGTAAAGCAGCGGGATCTGTTACCAGTGAAGGCGCTTTGAACGGAATGTTGAATTACCAACATGATCTAATTGACAGAGCAGATGATTCTAGATACAAGTTCAATATTACACCAAATGAAATAAATGCACGCTCAGAATTAAGATTGAATAATACAAGTGTTGCATTTTCGGGTAGAACCAATCATGGGGTTCAGGAAACACCCTGGGGTTATGATGATGTTTATAAACAATGGAATCAATTTGATCCATTACTGCAAAATTTTCTGATGGGTGGTGACGATGATATTGCTCACTATAAAGCACAGATACAACAAGCTAGCCATCGATACTCTGATCTACATTTCATAGCTAAACACTCACCGAATAGATTCAGCAGTACAAAATTTTCAGGTTATTATGGCTTGAGATTTGAGGACGCCAGTTTATTGAGTCAAAAATCAAGTTTGGGCAGTTCCCAACCCTATTTAGTCTATAATGAGGATGAATCGTCAACGTTGAATGGGATGTTAAATATAGAGCATTTCCGAATAATTGATGCATCGACCGATATATTTTTGAAGGGCTCCTATTCGGTGAGCAGGTACGATTATACGTACTCAATGATCCAAAACGATGAAACTGTTTCCCATTCAAGGAGTGATGCATCAAACCTTGCTGTCCTGGCCGCCGATCTTGATTCCCAAAACTCTGGTGTGGATGAACAAATTGTTAATGATCTTACACTTTCAGCTCAATTAACCCGATATTTGTCTAGCAATAATACCTTACTTCTAGGGATCAAATCCTCGATAATCGATCATTCATTCGACCTGGACGACATATTTTATTTACCCCTATCGAACGATGCCCAAAATTATCGTTCGGATATATTCGTTGAACAAGTGTTCTCTACATCAAAAAACCTTGAGCTCCAATATGGTCTGAAAGGCTCAATGAGTTCTTTACAACAGGTTTTTTATGTTCAACCACAATTTTCAATTTCCTACAATTCCAACAAAACCCTACTTGGCTTCCAATCATTGAGATTCGGCGCCGGAATCTATCGTCAGTTTATTCAACAATTCGATATTGCTAATGTTGGACCAAGTGCCATTCGATCTTTCAATAGAATTGATATTCCTGTTGATAAATCAGTTTCTGCTCCAATCTCTTACCAATTGAGACTAGATTGGGACATTCAATATTCGGAAAAAACTAGAATTAAGTTCGAGTCTTACTATCGAAACGAACCAAAGAACTATTCCTTGAATTACGCTCAGCTTCTGGCTGGACCAACTGGATCATTAAATGAGCAATCTGAATTCTTAGAGCAAACTTCGACGATTGCCTATGGCGCTGCGATAACATTTGAAACAGAAATTGCCCAACCTTCTATATTGTTTACCGTATCACAGCAGTCAAATATTTCCACCATTAAATTCGAAGAGCGTTTTAATTCCGAGAGAATTCAAACCGGGTGGAGTGAGCCCTACGCTACTTACGGGTCAATTCAATGGCAGCTTAATCGCCCAATTTCTATCCAGCTACAAAGCCGTTTGATTCCAAAACGATACTGGGCATTTACTCGAGCTTATTATGATTTCCTTACCACGCATAATCAGACCATGTTTGGTGAGTATTCATTTTTATCACCAGATGATGACCAATTGAACGCCTTTTTCTCCCTTGATTTAGGAATTAATTCTAGAGTCTCTATCTCAAATACTTCCCTATTAATAAATCTTAGCTTGCAAAATATCACTAATCGAAAAAATGAAGTTTCGAAGATCCTGATTCCGCAACGTGATGAACAGCAAGCCATTATATATTCCGAGACTTCAAGAAATCTGGCAGGATTTATCCCATTCTTATCTCTTCAGTTAGATTTTTAAATCTGTTTACATTTTAGATATAGTCATCTTCTTCTTTTGATGTGTATTAGAGGTACATAACTATTCATCAAAAGAGATAACATGAAAAAACAACTATCAAAACTAACAACTGGAGCATTTGCCGCGCTATTCCTTTTCGCAGCATGTAAAGATTCTGGATCTAGCAGCGGAACTACAGACCCGGTTATTGAAGGCGAACAAACGATCGCCGAAATTACAGAGCTGAACGAGGCTTATACCACATTAAACAGTGCTTTAGAAAGTACAGGTCTTTTATCTACATTCGAAGGATCTGGTCCTTTTACTATTTTCGCACCAACCGATGCAGCATTTGGCAATTTACCCGAGGGAACGTTAGAATCTCTGACTGCTGATCAATTAGCTGATATCTTAAGATACCATGTGGTGGAAGGTGCAATTGCCTCAAACCAGTTGTCAGCAACGCAAGATGTAGCCACCTTACTTGGTCAAAATATTCTTGTGGAGGCAGGTTCAAATGTTGTGGTAAATAACAATGCAACAGTTATTGCAGCTGATTTTAACGCAACGAATGGTATCATTCATGGTATCGATCAAGTCTTGTTACCGGCAGGAATACGTGATGCAAATATCGTCGATCAAGCTGCTTCTTTAGGATCGTTCACCACCCTTCTATCAGCAGCAACAGACGCAGGGCTGGCATCTACCCTTTCATATAAAGGTGATTTCACCGTATTTGCCCCTACCGATGATGCATTTGCCGCACTACCAGATGGATTACTTGCTTCGTTAACCATCGAGCAACTAACAGAAATTCTACTTTATCATGTAGCTAATGGTGAGACCTTCGCTGCAGCAATTGGCGCAGAAACTACCATTGAAACTTTAGAAGGCGGAAGCATTTATCTAAGCGCTAGCGAGAGTGGTGTAGAAATTAACAACAATACTAATGTCGCTACTGCGGATGTTGACGTAAGCAATGGTGTGATTCATGCAATCGACAAAGTGTTACTACCTGATGCATATGGAACAGTAGTAGATGCGGCTTCAAAGCGATTTGTTTTCAGTACGCTTGTACAATTTATTATTGATGCTCAGTTGGCTACTACTTTATCAGATCCTAGTGCAACATTTACTGTATTTGCACCAACAAACGATGCATTCGCGAAACTACCTGAAAGCGTTGTAAACAGCCTTACAACTCAAGATTTGGTTGACATCTTAACTTACCATGTGCTAGACACTCAGGTTCTGGCCGGTGATTTAGCTCCTACTCAAGAAGTTGCTACTGTATATGGCGAAGAACTATATATCGAAGTTGGTGCTTCTGCAACCATCAATGGACTGGCTAATATTGTTGCTACCGATGTACTAACTAACAACGGCGTAATCCATGTAATTGATGAAGTATTGCTTCCTGCAGGATTTAGAGATGCTAACATTGTTGATAAAGCCAATGAGCTAGGAACCTTTACAACGTTAGTTGGTGCTGTTGAATCAACTGGATTAACCCCAACGTTAATGTATTCTGGCGATTATACTGTATTCGCGCCAACCGATGCAGCATTTGCTAACCTACCTGCTGGTTTACTAGAAAGCTTAACTACTGAACAACTCACTGAAATTTTAACTTACCATGTGATTGGTGCAGAAATTTTTGCTGCTGATCTTGACACGGCTCAAGCACCTGCTGCATTATCTGGTGAGACACTTTTTGTAACCAAAGATGATAATGGCGTGACTGTTAATGGTTCTTCAAGCGTACTAACTGCAGATGTTGATGTAAGTAATGGCGTAATTCATGCTGTAGACGAAGTATTGCTACCGAACGAATTTTTGAACATTGTTCAAATCGCAGGTAAGAACTATGACCTATCAACACTTGTGAGCCTTGTAACTGATCAGGGATTAGTTCCAACATTAGAAGGTGACGGTCCATTTACTTTGTTTGCTCCTGTCGACACTGCATTTGCTGCAATAAGCGATGTACTTGGAACGCTAACATCGGAGCAGGTAACAGAAGTTTTAACGTACCACGTAGTAACTTCAAAAGCTTTATCAACTGATCTATCTGATGGACAGACGATCACTACATTCCAGGGTGAAGATATAACAGTGGCAATTGATAGTGATGGTAACGTTACGTTCAACGGTGTAACTAGTGTTATCTCTGTAGACATCGAAGGAACGAATGGAGTAATCCACCTAATTGATGGCGTGCTATTACCGCCAAGTTATCAAACTGAAGAATGATGACGTTGTAGATGACCCCTACAAAAGCCTGTTGGAATCCCCGACAGGCTTTTTTTATGTACATCAATTAAGTATATGAGGTTGTTTGTGCTTTACCTGTAAAAGGCATTTATTCAGTTTATCTTCATAATTATTTGGGATATCACCAATAATACTTAAAGATGGAATTGGGATAAAATGGATCGTATGCTTCATATGTCAATTTACTTTCTCAGAAAGAATTAAAGAAAAACCACAACGAATGAAATTACCTGAACCACAAGCATCTACTTTTTCTGGATTGATAAGTGATATTGAAAAAGGACAAATTAAAATACCTCAATTCCAAAGAGAGTTTGTCTGGGATATAAAAAAATCGGCTAATCTTATGGATAGTATAATCAAAGGTTACCCGATTGGAACATTTATATTTTGGAAGACACGGGAAAGATTAAGAGCTGTAAGAGATATTGGTAATTTTAATTTACCCGAACCGATAAAAGGCGATTTTGTGAATTTTGTTTTGGACGGACAACAAAGGCTTACAAGTTTGTTTGCAAGTCTCAAAGGACTCGAAATTAATCGAGAAAATGGACGAGTTGATAATTATGCCAATATGTTCATTGACTTGAAAGCAAAAGAAGACGAACAAATCGTAATAACTGATTTAGAAGAAAGAGAAAAAGGTAGTTACATCAAAATAACAGACCTTTTGTATGGAGGATTGACACTCTTAGCAAGTTTTCCACCCGAAAATTTGAAACTGCTCGAAGAGTATAAAAAGCGAATTGAAAGTTACTTATTTTCCATAATCCTTATCAAAGAAGCCCCATTAGACATTGCGACTGAAATTTTCACTAGAATAAATGTTGGAGGAAAACCTTTGTCGCTATTTGAAATTATGGTGGCGAAAACGTTTGATGCGGAAAGAGATTTTGATTTATCCGAAAAGTATAAAGAATTGATTGAGAATCTTCGACCTCTGAATTATGAAACTGTTCCAGATGCCACAGTTCTTCAAACAATGTCGATGTTGATTTCAGGGGAATGCACCCGAAAACAAATATTAAAACTGGATAAATCTGATTTTATAGACAATTGGGGAAGAGGAAGAGATGCTATTGAGAGAACAGTTGAATATTTTAGAAGTTACTATCGAATCCCAGTAAGTCAATTACTTCCATATAATGCTTTGATAGTTCCGTTTTCATATTTCTTTTACCATCATAAGGATAAGCCAACGGGAAACAAACAAAAATATCTACAAGATTATTTTTGGCGTTGTGCATTATCTGGAAGGTTTTCATCAGGTGTCGAGCCAAAGCTGGCTCAAGATGTAAAAAGAATAGATTTGATTTTAAATGATGAATTGCCAAAATACGAATGGACAGTTGACCTAAGCACAGAGTTCATTGAGAATAACGGTTGGTTTAGTGCAGGAAGAAGTTACATTAAATCAATTCTTTGCATTTTCACATATTATCAACCAAAATCATTTAATGACGGCTCGATTGTAAACGTCAGTAACTATTGGCTTAAACAAGCTAATAGCAAAAATTACCATCATTTTTTCCCAAGAGCATATCTCAAAAAACAAAAAGAAGAAGAGTTTTACATTAATCATATTGCCAACATTACTATTGTTGATGACTTCCTAAATAAAAGAGAAATACGAGCAAAAGCACCAAGTGTTTATATGACAAAATTTATCAAACAAAATGATGAGATTGATATTACAATGAAAACACATTTAATCGAAGATTTAGAAAAGTTCGGCGTACTTGAAAATGATTATGATGCGTTTTTCAATAATAGGTTGAAGGCAATAAGCAAAGAATTAAAAAAGAGAATTATCGAACAAGAATCAGATAAGTCATTGGTTGCATTAGAAATCAATGATTATGAAGAAGAAAATAGTGAATAGAAGTAAAACGATATAGAACAAATGTTTTGATGTCCATGCCACCTAAACGCAGCCATGTCGTATGACTCAACTTTAAATCAAGTACCCACAAACAATGCCTAAAAATGTATTCGGAGAAGAGCTCATCCCCTGCTGTTACGATCCAATGACAGGATACTTTCGAGATGGATTATGTAGAACTGACGAATCCGATCGTGGCTCACACGTGGTCTGTGCAATTATGACCGATGAATTTCTAGAGTTTTCTAAAATGGCTGGAAACGATCTTAGCACTCCGCGCCCTGAATACAGCTTTCCAGGTTTGAAAGCTGGTGATCAATGGTGTTTGTGTGCCTTACGATGGAAAGAAGCTTACGATCATGGTAAAGCTCCAATGGTAATACTAGAAGCTTGCGCAGAAGAAGCACTAAAGTATATTAATATGAATATGCTAATTGAATATGCATACAAAAGTCAGAAATCTTAGTTAAGACTTAAGCTTACTAAAACACATTAATGTTTAGTCGCATGGCTAACATCGCTTCTACTATAACTATTTTGTTCAAGCGTCCGCTTGGACCAGACTTATATAAAAAAGCACAAGCGGATGCTTATGCTAGCTTCATCATAACTCAATTGTTTGACTAACCATCAATCCTCGAAAACACTAAAGCTTTGGTCGGGTCGCATCGCCAAAACGGCTTCGACCATAATTTGAATTAGTTCTTCCACATCGCTCATTGAACAAACTTCCACCGGCGAATGCATGTAGCGCAGTGGAAGTGAAATCAACGCACTAGGAATTCCCGTTTTTTGGTAGAAAATACTGTCGGTATCTGTTCCGGTTCTAACACTGGTTGCTTCATGCTGAACAGTGATTTCAGCTTTCTCACAAACCTCTTCAAGGAAATCTACTACTTTTGGGTGATTTGCCCCTCCATGCTGAATGGTTGGCCCACCTCCAAGTGTCACGGTTCCATGCTGCTTTTGATCAATTCCCGGCGAGTCTGTTGCATGTGTTACGTCGGTAACCAAGGCCACATCAGGCATGAAACGGTAACTCATCATTCGAGCCCCAAATCCACCTACCTCCTCTTGTATCGAGTTGAGTGCCATAACATTAACCTTAAGCTCTGATCGGCGTTCTGAGAGCCTTTTCAAGGCTTCAGCGATAATGAATCCACCCATTCGGTTATCGATAGCGCGCGCTGTTAAAATTTCATCGTTTAAAAACTCTAAATCGGATGAAAAAGTAATAGGGTCGCCAATTTGAATTAATTTTAACGCATCTTCTTTTGAACTGACCCCGATATCCACGTAAATATCTTTCCAGGCAGGTTGGGTCCCACCCCCATTTTTGGTGGTTTGAAGATGAATAGCTGTATTACCTGTTACCCCAACAACTCTTCCTCTTTTATTGTGGATGAACACTTTCTTAGCTCTGGCAATGGTAGAATCGCTCCCTCCCAATTTATTGATATACACAAAACCTTGTTCGTTGATATGCTGAACCACCATCCCGATTTCATCACAATGAGCTTCTAGCATTACCGTAGCAACATCTGGATTCGTATTAATTTTTGCAGCACATGAACCGTAAGCATCCGTCACAACTTCGTCAGAGAATCCATCCACATAATCCTTCCAAACCTGTACTCCTGCTTTTTCCCAACCGGTTGGACTTGGAGTGATTAGTAAGTCTTCTAAAAATGCTTTTGATGCTTCGTTCATAGTTTTGTCTTGGTTAAATTTCTCGATGAAGATATAGAATCAGTACCCAACCTGCTTTCAATATATAGGTGAAATTTGTCATTCGGATTTCTGCTTTCTTTTGGTTAATTGCCTTTGCATTTTCCTGCCAAAAATTTAAATGGCACGTCCATCTTACAATCCTGAATTATTCTTTCACTGGCACAAAATCAAAACTAGATTTCGGGATTTAGATCCGCTCAATCATGTAAACAATGCCGTTTTCAATAGCTACTTCGAAGAGGCGAGGATTCATTTAGTAGGTAGTGTTCCCGAGCTCAAAGATAGTTTTGAAGACGGAAAATCTTTTGTATTAGCAAAATGTACCATAGAATACCTACGACCCGTCTTATATCCCTCAACGCTACTTGTTGGAACGGGTTTTTTAGAACTGGGTAACTCAAGTATTGATGGATTTCAAGCCCTTTATGATGCCGATACCAAGAAACTTCACGCTACAGCAACTACAAAAGGTGTTTGGTTTGATCTGAAAACACATCGACCAACCAGGTTGCCTGAAATAGAAGGAATAGAGAAAATGAAAGTTAATTTGGATGGATAAAAGTACGCGCTCTAAAATCTTTAATGATCCGGTTCAGGGGTTTATTACTGTTCCAAAAGGCATCATACTGCGTTTAATAGATCATCCATACGTTCAGCGATTGCGACGAATTCGACAACTTGGGCTAGGATATCTGGTATTTCCAGGAGCAGAGCATTCAAGGTTTTCTCACGCTTTGGGATCATTGGAATTAGGTCAACGAGTGCTACAAAACTTGCGGGAAAAGGATACTACTATTAGTGATAAAGAATTTGAAGGTACGCTGATCGCCCTCCTTTTACATGATGTGGGGCATGGTCCATTATCACACACATTGGAACACACACTCATCAAGAATTTCACCCATGAAATGATGAGTCTTGCCATAATGAAGGAACTAAATAAACAGTTCGATGGAGCTCTTGATACAGCCATTCAAATATTTACCAATCAGTATCCAAAGAAGTTTTTATATCAGTTGGTCTCTTCTCAGCTTGATTTAGATAGATTGGATTACTTGAGACGTGATAGTTTTTTCACAGGTGTTTCTGAAGGAACTGTAGGCATCAATAGAATCCTAAAAACCATGCGTGTGTTTAATAATAACATCGTAATTGAGAAAAAAGGGATTTACGCTATCGAAAACTACATCATCTCCCGCAGATTGATGTATATGCAAGTGTATCTGCATAAAACAGTATTAGGCGCTGATACTTTGTTAAGGAGTATTTTCCAAAGAGTCAGTGAGTTACTTGATCAAGATTATCAATTACATTTTGCATCTCCTAAATTGGAATATTTTATCAAGGAAAAGCCATCAGCAAAAAAACAGATTTCAAAAAAAGCCATTGACTTATACGCTGCTTTAGATGATTACGATGTCTATCAAAACATCAAAGATTGGCAATTTTCAGATGATGCGATATTAGCTGATCTTAGTACTCGATTCTTGAATAGAGATTTATTCAGAACTACTTTCCTTGATGGTGAAGCTGATCAAGAACTAATCAATTCGGTACATAGCCAAACTGTCGAGACTTTGAAAAGTTTAGCCCTACCTGATGCCGAAAATCAAGCGCATCATTATTTCAAGTTCGAGGTGAATAAGACGGAAGCCTATAAATATCAGAATGAGAGTATTTGGATTCTGGATGACAACGAGGCTATCGAGTTTTCAAAAGCTGCGGATACAAAAAGTATCATTGCTTTAACAGAACCATTAGTTCGCCATTATGTAGTGCACCTGAAATCTATTCAGGTTTAATTTCAGCGAATTCTTTTAAACGACGAACTACTTCAGAAAGGAAGATGTAATCATATTGTTCTCCCGCGTATATCAATTTTTGGATAGCTTTTGAGAACACTATTGTAGGATATCTATTTAAAAGATAGGTTTCCGACAAACGCTCGAAATACTCTTTCTCGATAATTTTTTGAATGGAATTGCTGGTCGGTGAATCTAAACTATGAATGAAATTTGCTACATCTTTGGGTGTATATTCCTCAATTTCTATTTCATCCAAATCATCGGTAAAGAAGTTTGAAATCTTCTCAACCATAGATTTTTGAATTACCTTAATTAATTCTTCTTCCCTAAATGGTTTCTGAAGGTAGTCGGTAAAGCCTTGATCCAGTAGTTCAGTTCGCCCCCCCATTGCACCGGCAGTAACCGCGATTATTGGCATATTCTGAAACTTCCAAGACGTTGAACGAATTTTAAGCATTGCTTCGATTCCATCCATAACCGGCATATTAATATCCATTAAAATTACATCTGGATTGAAATCTTCGATAATTTCTAAAGCCTCTAATCCATGTTCAGCCTCTTTGCACGAATACCCGTTTTCATGAAGAATTATTCGTGTAATTGTTCTATTTGGCAACAAATCATCTACAATTAAAATCCTAGTATCGCCGGTGCGGTTAATTTCGATTTTACTTTCTCCGTTGCCTGAGATAGTTAGTTTTTGGTCCATCGAGTTCTTCATTACCTGAACAGGAACAGAGATGGTTACAGTTGCCCCCGAATCAACATTATTTTTAAAATTGATAGATCCATTTAAAAACTTGACGATTCTTTCACTAAGCGTAAGCCCTAGTCCTGTTCCAGTATTTTTCAGTGGATCGAGTTGCCAAAAAGCCTGAAAAACATGCTCTATATGATGTTCAGGTAATCCTTCACCCGTATCTGAGATTGTGATCAACAAATTCGAATTTTCGACAACGAAACTAAAATCTATGCTACCTTCGCTAGTAAATTTGATTGCATTGTCCAGTACATTTTTTAATACAAGTGAAAGACGAGTGAAATCTGTGATAAGAAAATCTGAATAATTACCTTCTGAATGATAGTTGAACTGGAGATTTTTCGTTTTTGCAAGTTCACCAAATCGATGTGCATAATTGTCCATGTATGGCTTTAGCAGCATTTTTTCCTGATGTACTTTAGACTGTTTGGCTTCTAAATTTGTTAGCTCCAAAATATCATCTACCATACCTAACAGGCGTTCCCCAGCATTTCTAATCTCGGAAATATGGCCTTTTTCATCCGGTAATATGGCTTTATTCCTTTCAAGTATCTGGGAATATCCAAGAATAGCATTCAACGGAGTTCTAAATTCATGGGATAAACTAGCTATGAAGTTTGATTTGGCTTCACTTGCATTTTCTGCTATTTCTTTTGCTCGGTGTAATTCGTTTTCAGCATTAATTCTTGCTGTAATATCTCTGGCAACCGATTGAAGGCCAACTATTTCATCACCAAATGTAATTAACGTGGTTTTTTGGCCGAGCCAATAATGTGATCCATCAAGCGCTTCAACCCTAAACTCGATATAATCGTCGCCATTTACTTCATTCAGTTTATGTGTGAAGAAATCGACTAAACGCTGATGGTCTTCCTCAACAACAATGTCATATATATTCATTTTTCTGAGGTAGTCAGAATTATATCCAAGTATATTTGTAATTGCAGCGTTCGTAAATAGAAGATTTCCGGCAATATCAGTTCTGTAAATAATATCGTTGGCAGATTCTACTAATTGTTGATACTCGATCTGAGTATTAAAAAGTCTTTTTTCTACTTTTTTCTTCTCTGAAATATCTGTTATCAAAAGCAGCATGTATTTTTTATTCAACTTCTTTTGCCAAATAGTTCGCTTTTGAATATTCAGCCAAACATCAGCTTTAAATTTTCGGATTCTAACGTTGTAACTTACTTGAGTCGCTCCATTTTTATTTATTTTATCATCACTTTTTAGTAATGCCTCAAGAAGATCTGGCTTTAATGATAACTGAGATAGATTGTTGCCTTTTAAATTACTCGACCTTTTTTCAACAAGCTCATTAAACCCTTTATTGGTGTGCACAATATTCCCGGTACTATCAAGAAGAGCGATCGCCTGGTCATGCTCATTGATAATAGTATCAATAAAAAATTCTTGTAAACCTGTATTGTATCTGCGGGATATTATCCAATAAATGACACCAATTAGTGCAATAGTAAAAACTATCGCACCAAAAACAATTACATCAGATAACCCCAGAAGCAATAATGAAATGTAATCCAAAGAAGTACGTGCTAATTCGTACCAAAATTACGTAAAGTATTGGGAGAAAGGAGTTAGCTTTTCTTAATTCTCAATTCTGATGTATTCGAGAAATCTCAAATCGTCAGAATCTTCTTCCGAACTAAGTTGCCACTTTGTACCAATCTTGTGGCGATACTCTGGAAAGAAAGTATCTCCGGCGTATTCTTTTTTGATTTCCGTAATAATTAATCGGTCTGCATTGGATAGAGTTTCGGTATAAAGAACTCCTCCACCAATAATAAATACTTCAGCAGCATCGATATTTTCTAATGCTTGTTGCAAGGATGTGTAAGTCTCAACATTGTCGTAAATCTTGGATCGAGAAAGTACAATATTTCGGCGCCCCGGAAGTGGTTTCTCTCCTAACTCTTCAAAAACACCACGCCCCATTATAATTATTTGACCGATTGTATGTTTCTTGAAATGCTTTAAATCTTCCGGATATCTCCAGGGTAGCCCTCCCTCCTTACCAATTACTAAATTCGGATCATGGGCTGCGATAAGGGTTATGTTCATACAGCAACCTCGAATCGAATCAATGGATCCGGATCGTAATTTTCTAAAACGAAATCGTCAAAAGTTAGTTCATCAACAGGTTTGTTTGCAATCTTAAGTGTTGGTAATTCTCGAGGTGTTCTTGTTAGTTGCTCTTTCAATCCATCCACATGATTAACATAAATATGAGCATCCACTATAGTATGGGCAAAAGTTCCAGGCTTTAATCCAACCTCTTGTGCGATTGCCATGGTTAATGCCGAATAACAAGCCAGATTAAATGGAATACCCAGCGCGATATCACCCGAACGTTGGGTTAAATGGCAATTTAGTTTTCCATTCTGAACATTAAAAATGTACATGATGTGGCAAGGTGGCAAAGCCATTTGTGGGAGAAGTCCCGGATGCCAGGTACTAACCACAATTCGTCTGCTATTTGGGTTTTCTTTAAGCATTTTAATTGCTCTTTGTACCTGATCAAATTCTTTTCTAATCCACTCTCCTTCTTCAGATTGCTCCAAATAAGGAAACCTTCTCCAAAGTACGGGATAAATCGGACCAACATGACCGTCCTCATCAGCCCACGCGTCCCAAATGTGACAATCCTTCTCATCTCTTAACCATCGGATATGATCCTCTCCGCGAAGATACCATAACAGTTCAAGTACAACCGATCGGAAGAATACTTTCTTCGTAGTTAATAGAGGAAAACCCTCCGATAAGTCTACCTTATAAAATTCTGCAAAGTTGGAGATAGTGTCTGTACCAGTTCTATTTTCTTTTCTAACTCCATTTTCTAAAACGTTTCTTACAAGATCGTGGTAGACTTTCATTGGCTAATTTTGATTAGAGTAATATTTCACTTAAAAAGAGTAGTGCGATGGAAAAATAAATAATGATTCCACTTACATCCACTATAGTTGCAACAAAAGGGGCAGATGATACGGCTGGATCTAATCCAAATCTCGATAAAATAAATGGCAACATTGCACCTACGAAATTTCCGAATAATACAATAGTGAGAAGACTTAAACCTATCACTAACGCTGTCATTAATGCTTCGTAACCGATTGCGTTTCCAGCAATCATATCCCAAAAAATAAGGGTTACAAACCCAAGCAGTCCGATGAGACCACCCAGCATAAGGCCAGAAGTAAATTCGCGGGAGAAAACCATTTTCCAATCCTCAAACTTGATATCATCGGTTGCCAGTGCGCGAATTACCAGAGTGGCTGCCTGTGCGCCTGAATTACCACCACTAGAAATAATTAAGGGCACAAAAAAGGATAAAAATACAATCTTACTAAGAAGCTCTTCATACTGTCCCATGGTAAGTGCAGTAAGAATTTGACCAACAAAAAGGACCACAAGCCATCCTAATCGTTTCTTCACCATTTCACCAATCGATGTTTGAGAATAGTAATCATCCAGGGCATCCATGGCAGCCATTTTCTGCATATCCTCGGTTGTTTCCTCTTCGGCTACATCAATTACATCGTCAACTGTTACAATACCCAGCAAAATTCCTTCTGTATCGATTACAGGGAGAGCAATACGGTCGTACTTTGCGAACATCTTAACAGCTTCCTCCTGATCATCCGACACATGAAGAGCACTGAATGATGCATCCATCAATTCATCAATGGTTGTATCAAATTCTGATACGATAAGTTGTGTAATTACCAAATCATCGATGAGGCGTTCTTTCTCATCAACCACATAAATTACGTTTAAAGTCTCGGCTACATTAGCATATTTTCGAATGTGTTCCATGCTTCGTGCTACCGTCCATTCAGACTTTACGCGCACATAACGAGGGGTCATTAGTCGACCGACGCTATCTTCAGGGTAACCAAGTAATTTTTTAACCTGTTTTTGATCTTCTGGCCGCATTGTGGCCATCACCATCTTGGTTAGATTCCCTGGTAATTCTTCTAAAAGGGCTACTTGATCATCCGGTTCCAGGTTACCCATTACGTCTGTAAGCTGCTGCTTGGTAAAGAGCTCGATTAACTCAACCCCCTTTCCCGAGGGTAATTCGGTAAAAACGTCAGCAGCTGTAGCTTTTTTCAAAAGCCTGAATACAACAACTGCAATATCACCTTCTAACTCTACAAGAAGTTCGGCGATATCAGCTGGAGGAACATCCGCCAATACCTCTTTCAGGGCCACCCAGTTTTTGGCTTCAATAAGCTCCTGAAATTCCGGTTTAATTAGCTGAACTAACATGAATCTACAGCCTGTGATGAGAGTTTTAGGGGTTGGTCAGCACCGGCTAAGAATCGTGCTTAATCTCTCAAAAAACAAGTAAGGAAAGGGAATTGTTTAGTTTTGTCCTAGAGACTGAAGTGCAACTTCTGCGGCTAATTGCTCAGCCTTCTTTTTGCTTTTTCCTACACCTGTACCTAATTCGTCCTCGCCAATTAAGACTTTAACTTCAAAGGTTCTATTGTGGCCGGGACCGGACTCGTTTATAAGTCTATACTGAGGTAAAGGCAATCTTTCGGCTTGCGTAAATTCCAGTAGTGCACTTTTGTAATTATCTATTGTATTTACCAGATCATCGAAATTGATGAACTCTGTATACACTCTCTCTACAAAACTGAAGGCGACTGTGTATCCTTTTGTGATATAAATTGCGGCAACAATAGATTCGAAAACATCAGCAAGTATACTCTTTGATACTTTTACAACAGAGTTATTCTCTCCAATTTCCATCAAATCTTCGAAGCCTAGATGCTTTGATAAATCAGCCAGGGTTTCACCGCGTACAAGTTTAGCTCGAATTTTAGTTAAAAAACCCTCGTCTTTTTTGGGGTATCGATTGAAGAGAATTTCAGCAGCAATTAAATCTAAGACTGCATCTCCAAGAAACTCTAATCGTTCGTAACTATCATACTTTGCATATTGATCCTGAGAAAGCATTGATCGATGCCTAAGTGCCCTTTGGAAAAGCGAAGGATCCTCAATTGTAGTACCAATTATTTTTTCTAACTCGAGAAGTCGGTGGCTCTTACCGGCTGATTTTTTTCCAGTATTGGAAAATAAAGACCGGAGTAAAGCCCGCATTTTATTCCTCGTATTTCTTGAATACTAATGTTGAGTTATGACCACCGAAACCAAATGCATTATTCATTGCGTACTTTACATCCCTAACCATAGATTCATTGGCTGTGTAATTTAAATCACATTCAGGGTCTTGGTTATCTACATTTATCGTAGGTGGAACCGTCCCATGATAGATGGCAAGTAATGAAGCAACCGACTCAATCGCACCAGCTGCACCTAATGTGTGCCCAGTCATGGATTTAGTCGAATTTAAATTAATGTTGTATGCATGATCGCCAAAGACTTGCTTGATGGAATTAGTTTCAGCAATATCACCTAGAGGTGTTGATGTTCCATGCATATTTATATGGTCAACATCTTCAACTGAGATTCCAGCAGCGTTTAATGCATTATTCATAGCAAGTTTCACTCCTCCACCTTCAGGGTCGGGTGCAGTAATATGAAAGGCATCACCAGAATAACCATAGCCAACAATCTCGCCATATATACGAGCTCCGCGGTTTTTTGCTGATTCCAGTTCTTCCAAAAAGAAAATTCCAGAACCCTCACCTAAAACAAAACCATCTCTGTCGGTGTCGAATGGTCTCGAAGCGCGCTCTGGCTCATCGTTTCGGGTTGACATGGCTTTCATAGCGTTAAATCCGGCAATTCCAATCCTGGTTATAGGGGCTTCTGTACCACCTGTTACTGCAAAATCAGATTGGCCATAACGAATCATGTCATAGGCAATTCCTATGTTATGCGAACCTGTTGCACAAGCAGAAACTGCGCAGAAATTTGGGCCACGAAATCCGTGTCTAATTGAGATTTGTCCTGAAACTAAATCGGGGATTAACATTGGGATGAAGAATGGCGACACCCCTCGAACGCCTCTTTCATGAAGTTGAACCGATTGATCGTAAAATGTTTTCATTCCACCGATTCCAGTACCAACAATTACAGCAACCCTATCTTTATTAATTGCTTCAATATCCACTTCAGAGTCATCTAAAGCTTCTTTTGCTGCAATTATAGCGTATTGAGCTACTAAATCAAGTCGGCGTGCATCTTTACGTTCGAAGTAATCTTCTGGATTATAATCTTCGATCTGAGCAGCAAACTTGGTTGGTAAATCGGAGGTATCGAAATGTTCGATAGTTCGGGCACCACTCTTTCCTGAAACTAAACCGTTCCAAAAATCGGGTGCGCTCTTACCTATTGGAGTAAGAGCGCCAATTCCCGTAATTACGACTCTTCGTTCACTCATAATTTATGAGAGACTAGATATTTAAGAAAGTTTACCTGATAGGTAAGTTACTGCATCACCAACAGTTGCAATGTTTTCTGCATCTTCATCAGGGATACTTAGATCAAATTCTTTTTCGAATTCCATGATAAGTTCTACGGTATCTAAAGAATCTGCACCAAGATCATTTGTGAAGTTTGCATCAGCAACTACTTCTGAATCATCAACTCCTAACTTGTCAACGATAATATCTTTTACTTTTGATTCTACATCTTGTGACATAATGTGTCCTGTTATATATAGTTATGGGTAATTTTTTTGTAAAACGATGGGAAATTAAACATTCATGAATGGTTGCGCAACCATTTACATAGCCATTCCTCCATCAACTCGAATAACCTCGCCTGTAATGTAACTACTCATGTCTGAGGCTAGAAAAACAACTGCATCAGCTACTTCTTGAGCTTCTCCGGCTCGGCCAAGTGGTGTCGCCGCTTTGATTCCATCAAGTACTTTTTCACCTAGCGTTTCAGTCATATCCGTAGTAATGTAACCTGGAGCTATTACATTTGAGCGTACTCCTCGAGAAGCTAATTCTTTAGCATAGGATTTTGTAAATCCGATAATTCCAGCTTTCGAAGCTGAATAATTAGCCTGGCCTGCATTACCATTCAATCCTACCACAGAACTAATGTTAATTACAGAACCGCCTTTATTTTTCATCATTGGACGAGCACAGGCTTTAGAGTAATTAAAGATACTTTTCAAATTTGTAGTGATTACATCATCCCAATCACTTTCAGTCATTCTAAGAAGCAAAGTATCTCTGGTTATACCTGCGTTATTAACAAGAACATCCAATTTACCCCAGTCAGATACAATTTCTTCGATAACATTGGTTGCTCCGTCAAAATCAACAGCATCTGCCTGTAATGCCTTTGCCTGGCGCCCCAACGCTTCTATTTCAGCTTTAACCTCTTTGGCTGCATCTGCAGATCGGGCATACGTTATCGCTACATCTGCTCCAAATTTTGCTAGTGAAATTGCAATAGCTTTTCCAATTCCTCTACTTCCACCTGTCACCAGACAGGTTTTTCCTTCTAATGATAATCCCATGATAGTTTATTGATGACCTGAAATTTCAGCTTTTCTATTCGTTCTTTTTACCAATCCTTGTAACACTTTACCTGGGCCAACTTCAACAAATGAAGATGCCCCATTTTCCATCATATTCAGCAGGGTTTGTGTCCAACGGACTGGGTTTAGTAACTGATTTAACAAGTTACTTCTAATTTCTTCAATATCTGTTGTTGGCTTTGCAGTATAATTGCTGTAGATAGGACAAGTTGGCGTTTTGATAACCAGGTTTTCAAGCTCAGACCTAAGTCCATCTAATGCCGGTTGCATTAAACTAGAATGAAATGCTCCACTTACCGGTAGTAGTTTTGCCATTCTAGCTCCCTTTTCCGTAGCAATTTCCACGGCTTTCTCCACGGCTTCAATATATCCTGAGATTACTAATTGCCCAGGACTATTGTAGTTTGCAGCTACAACCTCTTTACCTGTTGCTTTAGAAGCTTCTGCGCAAACTTGCTCGACAATTTGATCATCCATTCCAATTATAGCAGCCATTGTTCCTGGGTTCTCTGTTCCAGCTTGCTGCATTAATTGCCCTCTTTTGCGGACTATCTTAAGTGCCTCTTCAAAAGCAATAGCTCCACATGCAACTAATGCACTAAATTCACCTAAACTATGCCCTGCAACCATATCTGGCTTTGCTTTCAACGTCTCGAATAAAGCAACAGAATGAAGAAAAATTGCTGGTTGAGTGTATTCCGTTTGTTTAAGAGTTTCTTCAGGTCCTTCGAACATAATCGATTTCAGATCAACTCCCAGAATCTCATTTGCAGCATCAAAACGAGCTTTCACCGCTTCATTCGAATCGTAATGGTTCTTGCCCATTCCCACGAATTGTGAGCCTTGCCCCGGAAAAAGATAAGATGAACTCATGTTATAAACTCCACTTTACGTATACTGCGCCCCAGGTAAATCCACCGCCAAATGCTGCAAGGATTAAATTATCACCTTTATTAAGCTTGTTTTTCCAATCGTACAGACATAGAGGAATAGTTCCTGCAGTCGTGTTTCCGTATTTATCGATATTAATCATTACTTTGTCGGATGATACACCCATTCGATTTGCAGTTGCATCAATAATTCGAAGATTTGCCTGATGCGGAACCAACCAAGCGACATCATCGGCAGTTAAATTATTTTTCTCCATTATTTCTAGAGAAACATCTGCCATACCCATTGTAGCTTTTTTGAAAACTGCGCGACCATCCTGCGTGATAAAATGTTGTCTGGCTGCTACCGTCTCAGCTGTAGAAGGATTCAATGAGCCACCTGCATGTTGATATAAACTACAATTAGTGTCACCTTCTGTGTAATGAATACTGTTTATGATGCCTGTTTCATCTTCGGATTCTTCTAGCAAAACAGCACCGGCTCCATCACCAAAAAGAATACATGTTGTTCGATCTGTGTAATCAAGAATTGAACTCATTTTATCAGATCCAATTACAAGCACTTTCTTAGCCTGGCCAGACTCAATAAAACTAGCACCTGTTGTGAGTGCATAAATAAATCCGGAGCAGGCTGCAGATAAATCAAAGGCAAAAGCTTTTTTTGCACCAATCATTTCCTGCACTAAACAAGCAGTTGCCGGGAATAAATAGTCAGGTGTTACTGTCGCAACGATTACTAGATCGATTTCCATTGGATCTACACCAGCTTCTTCTAGTGCTTCTTTTGATGCCTCCGCACCCATGAACGCACTGGCTTTAGTGGGATCTTTTAAAATTCTGCGCTCACTAATACCAGTTCTTGTACGAATCCATTCATCATTCGTATCCACCAATTTCTCAAGTTCAAAATTGGTTAATCGATATTCAGGTAAATAGTGCCCTACGGATGAAATCTTTGCTCTTTTTACTTCCATAAATGGGTGTGATCAATTTAGAGATGCGACAATTTTGCCATTAATATCGCTATCAACACAGTTAATAGCCGATTTAATCATATTTTTTATTGCTAAAGCTGAACTGCCTCCGTGTCCAACAACGCTAACACCATTAACTCCAAGGAATGGTAAACCACCAACAGTTTCATAGTTAAACGGGGCTAATGAAGCTTTAAGCACCTTTTGTGCTGCCCATAGCTCAAGTTTGGCCATTAAACCACCTTTAGCAGAATCCTTAACCATTTGCTTCAATGCTTTAGGAATTGATTCACCGAACTTTAGTAGAATGTTACCAACTAATGCGTCTGTTACATAGACATCAGCTTTGGCTGGAAATATATCTCTTCCCTCAACATTTCCAACAAAATCATCTAATTGTTTTAAATGCTCGTGAATCGCCTTCAGATTATCAGTTCCTTTACCTTCTTCTTCCCCAACATTCAGCAAACCTACTTTAGGCTTTTCAATTCCCATGATTTGCTCAGCAAAGATTTGTCCCATTTTCGCAAATTGAAGTGCCATTTCCGGCTTAATTTCGAGGTTTGCTCCTGCGTCTACTAGAAGTCGAAATCCCTTAAGTGTTGGATAATAAGCTGCAATGGTTGGTCTAAGTACACCTTTAAGCCGACCTAAAATCAATGTAGAAGCAGACAATAAGGCGCCAGTGTTCCCGGCGCTAACAAATGCCTGGCATTTATTTTCTTTATGCTGATTCAATCCTACCGCAATAGATGAATCTTTTTTGCTTTTTACTGCTGCTGATGCTGAATCTTGCATAGTTACAATTTCAGGTGCATCTACAATAGAGATTCTGGCAGAATCAAAGGAATGGTTTTTTAACTCATCCTCAATTAATTGCGATGGACCAACAAGAATAATTCTAAGTGACTGATATTCAGTCAACGCTAGTAATGCACCCTCGACAGGATTCTTAGGAAAAAAATCACCGCCGACTGCATCAACAGCAACAATCATGATGTTTAATTAGCTACATTAATTACCTGGCGCCCTCTGTAGTATCCACAAGCTGGGCAAGCATGGTGGTATTTATGTAGTTCTCCACAATTTGAGCATTTTGCTAATGTAACATCAGCGATAGCGTGATGAGAACGTCTTTTATTTCTTCTGGCTTTTGATATTTTTCGCTTAGGATGTGCCATGATCTATAATCTAACTAGTTATTTCTTTAAATCTTTTAATGCCGCCCATCTTGGATCTATGGCTTCTTCATCCACTTCAGGTTTACCAAACGACTGAGTTTCGAACTCTTTGGCAATTCCCTGATCATCCAAAAAACGCGGGTGTAATTTCTTTGCAGGTACATGAACCAGAATAGTGTCTAACACATCCTGTTCTATGTTTATCTCATTTCTTTGAGTGTCAATCTTCCTGATTGCACCGATGTTATCTTCTTCTTCAACCTCTGAATCATACTTAAATAGAATTTCATAGAGTTGGTTTACATGGTGTGAAAAAGTGTCTAGAGATCTATCGCAGATTAAACCAACCTCAACATTAATTGTTAGCTTAGCACGTATGAAATGAGCACTTTTTTCAAAGTCCACCATTATTTCGCCTGCAATTAAATCTACTTCACCAAGATCAAGTGAGCTCGATTCGAGCACTAGATTTTTAGAGCTTTTTCCATCAGGTATTTCAAAGATCTTAAAGGTAAACATGTTCATCTCCTTTACAGCCAGCAAAGATACGGAACTTACTATTGCCTTACAATTAGTTAAATAACCCGTAAATCCTTTGTTCAATTAATTCGATAATTTTACCGAGGTCTTCAGGATTGTTTACAAAATCCAAATCATCTGTGTCGATGATAAGCTTTTCGTATGCATAACGATCAATCCAATCCTCATATAACCGATTTAATCGCTCCAGATAATCAATTCGGATAGTGTTTTCATAATCTCTACCTCTTTGCTGAATCTGTCGAACCAAAGTAGGTACTTGAGCTCGAAGGTAAATCAACAAGTCTGGTGGGCGCAAATAATGACTCATTTCATGAAATAGAGCTTCATAATTATTAAAATCACGATCACTCATCAAATTCATCTCATGCAGATTTTTCGCAAATATTTCTACATCTTCATAAATAGTTCTATCCTGGATTAAACTCACCTGCTGTTCAAGCATTTCTTTTTGATGCCTAAAGCGACTCGACAGGAAATAAATTTGAAGATTAAAGCTCCATCGAAGCATATCCTCATAGAAATCTGCCAGATATGGATTATCATCAACAGACTCGTAAAACGCCTGCCAATTAAAATGCTTTGAAAGTAATCCTGTTAACGACGACTTTCCAGCCCCAATATTTCCAGCGACCGCGATGTATTTAGATTTTGATTGATCCTGCACAATAGTTTTTTATTAGTCTTTTCCAAGTAGACGGTACATGGCTTTTTTGTAATCTTCAACACCTGGTTGATTAAAAGGATTGACACCCAGACTATAAACAAAAACACCCGTTGCGAGCTCAAAGAAATAGATTAGGGCACCAATATTTTCTTCATTCAGTGAATTAATGCTGATATTTACAATTGGGACATTACCATCCTGGTGCGCCTCTGTAGTGCCAAGTCTGGCCTTGGTATTAATCTCATGAAAATTCTTCCCAGCCAGATAATTCAGCTTATCATCGTCACCTTCCATCTCTTTCACAGCTATTGATGAAAAAGAGTCTTCTACAATAAGGAAGGTCTCCATCAACGATCTTTTACCTTGCTGTATAAACTGTCCAATGCTATGTAAATCGGTTGAAAAACCAGCAACTGTCGGGAAAATTCCTTTCCCTTCTTTCCCCTCACTTTCACCATATAATTGTTGGATCCAGCCACCAAAAGACGATAGTTCAGGTTCAAAACACGAAATCACATCTATAGTCTTACCTGATTTATGCAAAGCATTTCGAAGCGCAGTATATTCAAGTACTTCTTCGGTTTCTTCTTCATAGCGATTGAACGCAGATACAGCACCATAAAATAGAGATTTAATATCAAGCCCAGCTACCGCTATTGGAACTAATCCCACAGGTGTTAGCACTGAAAATCGCCCTCCGATATCATTTGGGATAATAAATTTTCGATATCCCTTTTTCTCAATGAGTTGATTAAGGATTCCACCCTCTGCACTCGTAGTACAAATAATTCTATCATTTGCACCATCTTGAAACATCTCTTCTAACGTTTCGCGCAAAGCTCGGAATGCAAGTGCAGTCTCTAGTGTAGAACCGGATTTTGAAATCACATTTACATACACAGACTTGTTACTTCCATCCTCTTTGGGTTTCTTGATGTACTCAATAAGGTCTTGAAGATATTTACCACCCATATGGTGGCCAGCGTATAAAATTTCTGGCCCTTTTGATCCAAAATGTGGCGATAACGCATCAATAACAGCTTTTGCACCTAAGTAGGAACCACCTATACCACATACAATAAAGATATCTGCATCTTTACGGATTTTTGCTCCCAATGCTTCAATCTCTTCAAGAATTGCGTCATTTGGAGTTGCAAGAATGTCTCTCCAGCCTAGCCATTCAGAACCCGGCCCGGTTTTTTCTAATAACTGCTTATATCCTAAATCAGTTTTACTACGTGCAGATATGTACGCCGAATCATCTAAAAAGGATCGTGCGATCCTAACATCACAAGAAATCATATTTTATCTAAGTTGTTGTGCCAATTGTAGCAATGTGTAATCCAGATTTTTCTTTTTGGAAACTGCTACTCTAATTGGTGTAATTTTAAGTGCATTATTAACAACTCCCACCATTATCTCGCTATGCCCTTCTGTTAATACTTTAACAGCAGCCGCACCTAGTCGGCTGGCCAATACTCTATCCCTTGCTGATGGCGAACCACCTCTCTGAATATGACCAAGGATACAAACACGTACATCATATTGCGAAAAATCATCCTGAATATTTTCAGCTAAATGTAATGCCCCACCTGTTTCATCACCTTCAGCAACTATAACTAAACTACTTCGCTGTTGCTCATGAAGCATGTGTTTTAAGGTATTTTTTACTTCATTGATGTTGGTCAATTCTTCAGGTAAAAGTGCTATCTCTGCTCCGGTAGCTATGGAAGTCTCTAAAGCGATAAATCCAGCGTCGCGCCCCATAACTTCGACGAGAAACATTCGTTCATGGGCATCCGCAGTATCACGAATTTTATCGATCGCATCCATAGCGGTATTCAGAGCAGTATCGTAGCCAATGGTTTCATCCGTGCCGATAATGTCATTATCGATTGTTGCAGGAATTCCAACCACGTTTATTCCATGCTCTTTTGCGATAAAATTTCCACCTGTGAAAGTACCATCACCCCCAATAACAACTAGAGCATCAATTTCTTTTTCTTTGAGATTTGCAGCGGCTTTTGCACGACCTTCTTCGGTGCGAAACTCTTTTGATCGAGCTGACTTCAAAATTGTACCACCACGCTGGATGATGTTTGATACATCGTGTGTACCAAACTCTCTAAAGTCACCGTCTATTAACCCCTGATATCCTCGATATACAGCGAATACTTTGATATTCGATGCCGCAGCACTTCGTACAACAGCTCGTACCGCTGCATTCATCCCTGGAGAGTCACCTCCACTGGTTAAAACTGCAATGGATTTTACTTCAGAAACAGATTCTAGCATAAATTAACTTTTTGTGATAATGAGTGAGAAAAACGCCTAAAAAAAATGTTAACAAGTTTAACTAACTTTGAAGGCAGCCAAGTTTAAGAAAATTTAAACACATTTAATGATCGATAGTGCAGAACTAGAAAGAATTAATAAAGAAACAGTTTCGCGAAAATCTCTTGGAGAAATCACGGCACCTGTGAAACCACATCTTGTCGAGTTTCGGCACTTTTTTAAAGAAACGATCAAAACGGATGTAAAGCTTCTTGATGGTATTATTCAATATCTACATAAGCAAAAGGGAAAAGAACTTCGCCCTACATTGGTTTTTATGTCGGCCAACTTATTTGGTGGTATAAACAAAAAAAGTCATGTGGCTGCAACGATGGTTGAACTGCTGCATACTGCAACCTTAATTCATGATGATGTTGTAGACGAAGCTAATTCAAGACGTGGATTTGTTAGCATCAATAAAATTTGGAGGAATAAAGCAGGTGTTCTGCTGGGTGATTTCCTTCTCGCAAAAGGCTTACAGATTGCTCTTAGTCACAAAGAATATCGAATGCTTGAAATACAATCGAAAGCTGTTCAACTGATGAGTGAAGGGGAACTGAGGCAACTCAAAACCGCCGGACTATTCAACATGACAGAAGATCGATATTTCCAGATAATTTCGGAAAAAACGGCCAGTTTAATCTCTACCTGTTGTGAAGTTGGCGCAGTTTCTGCAACTGATGATGAATCTCATCACAAGTTAATGAGTGAAATTGGAATGTGTATAGGTATAGCGTTTCAAATTCGTGATGACTTGTTCGATTATGGAGTATATGATATCGGTAAACCAACCCGGAATGACATACAGGAACGTAAAGTTACTTTGCCGTTAATAAAGGCTTTAGAGCATTCCGATAAAAAAGAAAGTGCCAACATTCGCGCACTGATGAAAAAGCGTAAAAAAAGAACTTCTGAAGTAGACCGGATAGTTAGGTTTGTGCATGACAATGGAGGGATGGATTATGCAAAGAAGTCTATGTATGAATATGCGAACAAAGCTATTACTCTATTGGAACAGCTCCCTGTATCCGAGCATAAACAAGATTTTGTGGAGCTTATACACTTCATAATTACTCGGAAAAAATAGGTGAAAGAAGAGCACTTATTTATTTCGGATGTACACATTGGTGCATTTGATTCGAAAACTGAACAAAAAATCGAATCTGACCTTCTTGCTTTAATTACCTACGCTACTGAAACTAGAGCGAAGCTATATGTTCTTGGCGATCTATTTGATTATTGGATGGAATTCCCACAGTCAAACTTCATCCCAAAGATTGGAGCAAATATTTTAGCCGCATTCGAGATTTATAACTCTACGGTTTCACCCGCAATCTATATAACCGGCAATCATGACAATTGGACTTTAAACCACTTTAAGGAACGTGGCTTTGAAATTGAATCTGATTTCCGCATCGTGGATGTTTTCAATCAAAAAATATTCTTAATGCATGGTGATGGCATATTTGAAAAAACAATGACCTTGAAGCGCCCTCTCCTGCATCGCATCTTACGCAATGAATTGTTCTTAAAACTGTATCGTGGCATTCTCCCTAAATCACTAGCTATTAAGTTGATGCAAGTATTCTCGAATTCAACAAAAAAAATTGGGGGTAGAAATCCATATCCATTAAATAAGAATGCAGAAGAAATACTGCATGGGCAAATTGCCAGTACCGTAATTACTGGCCACGATCACATTCCTCGTGTGGAAACTTTTAATTCCGGTTTGTATATAAATCTAGGTACCTTTTTCTATCATCGAACGTTAGTTAGAGGTGTACATGGTGTTCTCTCTTTGGTGCAATGGGATGCACAAAAAAAACAATTCAACGAGTATCAAGAAATCACATAAATGGGTTCCTCAAAACACGATCCTATAGATCATCAGCGATATTTTAATGATCCGGAATACAGAAATCGTATTCTGAAAGAACGAGAAGAAACTTCGAATTCAACTGTTAGCTCGAATCGAGAGGCACCAGATTTAACTAAACGTATCTTCGCTTTTACTGGTGTTTTTCTATCTATCTGTTTGATAGGTGCTGGAGGATATATCTATTTCTTATTTCAAGGCCTACCGAGTATACAACAACTTGAGAACCCTGATACGGCTATAGCGACAGAGGTAAGAAGCCGAGATGGTGTTGTTCTTGATAAGTATTTTACTGAAAACCGTACCTGGGTTCGCTTTGACGATATTTCACCACATGTTGTTGATGCCTTAGTAGCTACCGAAGATCATAGATTCTTTAATCATTGGGGGATGGACATGATTCGTACACTTGCAATCCCCTATCATATATTGAGAGGAGCCCCACAAGGTGGATCAACTATTAGTCAACAACTAGCTAGAAACTTATACAAGGAAATTGGCCAGGCTTTCTCAGTATCCAGAAAATTCAGAGAAATGATCACCGCAGTTCAGATAGAGAAAAATTATACTAAGAGAGAGATTATTGAAATGTATCTTAATACTGTTGAATACAGCAATAGTGCATTCGGAATTGAAGCTGCATCTCGTACCCATTTTAATAAATCTGCTGCTGAGTTAAACATCCCAGAAGCTGCAACCCTTGTCGGTAGTGTTAATGCGGTATATGCCTACAATCCTCGTTTATTTCCAGAACGATCTAAGCGCCGCAGAGATATTGTATTAACCTTAATGAATCGTCAGGGTTTTATTGATCCTCAAACCACTGACATGCTAATTTCTGAACCAATCCAACTGGATTATCAGCCACCAAGTCGAGCAGGGAGAGTTTCTCGTTACTTTGGTGAATATGTTCGCCAAAATGTGACCAATTGGGCAGAGGAAAATGGATATGACATATATACGGATGGGTTAGTTATTCACACGACCATAGACTCCAGACTTCAGAAACATGCTGAACGCGCACTTCGAACAAAATTAGATTCTTTACAGAAGATATTCGAGCGCGAATGGACGTCGAGTGGTAGCACTGTGTACATGGATCGTCTTTGGGAACAGTATCCAACATTTAAAGATAGTTTTTTAGAGGATACCGATGAGTATAAAAACGGTTATCAGAATTTCAATACAACTATTCGTAAAGTTGTTTTAGATAGCCTTAAAACAGACTCTATGTTTGTGGATTCTGTGATGAAATCCAGAACTCGTCTCGAAGCAGGGTTCGTAGCTATCGATCCTACAAATGGTAATGTTTTAGCCTGGATAGGTGGATCAAACTACGGGAATGTCCAATTTGATCATGTTTATCAATCTCGCCGACAGGCTGGTTCTACGTTCAAACCATTTGTATATGGCGTTGCTATCGATAATGGGTATAAACCTTACCACAGATTCTCGAAATACCCCACAAAATTTTATGATCGTCAAGGACGAGTATGGGCACCCAAAGATGAAACTGTTGCGGAAGGCCCCATTATGGTTTCACTTCGTGAGGCATTAGCGCGAAGTATGAATAATGTTACTGTGCGCTTATTGCCAGAAATAGCCGGTGCCCCAGATACCAACGAATTATGGAGATTGGATCCTGCTGCTCGCAAAATAAAAGAGATGGCAACTAATTTGGGGATAGATATGAGTAGATCCCCTGCATACCCTTCACTTGCTCTTGGTACAGCAGAAGTTTCACTACTAGAAATTACGAGTGCATACACTACATTTGCGAATCAAGGTGTGCATATTGATCCTATAGCAATTACAAGAATCGAAGACCGCGAAGGAAATGTACTAGTAGAGTATCATCCGGAATATCGTCAGGAAGTTATAAGTCCCGAAACAGCTTATATAATGACTGATATGATGCGTGGTGTTATACGTGGCGGTGAAGGTTACAACGGAACTGGTGTACGATTAAGAAATGTATATGGCGTTCGTCAGGATATTGCCGGTAAAACAGGGACAACACAGAATTCTGCAGATAACTGGTTTATTGCTATGACTCCACATATTGTTATGGGGGCATGGGTTGGTGGTGAAGATCGTAGAATTCGATTCCCAACCGATCTTAACTACTCCATTGGGCAAGGTGCGAGAACTGCACTACCTATTGTAGGAACTTTTATAAACATGGTTACTGCAGATAAAGATGCCTATTGGGGATATGATGCATTTTCACCTCCTCCAGGATTTATTATGCCGGAAGACCCTGAAGATCAACGTAATGAAATGCTTCGCGATAATGAACGTGGCAGGATTGGATGGTAGGAACTTTTTCACTTCGGTGTACTAAAAGTAAGAAATAAGGAAATTGTAATACCTTCATTTAGGTATTGAAGTACAGGAATCCTTGTTCTATCATAAAACTAAAATTACAGTTTTTAAAAAATGATTTTTTTTTGGGTCAGTTTTTTTAAACTTTATCAAACAATAAATCTATAACCTTAAATGGGTACACTATGAACTTGGGGAAAGCTACCATCTCAAATTCTTTATTCTTAGCTCTAGGAGCTTTAGTTCTAATCACTGCGGTTGGTTGTGGATCTTCCGGACCACAAATGACAGAAGCAGAAGCTGCAGCACAGCGTGAAATTGATAAAATGCCTACATGGTTCTTAAACCCTCCGGCAGATAATGAAGAATTTCTTTACGAGATTGCAGAAGTAACAATGAGCCGAAGAAGTTCAGCGCGCCAGTCTGCAGTAATTCAAGGAAGAACAGCGTTAAGTGCAAAACTTGGCGTTAAAGTTGAGGCTCTACAAAAATTATTTGAAGAAGAAGTAACCAATGGTAATGAATCTGTATATAGTGCAGCATTCACATCAGCTAGCCAAAACGTTATATCTCAAGACTTACGAGCTGCCTCTGTTGACGAACAAGCTTATGTTCCTACTGCAACAGGTCAATTTACAGCATATGTTCTTCTAAAACTTCCAATTGGTGATGCACGCGAAATTATTGATAATGCATTATCTCAGGACGAAGAACTTTATATCAGATTTAAAGAATCTAGAGCTTTTGAAGAGCTACAAAATAATCTGGAACGACTTGGTTTAGACCAGTAACAGTCTGATACCTACATTTTAACAGGAGCTCTAGCTCCTGTTTTTTTTTATACTATCTTAGGTTTTATGAGGGGTTTGTATTTATATCTGATAATCTTTGTGTTATCGTTTCAAAGCAATGTATTTGCTCAACTTGAGGAATTAGAAGTTCGTGATGTCGATCCAAGTACTTCGTCGACTATGATTCCGGTATTTGCTGATTATCCAGACTATGCAGCGATAATTGTGAATTCATCCTTAACAAACTTACGTTTTGATTCAAATGTTGAGGTAATTGCCGATTTAAGCGACCCTAATGTCGGAGAATACCGAATCATAATCCCACCTTTTAGGCAGTCGATTTCTGTTACCACACCGGGTTATAAGCAGCTTCGTTTTGCCGTGCCTGTAACTGCCCCACGTCAGGTTCTATTTTATGAGATAGAACCATTAATAGTGACAGAAGAATTGATTCCTATTGTGCTTTCACTAAATCACCTGGATGCAACAGTAACAATCGATAATATATCTTATGACCCAAATTTAGCAATCAGGCTTGAAGAAGGAACTTATACTATCAGAATTGAAAAAGAAGGTTACCGAACAATAGAAGAAGAAATTGAAATTGATGACAATAGCTTTCGCTTCGACTATGAATTAGAAGTTATTCAATTAACAACCGTTACTTACACTTCTGATCCTTCGGATGCTCGAATTGAAATAAACAATGTTGAGGTTGGGCAGACCAATAGACAAGAATTTCAATTTCCGGGCACCTACTTCATACGCATCACAAAACCAGGATTTAAAACCATTCAACAAAGCATTACAGTTGTTGAAAATTTAAGCAATGATCCTTCTTTAAATGAATTTCATTTTAGACTCGAGCAATCAATCGGGGAGATAAATCTTACATTGAATCCACCAAATTCAACCATCTTTTTGAATAATGAATCTTACGGAAGTCAATCAAATATTAGAGTATCGCCTGGGGCTTATTTACTCGAAGTAAAAAAGCAAGGTTATACCGGATATTCAGAACCTATTACGATAAATGAAGGTGATGAAATTTCTCGCACAGTTACTTTAGAACAAATCATTGGTTCATTTCGGATGACTGTTCAACCCATTAACACAAAGATGAGATTGATCAACTCAGAGAATGATCTTTATCAGGAATGGGAAGGCGCAACGATTATTAATAATATGCCCGTTGGTACTTATCGATTAATGGGAAATCTTGACGGCTACTACAATTACGTTGAAGAAATAACCATTTTTCGCGACCAGATTCATGCGATAAATGTTCGGATGGTGGAAGATACTTCTAAGATTGAAATTGTTGATGATTCACCGGTTTTTACGAATCCTATTCCTGAGCCCGAATCTGATATTAGTGAACCAGCTACTGATATACCAGAAAACACAAATTATGATGACGGAGAAGGATTTATTCAAGGTTATCTAGGGCCTTCTTTAAATAATTCACCCTCATCGGATAATTCAATTGCAAGACTTTCAAAATCAGGGAAGTATCGTGTTCTTATTAAACTATATCCCGAAGATGGAGTTATATTTATCGATAATGAAATGATTGAAAATAATGGTCATGAATCATCAGCAATGGGCGAGCATGGCCCTTATATACTTCGTTTAGCAGCAGGAGTATACTCGGTTCGTGTTGAGAGAGAAGGGTATCGTACCGTAACTGAACAAATACGTGTTACTGAAGAAAATACTGAGTTTTATTTCTCTCTAAATTTGGAATAAATTTTATCATTCCTCCACGACTCAATAAAGTTACTCTGTTCATAAAATTATACTTATTATTGAACGGTTGATTACATACCTAATAAAAGATCGAATGCACTTTAATACAATTAATTCGGGTTTTAGCAGCAAAATTGGAATCTCGAAGGCAGTACTTGTACTATTTTTTGGTTTATTTTTCTTTCAATCTATAGAGGCGCAGCAACTTAGAGACTTAGTTGCTACAGAAGTACAACCAGATCAAACTTCAATACCTGTATTTGCTTCCTACCCAGATGATGCAGCTATAATAATATCATCTTCGTTAACTGATTTAAGATTCGAATCGAATGTAGAGATTAAGGCGAACCTTAGTGACCCGGCAACCGGCGAATATCGGCTAATTATCCCTCCTTTTCGGCAAAACATTAGGGTTACTGCCAATGGCTTTAAGCAGCTTAGAATTAATGTGGCTGTTAATGGACCTAAAGATGTTAAATATTATACCATAGAGCCTATGGAGGAAGAGGAAAATCTGGTTACAACTGTTTTTCAGCTATCACCTCCTCAAGCATTCGATGCTTCCGTTTTTATTGATGGACAAGCCGTTGATATTACTACAGGAGTACCTTTAGCTGAAGGAACTCGTCAACTTAGAATTGAAAAACAAGGTTGGCGTACTATCATCGAAGAGGTTGAAGTCACACAAGGAATGAATCCAATTATTGCATACACCCTTGAACAGCTTTTACCGGAAACTATTACTATTACCTCTGTACCATCCGATGCTATTATTGAATTGAATAATGTGGTTCGTGGCAATACTGATGCACAATTTTTTGAGTTACCGGGTGATTATTTTATTCGAATATCTAAAGCAGGATATAAAACTGTACAGCAGAATATAACTATTGGTGAAGGCCAAAATAACTCGTTTAATTTTGTCCTGGAAGAATTCGGTGGTCAGCTTGATTTAACATTATCCCCTCCCAATGCACGAGTCTATCTAAATAATAGGCTTGTAAACCTTTCTAATGGAGTTACAACAGAAATTCCTGGCCCTTACACACTTCGAGTTGAGGCAGATGGATATGAATCATACTCGGAACCGATTGTAATTGTAGAAGATCAGGTTCTAGAAAGAAGTATTTCACTTCGCCAGATTGTTGGTACCCTACAATTTTCAGTACAACCAATTTCAGCAAATATCTCCCTGGTAGATCGATTTGGGAATATTGTACGCCAATGGCAGGGAGCTCAGTATTTACAGAATCTCCCAGTTGGTACTTATACTATCAATGGTAGCGCATTGAATTATCAACCCTATACTTCTACCGTAACCGTACTTGAAAATCAAACCACAACTCTTGAAGCCAGAATGACTTCAATAAGTGAAGCTGAGCTGGCCGAACAAGCTCGTCAGGCTCAATTGGAGGAAGATCAACGAAATTTAGCTGCAGCACGTGAGGAGCAACGCAGGAAAGACGAAGCACGTGAAAAAAGGCAAGGCTTCTTTAAACGATCTACAACTGGTGGTTTGTATATCCATTACAATTTGTTCGAACTAGATGGTAATGCTTTCACCACCAATGTAGACGAGTCATATGGGTTTGGTTTGGGCTTTTTCAAATACAAAAACTACAAAACGACCAGCCTCGATTTTGTATACAATAGCTACACTCTTATATCTAACACAAGTTTACCCGACGAAATTGTATCGTATAACCTAACTGCAGCATTTGTACCTACACTTCCTGTTGGTCCTTTTATGATTGGATATGGCGTGGGATTCGATTTCACCCAATATGAAGATTCTGATGCATTGGCCTATTATTATACCACAGATGCTTTTCTGGCATTTCAGCTAACGTTTATGCCAAAATCCTGGAATGTCGGTTTTATGATCGATAACAGAACCAGTTGGGATATCGGTGTTGCTGATGTATATAATCCATGGTCTCAACTTAAGTACAGTTTAATCTTGTCATTCAATTAAAATTATGATGCGTAGTTTAAAATCAATTTTTTTATATACGACGATTGGCATTTTCCTGGTTACTTGCGAAGATGCCCCTGAAGGCATCCAAAATGCATTGTTTGACGAAACAGGTGCCACCCAACCAGAATTAGATTTATCATTCACATTCCGAACAGATGTAAACAATCTTATTGATGTTGCTAAAGATCAAAATGGGGTGCCAAATTGGAGTGAACGAATCTATTTTGACACCATTATCACAAATCGACTTGAAGACGATGTAAGCGACGTTGAACTTACAATCACTGGCGTTGATAATTCTTCATTAATTACATCGTATAACACTGATGTATTGGATTTTGGATTCATCTCTCAATTTAATTCAGCTGTACCTAGTAGATATTGGTGTTTCTTCTGTAATGAAGTTAATGAGGTTTATCTTGGAAGAACATGGGTTGCGACAAGTAGTGCTGGATTTGGAACTTCTTCTGTTACAATCAATTTAAGAATTACATTCACCTATCAAGGTAATTTTGTATCTCAGGATGCAACACATACGTTTACAATCTTTCCGTAACTCATTAAGATGAACATTCTATTTCGGGGTTTAGCAAAAGGATTCATTTTTCTGGCAATAGTTTTTGTCTGCTCCCCTATTGTATTCTCTCAGGTTGATGAAAGAATGATCAAATTGAGTGGTAATTATTTTTGGGGAGAAGGATTCGGAGAAGATCGACAAACAGCGGTAAATAACGCGAAAAGAGATTTGATTGAAAGAATGATTGTTCGAATTGAATCCGAGGCTAATTTCTCTGAGAGAGATACGAATGATGAATATCAGGTTGAGTTAGAAACCACAACAAATACCATGAGTCGAATGGAACTTCGGGGTTTAAATTACCTACCTGCCGAAGAACGAAGAGACGGTTCTTGGGAAGCAATTGCTTACGTTTCGAGAGAAGACTTCAATGCAACCATGGCAACAGAAGAAGCTCGATTACAATCTGCTTTAGCCATTGCATTACAAGATGAAGAAGATGGAAGGCTCGACTCCGCCATCCCTCAGTATATGGATATTTTAGCCTCTACATTCTACGCCCCAGTACCATTTTATGCTGTGATTAGCGATGCGGATTCTGTTGAAATGAGGGCATTTCTTACTGGCAAGATCAGAAACTGGATCAATACACTAGATATCCAAATAATAAATGTGAGAAGCTTATCAACGGCTCAGAATTCAGAATTCTATTTCGATCTTGGCTTCCAATATAATTCGATGAAAACCTCAAATCTCGAAATCCGATTAAACAAAATGGGATATGCCAGTCATCCAATTCGAAATGGTAGAGCTAGCATATTTTATGATCTTCCTCCTGAAGATATAATCAGGTCTTTTACTTTCATCATTACCCCTATTATTCCAAACACCATTGAGAATGAAAAGTCTATAATTTTGGAAGGCATACTCCCGATAAGAGAGGTTACTTTAGACATCGACTTTGCAGACGTGATTGACATTGATTTTGATGTAGAAGTAAATGAAGATGGGAACTACATCTTCCGGCCGGAAATCAAGAACCTGAGTGTATTTAGTCTTGAATGGGATTTTGGTGATGGGGAAACATCAACAGAAACCACTCCTACTCACATTTTTGAATCAAGCGTTACTGGAAATATTGTTTCACTGATTATTAATGGGTCAGCAGAATTAACTAAAAAGAAGAGATTCAATTCAAATGGTGAGTTATCAGACCGATTAGCCACCAACAGGCCCGGTAGACAAGATGAACGTGTTGAAGCCGAGAGCGAATCAATAAATGAGTCTAATGACGCTGAAATGGGTTTTAGTATTCCATTTAGGTTTAAAACTTATATCGATAATGCCATTCGATTACGAGATGCACAAAGCTTGACCAGTTACCTTAATAGCTTAGCACAACAAAATGTAATTGAACTTGGGAGACAAAGTGATGTTAGCGACCCCCAAAAGAGTTACCTTGCTGTGGTGAATCCTCAAAATAGACGTGTAGTTGCGATTTTAAGTCCTATTCAAATTAGTAATCGCTTCAACATCATAACAAATGAAGCTATTTCGGATGAACAACTTTCTGATAAATTCAGAGGAATGGGATCCATTTGGTTCCAATTCAAATAAACATTTTAGCCCGAATTTTCTTAAAAAATGATGAGACAATTATCATTCTTAATCTTTTCAGCAATACTGCTAATAAACAACGGTAGTTTACTTGCACAGGCTCAGGTAGAAGTTTTTGTAGCGGATTTTAACGACGACGCTCTTCGATTAAAATTGGAGCAAAATGCATCTACATTTCTAACAGATGTGAATGCAGCGTTTGATGCAGAGAGCGACACACTTGAACAATCCGGTTATTTTATGGATGCATATGTTCAGGAGTTTGCAGTTTTATGGGGAAGTACCCCTTTTTATATCCCCGAATCTACCATTATTGAATCCGTTAACAGATTGTCTACCGGGCGTTATGAAATGAGAAATATTCCAGCTTATTTTGTAGATCCTGATGGTGAAGAACACTATGAAGAAGCCGTGATTCAGTTTACCCCATCCGGTTTAATTAGTGAGTTCAGAATCGGATTAGCCGCACATCGATTTCAAGAAATTATGGACGATGGAGAAGATGAAATCGATAATGCAAATCGAGAAACCATCCTCAATTTTGTTGAGAATTTCAGAACATCATACAATCGAAAGGACATTGACTACATTAATACTGTTTTTAGCGATCAGGCTTTGATTATTGTAGGTCGTGTTATTGAAAATACCGGGGAAGAGTCAGCCTATCAGCAGCAAGTAGAATACCTTCAGTTCACTAAAGGTGAATACATAGAACGTTTAGAACGATTATTTGCCAGGAACGAATGGATCAATGTTGGGTACGAAGATATTGGGTTAATCAGGCATCCGAAACACCCTGAAATTTATGGGGTATCATTAACTCAATATTATAGTTCAGCAACCTATTCCGATGAAGGGTATTTGTTTTTATTAATTGATTTTGAAGATCCTGAAAAACCACTTATTCACGTGCGAACATGGCAACCAAAACGAGCAACACCCGAAGATGAAGTTTTTCATATAGGCTACATGGAAATTTTTAAGTGAGAGTTTTCTTAGTAATCATATTATTTATAGCCTTATTACAGATTAGCTGTAAAGCACAAGGCTCCAGTGTAGCTACCATTATTGAACCGGAGTCGGTAAAAAGTGTGCCCTCTCCCGGTATTATTCATGGAGCCGGATTTGCGAGACTCTCAAACTACAACCCGGGTCGTTCTTTCCGAGAAGCCAAAAACAATGCAATAACCGATCTTGAAGCTTCAATACTTACCAGTGTATATCTAGAATATTACGGAACGGATGCTCAAAGTAGACTTGAAGCAGAGTTTGGCATTTCTGACTCGATTTTAACTTCTCAAATTGCCGTTGTTGATTCCGCAATTGTTGGAGATTGGGCTGTATATTTTATCCGTGATATTGAAGTAGAATCTAGCTTTCCGAATTCTGTAATTGAACAAGCTTTAAATACGAACTGGGCTTATGAACTATATGAACCCAGAAAAATTAATGGGTTTTGGGTTTCATCCGGAATGAATGAACAAACAAGGTTTAACCCAGATCGTGGTTGGACCAAAGCAAAACAGAAAGCACTTCAAAACTTGTCTGAGTATCTAAATACAAGTGTTCAGTCGTTGGAAAGGGCGTATAACGACGACCTATCATCGGTACATTATGTAACTTCAAAGCATATATTCAATAATATTGGGGTAATTGGTAGGAAAATGATTGATGGCTCGTATCATGTGTTGGTCATTATCAACGAACAAGATATTATCCGAATCGACGGCTAACTTTTCATGATACCACATTGCATCATTGTTCTAGGTGTTAGTGGAGCAGGTAAATCCACAGTAAGTAAATTGCTTTCTAACTCCCTTTCTATTCCCTTTTTAGACGCAGATGATTTCCATCCAAAGGAAAACATTCTTAAAATGAAATCAGGAATTCCTTTAAATGATGCAGATCGACTCCCATGGTTGAAAACTATTAATGATGCCCTTCACAAAAAAAAAGAAACAGGATTTGTCTTAGCTTGCTCTGCGTTAAAAGAAGAGTATCGAGAAATTCTTCAATCAAATATTGATACCATAAAATGGGTGTATTTATACGGTGATTTTGATTTAATTTCTTCAAGGATTCGAACAAGAGAAAATCACTTTATGAATCCTGATTTATTAAAGGATCAATTTGATACACTGGAAATTCCTGAGTATGGTTTTAAGGTTTCAATTGAGTATCCTCCCAAGGAAATTGTGCAACAGATTATTAATCACATAAGTGAATAGAGTTATATCAGAAATTGGGGTATTCGGACTTGGAGTTATGGGATCGGCTCTAAGTTTAAATCTGGCAGACAATAACTTCAAAGTATCTGTATTCAACAGAGATGAAGGTGATGAGAAAGGAATTGTTGATCGGTTTTTAAAATCAAATCAAGACTATGATAATTTGTTCGGATTCACAGAAATTCAAAAATTTGTAGAATCGATTGAAAGACCCAGGAAAATCATTGTCATGATAGCTGCTTCAGCTGTTGATACAGTTCTTGATACACTTCTTCCAATCCTTGATCCCGGAGATATAGTTTTAGATACCGGAAATTCGCATTACAAAGAGTCTAAACGTAGAATAGAGCATTGTACCAACTATCAGGTTGAGTTCCTTGGTGTCGGTGTTTCTGGAGGCGAAAAAGGTGCTCGATATGGACCTTCAATTATGCCGGGTGGTTCCATGATCGCTTATGAAGAAGTTAAATCCTATTTGGAAGCAATTGCGGCAAAGGATAAATCTAATACGCCTTGCGTTTCATTAGTTGGACCTGAAGGTGCGGGTCATTTTGTGAAAATGGTTCACAATGGAATCGAATATGTTGAAATGCAATTACTTGCTGAACTCTATCAATTACTAAGAATTCAATATTCAAATGAAGAAATAGCACGAATATTATCTGATTGGAATAAGGGTACTCTTCATAGTTTTTTATTAGATATCACTTCAAAAATATTTCTTAAAAATGATGGCAAAGAATACCTGATAGATCAAATTTTAGACAAAGCAGGAAGTAAAGGAACCGGTAGTTGGAGTACCATTTCAGGACTACAACTGGGCACAGATAACTCAATGATGGGAGCCGCCGTATTTGCCAGATATTTATCATCACAAAAAGACCTTCGCACTATTCTAGGCAAGAAGCTTGAGATAGAAAGGAAATCAATTTCCATGGATATCATGCAATTAAAGGTTGCCTATGAATTAGCCCGCCGTATTAATCACCTTCAAGGCTTTGATCTACTTTTAAAAGCTTCGGAAGAATTTAACTGGGACTTCAATTATTCTGAGATTACTCGAATTTGGACCAATGGCTGTATAATTCGATCTGATTTGATGGAGGAACTTCGTGAACGATTCAAATCGACCAAGTCACTTTTTCATGACTCTAAGTTTATAGTTGATATCAAAGATCGGGAAATGAGTTTAGCATCTTTACTTAATTCAGCTATTCATCAAAGAGTAGCCACCCCTGCTTTCTCTTCGGCATGGAATTATTGGGCTGGTTGTACAACAGCAAACGGACCTGCAAATTTGATTCAGGCACAACGCGACTATTTTGGATCTCACACTTATAATCGAAAGGATGATCCAACCGGAAAATCTTATCATACAATTTGGGAGGAATAATGCTGGATTGGGGTCTACTAAGTGCAGTTTTAGTCGGAATTACATTACTATTAGTTTTAATCCTGAAGTTCCGAATACAAGCTTTTATTTCGCTGTTAATATCCAGCATAACAGTTGGATTATTAGCAGGACTCCCTCCTTCCGCAATCATTGAAACCATCCAGGAAGGAATGGGAAGTACTCTAGGGTTTGTGGCAACAGTTGTGGGTTTAGGTGCGATGTTTGGTGCAATTCTGGAATATTCGGGCGGCGCAGAAGCTTTAGCAAAATCATTGATCAAGCGTTTTGGTGATGAGAAAGCTCCATGGGCTTTAACATTTACAGGTATCCTGGTTGCGATTCCGGTGTTCTTCGATGTTGCGGTAATCATCCTTGTTCCAATCGTGTACGCCCTACAAAGAAAATCAGGAAAATCATTACTCTTTTACGCCATTCCTCTGATAGCGGGATTAGGAGCCGCTCACGTTTTCATCCCTCCAACTCCCGGTCCTGTTGCCGTTGCCGATATATTAAATGCAGATTTAGGATGGGTAATTATTTTTGGATCTATTGCAGGTATTCCAGCAGCTATTCTTGCAGGCCCAGTCTACGCTAAGTATTTATCAAAAAAATTACACATAGTTGCTCCAAAAATCGACGCTACAAATGTTGAACACGATAGTCTGCCTTCGCTTGGTATGATTCTCTCAATAATCGGCACACCAATTATTCTGATCGTCGCGAATACCATCATAAATGGCCCTGTACTTCCGGATAATTTTGTTCCAGCTTCTGTAAGTAACGTTTTTGAACTGATTGGACATCCCTTTACAGCGCTAATCATCGCAAATTTAATTGCATGGGTTTTATTGGGATTGAAGCGAGGAAAAACCAAAGATGAACTCCTAGATATCATGACAAAATCTATGGCTCCTGCTGGGATTATTATCCTATTAACAGGGGCTGGCGGCGTGTTCAAGCAAACTCTGGTTAATACAGGAACAGGCGAAATGCTTGCTACTTTTTTCGCAGATAAAGGGATTGGAATTTTGATTTTTGCTTACTTTTCCGCCGTACTAATTAGAGTATTGCAAGGATCAGCGACGGTAGCAATGATCACAGCCGCAGGTCTTACAGCTCCTTTACTAATGAACGCTTCTGTGGTTGATGCCTCACTAATCGTTGTTGCAATCGCAGCTGGTGCAACCATCCTATCACATGTTAACGATAGTGGTTTCTGGCTGGTTAGTAAGTATCTCGGTCTGGATGAAAAACAGACATTTCAAAGCTGGTCGATTGCAACGACTATA
This sequence comes from Balneolaceae bacterium, assembly GCA_965229525.1. Taxonomy (GTDB): domain Bacteria; phylum Bacteroidota; class Rhodothermia; order Balneolales; family Balneolaceae; genus HXMU1420-13. The sequence goes on from OZ245886.1 coordinate 43,190, forward strand.
CTGTCCGTCTCAGGGTTTATAGTGGTCTTACTTTTAGATGTAATTATCTAAGAGACCTTACCCGCTTTTTTAACACTCTTTGAGAAAATAGTGTGAATAAGATGTCTTCTACTTTCAACATTCCCAGATGCCATTTTGATATACTGAACCAAAAATGAATCCTTTGGATGTTTTATAGCAGAAATTATCAACGTGCAAATAGATAAAGTCGTCGAATTGTTATCTAATTGTTTGGTTGGATAACGAACTGCGCAACCCACGGTATAATCGGTTCTATTCCTAACACTATGCCACCAAACGGATGGGTTATATAAAATATCACCGGGTTCCAGAATATATTTAAAACATGGAACGTGCTTTAGATACGGATAATCTTGAACCAATAATTGATAAGAGTCTTCTGGCATCATAGTTCCTTCTTCCAATTCAGAAACTGTGTATGTACCGTATTTTGCCAGAGCCGGTTTAAGAACCGGCATATAAGTCGGATCAATAAATATCCACTCTTTTTTTCCTTGAATATTTAGAAACATATTATCGCCAACTGCGCAATGTAATGTTGACCCTGAGTTCATTTTTCTAGAAATAAACCATTGAGAAACCACACTTTTTTGCTTTCGGAATTCATCAATGTCTGCGCCGCGACTTTTCGCATAAAAATCTCTGTCGTCTAACACACCATAAAAATTATTGAGGTAGTTGCCTTGATGTTCATCGAGAGTTAAGTACTCGGCAAGTGAAGTACTCACCATTTCCATATTCTGTCCGATTCTGTTATGATCTTTTTTGTTCATTTCCGGATCAATCGATACAACTTCTAACTCACCATGATCTCTAACTAATGATTCAATGGTTGTAGCTTCAGTAATCTTCTCCCCTTTCAAAAACCCTTTAATTACAATTGGCATATTTGCCTGCTTACACCATGCAGTAAAAAACTTCCGATCCACCTTTTTTGAATCAATTGAAGGCAATGGCAATGTAGATTCATTTAGAGGATATCTTTTTTTCAGATCCTCTACCATCTGGTTATGCAACGCTAGCATTTTTCTCCCTGCCCATCTTGAACTATCATACCTTTTAATGAGTTTTCCATCTTTGTCGACTTCACGGGCCAGTGAAAAAGCATACTCTAGAATAAACACAACTGACCAATAAAAAGATTTTAACCCGAATTTGCCCCGTGGAATCGATGAATTGTAGTTGTCAACGTGTTTGAAGGCGTTCATTTTATATACTCTTAAATGATAGATGATTAGCCTGTGATAATACCCAAATCCAAAAAAAACGTAAAGCTGTTTAAGTAAGATCGACACAAATAATAGAACCCTATAACCCACCTTGTTGTAAGTAGTAATCTATTTAAAAAATATGTAACTGCTTCAATTACGGTTTGTAGGAAAATTCTCCAAAAGCACTTTTTCCAATTATTCTATTGGAGGACTTCAATCCATAATCCTTTTGACCTGTTTTTCCTATGTATGTTCTAATTCGTATTTCTATTGTTTTATATTCTAGTACTATTTTTAGTTCTAAAAAACGAAGATATTTTACTTTATCTAGTAACCTGTTGATTCTTTATTAATTTTATTTACCAAAACAGTTTACTTCATTCCACCACTATTACACACTTACTACGATGATTAAACCATTATTTTTATACTCTGCTCTATTTCTACTTATAACCACCAATTTCCAATCCAAAGAGTCCGTCGAAGATCCAAATTTGGACTTTGAAGTCACAGAAAATGGAGTACTTAGTAATTGGGAGAATTTCGGTAGTTCGAATTATCAACTTGGACTTGATTCTACAGAAGTTCAAAATGGGGATTATTCTGTATTCATTGAATTCACCGAAGGAAAACCGGACTATCATGCATGGTCTTATGTACTTCCCGATGACTATAACGGAGAAACCATTACGCTTTCAGGGTATATAAAAACCGAGAATGTAACCGATGGATTTGCCGGACTGTTAATGAGAATCGATCCATTTCTGGCCATTAATAATATGAATGAATATGGAGTAACTGGGACTACAGATTGGACCAAATATGAAATCTCGTTGGCATTACAACCGGAGGAAACAGAGCAAATTCTGGTTGGTGGTTTACTAGTAGGTAAAGGAAAGATGTGGCTGGATAATCTCACCATTACCATTGATAAAGAAGGAGTGGATTTAACAAAAAAAGATAGAGAATTACTTCCGGCTGAATTAGATACAGCTTTTAATAGTAGTTCAGCAATTACCGACATCCCAACAAACGAACAAAGTCTGGAAGACTTGAAAAAGCTTGGGCTTGTTTGGGGATTCCTTAAGTATCATCATCCAGGCATTGCAGAGGGTTTGTATAATTGGGACTATGAACTTTTTAGAATTCTACCTGAGTATTTAGAGGCTAAAGACAACTCTAGTCGTGATGAATTACTTGTAAATTGGATTCAAAATCTAGGTGAGTTCACTGAAGGTGAGTTTATCAATTTTGATTCATCGGATATTAAGCTTGAACCCGACTTTAAGTGGATAACTGAATCCAATTTTTCAAATGAATTAACTACCCTCCTTTTAGACATACAAAGAGCGGATCGACCTTGGCAACACTTTTATGTAGACATAGCCCCGGATATAGGTAATCCGGTTTTTAAAAATGAAGCTGCATATTCATCAATGATATATCCTGACGAAGGATTTCGTCTGTTGTCTATTTTTAGATTCTGGAATATGATAGAATACTACTTCCCTTACAAACATCTGATTGAAGAAAATTGGGAAGATGTGCTCGAAGAGTTCATTCCTAAGTTTATTGAAGCCCGGAACGAAACAGAATACACGCTGGCTGCCCTCGAAGTAATAGGTCGAATTCACGATACTCACGCAAATATTTGGGGTGGTAATGAAGTTCTAAGTAGCTATAAAGGAAACCGATATGCTGCCGTAGAACTCATGTTCGTTGAAGAACAACCTATTGTAGTAAATTATTTCGATGATGTAGTTGGGAAAGAAACTGGTCTTCTTATTGGGGATGTTATTACTTCAATAAATGATCAAACTATAGAGGAAATTCTAAATCAGAGACTTAAATATACCCCGGCTTCGAATTATCCTACTCAGTTGCGTGATCTCGCATTAACATTATTAAGAACCAACGATTCTACCCTAACTGTATCTTACCTCAGGGGTAAAGAAACTCTGCGAACCACGTTAACAACCTATTCCACCGATGACATTACCATTACCTATCGCTTTACATCAACCGATACAAGTTTCAAGATGGTAAATGATGATATAGCCTACATTAATAACGGAACACTTAAAGCTGAAGACCTACCCAAAATCTGGGATAAAATTGAAAATACCAGGGGCTTAATTATTGATAATAGAAACTATCCTTATCATTTCCCATTAAACGATTTAGCTAATTACTTGATGCCCGAACCAACCCCATTTGTAAAATTCACCAATGGTAGTGTAGAATCCCCAGGACTATTCACTTTTACAGAACCAAATAGTGTTGGTACAGAAAATCCTGATTATTATAAAGGTGAGGTTATTATTCTTGTGAATGAAGTAACTCAAAGTTCATCAGAATATCATGCAATGGCCTATCGAGCGCATCCTAATTCCACGGTAATTGGTTCGACTACTGCTGCGGCTGATGGAAACATCTCACCATTCTACTTACCCGGTGGAATTTACTCTATGATTAGTGGAATTGGAGTGTATTATCCAGATGGAACAGAGACACAGAGAATAGGAATTGTTCCAGATATTGAAATCACCCCAACCATCCAGGGAATTAAAGATGGCAGAGATGAAGTGTTGGAAAGAGCGATTCAATTTATAAATCAAAATTAAACAGAAATACCTTTTTAATAGGATGTAAACAAAAAAGCCGATGCGTTTCCACATCGGCTTTGAAAATTTAAAGATATAATCCTTACTCTTCGATAACTGACTCAGCCAGCAGAGTGAGTTTATTTTTTGCGACTTCTACAAATCCGCCAGAGATGGTGTAAAACAAGTCGCCATCTTCTTTACGGACTAACACGTTCCCTTTTTCCAAAGAAGATACTATCGGAGCGTGATTTGCTTTTACTTCAAAGCTGCCCATCACTCCCGGCATTTGAACACCGGTTACTTCACCTTCAAAAAGGGATCCGTTTGGGGTTAAGATTTGTGCCTGAAAACCTGCCATGCTTAATCTCCTTACGCTTCAGCAGATTCTGTTAGCATTTTCTCGCCCTTAGCAATTGCTTCTTCAATATCACCTACCATATAAAAAGCACCTTCTGGTAAATGATCATATTCACCATCAATAATAGCTTTAACACCTTTTACAGTGTCTTCGATCTTAACATATTTACCAGGAGCACCAGTAAACTGCTCAGCTACAAAGAACGGCTGAGATAAGAAACGTTGAACACGGCGTGCACGGCTAACCACCAATTTATCTTCATCAGAAAGTTCATCCATACCAAGAATAGCGATGATATCCTGAAGATCTTTGTAGTTCTGTAAGAGAATGGTTGTTCTACGAGCTGTGTTGTAATGCTCTTCACCCACAACTTTTGGATCGATAATTCGCGATGTAGAATCCAGTGGATCTACTGCTGGGTAAATACCAATTTGAGTTAATGCACGAGAAAGTACAGTAGTTGCATCCAAGTGAGTAAATGTAGTTGCAGGCGCCGGATCCGTCAAATCATCAGCAGGTACGTAAACCGCCTGTACAGATGTAATAGATCCCTTCTTTGTAGATGTAATTCTTTCCTGCATCGCACCCATTTCAGTTGCTAGTGTAGGTTGGTAACCTACCGCAGATGGCATACGGCCAAGGAGTGCAGATACCTCAGAACCAGCCTGAGTGAATCGGAAAATGTTATCGATGAACAACAAGATATCACGAGAAACTTCATCACGGAAGTACTCAGCAACTGTTAATCCAGATAGAGCAACACGAGCACGTGCTCCCGGAGGCTCGTTCATCTGACCGAAAACTAAAGTAGCCTGAGATTCTTTCAATTTAGCTTCATCCACTTTGGATAAATCCCATTTACCGGCTTCCATACTTTCTTTAAATTCGTCGCCGTAGTTAATTACACCAGACTCGATAAATTCTCGAAGAAGATCATTTCCTTCACGAGTACGCTCACCAACACCAGCAAATACTGAAAGTCCACCGTGTTGTTTTGCAATATTGTTAATCAACTCCTGGATTAAAACGGTTTTACCTACACCGGCACCACCGAATAAACCAATCTTACCACCTTTCGCGTACGGACAAAGCAAGTCAACAACTTTGATGCCTGTTTCAAGCATCTCTGCAGAAGTTGCTAGCTCGTCGAAATGTGGAGCTGGACGGTGAATTGGATATTTCTTTTTTCCTTCTGGCTGCTTGATACCATCAATAGACTCGCCTACAACATTGAATAGGCGACCCCGAATATCTTCACCCACAGGCATTGCGATATTTGTTCCGGTATCAATTACTTCCATACCACGAACCAATCCATCGGTAGAATCCATCGCAATTGTACGTACACGATCTTCACCTAAATGCTGAGCAACTTCCAAAAAAAGTGCAGAGCCGTCGGTCGGGTTTTTAATGGTTAGGGCGTTAAGGATGGAGGGCGTTGTTCCTTCTGAAAAATCTACATCAACTACAGGTCCGATAACCTGTGCTACAGTTCCTTTATTCATGTACTAACTTGCGATTAGATTTAAAATTTGAGTCTCAAAATGAATGTATAATTTGCACTACTGCAAAGGCTGATAAAGATAACGAGATAACTAACGATAGGCAATGTATTCAGTGATAATTGTTTGTGTAATGTTGTTAATTATGATCTCTTTTCTCTTCACATAATCTTCACAATAGAATTTTTTCTTTCGACCTTTTCGATCACAGCAAAAATATTCATCACTACAATGCCTCTAGTAGCTTATATACCTATAACAACTACCGTTTTTTCTATCTATTTCTTTTCCGTTATTTATTATCACTGGCGCCAAAAACCTGATGCTCTATACCTTCTTTGGTGGACCATTGGTGTTGTCTGCTACGGAATTGGAACTTTAGTCGAAAGTATTCACACTATTTACGGGTGGTCTCCATTCATTTTTAAAGCTTGGTATATAGCAGGTGCATTTCTCGGTGGAGTCCCTCTGGCTCAAGGTACAATCTATTTATTGATTAAAAGAGAAACTGCGAATAAGATGACCTTTGGTTTAGTCATCATACTTATTATCTCAGCAATTCTTGTAATCCTATCTCCTTTAGATGCATCAAAGGTAACTTCGAAATTAAATGGTAATGTGCTTGAGTGGTCTTGGATAAGAGCAATTACACCATTTATTAATATCTATGCTTTAATTTTCCTCGTTGGAGGTGCTTTCTATTCTGCCTGGAAGTATTTTAAAGTTCAGGATTTCAAGGGTAGATTTTGGGGTAACCTATTTATTGCAATCGGTGCCCTACTTCCGGGAATAGGTGGAACTGCCACCAAGTTTGGCTACACCTATGTTTTGTATGTTACCGAATTGCTTGGAATTCTTCTCATTTTCTGGGGATATATGGTGATCAAAAATGATAAATCACTTTCAGTTCATCAGAATCAAGTTACTACACCAGAAGCGACTAGTGCATAGAAAATCATAATTCTTCGACTAGCAAATCAGCGCTTAAAATTCTATCTTTATTATTCGAGCCGATCTTACCCATCGGCTCATTTTTTTGACGAAATTTTCTAAAAAGGTGACCCAAAAAATCACCTTTTTTCATAGCAAGAACCTTACACATTTTAAATCCCGAACCATTGGAAACAGATTTTTCAGAGCGTAGTGCCAGTATTGATATTTTAATTGAATTTGACCTTAATCAGGTGTTGGACTACTCCTATGCAGATGAGCTTGAACCACGAGAACGAGCACAGGTAAGGGAATATGTTCAGAATATTTTTAGAAAAAGAAGCTACTTAGATTTCCTTATTGATCACTACTCGAGTGTAGGTGTTAATGAGATGAAAGCTGAGCTGAAAAATATTCTTCGACTTGGGATCTACGATCTTCTTTTCATGGATAGTACACCAGACTATGCTGCTATCAACGAAGCTGTTGAAATTGCTAAAGCGATGTTAGGTTCAAAAACCGGTGATTTGGTGAACGCAATTATGCGAAACCTTCAGCGTGATATTGAAGCGCTCCCAAAACCAAATTTCGAGGATCGTACAAAATTAGTAGCCACCACTTTCTCCCATCCCGAATGGATGGTAGCAAAATGGAGCAAGCGATTTGGTGAACGCGAAGCATTCCAATTGATGCAAGCCAATAACTCTCGCCCAAATTATTATGTTCGCGTAAATACTCTGCGTACAAAACCTCAGAACTTTGAACTTCGTATGGATAAAATGGGCGTCGAGTTTGAAGAAAGCGATTGGCTGCCAGGATTCTATAAAGTTGATTCTGTACAGCCATTTATCGAGAAAGGATTACTTGCAAAAGGACTCTGCCAGGTACAGGATATTGCAGCTGGATTAGCACCATTTATTTTAGATCCCCAACCTGAGGATAAAATTTATGACCTTTGTGCAGCTCCTGGTACAAAATCAATTATGATCGCTGATTTGACAGATGCTCAAAGCGAAATCCTCGCTGTAGATATCTCTGCCGAGCGACTTGAAAAGCTTGCAGAAAGTGCAATGAGTTTTGGGGCAGAGAATATAAAAATTCGTAGAGGCGATGTGCTAGAACTCTCGCTCCCGCTTGCCGATGCTGTTCTTCTTGATGCACCTTGCACGGGAACAGGCGTATTAAGCAAACGAGCTGACCTTCGTTGGAGACGCGACGAAGTAGGTCTAAATAAAGCGGTTGATTTGCAGGAACAACTACTTGAAGAAGCTGCCAATATGGTTAAACGAGGGGGTAGAATAGTTTACAGCACTTGTTCCATAGAACCGGAAGAAAACATGGATCAAATTAAAAAGTTCCTGGAGAAATACGACAATTTTGAACTTCAACCACTTGAAGATTTCGTACCTGAAGAAGTGTTAGCTGAAGATGGTTTAGCCTATCAGACTTTCCCTCACAAGCATGGTTGTGATGGTCATTTTGGAGTTCTTTTAGAAAGGGTGAAGTAATTAGGCACAAAGGGACAATGTAGCAAAGGCACAAATAACTATGTGCCTATGTGCCTTTGTCCCTACTCTCGATACATAGCAAAAGCTTTTAGTTTCTACATTGATTATGACCACAGCACAATCAAATATTCCCTCCAAATACGATCCATCGCAAGTTGAAGATAAATGGTACGCTTACTGGCTAGAGCAGCAGTATTTCCATTCAGAAGTTGATCATTCAAAAGAACCATATACAATTGTAATTCCCCCACCGAACGTAACGGGTGTCTTGCATATGGGTCATATGTTGAATAATACTATTCAAGATGTATTGATTCGTCGAGCAAGAATGATGGGATTCAATGCTTGCTGGGTACCTGGTACCGATCATGCTTCAATTGCAACAGAAGCAAAAGTAGTTCGAAAGTTACGTGAAGAAGGCATCAAAAAAGGTGACTTAACCCGTGAAGAATTCATGGAGCATGCCTGGGAATGGACGCATAAACATGGCGGTATTATTCTTGAGCAGTTGAAAAAACTTGGGGCTAGTTGTGATTGGAATCGAACTGCCTTTACCATGGATCCGAAATACTCGGAAAGTGTAATCGACACCTTTATCGATTTGTACAATAAAGGCAAGATTTATCGTGGTGCACGGATGATTAATTGGGATCCTTCCGCGAAAACTGCTTTAAGCGATGAGGAAGTTATTTACAAAGAAGTAAATTCGAAGCTTTATCACGTTAGATACAAGATTGTTGATTCTGAAGAATACGTAACTATTGCAACAACGCGGCCAGAAACCATTCTTGGTGATACGGCAATTTGTATAAATCCGGATGATGAGAGATATACTTATTTACATGGAAAAAGAGCGATTGTACCTCTTGTAAATCGCGAGATTCCAATCATTCTTGATGATTATGTGGACATAGAATTTGGAACAGGTTGTTTAAAAGTAACCCCTGCACATGATGTGAATGACAATGAGCTTGGTGAAAAACATGGGCTTGAAGTCATCAATATGATGAATCCTGATGGGACCATTAGCCAAGAAGGTCAGCTATACGTTGGAATGGATCGTTTTGAAGTTCGTAAACAAATCGCCAAAGATCTGGATGAAGCTGGGTTCATGGTATCTGTAGAGGATTATCAGAATAAAGTTGGGTATTCGGAAAGAACAGACGTAGTAATTGAACCACGTCTTTCTCTTCAATGGTGGTTATCTATGAAAGAGTTGGCTCAACCTGCTCTTGAGAATGTTATGAACGATAATATTAAGTTTCATCCACCAAAATTTAAGAACACCTACCGCCATTGGATGGAGAATGTGAAGGACTGGTGCGTGAGTCGGCAGCTTTGGTGGGGACACCGTATTCCGGCCTATTATTATGGTGAAGGTGACGATGATTTCGTCGTAGCTAAAGATGAAGAAGAAGCATTAGAATTAGCCCGTGCTAAATCTAACGATCAAGAATTAATGTTTGGCGATCTTCGTCAGGATGAAGATGTACTTGATACATGGTTTAGCTCCTGGTTATGGCCTATTTCTGTTTTTGATGGTTTCTACAACGAAGAAGAAGTTGATTATTACTACCCGACTAATGATTTAGTAACCGCTCCAGAAATCATGTTTTTCTGGGTTGCCAGAATGATAATCTCTGGCTATGAATATCGCGGTGAGATGCCATTTAAAAATGTGTACTACAACGGAATTGTACGTGATAAAAAAGGCCGTAAAATGAGTAAGAGTCTTGGGAATTCCCCAGATCCTCTCGAACTTATTTCTACCTATGGCGCCGATGGTGTTCGAATGGGTATGCTCTTCTCTACGCCTGCCGGCAATGACCTTCCTTTCGATCCAATGATCTGCGAACAAGGAAAGAAATTTTCGAACAAAGTTTGGAATGCTTTTCGGTTCCTAACCTTAAATATGCAGGATGGTGTTACCTATACCCCAACTCTAGAATTCGATAAATCAAATCTAGCAGACCGTTGGATGATGGGACGTATCCAACAAACCATCAAGGCGGTAGATAAAGATTTTGAGGATTATCGTCTAAACGATGCCCTCAAGCGTGTGTATTCTTTAATCTGGGATGATTTCTGCGATTGGTATATCGAACTGGCAAAACCGGAATATGGTCAAACATTTGATCCACAAAAATTGAATGTGGCTCTTGGTTTCTTTGAAGTGTTAATGAAGCTTTTACATCCATTCATGCCGTTTATCTCAGAAGAAATCTGGCAGTATATCGATGATCGAAATAACTATGAAGCTTTATGCATTTCTGATTGGCCGGAATATGATCCCTCTTTTGATTCAAACATCGACGTAGAGCATTTTGAGATGTTTAAATCCATCGTTTCTACCGTTAGAAATATCCGTGCAGAAAATCAGATATCACCAAAAGCAGATGTAGATCTTTACATCAAAACTGTCTCTGATGAAGTATCAGATTATTTGAAAAGTGATGTTTGGATTCTAAATCAGCTGCAAGTGTTGAAAGAGGTTGAGATTGGTACCAATGTTGTAAAACCTAAAGCTTCAGCATCTTCTCTACTTTCAGGAAATGAACTCTACATTCCACTTGCCGGCTTTATCGACGTTGATAAAGAAATCGAGCGAATTCAGAAAGAAATTACCCGTGTAGAAGGATTCCTAAAAGGAGTAAACGGTAAGCTAAACAATGCTAATTTCGTGAATAATGCCCCTGATGCCGTTGTGGAAAACGAGCGTAACAAAAAGCGCGATGGTGAAGCAAATCTGGCTAAACTCAAGGAACAGCTCAGCGATTTTATCTAGATATTAACCGCAAAGGCGCAAAGAACGCAAAGACTCCATTCTGAAAGTCCCCTCTTGAGAGGGGATTTAGGGGTGTGTTTGAAATTGCAAATTGATTAGATGAAAACATTTTCTCTACAACCTCAAGAACCACAACAACCTGCTGATTTCCTAAAAGGATTGAACGAACAGCAGCACGAGGCGGTCACTACCACTCAAGGTCCACTATTAATTGTGGCCGGTGCCGGTTCTGGGAAAACTCGGGTTCTCACGTTTAGAATTGCCTATCTGCTGCAGCAGTTCAAAGCTGCACCTAATGAAATCCTGGCTCTAACTTTCACAAATAAGGCAGCTCGTGAAATGAAAGAGCGAATCACCAAACTAATTGGGGATAAAGCCCTCAAATTATGGATGGGTACGTTTCACTCCATATTCTCAAAAATTCTTCGTTTCGAAGCTGAGAAGTTGGGCTATGGAAAAGACTTTACGATTTATGATACCAGTGATTCCGAAACAGTGATCAAACAAATTCTTCAGGAATTGAATTTCGATCCAAAAGAGATCAAGCCTAAAACGATTCGGAATAAAATCAGCGATGCAAAAAATCAACTGATTACACCTGATGATTACCAGAACCGATTTGTAAGCTCTACACTCGATGACATTACTTCTCGCGTTTTCACCATCTATCAAAAGCGTTTAAAGCAAAGCAATGCGATGGACTTTGATGATCTCCTGGTTAAACCCATTGAGTTATTTGAAGAGAATCCAGAGTTGCTCGAGCGCTATCAGGATCGTTTTAAGTACATACTTATTGATGAGTATCAGGATACCAATCACGCCCAATACAAAGTGACCAAACTTCTGGCTCAGAAATATCAGAATATTTGTGTGGTTGGTGATGACGCCCAAAGTATTTACTCTTTTCGCGGTGCAGATATCTCGAATATCCTGAACTTCAAAGAAGATTACGAAGACGCTAAACAAGTGCCTCTGGAGCAAAACTATCGTTCCACTCGCTCAATTCTTCAGGCAGCCGATTCCATCATCAAAAAGAATGATAATCAGTTGGATAAAACCCTTTGGACAGAAAAACAATACGGAGAACCAATCACTCTTCTTCAAAACTATGATGAGCGCGATGAGGCAAACCGTGTAGCACAACATATTCTCGATCTAAAGATGCGCCATGGGTATCAGAATAGTGACATGGCCATATTATATCGCACGAACTATCAGTCTCGTGTATTTGAAGAGGCACTTCGGCGGCATGACTTAGCGTATCAATTAATTGGCGGGCTCTCCTTCTATCAGCGAAAAGAGATTAAAGATGTACTTGCTTACCTGACACTTTTAGTCAATAAGCACGATGAAACTAATTTAGTGCGGATCATCAATGAGCCATCGCGGGGAATTGGAAACAAATCAATCAATGATCTTAGAATAAAAGCTCGTGAAACGAGTCACACCATGTGGGAGATACTGGAGCATGTGGAAGATTCAGCCGTGTATAAACCAGCAAAAGTTCGCATTCGTGATTTTGTAGATATGATGAATCGACTTCGATCAGATTTAGAGCAAGGTCGAAGTTTAACAGATACAACCAGAGCTGTATTGGAGCAATCCGGATACATGAAAGCTTTGGTTGAGGAAAACTCACACGACTCGATGATGAGACGTGAAAACATCCTCGAATTCCAAAATGCCATTTCCTACTACGAAAAAGGTACTTCTAACCCATCATTAAGTGCTTTCCTGCAAGAAATAAGTTTAATAACGGATGGCGATAAATTTGATGAAAACAAACCGGCCATCACTTTGATGACCGTTCATGGGTCGAAAGGGCTTGAATTTCCAATAGTATTTGTGGTCGGACTCGAAGAAAATCTCTTCCCGGTAGGCGCTCGTGATGGTTTTGATGCAGATATCGAAGAAGAACGTCGATTGTTTTATGTGGCAATCACTCGTGCTGAGGAGCGCTTATATTTCAGCCATTGTAAATCGAGATTTAAATTTGGTGAAGAGCAGATTCAACTTCGTTCACGATTCCTGGATGAAGTAGACCCCGGAGTGGTTAGAACCGAAAGTGGGGCTACCATCAGCCAAAAAAGTGATCGGTTTTCAAATCAGGGAACAAATCCAACAAAAGACACTTCTACCTTTGTTGAGTATGACTGGCAAAAACCGGTAACAAAGAAAACAGGCTCTTCTTCAATGGGTGCAATCCATTATGAATATCAAGAAGGTGAAGATCCATTTGTTGTGGGAGTTGAAGTAATGCACGCTAGATTTGGTCCGGGAAAGATCATAAGCCGTAGTGGATTAGGTTTGGATGCCAAAGTTGTCGTATTTTTCAAAAATCGAGGACAAAAAAAACTAATGTTGAGGGCGGCCCCCCTCACAATTATCGAATAGACGGTTTTAGTAAAATTATGTGGAGAAAAGCATCACTTTTATTGTTGATGGTGCTGACTAGTTGTTTCATGGTTAACGCACAACCTGTTCTCACGCCAATGAATGTGGCGCTGGGTGGTGGAGGAAGTACTTACATAACCGACTATAACGCAAATTTTTATAATCCGGCGAATCTTTTCATTTCAGATAGAATCCGAAATTTTGATATAGGTATCGCTATTACCGGTACATATTTCAATGGGGTTCAAAACTTTTCTGATTTTAATGATCAAAGAACCAATCTCGAAGATTATATTTATGCCTTTGAACCAGGTTCATATTCTATTTCTGCAGCAGATCGTGAAGAAATATTAGAAGACAACTACATAAGAAACAGAACCACTTCATTGCATCAAACCAGGTTGGATGTAACCCTACTTGGCATAAAAATCAGGAATGAAGAAAGAGCGCTTTCTTTTGTTGTTAGAAACCGAATCTCATCTAGCTTCGAAGTAGGCCGCGGTTGGTATTCTCCTTTATTTCAGGAAGATGGAAATTCTGCCGTTTTAGATCGATCTTTAACTCATCGTTACCAGTCGCTGTACGAGTTTTCATTTGGATTTGCTGAATCTTTCGAATTTTTTACCGACATGACGCCTCGGTTGGACGAGTTTATTCTTGGTTTTGCACCAAAATTCGTACTTGCCGGTTCTAATTTAAATGCGCGATGGAAAAATGAATATCGTCAACTGCAGAATGGTGGTATTCAACAGATACGAGAATTTGATTATCAGGACTCGGGAATTTTTACAGATGCAAGTTCAGCATACCTTTCAGGAACACCCGTACAAACTGCATTAACACAGAATATTACCGATGAATTGTTCAACCCTCAGGGTATGGGAGTTGGGCTGGATATCGGTTTTACCTACCTGCTTACACTTGGAAGTGATTTTTCCACGCTAGAAGACACCGACCAGAGAACACAAAAGTCTCTAAGAATATCTTTCTCTATTACCGACATTGGGTTTGTGAATTACGACAAAACCAGTCATTTCATCATAAATGCAGATACTATAGGATCTGTTTTATTACCAACAAATTCCTCTTCCGGTGCTTTTGTTGGGGCACCGGGTCAATTCCTGGACTATGTAAGTCAATTTGATGAACCAGCACAATTTTCACCAGATAATCCTTTTGGGTCAGCGATTGCTGGCGAGCAAAATAACGCTGTAATTCTACCAACAGCCTTGCACGCAGGCATCTTGCTAGAGGTTAATCGAATTAAATTAATGGGTGATTTGAGTATGGGGCTAACAAATACTGCGTTCAATTCGAACAAATTAGTAGCCTCTGCAGGGGTTGAGATTCGACCATTGAAATTCCTGCCAATTCGTGCCGGCACACAATTAGCTACCGAATTACCAAATTTCTTTAGTTTTGGAACAGCCATAGAAACGAAATTATGGGATTTATCGATTGCTACTCAGTTTGTTTCCCGAACGTTCAATGAAAACCCTACCCTTTCTGGTGTAACTGTCGCAGCTTTACAATTTCATTTTTAAATGTTATCCAACCCCATCACTCCTCTTTCCCGACATGTTGGGAGAAAGGATGTTTATTAAGTTAATTGGATTTTAATCAAACAGTTATTCTCCTTTTTAATGGGGTGATTGAGAGCGGGTAAATACTTCGAATGATTATTAGCACAAATTTATGACCCTGTCAGATTGCCCGAAGGTTCTGACAGTTGCGTCAATTTTGACGACTGAAAAAAAACAAACTTAACTTGGCTTTGTATTTGCCAATAACTGACAAAAAGATTCTATAAAAGTATTATTAATGAGATCACGTTTTTATTTAGAAAATGAGTTGGCACAGTCAGACGATGTATTTGATGATTTTGAGCAGGCTATTCCACTCATGTCGGAAGAAGAAGAGAGAGCATTAACCGAGTCTGTTGTCCCAGATTCATTGCCTATTTTACCATTAAAAAACACCGTTTTATTTCCTGGTGTAGTTGTACCGATTACCGTTGGCAGAGATCGATCTTTAGCATTAGTAAAAGAAGCATATGCGGGTGACAAAATTATTGGAGTAGTTACCCAGAAAGATGAAGATGTTGAAGAACCGGGCTATGAAGACTTAAATCAGGTTGGGACTGTAGCTCAAATTATTAAGCTCATCAAAATGCCGGATGGCAGTAGAAGTATTGTTATCCAGGGAAAATCAGTCTTCGAAGTTGAAGAGTTCACTCAAGAACAACCGTACTTCCGCGCTACTACTAAGGCATATCCACGCGAAATGGACTTGCAGGGATTAGAGCTTAGTGCATCTGTTCGCAACATTAAAGAAACTGCCGTTGATATTATCAACAAATCGCCAAATATCCCATCTGAGGCGGCGATTGCAGTAAACAATATCAATAGCCCAATATTCTTATTGAATTTCATTGCTTCCAATTTAAATGTGGAGAATGAAGACAAGCAGGAATTGCTGGAAACTCAAAAGTTCTCTGAGAACCTGGATAAGATCATGGAATTTCTAGAGCAAGAGCTTCAGGTTCTTGATATGAGTGAGAAGATCCGCACCAAAGTTAAATCCGATATTGACGATCAACAACGTGAATTCTATCTGAGACAGCAAATGAAAGCTATTCAGGAAGAATTAGGTGAAGATGCAGAGCAACAAGAAGTTGATAAACTTCGAGATAAATTAGCTGCCAAGAAATTACCTGATCATGCCAGAGAAGTTGCTGAAAAGGAATTAGGCAGACTGGAGATGACTCCAAATGCTTCTCCAAACTATGGCATTATTCATAGTTATGTAGAATGGATTTTAGATCTTCCGTGGGAAGAATATTCAGAAGACAAACTTGATCTGGAATTCGCAAAGAAGGTATTAGACGAAGATCATTATGGACTTGAGAAAGTTAAAAAACGCATCATTGAATACTTAGCTGTTCTTAAGTTAAAGAAAGATATGAAGGCCCCTATTCTTTGTTTTTACGGGCCTCCGGGTGTTGGTAAAACAAGTTTAGGTAAATCTATTGCGCGGTCATTAAATCGCGAATTTGAGCGCTTTAGTTTAGGTGGAATTAGAGATGAGGCAGAGATTCGTGGTCACCGAAGAACGTATATAGGTGCCCTTCCTGGTCGAATCATTCGTTCAATGAAAAAAGCCGGAAAAGGTAATCCTGTAATTATGCTGGATGAAATTGATAAAGTGGGCGCCGATTATCGCGGTGATCCTACTTCTGCCCTGCTTGAAGTTCTTGATCCTGAGCAAAACGATACCTTCAGTGATAATTACCTTGAGCTGGAATACGATCTTTCAAAAGTTCTATTCATTGCTACTGCAAATTCTTTAGAGACTATCCCTGCTCCGCTTCGTGATCGTATGGAGATCATAAATATCAGTGGATACACGCTCGAAGAGAAAACAGAAATTGCTAAAAACTATCTGATTCCGAAGCAGACCAAAGAAAATGGATTAACAGACGAGCAAATCACCATCAAGGATGAAGCCGTAGTTAAAGTGATCGATGAATATACCCGAGAATCAGGGGTTCGAAACTTAGATCGTCAAATTGGATCGGTTTCTCGTGGAGTAGCCGCCAAAGTTGCTTCCGGTGAAATTGAGACCTTTGAAGTAACCGCTGATGATGTGGAAGAATTATTGGGTAAGCAGAAATTCTTTAGTGATGTTGCCGAACGAACTACCGTTCCTGGCGTTGCTACCGGACTAGCATGGACCCCATTTGGTGGAGATATCTTATTCATCGAAGCGAGTGTTTCCAAAGGAACAGGAAAACTGAATATCACAGGTCAATTGGGTGAAGTGATGAAAGAATCAGCAATGCTGGCGATTTCATATCTAAAAGCTCATTCTGAGGATATTGGAATTCCCGAAGCAGCTTTCAAACATTTTGATTTACACATTCACGTTCCGGCTGGTGCGGTTCCAAAAGATGGTCCTTCTGCTGGGGTGTCTCTCCTTTCGGCAATTGCATCCATATTCACGCAAAGAAAAGTAAATGGAACTATCGCATTAACCGGAGAAATCACGCTTCGTGGGTTGGTACTTCCTGTTGGTGGAATCAAAGAAAAAGTGTTGGCAGCTAAACGAGCTGGCATCAAAAAAGTACTTCTACCACAGAAAAACGAGAAAGATGTTTCCGAAATAGAATCGGATGTGATTGGAGACTTAAAAGTCGAATATCTCGATCGCATGGCCCCCCTTCTTGATCTTATTCTAGAAAAAGAAGCCGTTCGAGATCCCTTCGAATACTTCAAAGATTCTGAAAATAAAAAGCCCGTAACAGCAGAAGTTTAAAATTAAAGGATTCAAGAAATTGAATCCTTTTTAGTTTAGATACTAATTTGTTCAATTGGACTTTTAACCTCTCACCCTCATTCTCAAGCTCCTGCTTGGGAGTGAGCTTTGAATAAAAAATTTACCGAAGCCAATTACTGCTTCATTGATGAGTAACTATAACCTCTGTTAGATTTACATTCGTAAAAGAAAGCTTCAAGCTCTTTTGAAGTAATTTCCTGAATGCCCTTCTCAGTTACATACTGAGAAAATATGTGTAGTCCATTGGTATAAGCTCGAATGGTACTTTCACTAAAATTTTTGAGCGTAAGATGATGTTTGTACTTTACTAGTAATTCACTTTTCTTCATGTTATTCCAAGTATTTACAGGAATAACAACAATAATAGTTAAAGATGAAACTGGGATAACATGAACTCAGTGCGTGTTATTCTTATGTTGTGCAGCATACAAAAAGAGCCAACGCACAAGCAAAGAGTGCTATCGCACACATTGCTCTTTTGCCAGCGCTCGGACAGAAAGAATTAACATTGACAGATAAAATGGACAATGAGTAAAAACGAAAGAATAACAGAAAATTTGGTCAGAGACATACTTCGAGACTTAAAATATTATGACGACTCTAATATTTCGGTTGAAGAACAAAAAAGCCAAATTGAAGAAATAAAGAAGCTCTTAAAAGGTGCTTCAAAAACAGGAAAAGGTGGAGTTGGCGCACCTGAGTTTATAATATCAACAACTGAAACTCCGGACTTTTTAATAATCTACGAATGTAAAGCAGACACGAAGTATCATGAAAGTGCTAATCATGACAAAACAAAAGATTACGCGGTTGATGGTGCTTTACATTACTCTAAAAAATTATCAAAATCATATAATGTTGTTTCAATAGCCGTTAGTGGTCAGACAAAATCGGGATTAAAAGTTTCGACTTACATTCACCCAAAACAGGCTGATAAAGCAAAGCCTCTTACAAACAAATCAGGAAAGAAAATAGATAAGATTCTAAGCTTAGAAGACTTTATTGAGCATGGAACTTTTGACCCTGATGTAGCTAGGAAGAGACATGATGACCTCATGGCATTTTCTCGTGAATTACACGATTTCATGAGAGACCATGCAAAACTTACTGAAAGTGAAAAGCCTTTATTGGTAAGTGGGACGCTAATTGCACTAAAGAACAAAGCTTTTGCAAAAAGTTTTGATGAGTACACACCAGCGGAACTTCAAAAGGAATGGATGCGTGTGATAAAAGAAGAGTTCAGAAAGGCAAAAATTCCACATAGTAAAGAGTACAGCATGACACAGCCATATTCGTCTATTGCTGTTCACCCAGAACTTGGGAAGCCGACAAAAAAATATCCACGCAGCGTATTATTTGAACTAATCGACATGCTAAATGAAAAGGTATGGCCATTCATTAGCGTTTATCATGATTTTGATGTCGTAGGTCAGTTTTATGGTGAGTTTCTTAAATATACAGGTGGTGACAAAAAAGCACTTGGTATCGTTTTAACACCAAGGCATATAACCGACCTCTTTTCACATTTAGCGAATGTTACTCCAAAATCGAAAGTTCTTGATATATGTGCGGGAACAGGTGGTTTTCTGATTTCAGCAATGCATAACATGCTTAAAAAAGCAGTCAGCAAGAAAGAGGAAGACGCCATAAAAGCTCATGGTTTAATTGGTATTGAGCAACAACCAAATATGTATGCACTTGGTGCAAGTAACATGATTTTGCGTGGAGACGGGAAAGCTAATCTACACCAAGGAAGCTGTTTTGATGAAGGAATCGTTGAAGCAATTAAGAAGCATAATTGTGACATTGGAATGTTAAACCCTCCATTCGCCCAAGGAGATGAAGATTTACACGAATTGGTATTTATAAAGCAGATGCTCGACTGCTTAAAAAAGGGCGGAATTGGTGTAGCCATTGTTCCCATGTCTTGTGCAATCACTCCTCACCCAATGCGTGAAGAAATCTTAAAGCACCACACACTTAATGCTGTCATGTCTATGCCTGACGACTTATTTTATCCAGTAGGTGTCGTTACGTGTATTATGGTTTTTAAAGCCAAAATCCCACATGAAGAGACAAACTTAAAATCATGGTTTGGCTATTGGAAAAATGACGGATTCGTAAAAACAAAAATGTTTGGACGTATCGACCACCACCAAAATTGGGAAGAAATTAAAAAGAAGTGGATTGACAGTTACAGAAATAAGGACGATATAGCAGGTTTTAGCAGAAAACAAAAAGTTACTCATGAAGATGAATGGTGTGCGGAAGCCTACATGGAGACTGATTACTCACAAATTGGAGAAGAAGACTTTGAAGACACTGTCAAAAACTTCTTAGTCTTTAAACTTTTAAATGACGTAAAATGAAATTAGTCAAAGTTTCAGAAATATTTGAAGTCGTTTATGGAGTTAATTTAGAATTGAACAAATTAACGCAAACTGAGCCAGGACAGGGAGTACCATTTGTTTCACGTACTGCAAAGAACAATGGTGTTTCAGCTTGGGTGAAACCAATTGCAGGAAAAACTAAAAATCCGAAAAACACAATTAGTGTTGCAGGTGGTGGTTCAGTAATGGAAAGTTTTTTGCAAAAAGAACCTTATTATAGTGGTCGAGACTTGTACTATCTTAAACCTTTAACAAATCTAACCGATAGCCAGCTTTTATATTACTGTAATTGTCTAAGAGCTAATAAATATCGTTTTAACTACGGCAGACAAGCAAATCGAACTTTAAAAGAACTGCTAATTCCTTCAGTTAGTTCAATTCCAAACTTTGTAACAAGAAATGATTTAAACAGATACAAAGGAATAGAGAAACCACTTTCTGCAAAGAAACTCACAACAGACACTTCCAAATGGAAGACCTTTGTATATGACGACTTATTTGAAATTGAACGTGGAAAAGGTCCAAGAAAAAAAGACCTAAATGGAAAAGGAAACATTCCATTTGTAACGTCAACAGACCAAAATAACGGTTGGACAGATTTTACAGAAGTTACAGCAATTCATAAAGGGAACACTATTGGAGTAAATAGAAATGGTAGTGTAGCTTATGCTTTTTATCAACCTGTGCCTTTCTGCTCAACAGAAGACGTTCACATATTCAAACCAAAGTTTGAAATGAATAAATACGTTGGACTGTTTTTGGCAACTCTCATTAGAAAAGAGAAGTACAGATACAACTATGGGCGTAAATGGGGAATCGGACGAATGAAGATTTCGACAATCAAATTACCTGTCAATTCAAAAGGTCAGCCAGATTGGGACTTTATGGAAAAGTATATTAAGAGTCTGAATTACTCAAAACAGATATAAATGCCAACGCCTAACAGCCACACACATTGCCAAGCCGCTAAGAGCAGCCGCACAAGTCAAAGCTTGTCAAAGAGTGTGTCTGAGCCTAGGCACGGCCTGAGAAACAAAAAATACGACCGCACAACAAGGTATATAGTGCATGGCTTCCTTTCGTCAGCCACGACACCATATACAGACCGTTGGAGAAGAATTCGCTCCGCTCTTCTTCTCCAACGTGCCATATAAAGCTAAGCATGCTATATGCAAAAGAATATAGAACAATTCTATATCTCAATATTATATCTAATTGCATACAATTTTACTTTAACGTTCTTTATTATATCTAATTACATATAGTTTATGTATATTTGCCTTATATTATATTTAAATACATATAATGAAGCGATTATCAGACTTTGTAAAAAAGCGAAGAAAGGAAGTAAACCTCACTCAGGAAGAATTTGCTGAACGCACAGGAGTTGCATTAACTGTAGTGCGTAAAATCGAACAAGGCAAAACAAATCTAAATATGGATAAAGTGAATTTAGTTCTTAAGATGTTTGGGCATGAACTAGCACCTGTCAAAAGTAAAGACCTAAATGAATGAGACAAGGTAACGTATTTTATAAAGATTTTTTAGCCGGTATAATTACAGAAACTGATGAAGGTGAGTATGTATTTCAGTATGATGACAAATATGTAGAAGATCATCCAAATGACTTCATCACTTTTACAATGCCAGTTAGATCAAAACCATATACTGAAAAGCGACTTTTTCCATTTTTTGAAGGGTTGATTCCAGAGGGATGGTTGCTAGACATAGCTTCAGAAAACTGGAAAATCAATAAAAATGATCGTATGGGTTTACTACTGGCTTGTTGTCAAAATTGCATTGGTGCAGTGAGTGTGGAACCTATAGAAGTACAAGATGGAAAATAGATGTTTATATTGTTATAAACCTGTAGAAGGTGGCAATGACTTTCACGAGAAATGTTCGATGGAATTCTTTGGAACACCAACTCCTCCAAAAATTGAATATTCCCTCGATCAAATGGATGAGCTCGCAAAAAAAGTGGTTGAGAGAAGTGTTGCTGTTCCTGGCGTTCAGGCAAAACTATCAATGTCATTAGTTAAAAAAACAAAAGAGAATTCTGACGCAAGACTCACGGTAGTCGGTGCATTAGGAGGGCATTATATTTTCAAACCACCTTCTGATAGATTTCCCGAAATGCCTGAAAACGAACACCTAACCTTGCGAATAGCAGAATCCTTTGGAATCCAGGTTGTGCCATCATCATTATTTAGATTATTGTCAGGTGAACTATCCTATATCACAAAACGAATTGATCGAACACAAACTGGATCAAAGATTCACATGATAGACATGTTTCAGATCACGGAAGCCTTTGATAAATACAGAAGTTCTATGGAAAAAGTTGGAAAAGCATTAGGTAGCTTTTCAAGTAACACTTTACTAGACAAAACTTATTTTTTTGACCTAGCCATATTTTCTTTTTTAACCGGAAATAATGACATGCATTTGAAGAACTTTTCAATGATCGAAAGCCCTTCTGGCTGGGTGTTGTCTCCTGCTTATGACTTATTAAATGTCGCAATAATAATCACTGAGGATTCAGAAGAACTTGCACTGACGATAGTTGGAAAGAAAAAAAAGTTAAAAAGAGAACATTTTGAACAATTGGGAAAAAGTTTAGAATTGACTTCTAAACAGATCAAAGGAACTTTTAATAGAATGATAAAAAATAAATCAAAAGCAGTTGATCGGATCGATCAATCATTCTTATCTATAAAAATGAAAATAGCATATAAAGAGTTACTCGAAGAAAGATATAAACAATTAGGACTAGAGAAATAACGTCACACAACACTGTATAAACTGCATTAAAACTCAGTTTATACAAACCGTTGGAGAAGAATTCGCTCCGCTTTTCTTCTTTAATACGGGCAAATAATCGGCAGAATCATTGAGTAAAAATCGGGGCAAACAAATATTCAGAGTGGTCTTACTGGTGGGCACAGCTATCTCCCTATTTTTCGTACCATGGATTTTGGTAAAGGCCTGGATATTACCACTTCCTGATACCGTTCAAGAGCAAGTAGATGAAACAATTAGTCATGGCTTTGATGGTATGATTGTTTACGTGGATGAAGCCGGTAAACCGCCGGCTTTTTATGCGGGTGGATGGAAAGACCGTGAGAATCAAATAACGGCCGACCCACATTCCCTATTTAAAATTGCCAGTATCGACAAGTTATATGCAGCTGTTGCTGTGACGAAAATGGCAAAAGAAGGTCGAATCTCGCTAGATGAAACGGTGACTGATTACTTTCCTGAACTAATTGACAGAATTGAACATGCGGATGAAATCACCTTAAAAATGATGATGCAACATCGTTCAGGAATACCAAATTTCACAGATAATCCAGCTTTCTGGGAAAACGAACAGGCAAATGGTCAAAACGCCCTTGAATTTGCTCTTGATCTTCCAGCCAGTTTTGAACCCGATAAAGGCTATGAGTATTCAAACACGAATTACCTATTACTTCGTCGGGTTATGGATGATGTGTTAGGGTATAGTCACCAAGAGTTTATCAAAGAGAGAATATTGGTTCCCCTGGATCTTAATAACACGTTCTTTTCGATTACAGAAGTAGATCTAGATGATGTTATGAGTGGATATTATGTGGGCTATGACGAGGATTTTAAAGAAAGAGAGTACGGCATGTTAGCCACCGCAGAAGATGTAGGAATTTTTCTGAGAGCTCTAAACGACGGTTCTGTATTTGATGAGGGTGAACAAGAAATCTACCCTTATGAATATAATCATGGTGGATTGGTAGTTGGTTATCAAAGTCTGGCAAAATATGACGAGGAGTTAGATGCAGTAGTTGTTCAGTTTATAAATACCACAGATTTTGAAGGATATGAATGGAACCTATCACAAATTTCCATCAGTCGCATTTTTAAAATTCTAAAAAGGCAAAGTTCATAGTATTTAGCATCAGATAGGAATCTCTTGTGAAAGAGCTGTTTCTTTTTTCAAGCTTAGCACAATGAATTGTCTCAATTCCCTATCTTCGCAGCAAAATGAACAACCATTTCAACTCAATTATTCTTAAGAGCACAGGCGCACAATCTATCACCAATGAAGAGATGATTCAGGAACTTTGGAGTGGCTATGGTGAAATCAAACGTGTTGGCTTAGTTGGCGCAGATGTGGAGAGTGTGATTGTTAAGCATGTTCAGCTTAAATCACCGAATAATCATCCGCGTGGTTGGAATACCGATATTGGACATCAACGGAAAGTGAAGTCTTATCATGTGGAGACCAATTGGTACGAGAATTACAGTGCTCTAAGTAAGGCACGTCTCCCCCATTGTTTGGCCGTAGAACATCATGAGAATGAAGTATTCATGGTTTTAGAGGATTTAGATGCTGCCGGGTTCCCAGACAGAAAATGGTCATTGAATTGGGAGCAAATAGATGCTTGTTTGAAATGGCTGGCTCAATTTCATGCCAGTTTTTTGGGAAAAAAGCCTGAAGGACTTTGGGAAATTGGAACCTATTGGCATTTAGATACCCGACCAAACGAACTTGAAGTGTTAAAAGATCAACGTTTAAAAGAAGCTGCTCCTCTTATTGATCAAAAACTGAACTCGTGTACATACAAGACCTTCGTTCACGGTGATGCAAAGCTGGCCAATTTTTGTTTCGGAGATAAAGATCAAATTGCAGTAGTAGACTTCCAATATATTGGCGGTGGATGTGGTATGAAGGACGTCGCTTATTTTATTGGAAGCGTTCTAAACGAATCTGAAAGTGAACGATATGAAGATAAAATTCTGGATTCCTATTTCGGTCACCTCAAGTTCGCTCTTGGTGAACACAACGAAGAACTAGAAGCAGAGTGGCGATCTATGTATCGGGTTGCATGGGCCGACTTTCATCGATTCTTAGAAGGTTGGAGTCCGGGTCATTGGAAAATCAACAACTATAGTGAACGAGTAACTGAAGAAGTAATCAATAATTTATAAATGGACTTAAATCATTTAACCAACATTGCCATTGAAGCGGCTAAATCAGCTGGAAAACTTATTCAAAAGTATATGAATGAGGAGGTTGAGGTAGAAAGTAAAGAAGGTGGAGAGAATTATGCTTCTCAGGTGGTAACCAAGGTTGATAAGGAAGCGGAAGATGTGATTCTCTCCTACTTACTGCCTACTTGCGCTGAGTATGATATAGCCATGTTGACCGAAGAGATCGAAGATGATGGAAGTCGATTTGAAAAGGACTTCTTTTGGTGCATTGATCCTATTGACGGAACCCTGAATTTCATCCGAAAAGAGTCTGGTTTTTCCGTTTCCATTGCATTAGTTGCTAAAGATGGGACGCCTCAAATTGGGGTGATTTACGACCCAAACACTGATACTCTATTTCATGCTACAAAAGGTATTGGTGTTTTTAGAAATGGTAATCGGTGGGAAATAAAGAATTCAAATCAACACCTAACGTACGTAACGGATAAACGATTAAAAGATACTCCACGGTTATCAGAATTGGAAGAATTACTCCAAAACAAAGTCGATGAATTAGGGTTAGAACGTTTTGTTGAGATGCCTGGTGGAGCTTCAGTGATGAATGGGATTCACGTGTTGGAAAACGGTCCGGCTTGCATGATTAAGTTTCCAAAAAAAGAAGTTGGAGGTGGAAGTATTTGGGACTTTGCCTCAACAGCCTGCCTCTTTCAAGAACTTGGTCTTAGGGTAACTAATTTCGATGGAGGAAAACTCGACCTGAATCGAAAAGACAGCACGTTCATGCATCATGAAGGCATTTTTTATGCTAATTTTTAAGAAATCTTAGTTCAATTTATCCCATTCCTCTTTAGAGGCCATTGCTTTTTGATATTCCATCAACATTTTCCAATCTGCATCAACTTTTGTTAGTAACGCCTCAAAATGAATGTACACTTCTTGTAGCTCCTCTCCTTCATTCTGCCATTTATATAAGAAAATCCCTGATTGATGAGCCGATGTCTCTCCGATCGAATTCTCAGAGAAACGAAAGTCAACCGAGGCCAACATTTTACCTGCTTTGGTATTATCAAAACCTTCTTTCCAGCTGTCTAAAGCAACCTGAATAGGAATACTCGTATTCGACATCCCATTTACCAAAATCGCTTCTTCATGAAAGGATGCTGCATAAGCCGGATAATCACCTTCTGTAACCTGCCGTTCTGCTTCCATCCAAAAAGCAGCAATTTCGTCTACCGGATTAGATTGAGCCAGTACATTTGAAATAAGAAATAGGGAAAGTAAAAGTGGTCGCATTTTTTTTGATTAAGATACTAACTCGTTATTTAAATACTTGTCAATATTACATACTTGCGTATTTTCGAGGATGCAAAAAGGTCGCGTTATTCAATCCACTGGAAGTTGGTATAAAGTTAAAACAGATGAAGAGCTGGTAGAAAGCAGATTACCAGGTCGGTTTCGATTGGATGAAAAGGAAGTTACAAATCCAATTGCAGTTGGAGATTGGGTGGATATATCATTAAATGAAGATGGAACAGGAACCATCGAAAATATCCATGAACGGACTAATTATATCACACGGCAGGCTACGCACGGTAGACGTGGTGAGCATGTTTTGGTATCAAATTTAGATCGAGCATTTGTAGTACAGTCTATTCGAAAACCAAAAATGAAGGAAGGCTTTATCGATCGGTTTCTCGTTACCTGCGAGGCTTACGATGTTGAACCTGCAATCATCATCAATAAAATGGATTTGGCAACTACAAGTGATCAGGAATATTTGAAAGAAGTCCGGGATTTGTACAATTCTCTTGGATACGAAGTGTTTACCACTTCTGCGGTTGACCATGAAAGTCTTGATATTCTTAAAAGTACAATCAAAGGGAAAACCACCGCTTTTATTGGACCATCGGGTGTTGGAAAAACAAGTTTATTAAATTCAATAGACCCTAATTTCTCAGAAAAAGTGGGTGA
Organism: Balneolaceae bacterium; assembly: GCA_965229525.1. Taxonomy (GTDB): domain Bacteria; phylum Bacteroidota; class Rhodothermia; order Balneolales; family Balneolaceae; genus HXMU1420-13. The sequence goes on from OZ245886.1 coordinate 70,169, forward strand.
AATATCCAGCTACTCCAATAAAGGTAAACACACAACAACATTTGCAAAACTAATCGAAATCGAGAATGGTGGTTTCATTGTTGATACCCCGGGAATTCGAGAATTTGGTTTGTTTAACATCGAACCCTGGGAATTATCTCTATTCTTTCCAGAGATGTTAGATGCGCGACAATGTTGTAGATTTAATACCTGCACACACATCCATGAGCCGGGCTGTGGAGTAATTACTGCGTTTGAAGAAGGTAAAATCGATGCTGGACGCTATAATTCGTACATAAACATGTTAGAATCAATTGAAGATTAATCCTCTATAATCACCTGGAACAGGTATATATTTTCCCAATATAATTGTTAATATTGGCGCATTAATCTAACAATATTAAGGTGATTTAAATGATTAAACGATTTTCAAAGATATGCACCGCAATGACTTTCGTTGTGGTAATGGTATTTAACTCAAGTCCGGTGCAAGCTCAGTTAGATGCTCTGGATAATTTATTTAACGCAAATACAGCGGATGTAGAAGCATTAACAAAAGCCTACCTCGACCCTTTCGCAACTGGTTTAAGTACTTCTTTAAATTCAGGGTGGACTGCAAAAGCAGCTCCAACTAAAAAGTTGGGATTTAGTGTGCAGGTTCGTTTTGCAGCAGCTTCAGTACCAAGCTCAGCGCAAAGCTTCGATGTTAACGACCTTGCATTATCAGGTGATTATAGGATTGAAGGTACTTCTTCTAGTACAATTAGTGGTGAAGACAATGCGGGTCAAAGATTATTCCCAATAGTAGGTGGAATTGAGAGTCCAACGCCAATCACAATGCCCAATGGTGTTGGGGTGAGTATTGTACCTGTTGCAATGTTACAGGGTAATGTTGGTTTAATCAAAGGTACTGATGTAACTGTTCGCTACATTCCTGAAACTGCCTTAGGCGATTTCGGTGATATTTCGTTAACGGGTTTTGGTGTGAAGCATGGCTTAAATCAATGGTTACCAGGTGGTAAATTACTCCCAGTTGATATATCTCTGATGGCTGCTTATACGAGCATGTCGTTAAATGCGGAGGTAGATACCGATCAAAATTTAGAAACCACCACTGATGCTTTTGTAGTAAATGCTCTTGTTGGTAAAACTCTTCCATTCCTTTCTGCTTATGCAGGTGTTGGGTTTCAATCCGGTACCTTTGAATTAGATCTTGAGGAAGGTGGTTTACTAGCAAGTCCAATTAATTATTCGCAGGATTCTGATGCTGCCATCCATGCTCTTGCTGGTGTTCAGTTCAAAATTGCCATCCTTCGCATCTATGCTGAAGCAACAGTAGCTGAGTACTCGTCCTACAATATTGGTGTAGGGATTGGTTTACGATAAAAAAAATATGCTGATCAAAAAAAAGACGCTTAAGAGCGTCTTTTTTTGTTTATAGGCTTTCTACTTCTGCAAGAGTTGGATTTTCCACAGGTGTATCTGATTCAATGACTCCATCACGCAAACGAACAATTCTGCGTGAATGATCCGCAATTTCATTTTCGTGTGTAACAAGAATTATGGTATTGCCCTGTCTGTACAATTCTTCAAATAAGAGCATTATTTCTTCTCCTGTTTTCGAATCAAGATTACCTGTAGGCTCATCGGCTAGCAAAATTGAAGGATTATTTACTAATGCCCTTGCAATGGCTACTCTTTGACGTTGCCCGCCTGAGAGTTCGTTTGGCTTATGATCTACTCGATCACCTAAACCAACTTTAGTAAGTACATCAATTGCTCTCTCCTTTCGATCACCGGATTTAATTCCGGCATAAATAAGAGGTAACTCAACATTTGCTAAACACGTTGTTCTTGGTAACAAATTGAAGGTTTGAAAAACGAATCCAATCTCCCGGTTTCTGACCTCTGCTAACTCAGCATCGTTCATTTCAGAAACACGATTGTTATTCAAAATATACTCACCAGAAGTGGGGGTATCGAGGCAACCAATCATATTCATCAACGTTGATTTTCCCGAACCTGAGGGTCCCATAATGGCAATGTATTCATTTTTATGAATATCAAAAGTTACCCCATTTAAGGCTTTTACAGTAGTATCACCCATTTGATAAAATCGGGTGAGATCAGAAATCTGAATTACAGGTTTTTCCATTATTCTTCGGTCTGATCTGATTGATTTGTTATTTCTAGAAGATCACCATCAACTAAGGTTCTAGAAAGAACTCGATAGCCACCGATTACTATTTCATCACCAGCTGAAACACCATTTGTAATCTGAATGTGCGTATTATCTGATATACCAGTCTCAACCTCGATTCTTTCTGCAATACCATCTACAACTTTGAATACCACTTTACGGATATCCTCAGTCTGGACTAAAAGATCATCGTCGGTGTCGGATACTGATTGAATTTCTGCTTCTTCGGTATTCTCAGCACCCGTGCCATCGGATGGTTTGTCTTTGGCAAAATCTCTAACAGTCACCGATTGTATAGGCACCGAAACGACATTTATAGCAGTCTCTGTTTCAATATCTACTGTTGCAGACATTCCGGGTTTAAAATTTGGCACAAAGGCTTGTTCAGGATTCTCAGGTGCAATACTGGCAACTAATTGATCTCCCGTTGACCCTAAGTTATGAGGAGTTACAATTCTCACTTTTACTTGATAATTCGTAACCTGCTCCGTTGATCCGGCCCCAGTAATTTGCGCTGAATTAGCTATTTCTGTAACAATCCCATTGAATTGACGCTCAGGATATGCATCAACTTCAATTCTGGTTGTATCCTGTAGGGTTACATTTACAATATCATTTTCATTTACTTCAACCAAAACTTCCATTCGGTCAAGTAAGGATACACGCATCATTTCTGTTCCGGCCATTTGTGAATTACCTAACACACGCTCTCCTTCTTCAACGGCCAATCCTGTAACGGTACCGTCTTGAGGAGCACGAATTACCGTTTGTTCTAACTCTTCCTGTGCACGACGTAACTGAGCTTCAGCTGCTTCAATTTGGTATTCTGCCGCTTTTAAATTCGCTTTCTCGGCTTCATAAGCTGATTTTGTCTGGATAAAATCTAATTCAGAGATCACGTCTCTTTCATATAGCTCAGTATTTTTCAAATGAGCTGCCTCAGACTGAATTAAACTAGCACGGGTCTGTTCCATTCGAGCTTGTTGAGTGAGAAGAGCTGCATTTAGATTATCGATAGTTGCCTGATAGATATCCGGTTTAATACGAACCAATAAATCGCCACGACGAACGAAATCACCTTCTTTTACCGGTAACTCGATAATTTCACCTGAAACATCAGGACGAATAATCACTTCAACCTCCGGTTGAATTTTTCCAGATGCCGAAACTACCTGGGTGATCGTTTTCAGTTTAGCAGTATCAGTTTCTACTGCAACTCCCTGTAAACCGCCACCGATTACTCCAGCTTTTCGAAGGCCGAATCCACCTGCTAATAGAATTACCAAAACTACCGTAATCCATATAAATAATTTTCCAGTAGATGACTTTTTCTTAGCCATTATTATTCCCCAAAGTTTTTGATTTTATTTAAAATTCAATCGTATCACCGCTTAACTTCCCTAAGTAGAAATCAAGTAGTTTTTCCTGAAATATCAGACTGAATATTGCTTGCGTGTGCTGCGATTGTGCACTCACATAATTGGCCTGCGCCTGGCTTAACTCAATAAGCGTACTCGCGCCAACATTATAGCGTTCTCGTTGTGTTTCAAAAGACTTTTCTGACGCGAAAAGAGACTTTTCAGTGGCTTCTTTTTGCTTTAAGAAATTAATGTAATCGTTGTAAGCCTGTGTTACTTCCTGGACAACTTGAAGCCGTGAATTATCCAAATTCAACTCTGCATTTTTTAACTGCACTCTACTTGCCTGGATATTGTAAAGTCTGTTATAGTTTTGGAAGATTGGAATGCTTATAGACAAGCCGAACGAACGGTTTACATTCTGGTCGAAAAACTGATCTGAAAAGCTAACTTTTTGCCCACCAATAGATAATTGATCACTATAATCTGAAGATATTGACGCAGAACCGTTAATTGTAGGTAATAGTGCCGCTCGTGATCGTTGTAATTGGAACTCCAACCCTCTTATTGATGCTTGCTCACTTTTAATATCGCTCCTAGTCATTAATGCCTGATCGATTAGTTCGCGAAGATTGTAGCTCTCAATTGCATTGAAGGTTTGGGTGCTTTCAATTTCAGGAACAACAAACTCATATTCAGCAACCGGATCAATTTGAAGGGTACGGATTAACTGTAGTTTGTTTAGTGCCAGCGTATTCTCTCGTTGTGTAATCTCTAATTCAGTATTCGCGACAACTGCTTGTTGGTCATATAATTCTACAACAGGCCTTGATCCTACATCTACACCTGCTTGAATTTGTTCTAGTTGCTTCTGAGCAGTTAGTAGATTCTCTTTATCAATCTCTAATAACTCTCCAGTTAATATTACCTGTAGATATCTTGTTGCAGTATCAAAAATTATTTGTTCACGGGCTCTTTGGAGACTTTCCTCTCTTGATAGCTGCTCTTGCTGACTGCTTCTTAATGTGAGGATATTATCAAATCCATTAAAAATTGGGATAGATGCCCCGATACTACCAGACATGCCCTGGGATGTAACATTCACAAATGGCTCCAGTCCATCATTAAAACGTTGAAAAATAAATTGCTGACCTGTACGTCTACTGCCATTTAGATTTCCATTGATCGACGGAATAAAATCTGCCAATTCATTTCGTATGCTTTCGTCTGCTAAATCAAGATTATTTTCAGCTTGTTTTAGCAGATAATTATTTTCTAGCGAAATTCGAACTGCGTCCTCTAAAGTGATACGTTGTGCGGATTGCCCTAAAATTGTTCCGCTTGAGAATAGTACTGCGCATAGTACAGCAAGAATCTTTTTCTTCATGTCTGTAATTAGTTTTTTGTTGATGGTAGCCTTGCACGAAGCTAACCGAAATTTGTTACGAAATAGTTGCTAACAACTTTAGATTCAAAAGCTTTTACAACTAATTAATCTTCTTTGTCACCAATAAATCCGGAATTAGACTTTATTCGATCTTCTATATAGTCTAAAACTATGTCTGTAGCTTTTTTAGACAATCTTTTTTTCAAAGATGAACCAATGGATTCAGCTATTATGTTGCTATTTGAAACCGACTTTTTCGGTTTACTTTTACCGATTCTGGTAAGTAAATATCCTGCTATCACAGCTGCACCAACCATGGGTAATGGATATTTCCTTACCACTTGTGCAGGGTGAATGGTTTTTGTTACATCCGATTTAACATTCACAAGATTTGTTTCTAATCCCGATTGCAATCGTACTAGATCGGCCTCCAATTCCCTCTTTTTGGCTTCAACTCGATCAATCTTTTTGCTCATTGCCCTGTTTTAATACTTTTTGTTTAGGAGCTGGAAGTGTATCAGAAGTCTCCTGTTCTTTTTTTTCAATGGATGTCAAAATTCCATCCATAAATTGATTTTGGATACTCTTCGCGATCCCTTTTGGCTTTGCTGATGCTAACAGTAATCCAATCAAAATCATAGGCATTGAAATAATTAGATACCCTAGTGCAAGGTTTTCTAAAAGATCACCTAAATAGATTGCCAGAGATATTAAACCGAAAAAAAAGCCAATTCCAAGAATGGTAAATCCTACTAACTTTTGGATGGATTCGCCAAGCCATTTTGTAACCTGCTCACCTACATTCAGCACCAAAAGATCAAGTCGAGTTTCTACGTATTGTTTTAGCTCGTTGGTAATTTGTTTAACTCTGGAATTTAATGGATCCATTTCAGTCGTCTGACCCGATTATCGCACCTAATAAAATTCCAACTGCGAGTCCGGCTAGAACACTTTTAATCGGATGCTCTCGAATAGTAGCCTCTGCCTTTGTTTTCAATTCTTCAATCTGTTGTTGAAGCTGTTCGTCAGCAAGGATATCACGCCCTTTATCAATGGTGCGATCAAGCCGCTCATTTAAATTCTGGATGATTTCTTCATTCATTGTAGTGCCCCATTTATTTCAATAAATATAAGAGAACTATGTTAGTTCCCCACCAAAATCTTATTCGTACCTGAGACTTTCTATTGGATCAAGCTGTGCAGCTTTATAGGCGGGATATACACCAAACATCAGCCCGATAAACAGCATGCCAAAGAAGCTGCCGAATACCCATTCCATGGGAACTACCATTTCTGTATCGATCCATACTGCAACCATATTGCCACCAAGTACTCCAAGTAGCATTCCAATTAATCCACCCAGTTGGCAAATAAATACAGCCTCCATCAAAAACTGAGTAATGATTGCTTTTTTTGTAGCGCCAACCGACTTACGAACTCCAATCTCTCGAGTTCTTTCTGTTACAGATACGAGCATAATATTCATAACCCCAATTCCTGCTCCCGCCAAGGTGATAAAGCCAACAACAAATCCTAATCCATAAAGAAGTGCAGTAAATCCATCGAACGTACCGGCCAATGAATCGTTCGTCGTAATCTCAAAATCATTATCATCAATCGGACCAACATCTCGGATAACTCGCATTATCCCTGTTACTTCTTCGATGGTTTCTTCAATTTTTGAAATTTGAGGAGCCCTAAGCTGAATTGCAATCCCTCTGTTTCCGCCATAATTTTTAATTCCAGTTGTATAGGGTATAATAGCCAAATTGTCGAATGATGAACCGAAAATCTGACCTTTCTTTTCAAGTAAGCCAATAACTAAATATGGCTGCCCATCTATGCGCACAGTCTTGCCCAGAGGATATTCATTTTTGAAAATTTCTGTCTGTATATCTTTGCCAAGAACTACCACGTTTCGTTTAAACTGCACATCTTCATCATTAATATTACGTCCATCTTCCAGAGTAAATGCGTTGTTTTCAATAAACTCATCATTACCCCCTCTAATCATGATATTTGGGTCGGTTTTTTCATCTCCATAAGAAACAGAGGTCCAGTTAAAGGTATTTATAGATCCGACACCTTCACCTATCCGTAAGGATTCTTCTAATCTTTCTGCATCCTCAAATGTGATGTTTTTACGATTTCTTAAACTAGCATCACGTGGCCCCATTTGAACAGCTGGATTTTTTTGTACCGTAACCACATCGCTGCCAAGAATACTCATGGTGTTGGTAAAGAAGTTATCCAAAACAGCAACTGCTGTTGTAGAAACGATAACTGAGAATACGCCTATTACTAGGGCCAAAAGAGTTAAAAACGAACGTAGTTTATTCGCTAATAAGGAATCTGCTGCTTGGCTAAATGTTTCTGATAATTGCATTATTCAAATCTTAGTGATTCAATTGGGTCTGACTTTGCTGCTTTAAATGCGGGAATAAATCCGAAAATTACCCCAACAAAAGTACAGATTAAGAAAGCTACAGCAACGACACTTACATTCATCTTCGCTGTAAAAACCTGATCGATGGCGAGTGTTGCTCCACCAGCCAACAGTACACCAAATATTCCTCCAATCACGCAAATCATGACCGCTTCAATCAGAAATTGTGTGAGTATTTCCCAGGATTTTGCTCCTACGGCCTTCCGTATTCCAATTTCTTTCGTCCGTTCACGAACAGAAACGAACATTATATTCATGATTCCTATCCCGCCAATAAGAAGAGATAGCCCAACTAAAACAAAGCCCCCCATGTAAAGCCCACTTTTAAATGCTGCTAATTGCTCTTCAAAAGCCTGAGGTTTATTGATAGCAAAGTCATTTTCTTCTGCTGCATCTAAATTTCTGATTTGCCGCATTAACCCCTCAATTTCGTATTCACCATCAATCATTGCAGCTTCGTTTGGGAATTTAACTCCAATATTAACTCCTGATCGCAAACCATAAATTTGGCCATAAGCATCAATTGGAACTATCACTCTATTATCTGCATCACCTAAACCCAGAAAATTTCCTTGCTTTTCTAGTATACCAATTACCGTAAATTTTTGGCCTCCAATTCGGATTTGTTTACCCAGCGGATCTGTCTCTTCAAAAAATTCATCTCTTACTGAAACTCCAATAATGGCTACTTTATTTGCAGAACGAACTTCATTTTCTGTAAACATTCGGCCGGAGATAATATCGAGTCCCTGAATGTTAAGGTAATTGGATGAAGCACCATTTATTCCCACATTTTCGATTAGCTTATCTTCAAATCTTACTGATACATTTCTTTCAGTATAGGCTGCTACTACAGAAGCTAGCCGACTTCTTTCTTCGAGAAAGTCGGCATAATCAACGTCCATTTCTTTTCTACCGATGATTTCCCACCAGTCTTGATCGCCATCCCAAGGCCATTTTTGAATGTAAATCACATTTCTACCCAGCATTGCCATACTGTTTTCAAAGCTTTCGTCCATTCCAGTGGTAACTGCATCAACCACCGTTACCATGGTTATACCAATGATTATACACAAAGCAGTTAAGGTTGATCGAATTTTATTAATCGATAATGCTTTTAAGGCTACCTTTAACCCCTCGATTACGCTAAATAAGAATCTCATAAATGGTACCAATTTTGAGGAATTCCTTGAATACGCTTTACAATAGATTTCGTTTCAATTTGAAGAAAAATAAACTTCTTTCTTTCACAAAGTTGCCTTTTTTTACATCCCTACATACACTATGTAATTAAGTTAGGCTATGAAATTAGATGTATTAGTATTTGCAGCACATCCCGATGATGCTGAGTTAAATGTTGGTGGAACTATAGCTGCAATGGTTACAGATGGTCTACGGGTTGGAATTATCGACCTTACAAAAGGTGAAATGGGTACTCGCGGTACCTCGAAATCCAGACAAAAAGAGGTAGAAAAAGCTTCACAAATTTTAGGGACTCAATACCGAACAAATTTAGATTTAGGTGATTCCCTTCTAGAAAACACAAGAGAACATCAAATTAAACTGATTGAACAGATTCGTCTTACTCAGCCAGAAATTTGCTTAGTTGGTGCTCCATTTGATCGACACCCCGATCATGGAAAAGCTACTCGTTTATCAATCGACTCCATTTTTTATTCAGGGTTACTAAAATTGACTACTGAAATAGAGGGTAAAAATCAGCAACCATGGCGCCCTTCAACTATTCTCCAATACATGCAAGATCGGCCTTTCGAACCTGATTTTATTTTCAACATTAGTAGCTATTGGGAAATTAAAAAAAGAGCAATTCTAGCCTTTCAAAGTCAGTTTAACGTAAATGAAATTGACGATGAGCCAGAAACATATATTTCATCAAGCAGTTACTTCTCTCAAATAGAAGCTAGAGCTCGATATTTTGGGCATCTTGCAGGCTTTGAATATGGTGAACCTTTCAAGAAAATTAATGGTCCCATTGGTGTTAATTCATTGTTGGATATTAAATAACTGTAAGTCACTTAAGATTTTTATTTATATACCAATAATGATATTTATTGAATGAGTACAATGAAGGGATTCTGGCAGCCGGCACAACAATGAGTGACAATTAACTATGGAAAAATCGATATTGATAAAAAACATCGATTCTATTAAAAATAATCTAGTAGATACGATACTTCTAACTGGTACAACTCTAGGGTTCCTTACATTTCTCGCCTCATTAATTCCATTTCAAATGGATAATTTAAATGCCGATTTTTATTTCGACATTTTTGGTTTGGGATCGCTTTATGCCACTTTCTTTTTAAGAAAAAGACTGAGCCTGGTATTTAAATCCAACATGATTATTTCCATGTTGTTTGTGTTGTTCATATCTGATGTTTTCGAAAATGGACTAGATTCGCCCGATTTCATTATTGTTGTATTAATTCCATTTCTAGCTATTCTGATCTATAAATTTTGGGTTTCGATCTCACTGTATATCGCAGCGATAACCTTCTATTTAACTGTTGGTTACTTGTTTACAAATGGAATTGTAACCTCAGCAGAATATAACCCCAATGAACACTCTTTCTTTAGATGGGTTGAAGTTGTACTGGTCCTCTCTGTCGTTACTATTATGATTACGCTCTTCTTGCATAGATTCAATAATACCATCTATGAATTGATAGAAAATCTACAAAATCAAAAGGATTACTTAGCCGATAGAGAGTCTCTTTTATCTGGTATAACAAAAAATATCCCAAGAACTATATTAACTGTTTTAGATCGTAACCTGGTGATTCAATTCACTGATGGAGTTGATTACAATAAATGGCAGATCAACCCAAATTCTCTAATTGGGTCAAACGCATTAGATACACTTCAATCATTTGGTGAAGAAAAAGTTGCAAGAATGAAAGCTGCCTATGATTCGGCATTTAGAGGGACGCCGGACCTTGTGGAATTAACTGTTGGTGAAGAAACTATACTCTATAAAATTTTACCTTTGCCCTATGAAGATGGAGAAATAAAACGGATTCTTGTAGTAACAGAGAATATCACAGAGCGCGTGCAAACACAGAAATTGATTGATGAAAACTTAAATGAGAAGAATGTGCTTCTTCAAGAAATTCATCATCGAGTAAAGAATAATCTGGCTGTTGTATCAGGGCTCCTTTCACTACAATCACAAAAAGCAGAAGATGCTGAAAGTAAATTTATTCTCGAGAAAAGCACGAATCGAATTATGAGTATTGCCAAGGTTCATGAAATGCTTTATGAGTCGAAAAACTTCAACAGAATTCCGTTTAATAGATACATTAACGAACTCTCCTCTATCATTTTAGATAGTATGAATTATGATGGAAAAGCTATTGCTTTTGAAACGGAAATTGATGTGGACTTCATCAGTATAAATCATGGGGTACCTTTGGGAATTATTTTCAATGAGTTAATTACCAATTCAGTGAAATATGGGTTCAATGGAAATCTTAACAATTCAATAAAAATACGGGTAACTCAGCAGAATGAACGGTTTGAAGTAACCTACGAGGACAATGGAATTGGAATCGATGACTTTAAAAATGCTTCAACAAAAAGTCTTGGATTTACACTTATTGAGTCATTAATGCATCAAATTGATGCGGAATTTGAATACGATACGCACGATAAGTTTAAATTAACATTTTGCTTTAACGACGATAATGAGTCAAATCCTTACCAGATTTTGAACTAAGCAATTTTTGCTTTATCAACAATTTCCCTTTATTCACATTATACTCACTAAATATCATATTGATTAAATAGTTGTTTGTGGATTTTAAACAATCAGGTTTATCGGGAAAAGCTTTTGATAGCCCCATAGAGGAAGTAAAAAATACGCTCATAGATAGATTATTATTGGTTGGCGCTATTCTAGGAGTCGTGATTCTAATTTCATCTCTTTTTCCTTATCAAGAAAATGCCTTTAATTTTCATTTTATCAACGATATAATATGCCTGTCCCTTCTTTTTATTCTATTCACCATTAGGAATAGAGTACATCTTAAAATTAAGACTGGAATTATCATTGTTATAGTAACGATCATGTTCACAACTGATCTTATTGATCAAAGCTTATATTCCGCTGACAAGGTTCTACTTATAATAATTCCATTTTTATCAATTCTTGTTTTCGATTTCCGAACTACGGTAATCATTTTTATAAGCACCTTATTTATTTACTCGGCAGTCGCATTCCTATATCTAACCGATTTGATAAGCATACCCGGATATCATGAAAATGCATCCACTCTGTTCGATTGGATTAATCACATCATTACCGTCATATTAATAGCTGTAATTTTGTCGATTTTCGTTTACAGCTACAATAAGGCAAATGAATCGTTCATCGCAGATTTAGAGAAAACAAACAACGAAATTAAAGAACAGGATGAACTATTAAAGCAATCTCTATTTGAGAAGAATATTATGCTTCAAGAAATTCATCACCGGGTTAAAAATAATTTGGCTGTTGTTTCTGGCTTGTTGGAATTACAATCCTACAATATTGACAATTCTGAATTCAGGTATATTCTTTCAAAGTGTACGAACAGAATTATGAGTATTGCAAAAGTTCATGAGATGCTCTATGAATCGTCTGACTATAGCAATATCCCATTTGACAAATATGTAAAAGAGTTAGCAAATATTGTGGCTTCAAACATGAATAAAGAAGATAAAATCATCAATTTTGATTTTGATATTCAAGTCGAAACTCTAAATGTAAATCATGGTGTTCCACTAGGGGTTATTTTTAACGAGCTGATTACTAATTCTATCAAATATGGCTTTGTAAATTCTGAAGATAACCTAATTTCGATATCTGTATGTAAATCCGGTGAAAACCTGAAAGTAATGTATCTCGACAATGGTGTAGGTATAGAAGATTTTGAAACTACATCACGAAAAAGCCTTGGATTTACACTTATCCACTCGTTGATGTCTCAAATAGAAGCTATCTACGAATATGATACATTAGACAAATTTCAATTAAGTTTTGAGTTCCCAATAACTCAAAACACCGGCCCGTACCAAAATGAACACCCAGCCCATTCGTAAAGAATATTACAAATTAAGTATCCTGTAGTTCTCTTTGTTGAATTAATTTCAATCCGTTATTAATCAATTTCTTGAAATAGGGATTATCCTGAAGTTGATTGAGGTAGGTTCGTAATTCACCTTGAATATCGAGATTTGAAGCATGCGCAAGCTCATACATTTCAAGTGGTAATAACCATTCGTTCGGATACGTAGATTTCAAAGCGTTTAACGTTTCAGAAAATTGATCAGTGATGAATTCTCCCGATTCGCGCATTTCTCGTACCTGAGAATACATTTTGAAAAGTGATTCATCCGACGATGAATACTTTATTTTATGGGTTTTTGTGTCTGAAACTTTCCCAATTTCTTCAAAAGAATTCACATCGGCAGGACCAGCAAAAGCAGATACAATTTCTTTTCCAATTGCCATATCATAGATACCCCACTCTGGTTTGAAAAGTACCTGATCGAAATAGGTTACCGTACAATCCTCAAACGTAATCAAAAGAATTTTTCCTTGTAGATCTCGGGTTCCGGTAATCACACGTCCCTCCACCAAAATCCCGCTATCAAATTCTAGACTTACCGTTTTCCCCTCATAAATTCCATAAGCGTCAAGGTCACGAGGGGCCATGTCTTCAATTGGAAGATTGATACCTTTCAAATGCCCTACCGGACTTCCGAAGCCGTCTGCATGAACATTTGTACCGTGACCAATTAATTCCTTATCACGACTAGCCATCGCTGTTGGGCCCGAAGTTTGAATATAAGCAACCCTTCCCTTCTCATCTTTGATTACTTTAGAAAAGGTGCCCGAAATTTGGATTCCCGTACTTAATTCAATAGTTCCAAGATTGCCTGAATCGATCAGCTTTTCAACTCCTTCAAGCCCTCCTGTACGAAGTGCCATGGTATTTGCAAATTCTTCTAATACTAAGCTTAAATATGCAAAATCCGGAGTTACGAAAAGTTGTGGTTGAGGTTTTGTAATGTCAAAATTTTGATAAGCGGCATCTAATGAGTAAGGAACTTTTTTTACACCCGATTCCATACACCATTTGCTTTCCCCAATCGAGGATAGCAATCCTGCTCCATAAATTTTTGGATCTTCCAAATCACCAATCAAGCCATATTCTACCGTCCACCAGTGTAGATTTCTGATCATAGCCATCTCAGAAAGCTCACCCATATTTTCCTGTAGATATTCCACTTTAGCTTGTGCTTCATCAATCTCTTTTTGAGGTGAGTTCGGATCCTCCTTTAAGATAGATAGCAGCCGTATCGCCTCATACATTTCATAGTCTTTAGAAGATGAAATCGCTTTACTTCCAATCTCCCCAAATCGACGCAAATACTCTGCATATTCCGGGTTTGAGATAATCGGTGCATGGCCTGCAGCCTCATGAATGATATCTGGCGCCGGGGTATACTCAATATGATCGATTGTTCGCATTTCTGAAGCAATAACCAAAACGTTATACGCTTGAAATTCCATGAAGGCGTTAGGTGGGATAAACCCATCTACAGAAACTGCTGCCCAGCCTATCTCTTTCAAAATTCTATTCATCCCTTCCATTCTTGGGATGTGATCAACAAAAATACCCGTTTTCTTTAACCCATCCTGGTACGATCCATGGGCAACCTTAGTGAGATAATCAACATTCATGCGCATAACATATCGCCATACAGCCTGATTTTGAGGGGTGTAATCCTCATACGGTTGGCGTACAATGAATTTGTGCAAATGCTTCGGTAATTTTTTTGTTACCTCGTTCAATTCAAAGTGGGCTTCCATGCACTCTATTTTGATGGTTCTGAATTAGTATTCTCAATCTTGAATTATCTATGGTAGCGCTTTTCCGGTACAATTTGAAGTCAATTCTTGTAAGAAACCGAATATCTCAGTTCAGAATTTCTTGTTTCAATAAATCCAGATACATTATGATGAAATTAGTTATCAATAAGTTAATGCGCTCAGTATTTCAGTCACTTTTTTTGGCATTTATTTTAGTTGGTATTTCCTATGCCCAACCAACTTCGGTATTTGTAACAGCCCATCCTGATGATTGGCAGTTATTCATGAATCCAAATGCATTTCATGCTGTTTCAGATTCTAATCAACACGTAATATTTCTACATATTACGGCAGGTGATGCCGGGCACGGAATGGAATACAATAACTTTACACTTGCCAGAGAAGAAGGCAGTAAACGTGCACTTCGGTTTCTGATTAATGCCGCCTATCCTCGTGAGAACTTTCAGGATTCGGCAACAGATACCACCATGGTAATTAACGGGTATAAGATAAACTTCTACCAGTACCGAAACATTTCTTCTTACTTTCTGAGATTACCAGATGGAAATTATGATGGTGGTGGATATGTGCGGCACAACAAAGAAAGTGTAGCAAAAATACTTTCCGGCGAAAAGCTAACGATCAATTCAATCGATAAACAAAACACATTCACTCGAGAGGGAATACTCGAAACAATTGGGCAAATTATTCCAGCTCCCTCTTTAGAACATCCAATTCATATCCATATTGCGGAAACTGATTCAACCATTAATCCTGACGACCACTCCGATCATATTGCTTCAGCTAAGCTGATTTTAGAGATAATGGAAGATAAAAAGCCTTACCAGTTGTATAAGTATATTGAGTATTACACGAATAGCCTGCCGATGAACGTGTTCCCTCTTGAATACCAGGTTAGTGTTGGAACCTGGGGCGCTACCATATCAGGTATTTCAGATTTTGGGCACTATTCAACCTGGGATGAAACACACAATTCATGGCTTGGTCGCCAATATTATGCCAAGTCAACAGTTTCGAATGAGTCGATGAAAGAATAGTACGGTAACATTATGTACTGATGTCTTTGGGAAAAATTTAACGTATGAAACGCAGGGATAGCACGCAGGAACCGAACGAAAAAAACCAAAGCTATTGATCGAAAACTTGAGTGGTTTTATTCAGATTTTAATACAATAATCAAAGTGGAAATGAGATTAATTTTATTAGCTATTCAATCAAATGACCGAAGCAGAAATTAAACGAAAACTAAGTTTCTTAACCCCAGACTTGATTGAAGTTGCAATAGAGAAATCTACCATTCAAACATTTCCCAAGGGAACTGAGTTATTAAGGGCGCATCAGTATGTTCAAGTTTTACCGATTGTACTTGAAGGGCTTATTAAAGTATATAGTAGATTCGATGAAAGGGAATTACTCCTTTACTATATACAACCACAACAAAGTTGTGTAATGTCGTTCTCTTCTGGACTGAAAAATTTACCAAGTAAAATACATGCAGTAACCGAAGAAGAATCGACAGTTTTGTTAGTACCAATTGATGTATTACCTGATTGGATTAGAAATTTTCCACAATTCAACACCTTATTTTTTGAGCAATATGACTTACGATATGCTGAGATGCTGGATACGATTGAACATATTCTCATTAATAAATTGGATGACAGATTATTAGCGTATTTAAAACAAAAATCGGAACTGTTAAATAAATCCAGCTTAACTCTTACACACACTCAAATAGCAAATGAATTAGGTACGGTACGTGAAGTAATCAGCAGAATGATTAAGAAACTTGAGTCGGAAGGTAAAATCCAAATTTCGTCTGATGGAATAAAAATACTGTGAGTGTGACTAAAGTCACTGAATAGCTGAAATTGTTACTTTAATTTATCAGCATGAAAAAGAAAGACATTCCAAAATTAATCCTGAGCTGCATAATCTGTATCGGTATTGTTTACGGAATAGTCTTATTGGTACAATATTTCACTAATTAAAGAATAGAGCTATGAAAAAAAATATGGGGTCAGTTGACCGAATTATCAGAACAGTTATTGCAGTAGTAATCGCAACACTTTATTTCACAAATTTTATCAGCGGGACGGTTGCTATTGTACTCGCCGTAATTGGTGGGATATTTATCCTTACCAGTGTTGTAAGTTTTTGCCCTCTATATGCAATTTTTGGTATTAAGACCTGCAAAGTAGAAACAGCATAATTACATTTAAAAAAGGATCAGGAATGATGGATTCTGATCCTTCGTTTTTCCCTTCATGGAAGGAAAAAATAAGTTACCAAAGTGGGCAAAAAGAGGTCGGTTACATTGGGAATATTATGGTCAAAAACGTCCCTCTTTTGCAATCACTCCAAAAAAAGGGGAAGAATCTGTTTGGGATTATCCACGTCCACCAGGAATTATTCCTGATTCCAGAGAAGTATTGATTAGGCTGGGTGATACGGTTATCGTTGAAACTAAACAAGCTATACGAATACTGGAAACAGCCAGTCCACCTACCTTTTACCTGCCTCCTTCCGACATCAATTTTGAGTATTTAATTAAAGCTCCTGGCACCTCGAGGTGTGAATGGAAAGGAGCTGCAACTTATTGGGATGTTGTAACACCAAATAAAAAACTGGAAAAGGTTGGGTGGTCATATCCTGAACCATTTGATGAGTTTAGTGAAATTTCTGGCTATCTATCGTTCTATCCCGCCCACTTAGACTGTTTTGTTGATGGTGAACGAGTGCGTCCACAACCGGGAGGATTTTACGGTGGTTGGATCACCAAAGAAATTGTTGGTCCTGTTAAAGGAGAAGATCCAAGAGCGTTCCTATAAAAGAATCATGAATAATTAGAAGTCGCAAATCGCATAAATTCTTCACAAAATATTTATAAGTGCTTTAGAAATTAGCCAAATCAATGTTTGGTTATTCTAATCTTTTAAACTAAAGGATATGATTAAAAGAGTAAGCACAACTTCCATTCTTTTAGTGCTCCTATCGCTTACTATTTATGGTCAGCATCATACATTAACACTTTCAGAAAAAGCCCCTCTGTTACTTGAGCTTAATTTAGAAAGCGAAGAAATCGGGAGTCTGGAAAAAGGAACCGTTGTTGAAGCACTTGCATGCACCGGGCTTACCTATCAAATAAAAACAGCCGATGGAAAAATCGGATGGGTTCCCTATGAATATTTCGAGGAATCTAAGGAGTTAGTCATTGAACCATTCAATGATACACCAGTAGGGTTTTATAAAAGATTAAATGAACATAGATGGGTTGGTGAAGAAAAGATTAGAGATTTTCAGGCTGGTGAGATCGTTACCTATCTAGAAGGTTTTGAAGAGAAAGGTTTTTTAAAAGTACGCGATCAATCTGGTGAAATCGGTTTTACTACCTGGCAACGAGCAAGGCCTGCGCTTGAGGATCTTATCACAGAATATGAACAACTGGATTATTTGGTTGTTTTAGAGTCAAAGATTGAAAATGAAGTCATCAATCAACCTTTGGAAACATTAATCGCCTTAGCTCGGGAACCACATTCTCAAATAATCGATGCACAGGGAAATGGATTCATGTTCTATAGAAAACTTTACCTTGTTAAAGACGGTGAACGATTTGGACACATACGATTTCTTGTCGAAAACAATCTGATCATGTCATTCGAGTCACAAAATGGTCCAAACTCTTTCTGGATTGAGAATATGCCGTTAGCTACATGGATACGTAGTTTAGAGTTTGGTATCGAATTCCAAAAAATTCAGGGGCTGGATATCTTCCCTTCAACGGGCGAGATGAGTTTCTTTCTAAAATGGGGATGGAGAATTCTTTGGTTCATTACTATAGTTTTATTCTTTTCAATACCTCATTTCATAACTACGTTTCTTGTAAATCGTTATGCTTACAGAAAAGCCTTATCGAACATTATTGTTCACGTTCTACACCTGTTAACTTTTGTATTATTTTTTTACACATACTACTTGTTTATCGGGCTTCACATGATTCATGAAGAACACTGGTTCCTGGCGGTCACCTTTGTTCTGATCGGGTTTTTCAGTTATAAAATTATTCATAGCAGATTATTGTACCACCGATGTCCAGACTGCAATTCCTATTTTGAAACCATGGATAAAGGATCAGAAATTGTGGGTAAAACTCATGTTACTGAACACAAACATCAGGATGTGTATAGAGGTACAAGGGAAACATCTACTGCAATAGTTAAAGAATATGATCGTCATCACTATACCGAAAAGAGTACAGAGTTAGACATCAGCGACCACCGTGAATGCACAGCTTGTGGTGCTACATGGATAGTAAAACGAATAAAAACGGTGAGAGGACACACTTAAACCTGTTCTAGCAGGCTATGTTTATTTAGCTAATATTCGACCAAAAAAAATTTTTAAGTCACCGTTCTGATAACCTAAGCCAATGAAAAATTCAATTATTATCCACTTCGAGGTCGTTTCATCTCCCGGATTTCAATTATTTATATTCATATTCTTAGTGGCTATTTTAAAACTATACTTCATTAAAAATGCTCTTACGCTTTCGTATTGACCT
This sequence comes from Balneolaceae bacterium, assembly GCA_965229525.1. Lineage (GTDB taxonomy): Bacteria > Bacteroidota > Rhodothermia > Balneolales > Balneolaceae > HXMU1420-13. The sequence goes on from OZ245886.1 coordinate 88,998, forward strand.
TTTTGACTACAATAATTACTAATGCGACTTCTCTTTATTACATTAATTGGTTCTATTCTCTTAAGCTGCACCACTTCAAATTCTAACAAGGAACAATCGGAATATTCAAAGGGAGTTTTTTTACAGAATTGGGTTCCAAAAAGTATCTCTAAGCCGCAATCTAAACCTTTCGATGGTACACACCCCTCTAATACCAAAACCATAATTTCTATTGATTATAACCACAAAAAAGGTAGAGTTGTGGATGTTGCTTTCGGCATTAATGCAACCACTTACACGGGTAATTATAATGATGATCCATTACTCACCTCGTTGGTTAGCTTATTAAAACCAGGTACCATCCGATTCCCGGGTGGAGATGCCAGTAATATGTATTTTTTTAATGGATTACCGAATGATTTACCATCCAAAGTATATACATACGACAGTGAATGGACCGATTTTGGTGATGGAAGTGCTGATATTAATTGGAAAATGAATACACAGCAATACTATGATTTTCTAGAGAGTGCTAACTCTGAAGGTATGATTACTGTGAATTATCCATATGCCCGCTACGGTACTGGGCCAAATCCTGTGGTAAAGGCGGCATCAGAAGCAGCTAATTGGGTACGTTTTGATAATGGAAGAACGAAGTATTGGGAGATTGGAAATGAAACTTATGCTAGTTGGGAAGGTGGCTTTCGTATTGACACTTCAGAAAATCAAGACGGCCAGCCTTCATTAATAAATGGTGCATTATATGGGTCGCATTTTCGAGTATTTGCAGATTCAATGCGTAAAGCAGCCAAAGAAATAAATGCCGAAATATTCATAGGTGCAGTTTTTGCAGATCATGAAAATATTTGGGATGCGAGTAATCGAAACATAACCCGCACATGGAATAATACTTTAGCACCACAGCTGCAAACTACTAATTCGGGTAATTATGCTGATTTTATCTCTGTTCATTCATATTTCTTAGAAGGTGAATCTACACCATCAGAAATCATTAACTCCTATCAGAAACTGGATAAAATTAAGGAATATGTGTACTCAGAATTAGATGAATCAGGAGTAGCACATGTTCCTTTGGCACTAACAGAATGGAATGTTACCCCAGGTTATCAAACCACACAAGTTGGGGCATTACATGCTGTTGCAACAATTTCGTATCTGCTTGAATTAGAATTTGGAGCAGCAAATTATTTTGCACTAAAAGACTATTGGAGAGAAAGTTCCAAAGATTTTGGAATGTTTGCCCATAATGATCCCGATTTACCAAATTCTTTACCCTACCCTCCATTCTTTCATTTTTATGTACTCCAGAGCATCTTAGGTGATACAATGGTTGAAATTGAAATTGAAGGAAATGAATCGCTTATAGCTTTTGCTTCTTCATACACCAACGGCGGGTTAAGTGTAATAGTTATCAACCCGGAAAATTCCTCCCAAACATATAATCTGGAAGTTCAAAATTTTACTCCTGATGATGAAATCTATTGGTATGAAGTTGAAAAGGTTGGAAATCAATGGACAGAAAAAATTGCAATAAATGGCGAAACTAATAATCAATTCAGTAAAGGTGGTCCATTTAATTCAATAAATTCAATTCCGGCGTACAAGAATATGAATCCATCTCTAAACTTTGAAATTGAATCACTTAGCGCACATTATATACTTATACCTGGCAATTAAATCGGTTCTTGCTGGCTTAAACAATGGAAGCTTCCTAACCCCCAGATCAGTTCTCTCGAATCAATTCCAACCACATCGCGACCCGGGAAAAAGTTTTTAAGTATTGAAATGGCCTGATCATCGTTTTTGGCACCGAAAATGGGTACGATTACATGCGCGTTAGAAATATAGAAGTTTGCATAAGAAGCCGGTAAACGCTGCCCATTATAATACAGTGGTTCCGGCATCTGGATATCAACCACGGAAATCGGTCGTCCGTTAACAGTCATTCGGTTTAAAAGTTCTCGATTCACTGATAACAACTCATAATTAGCGTCATTGCTATTTTTTTCTACCATTGCAATAACCACATCCTCCCCAACAAACCTAACCGTGTCATCGATATGCCCATCGGTATCATCACCTATAATTCCATCTTTAACCCAAAGTATTTCTTCAACCCCATAATATCCTTTCAATTTTCGTTCAATTTCGTCTTTTGATAATTCTGGATTACGATTTGGATTCAATAAACAGGCCTCTGAAGTTATTAATGCACCAGTCCCATTAAAGTCCACCGATCCACCTTCCATAACAATTCCTGGTTTTGCAACTTCAAGTCCAATTTGTGCTGCAATCCTGGAAGGAATCTCGTTGTCTAGATCAAAAGGCGGATATTTTCCTCCCCATGCATTGTATTCCCAGTCGACGATAATTTTTGGTATTGATGGATTTTTATGAACTACAAAAGCAGGACCATGATCTCTGCACCAGGTATCGTTCGTTGGATGCAGATAGAAAAAAATCTGATCCATCTCCGCTCCATGTTGAGCAATTTTTTGATATGCTTCTTTCGCCATTTCTGGAGAATTCACATTGATCTTCACTTTCTCATTTAGCGAAAGAATCCGAATGAATTCCAGATAAGCCGGCCAGATGGACTCAAACTTTCCAGGCCATGTATCGGGATTATGCGGCCAGCTGAGCCAGGTAGCTTCGTGCTGCTCCCATTCTGCTGGGAAGTAATATCCAGCTTCGGACGGCTTTCCGTCGAACTCTTGAACAGAAGCAAGATCAGATGTTTCAATCAGATTCATCGCTGTCTAAAAAACGTTCTGTAAGCTCCGAATAACTATCAATTCGGCGATCTCGGAAAAATGGCCAATGTGTTCTTTGTTTATCCGATTCATCCAGATTGATGGGAACCACGGCAACTTCTTCTTTGTCCGAACTTGCTTCATAAATCACGTTCCCAAAGCTGTTGGTCACAAATGAATTTCCCCAGAATTGCATCTCTCCTTCTTTACCTACCCTGTTCACAGAAACTACCGGGATTCCATTTGCCACAGAATGTGACTTCTGGATGGTTTTCCATGCTTCCAATTGCTCGATATTGGTTGCTGCATCCTGATCTTTATGCCATCCGATTGCTGTGGGATAAAACAAGATCTCAGCTCCTTTCATGGCCGTCAATCGTGCCGCCTCAGGATACCATTGATCCCAACAAATTAGCACTCCAATTTTAGCTAATTTGGTGTCAAACACTTTGTAACCCAAATCACCGGGAGTGAAATAAAATTTCTCAAAATACCCGGGATCGTCCGGAATATGCATTTTCCGATATTTCCCTAAGTACGAACCATCTGCATCTAGAACGGCTGTAGTATTGTGATAAATACCTGCCGTCCTCTTCTCAAATAAGGAAGCGACGATTACAACTCCAAGATCTTTTGCCTTAGCTGAAAGCTTATCCGTCGTTGGTCCGGGTACAGACTCCGCCAATTTGAAGTTGTCATAATCTTCAACATCACAGAAATAGAGAGATCGAAAAAGCTCCTGCAAACAAATGATTTGAGCTCCCTTTTTAGCAGCTACTTCAATTTCTGATATCACTTTATCCATATTCTCTTCAGGATTTGAAGAGCATGATGTTTGAATAAGGGCGGTTTGAAGGCTTCGCTTAGGCATTATCGGTCATTTACAAATTCATCCGCCAAAGGTAGATAAAATTGAAATCAGAAATAGTTATCCCGTTCCCAATTCTTTGGATTATTATGAATGTATTCCCGGATTCGGAACAACGCCTCTTCATCCCGAATAATGCGTTCGTAATAATTACGTTGCCAAACAGGCACCCCGGGTATTTTCCGTAACAAATTGATGCGTTTGGTCACCGCCGATTTATATCCACGAATAATGGCACCTAAATTATTGGAAGGGCCACGTAGGGGCGAATCGACATTCGCCCTGTTTTTACCCCCCATTTCGGTTGGTGTTTCAGGCGAATCGACATTCGCCCCGTTTTTACCCCCCATTTCGGTTGGTTTTTCAGGCGAATCGACATTCGCCCTGTTTTTACCCCCCATTTCGGTTGGTGTTTCAGGCGAATCGACATTCGCCCCGTTTTTACCCCCCATTTCGGTTGGTTTTTCGGGCGTATTGCGATACGCCCCTACATTTGATGTGGGGGTGTTAACAATTCGGACAATCCCATGGACATGATTGGGCATTACAACAAACGCATCCAATTTCACATTATCACGAATGGTTTCGGTTCTGTACCATTCATCGGTTGCAATTTCACCCAATGGATTTAAATACATAATACCATTTCGTATTTCACCAAATAGGTGATCTTTTTCTTTGGTGCAAATGGTAACAAAATAATAGCCTGGACTAGCGTAGTCATAACTTTGTAACCTTATAGTTTTTCGATTCGGCAGGTTATTATAGTCCATACTCGTTGGAATGAAGTATTTGGTAATCCTTACAATTGTAAGAACGCCACTTTGGATGAATTCACTACTTCTTTTTGGTTGTGATACTCTTTATAAGTTTTGTTTTAGTTCCAGTGCATGATTAATCATTCGATTTACGGTTTTAATTCTTTCATTTCATTTTTGATTGAATTTATATCCTCATCTATCGCGATATACTTACCATAAACCTAATTCTGTAGTCTCATTTCAATAAACTCCTATAAATGGTTTTCCCCTCCTACGAACAGCTTGCTTAAGTCTTTTGGTATCAACTCCATACAATTCAGCTAAATCACGATCTAGCAGAACTTTTTCACCCCGGATCAGATATAGTTTACTTTCGATTATGGAATTGGTGAGTTCTGTACCCATGAAATTTCAACTTGAGGTCACATATTGGCACCTCAAGATAGCCCTTCATCTAAAAACATTGAAATAATTGGAAGGCAGATCAACAGATAATTAAAATATATAGGCTAAATAGCCGATAGGAATGTTCAGAATGTGAGTATACAATATCGATTCCCTCAGATTGACCATTCTACCAATGGGATGCTTAAAAAGTAATTGAACCATTCTTAATTCTTAATTGAATCGTTCCTAATCGATTATTGATCCTAATTCCGGTTTTCGCAGCGGAATGACTTGAAGCAGGTCATCACGAGGAGCGAATGCGACGTGGTGATCTCTGGTGGGTGGCTTTTATACGAGATTGCTTCGTCGATGGGATGCGTTAAGCAGTATGTAACTCCCTGCCTCCTCTCAAGGACGGGTTGGAGGCTAATTCAATTATTCATAATTCTTAATTGAATCATTGTTAATTGATAATTCTTCCTCGGTAAAATGTTTCCTAATCTCCTCTTCCAAAAACTTCACAATATCCTCATTTCCACAAATAATACGCTTCCCGAACAACCAACTTTGTTCTCCTTTCCAATCGGTGATTGTACCGCCAGCTTCTTTGATGATGAGGGAACCAGCAGCCACATCCCAGGGACTGAGCCCATATTCGTAGAATCCTTCAATTCTGCCAGCTGCCACGCAACATAAATCGTAGGACGCTGCACCTGGTCGGCGGATACCATGTGTTTTTTGCATCAGATTTTTGAGCAAAGCCAGATATGGATCAACCAAATCAAATTGTGAATATGGAAAACCCGTTGCTATCAAACTCTTAGAAGAATCTGTGATAGCAGAGACTTGCAGTTTCTGATTATCCAACCAGGAACCTTTCCCTTCAACTGCCCAAAATAATTCTCCATGAGCAACCTCTAACACAACGCCTACTTTTGGGACTCTATCAACCCAGAAAGCAATCGAAACGCAGAATGGGGCAAATCCATGAGTAAAATTTGTAGTTCCATCGATCGGATCGATAATCCAGATTCTCCCTGAAGGTAGTTCAGTGTAGGTATTGGATTCCTCAGCTAAAAAATAATCATTTGGAAATGCAGATTTGATGACCTCAATGATTTTCTTTTCCGAAGCAAGATCAGCATCGGTTACCAGATCATTTTTGCCTTTTAATTCTACACCAAATGATCTATCAGAACGAAAATCTCGAATAATTGACGCCGCCTCATTCGCGGCCTGCTTTGCGGTTTTTAATTCTTCATTAAAATTCATTACCGAAATTAGGAATTAGGAATAACAGAATTAGTAATATTTACAGAATTATTTGAACTCCTTATTCCTTAATTCTTACCTGAGCTATTCCTAATTATTTCGTGTATAATTGAACCGATTTGTGGATAACCGTTGTTTAAAATGCAGTATATTGGTCGGATAATTAGCCAAACTCATCACAATTAAAAATTTCGTTGATGATCATTCCAATTTCGAGCGATCACGCTGGCTTTAAAGCCAAAACCATCACAAAAAAAATACTCGAAAAACTAGGTCACACTCCTGTTGATTTTGGAACGCATTCCGAAGATTCCGTTGATTATCCGGATTTTGCTATTCAGGTTTCGCAACGAATAAACTCTGGTGAACATGAAGCTGGAATCATAATTTGTGGAAGTGGACAGGGTGTGTGCATGACTGCCAACAAGTATCCAAAAGTTAGAGCGGCTTTAGTGTATAATAGAGAGGTGGCATCAATGACGAAATTACATAATAATGCAAACATCATTTGTTTACCCGGACGTGAACTGGAAGCAAATGAAACTGAAATTGAAGCGATTGTCTCAAATTGGCTACATACAGACTTTGAAGGCGGAAGGCACGAACGCCGAATTGCTAAAATCGAAACGTTGACATCAAACTCATCCGAAGAATGAAATCCATACAAGAACAGGACCCAAAAGTATTTGAACTTCTTGAAAAGGAAACAGAGCGCCAGAATTTTGGTCTGGAATTGATTGCTTCAGAAAACTTTGTAAGTCGTGCTGTTATGCAGGCGAATGGAAGCAATCTTACTAATAAATACGCTGAAGGTTATCCTGGCAAGCGATATTATGGCGGATGTGAATTTGCCGATGTGATTGAAGATATTGCCCGAGATCGTGCAAAAGAGTTATTTGGTGCAGATTGGGTGAACGTGCAACCACATTCTGGTGCTACTGCAAATGCCGCCGTTTATTTAGCGTTGATGAAGCCTGGTGAAACCCTGCTTGGTTTTGATTTGGCTCATGGTGGCCATCTAACGCATGGATCCCCCGTAAACTTTTCAGGAATTTTCTTTAAACCCGAGTTCTATGGCGTTGAAGAAGAAACCGGACGTTTGGATTACAATAAGATTCGGGAGAAAGCAAAGGCTGTAAAGCCAAAAATGATATCAATTGGTGCTTCTGCGTATTCACGTGATTTCGACTATGAGACATTTAGAAGCATTGCAGATGAAGTTGGGGCTTTGCTGTGGATGGATATGGCCCACACTGCCGGATTGATTGCCACCGGAAATTTATCAAATCCTCTTCCCCATGCTCATGTGGTTACTACTACCACTCACAAAACACTTCGTGGCCCCCGTGGTGGTATGATCCTGGTTGGTAAGGATGGTGAGAACACAGTTGGTGCAATTGCACGCAAATCGGGACGAGTTAAAAACTGGAGCGAAGTGTTCGATTCTGCAGTATTCCCGGGAACTCAAGGTGGACCATTAATGCATGTTGTTGCAGCAAAAGCTGTGGCTTATGGAGAGGCACTTGATCCTTCTTTCAAAACCTATCAAACCCAGGTGCAGGAAAACGCGAAAGCACTTGCTGCAAAGTTCATCGAATTGGGCTATAACATCGTTAGTGGTGGCACCGATAATCACCTGATTTTAATTGACCTTCGAAATAAAGGAGTAACCGGCAAAGTAGCTGAAGAAGCACTAGGGAAAGCGCATATCACGGTAAATAAGAATATGGTTCCTTTTGATACGGAAAGTCCGTTTGTAACGTCAGGAATACGAATTGGTACCCCTGCGATGACTACGCGAGGTCTTGGTACCGAAGATTTCGAATATATTGCCGTATTAATTGATAAAGTGATTCAAAGTCCCTCAAATGAGGATGTCCACGTCAAAGTTGCAAATGAAGTTGTTGCGTTGTGCGAGAGATTTCCTCTTTACGATTTTGTAACCTCATAAAATGGCAACCAATCAAAAACGAAAAGTAATGGGAGCTGAGCCTCCTAAGGCTGTTCCCGCGCCTGATAGAACAGACCAAATGTCTTTTCTGGAGCATTTGGAAGAGTTAAGATGGCGCTTAATTAAAGGAATTGGTGGCATCCTCCTCGGAGTTATAGCTGCTGCCGTTTTTAGCGATTTTGTAATTGATGTCGTGCTCTTAGGTCCTACTAAGGCAGATTTCTTTATGTATGATATCATTCGTGTTGATTCCATCGATTTGACTTTACAAAGCAGGAAATTACCTGGACAGTTTTTTACGTATTGGGGAATGTTATTTGTGTCGGGTTTTGTGATAGGCTCCCCTGTTTTTATCTATCAGATTTGGGCATTTATCGAACCTGCTTTAGAATCGAAAGAAAAATGGAAAACCATTGTTAGTGCGCTGATCATTACTTTTTGCTTCCTTGTTGGGGTAGCTTTTGGTTATTTGATTTTAGTGCCTTTTGCGCTTCAGTTTTTCGCTTCCTTCAATATTTCCGACTCGGGGTTGGTTCGGAATGATTTCGATATAAACGCCTACTTCAGTTCTCTAGCAACCTGGGTAGTATCGTGTGGAATAATTTTTCAAATACCCGTAATCAGCTATGCCCTTTCAAAAATTGGGATTTTAACCCCCACATTTCTTAGAACTTACCGCCGACATGCCCTAGTTGGCTGTCTGGTAATGGCTGCTTTTTTAACTCCACCGGATCCTGTTTCACAGATTCTTATTGCTATGCCATTGGCTGTTTTGTACGAATTTTCAATATGGATTAGTGCAATTGCTGTAAAGAGAAGAGAAAAAGAACTTGAGAGAGCTATTACCGGTTCGGATGAAACATGAAACTAACTCTTTTTAAAGGAAATTTGATGTATCAAGCTGTATCTTTGTTTTCTGCAAAATAAATCGCTGGAAATGCGGTTTACTCAACGTACTAAGAATTTCTGATTTACTTCATGCTATCATCTAGACTACTTGGATTTTTATTCGCTACTGTTTTAACAGTGTCATTATTGACTGCCTGCGATACTGACACCAGCCCATTAAGAGTTGATTATTCATTGGCTGAAGAATTAGTATTCGATACCACCGGTTTTGAAAGTAGAACCACTGAATCGGGTTTGATCATTTATGAACTTGCACCTGGTTCAGGTACTCTTGAAGTAGTTTCCAGAGATAATATTCTGCTCTACTACACCATTCGGTTTAAGCCAAACGATGCTATTATCGAAAGTTCATATGCAAATAACTCAACCTTTCCTCTTCAGTTTAACGGAGTTGCAGGTTCTGCAAATCGACTAGGTGATGGATTTGTAGAAGGTGTTCTAGGTATGAAAGAAGGCGGTAAGAGAGTCGTAGTAATCCCTCCTACCCAAAGTAATTATACCGATACTGTTATCGTTGATCTTGAATTAGACTCAATCCTTTTCTAAGAGTTTATATAAAAACCCGTTTAATCGTAGGATTAATACCTGTGGTGATTTCATAAGGAATAGTACCGGCTTTTTCCGCCCAAACTTTGGCATTCAAATCTTCTGGATTTAACAGGGTCACTTCAGTCCCGATTTTGAATGGGTTATTGTCAAGAAATACCATTGAATAATCCATACTAATGATACCAACCTGTGGGTAGAGCTTCCCCTCAATTTCATAGTGTATTTGACTGCTTAAAACACGGTGGATTCCCGAACTATATCCAACAGGTATCACACCAATGAACCCATCGTCGGGAGAAATCCATCTACCTCCATATGATACGGGTTCCCCTTTTTTAACTTTTTTCACTTGCATCAAAAATGATTTCCATTCAATTGCAGGATTTAAATCATTGATAACATTACTACCAGCTCCATATCCAAATAATGATACTCCCGGTCGAACTGCATCGAATTGAAGGTCAAGTTTGGGATAATGGAAAATAGCTCCTGTATTAGCCGTGTGTGTCATTAATGAAGAATCGAAGTTCACTCTTAAAGCATTGAATAATTTAAGCTGTTCTTCCACTTCGTGGTTACCAGGGTCATCCGCTTTAGAAAAATGAGTGTATATCCCTGTTGCAGTGATATCGGTACGAGCTTCTAATTTCCCAATAAGTGATGGAACTTCCTCAGCCAAAATTCCTAATCGTCTCATCCCCGTATCGAGATTAATATGAAACTCTGTTCCGGTTTCTAGAATATCAATGCTTTCTAAATCTGCAATAGTGGCTGTTAGGTGATGAGTTGGAAATAATGGCGCCGTGTATTGATTTGGGATTTCAAAAACCAAAATTGGCTTAGTGATTCCAATTTTTCTTAATCGTACACCTTCCTCAGCTCTTGCTACACAGAACCAATCGATTTCTGGTTCGAGGCATTTTGCAACCCCATCAAAACCGTGACCATACGCGTTGTCTTTGATCACGGCCATAGTTTTCACTTTTGGTTTTAGCCTGCTTTTGATCGCTGAAATATTGCCTAAAAGATACTTCTGATGGATAAAAACCGTCGAATTCAACGAGTATTACTTCCTTTTGTGTTTCTTTAATATTATTTGTGCAGCATTATGTCCGGCGGCTCCAAATACTCCACCACCGGGATGACATGATGCACTCGAAAGATACAGGTTTTTAATTGGTGTTTCGTAATTACTCATCTCAGGAATGGGTCGAAACATAAACATTTGGTCAAAGCTCATTTCAACATGCATCACATTTCCACGAAGTAGACCGTGCTTTCTTTCGATATCCAATGGTGATTGAATGTACCAATCGATCAATTTCCCTTTCATATTTGGCGCATAATCTACTACTACATCATAAATCTTTTGCGCTTCTCTTTCTCGGATATCATCCCAATGAACACCATTTGCTAATTCGTATGGATGCCACTGCGCCCACACAAACATGGTATGCTTTCCATCCAAGGCTACATCCGGATCTATCTTTGAAAACGTCATCGCCAAAACGGCCGGTTTTTCTGGTGGACGTTTTTGCATATAATCACCTATTGCATTGTTCATATATTGCACAGATGGCGCCATTAACTGAATTCCATTATGAATGTATGGATCATCGGGAGCAGCTATATAAACCGGCAATTCATCTACTGCACAGCGAATCACCATTCCAAAACCATTTCCAACCTGAATGTTTTTCACTTTCGTTACCATCGAATCTTCCAGATGTTCCCTTCCAACTAATTTTAGCATTGTTGTTTGAACATGGGCATTCGAAATAATAATGGGTGCTCGATATTCTTCTCCATGTTCTGTTTGAACTCCTATCGCTTTCCCATTTTCAATCAGGATTTTTGAAACGGGTGAATCTGCTTTCACTTTCCCATCGTGTGCCTCTATCAAATTCTTCATTGCCTGGGTAAGCATTCCACTACCACCTCGAGGGTGTTTCGCCCCACTTTCATGTAACATGGATTGCCAACCTGCAAAATCGCCTGTAGCCGATTGATCCGGAAGTGGGCCTGATTGAGCTGCAAACCATAAAATCGCTGCTTTCATATATGGACTTTCAAACGCATCGTCTACCACTTTACCATAGCTAGATAGAATCTTTTGAAGACCATCCATGTGCTGCCCTTTTTTAAACATGGAGCCTTCACGCATTTGCTGCTTTGCCATCGTAGAAACTATACTGCCACCTGTTGGGGAACTCATAAAAGTCTTCAAAACCCCTTTATTGATCTTTCCCCAAAATTCTATGAATTCCTTGTAATTTTTAACGTCCTCTGGCGCCACTTTCGAAATCGATTCAAGCGTTCGCTCTACATCCTTCCAAAAATGAATTACCCCTTTCCCGGTTGGAACCGGGTACGACATAATCGGATCCATATCAATGTATTCCAGACCGTATTTCTCAAGCTCGAGTTCTTCTAGTATCCCTGTTTGATGAATCATCACATGAACTGAGGAACCGACATCCATCCTAAAGCCATTTGGATTTTCATCAGACTGGAACATTGTTTCCGTACAAACTGCGCCACCAATTGTGTCTCGACGTTCAAGGGCGAGTACTTTATATCCATTTTTGGCCAGGTAACATCCGGTCGTTAATCCATTATGGCCCGATCCTATAATTATTGCATCAAAATTATTCATACTTAAAAGATAAAATGAATTGGATGAAAGCGAAGTTTTATTAAGTTGTTTGATGAGGCAACCACAAACTTTTCAAAGCCATTCAATCTACTTATGAAATTCGGTCAATTCGAGATTGAACAACTTAGTGAAGGAATCTTCGAGGTTTTCGATGACGGTATTTTTCATAAAGTTGATGCAAAGGATATTACAGCGAGAACGATAGATACTGAAGGTTTTAGAGAGTCCATGACTGTAGGTATTGATCCGATTTTAATCCAAAATGGAAAACAAGTTATTCTATTGGATACCGGGTTAGGCTGGGGATTAGATCACGGTAGCACCTATACATATACTTCAAATCTGGTAACAAATTTGGATATTTTTGGGTTGACACCTGAGGATGTAACTCATGTTGTGTTGAGTCACCTGCATTATGATCATGCAGCTGGATCAACCTTTGTTGATTCCGGCTCTAAAACCCAACCAACATTACCCAATGCCCACTACTTTGTTCAAAAATTAGAGTGGCTATTTGCGATTGAATCATCAACAACAAAATCGAGTGCATCACACGTAGATTATCATATGGATGAGATGTATAAACTACACGCAGAAGATCGACTAGTTTTGATTAATGATGCTTCGTTCGAACTTTTGCCGGGCATCACGCTTATTCATACAGGCGGGCATACGCCCGGGCATCAAATCGTTAAACTGCAATCAGGCAATGAATTTGGCTATTATTTGGGTGACTTAGTTCCAAGTGAATTACATTTAAATCACTATTTCATGGAAGGATTGGATACGGATGCAATTCAGACTAAGAAAGCAAAGACATTAATTTTGAGACAGGCTGCGAAGGAATCAGCTACATTATTTTTCTATCATTCAATACATACAAAAGCTGGAAAAATTAGTTGGAATAAAGAAAAACAGTATCAGCTGTCGGTTTTAAAATCTACTTATTGAGTTAATATCCACTTTTTGGCATCCTCTAGATTATAGAACACTTCGAGATTAACATTGCCTCTTTGAACAGTTTCTGTTAACAGATTTTCACTGATCCCCCCTCTTTTATAAATAGCTGCAATTGTATACCCATTCATTTTCCTCCTCAATTGACGTCCAAACTCATAATGGTCTTTTATATCTGTTCCAGTACTTTGATTTCTTAAATCAACAATGAATTTCTTGAAACCATGTTCTTCGCATTTTTCCATAATACGATCTCTAAAGGCATGTCGCTCCTCACCTGTTATAGGACCGTTCCAACTTGCGTAAATTACATCGGTATTACTAAGCACTTTAATTTTTTCCATATTGATACCAATCATATTCCAATTCAGTGCACCCGATGATTCTTTTCTTACCTTTATAAAACCCAGTAATTAAAAACCATTCTCATCTTAATATAATTAATGAATTATAATGAGATTCAACAGTTAAATATTTTTTCCACTAAGTACCAAATTATAATTAAACCAATTGTTGGTAGCTACTTAGTTGGTAACACATCTTTTCCTGAAGTAGATGTTACAATTTCAGATCATCGTTTTGCTGTTTATGTAGACGACGAATACGACGATCTAAAAATCAATTCTAAACTGCTGGCGGTTTGTATTTTGATGCGCACTCTTGAGAGTTATGATTATGCAGATGATTATTTGGTATGGTGTACTCAGCATGGCTTTAATGCAGCAAATTCTCTGGTTAAAGATCATTTTCAAAATCTAGGCGATATCGTAGGATGGTTCAGGTCGAATGATATTCTAATAAATAGTTTTATATCTGACTATGATTTCGAGTTGAATGCAGGGGCTGCTCAATCCTTACGGTTCAACCCAGATATTTAAGTTTAAGTCCTGCTCATATTTAGATACTTTCTGGTGGTGAATGAAAAAGATTTTATGATGCAAAACTATAGTTATATAATTGTATTACTCGCATTAGTAACTACAATTTCGGGATGTAATCAAGAAGATAACGATTGGATTAACTATGAATCCTATGAGCCATTAGGTGATGAAATTATAATCTCAAGAGCAGAGTATAAAAATAAACTGCACGGATTTTGGCTTGGTCAGTGTATTGCAAATTGGACGGGACTGGTTACTGAGATGGATAAGATTGGAAATATCGGCGACATTAAAACAGGCGAATTTTACACACGCGATGATTGGGGGCAACCAGATCAGCCAAGTATTTGGGGTGAAGGAATTCCTAGTGCACTTTCTCCTACAATCGATTTTGTTTTTGAAGATTCACTTGGTGTGTGGGGAGCCGATGACGATACTGATATAGAATATATTTATCAGCATTTAATGTTTGAAAATCAGACTGCTTTACTAACTGGAGAACAAATTCGTGACGGGTGGTTAAAACATATCAAAGCGGAAGAAGAAAACTATCTATGGGTTTCAAATCAAACTGCTTTTGATTTAATGCAAAAAGGAATGGTTCCACCGGCGACCGGTGATCCTGCTAATAATCCGGACTTTGAAATGATTGATGCCCAACTTACTACTGAAATTTTCGGGCTTTTTTCTCCCTTCCGACCAGATTTCGCTCTTGAAATGTCATTATTACCCATTCAAAATACTGCCAGACAAGAAGCTCAGGAAATTGCAGAATTTTATGTAATCATGTATGCTTTGGCTTCAAATGTCGATCCGTCTAATTCAATTTCAGATCAAATTTTTGAGAATGCACAAACAGCCAGAGAACACCTAACTGAAGGGAGTTATCCGGCTGCAATGTATGATTTTGTTCGTCAGCAATATGATTATGGTTTTACCTGGGAAGAAGCCAGAGACGATCTTTATCAGCGTTTTCAGGTTGACCAAAGGGCCGGATATGATATTACATCCAGAAACCTCTACTGCAACGGATGCTTTGCCGCAGGGATTAATTTTGGTGCTAGTTTAATCAGTCTGTTTTATGGTGAAGGTGATCTGTTAGAGACTATTAAAATCGGGTCGCTTACCGGTTGGGACTCTGATAATCCGACTGCAACCTGGGGAGGAATGCTTGGTTTTATACTTGGTGAAGATGGTGTTGAAGCTGCATTTAATCGTGAATTCAATGATGTTTTTTATATCCATCGAACTCGCCAGGGATTTAGCAATAATGGCTTCGATGATTTTAATAGTATGGCTATGAAAGGTGTATTACTTACAGACCTGGTTGTGCAGGAGCACCTTGGTGGCGGTATTGATTTGGAAAATGATCTCTGGTATATCCCCAAAAATTAATTCGTATGCGTGCTTTTTTTCTCACTTTCTTCATCGTATTAACAATTACCTCAAACGCATTTGCACAAAAAGAACCTGTTCGAATTGGCGTTGTTGGTTTAACTCATACTCATGTGCATTGGATTTTGGGGCGTGAAGATCGAGGTGATATCGAAATCGTAGGTATTGTTGAACCTAACAGAGAACTAGCTCAGCGTTATTCGAATCAACATGGGTATTCCATGGAAATCGTCTTTGATACAATGGAAGAGATGTTTGAGGCTACTAATCCAGAAGCAGTAACAGCATTTGGAACCATTTTTGAACATCTTGAAGTAGTAGAAAAAAGTGCCCCTCTCGGTATCCACGTGATGGTTGAAAAACCACTTGCTATCAGTTTAGAGCATGCCACGCAAATGAAAAAGTTGGCAGAAGATCATAATATTCTCCTGCTTACTAATTATGAAACTACCTGGTATCCTTCAAATCATGCGGTTAAATCCATACTCGACGAAGGAAAAATAGGTGAAATTCGAAAGATCGTAGTTCATGATGGGCATAAAGGTCCGGCAGAGATTGGCATCAATTCTGAGTTTCTTGACTGGTTAACTGACCCTGCACAAAATGGAGCCGGAGCCTTAACCGATTTTGGTTGTTATGGCGCAAATCTAATAACCTGGTTAAACGGCGGTCAACGCCCTGTTTCTGTGTTCGCCTTAGCTCAAACTATCAAACCGGAATTATACCCTAATGTAGATGATGAAGCGACAATTATTCTTGAATACCCTAAGGCACAAGGTATCATTCAGGCTAGCTGGAATTGGCCGATTTCGAGAAAAGATATGGAATTATACGGCCGAACAGGCTACGCCCATTCCGATGATTATAGCACTATGCGTTTTCGATTAAGTGAAGAAACTGGTGAAGTAATAGAGCTAATATCTTCATTACCCAGCCCCATCGATGACCCTTTTTCCTACTTCGCTGCTTTAATTAGAAATGAAATTATTGAAGAGGAAATGAGTTTGTCTTCTCTAGAGAACAACATGATTGTAATGGAAATTTTAGATGCAGCAATGGAAAGTGTTAGAACGGGTAAGAAAGTATATCTCAGTGAATAGATATTCATTTCTCTTAGTTTTACTTCTATTAATGAGTGCCTTTTCTTGTAGTGACAATTCAATAAATGCTCCATCATTTGGTCAAAGAGGTGAAGTTACCGGCAGTTGGCAACCTCTTTTCATTAATGATACTTTAGAAGTGTATGTGAATAAAGACAATAGTATTCATTTAGGTGATCCTTCATTTGATATTACTTTGATCCCTGAAGCTTCCGCTACTACATTTCAGGTATGGACAGATTCGAACTACGCACGGGATTCTCTGAATGTCTACTTCCCCATCGAGATTGAATGTGATGTAATCGATGGTACTTACATTTGTTACAGCATCAAATATATCGTTGATGGTGCCGAAGCAACTAGTTTCAGATATCTCGGTAATGGTTTTGGTACAGATGGAAATGAACTTTTTTTAAACGGCACCTTAGTTGAGGGGAATAATGGGGAAGGTTTTTAATATCTGATAAAACCCTTCTTCTGGAATATTTCGTAAATCATTATAAACAGGTTTACATCATGCATCATAACTACTTAGTTCATTTGTTATTCATTCTATTTATTTCTAATTCAGTAATAGCTCAAAATTCACCTGAATTAGTAGTGATATCTGGTGGTACATTTATTATGGGTACTGAAGATGGAGAAGGTGACGAAAAACCAGTCCGTCGAGTAACTTTATCCGATTTCTATATTGGTAAATATGAAGTTACTGTAGCAGAATATCGACTCTTCACAGAATTGACTGGACAGAAAATGCCGAAAGAGCCAAGTTGGGGTTGGATTGATGACCATCCTATAATAAATCTAAATTGGCATCAAGCTAAGGCTTATATAGAATGGTTAAATGACGAACTGGATGAAAATTTTAGACTACCTACAGAAGCAGAATTCGAATATGTAATACGCGAAGGGAAAAGCGGCACGAAATATAGCTGGACTTCTTATAACACCATCAATGAAAATATTGCGGATGAATCCTTTAAAAATGAAACATTGAGGTCTATTTGGGATAATTATGACGATGGATTTGTCTTCACATCACCTGTTGGAAGCTTTGCTTCAAATGATTTTGGAGTATATGATATAAATGGAAATGCATGGGAATGGGTAAGTGATTGGTATGATCATTATCCGGATAAAGATGAATTAGACCCAAAAGGACCGATCGATGGAACACATAAGGTTGGTCGTGGTGCTAGCTATGCATCCGATCCATGGCATACACGGATTGCCGGTAGAAGCTGGGTTTTACCTGAATTCGAAGGTCCGGGATTTCGGTTAGCCAAAAATCTAAAAATTGGAGAATAACCTATGAAAATTTCAAAATTTCTCCTTCTCACTTTTTTATTTACAATCTTACAATTTGAATTAAGTATTGGCTATCAAGTTACTGAACCACAGAAGATTGCCCCCGATCTAATCTCAACTAATTTAGATGAATATAGTCCAAGTTTTGATGTGGTTAATCAAGAGCTTTTCTTTATGAGAAGAACCCCCGGTAGTTTCTTTTATACTATATTTTCATCCATAAAAAAAGACTCGGTTTGGTCTGATCCGACAGTTGCCTCGTTCTCAGGTCGATATCGCGATGACGCTCCATATATCTCAGCTGATGGAAATACATTATTCTTTGATTCCAGAAGACCACACTCTAGTGTTGAAGCAGGCTCAATTAATATTTGGAAAACAGAGCGAACGGAAAATGGTTGGAATGAGCCCGAAATAATGCTGGATGCAAGTCTTAATAAACCGGACGAACCAGAATCTGGAGTAGATGAATATGGCCCTGCAATTGACGATATGGGAACTCTTTATTTTTATTCGTTTCGTGAACCATACCGTTCTGGTAAAAGATATAAAGCTGAATTTGAATCAAATTATACTTCTATATCTGCTGAAGAGAACATACCTGATCCATCAGCAAATACATTCGTGTCGTATATCAGTTTTTCGGTTGACGGTAAAACAGCTATAATAGAAGGCAGACATACCAATCGCCGTGATACGGGACTATTTTACTCATGCAAGGATGATTATGGAACCTGGAGTGAAGCAACTTTACTACCTCTTGTAAATAGTCCCTCGTCGGATGGTGGTCCTTTTATCACTGCTGATGGCGAGTGGTTGTTCTTTTCAAGTAATCGCCCTGCAACTGGTACATTTGATCCTGGCTCTGATTTATACTGGATATCTACTCAAAATCTACCTATCCCATGTTCATAGTCTTCCTGGTTTCAATTTTAAATCTAAGTCAAATTTTGAAGGAAATTATGCTTATGGTCAGATTGGCTCATTTCAAGTTTCTTTAAGAAATATTTCACTCCACCTCCCTTTCTTTGATTAAATCTTAACTAATTTACTACATCGAGTTTCATGTAAACTTGTATCTTACTGCTGTTTAGTAACCACGGGAGATAAACAAGGGTACAATTATGTCAACATTGGTACATCCAACACTTGGTAAAGAGCGAATTCAATCTCTGGATATACTCCGTGGAATTGCCATTCTGGGGATTTTAATAATGAATATCCAAAGCTTTGCAATGCCTGGCTCAGCCTATTTAAATCCTGCTTCATTTGGTGATTTAGAAGGAATCAACTTTTGGGTGTGGACCTTAAGCCATGTTTTTGCCGACCAGAAATTCATGACCATCTTTTCTATTCTTTTTGGGGCTGGTGTTGTACTTGTAACCCAAAAAGCAGAACTACGTGAGGGTAAGTCAACTGGACTACATTATAAAAGAACGTTCTGGCTTTTAATTATTGGTTTATTACATGCTCATTTGATTTGGTATGGAGATATCCTTGTAGCCTATGCATTTTGCGCTTTAATCGTTTTCTTATTCAGAAAATTAAGTCCTCGTAAACTATTAATTATTGGGCTACTCACCGTTTCTGTTCATACCGTAATTTATCTTTTAATTGGTGTTAGCCTCCAATTTTTACCCCTTGAGGCATTGGACGAATTACGAAATAGTTTTTGGAACCCCGGTATAGATGAAACTTATGAAGAAGTGATGGCGCTGACAGGTTCACTGTCCGAGCAAATTCGATATAACTCTGCTTCCGCGTTAGAAATGGAAACTACTGTTTTCTTTATGCTGATGTTCTGGCGTGCAGGTGGGTTGATGTTAGTGGGAATGGCATTATATAAATGGGGTGTTTTAACAGCCGAGCGGGATATAAAGTTTTATCAAAAAGGGATTCTATTTGGTTTATTAATTGGTTTACCGATCATCATATGGGGTGTAATTAGACATTTTCAGGCTGATTGGAGCCTTGAATATTCCATGTTCATAGGATCTCAATTCAATTACTATGGAAGTCTGGGAGTAAGTTTCGCCTATATCTGTGCTGTTATGTTGTTTGCAAAATCAGATCGTTTTAAAGTTATCAAAGAACGTTTTGCGGCTGTTGGTCAAATGGCACTTACTAATTATATCTCACAATCCTTATTTGGAATCTTCATTTTCTTTGGGATTGGTCTTGGGTTATTTTCTCAATTTGAGCGTTACGAACAAATAGCTGTAATGCTTGGGATATGGTTCATCCAAATAGGCTGGTCTAAACCCTGGCTGGATACGTTTAGATTTGGACCACTAGAGTGGGTTTGGAGATCGCTGACTTATCTAAAATTACAGCCCATGAAAAAATCAAACGTTCAAGATAAAGAATCAGAGAAAAACGAAGCATAATACGTTGCCCAGTTCCTATCTGGTGCTTCATCCTGGTGTTCTAAATGCGCTGCAACTAATAGGTAGATCAACTCGGACTTAGTAATTTCTAAGTCCAGAATATCCATTACTTTCTCATGCATAAATTCTGCATACCATAGCGGCCATTCGGGATCATCACCATTAGGATAAAGATAGGTTTCATGGTGGGATTTTCTGGTTTCCCTAAGTAATACAAAAAGACTATTAATCTGCTCTTTGCTTAGCTTTGGTTCTTCCGGTCGGAACGAGTCTGATATGTAGTTATTAATATCCAATCCTGCCTTTGGTAGACAAGATTTTTATTACTTATTCATAGATATCAGGAACTCTTCATTACTTCGAGTTCCTTTAATTTTTTCTAGAAGGAATTCAGCTGCTTCAAAAGAATTCATGTTAGTCATATATCGACGGAGTAGCACCACTTTTTCACGTTCTGCCTCTCCTACAAGTAGCTCTTCTCTCCTTGTTCCACTTCTGAATACATCGATAGCCGGGTAAATTCGCCGATCAGAGATTCTGCGATCCAGTACAATCTCACTGTTACCGGTACCTTTGAATTCCTCAAAGATTACATCATCCATCCGTGAACCGGTTTCAACCAGAGCAGTTGCAATAATGGTAAGTGAGCCCCCTCCTTCAATGTTTCGAGCTGAACTAAACTGTTGGCGTGGCACTTTCAATGCTTCAGAATCCACACCACCTGTCATCGTACGACCTTTGTTCCCTGCACATACGTTATAAGCACGGGCTAATCTTGTGATGGAATCTAGAAGTAGAAGTACATCATGTCCACTCTCCACTAATCGTTTTGCTTTTTCGAACACTATTTCAGCAAGTCCGATGTGGTTTTCTGGTTTTTCATCAAACGTAGAAGCAACTACTTCAGCACCTTCAACTGTGCGTTCCATTTCAGTTACTTCTTCAGGACGTTCATCTACTAAGACAATTAAAATCTTAGCCTCTGGATGATTTTTCGAAACAGCGTTGGCAATATTTCTTAAAATGGTTGTCTTACCCGTTTTTGGCTGAGCAACGATCAACTGTCGTTGCCCTTTTCCAACTGGTGCGAACATGTCAATGAATCTTGTAGTGTATTCATTGGCGGTATATTCGAGTTTATAGCGATCATCAGGGTGAATGGGTAGTAATTCATCAAAGTTACCACGATTATCCATATCTGTAGGAATACGGCCGTTCACTCCTTCTACCCGAAGTAGCGCAAAGTAGCGTTCCCCAACTTTTGGTGGACGAATAATCCCAATTACACAATCTCCCTGGCGAAGGCGAAATCGCTTTATCTGAGAAGGAGATACATAAATATCATCTGGAGAAGCCTTATAACTGTAATTTACAGAGCGCAGAAAACCATAACCATCCGGAAGAATTTCAAGTGTACCTTCATTTACAAGATAGGGTCCAAGTTGAGGAATTAGTTCATCTAATCGCTCTTGCAACGTTGGTTTATCAGAAACCGGTAATTGGTCATGCTCGTGATTCCGTTTACGCTGATTTTGTCTCTGATTACGATTGCCCTTTTGCTTTTGATCCTTTCCTTTCTGCTGATCTTTCTTTTCTTCCTTTGGCTCTTCTTTTTTGTAAGAGACAATATGTGAAGAGCTACCGTAGGTAGTTAGCTCATCTTCTTTTTGAGAAGTTTTTTCTTCCACTATTACTTCTCTCTCTGTTTCTGCTCGTTCTGCCTCTTCTTCGACATTAACTTTTTGGGCCGAAATTCTTCTTCTCTTCTTTGGCTTAGGTTTTTCAGTTGAATCATTTAATGACATCGTCATTTGATTCCCAGCACTTGCTTTTTCTCGAATCTGATCAATAAGATCACTCTTTCGAACTCCTGTTACTCTTCTGATTCCGACTGATTTCGCAATCACTTGTAGTTCGCCTAATTTCTTCGACTCAATGGATTCCAGCTCTTCTGCAGAAATACCCGCGTTCTGTTTATCTGACATAAATATGGTTGCTATTGCAATGTATGATCTTACTGAATTTGGGGTGAGTACTGTGTCTGTTCTTAGGAAGCACTCTATCAGGTAAGGATATTTAGGTGGATTAGCCTGATTAGTTCAAATGAGTTAACCACCGTTTAATGATAGCATAAAAGTAAAAACTTCCTGCAAAAATTACTACTT
The DNA here is from genome assembly GCA_965229525.1 of Balneolaceae bacterium. Taxonomy (GTDB): domain Bacteria; phylum Bacteroidota; class Rhodothermia; order Balneolales; family Balneolaceae; genus HXMU1420-13. The sequence continues at coordinate 111,297 of OZ245886.1, forward strand.
CATGCTTCAAATCATCCAATATTCTTTCAAAGTTAGAATTTGTGATTGAATTTACATTAAGATACTTCACCACATCCTCTAATTTCCCCGCTCGTTCAGCTTCTTGCTGATAAAAATAGATGTTTTCAAATGCTCGGAAAGGTGCCAATGTTTCATTTGAAATCTTGTCTTTCATCATTGACAGCACAAAATGGATTTTTCTATCATCGAAATGCTTTAAACTATCCATTAATGATTTAATTGCGTCGGAATTATGAGCGCCCGAAAAATACCATTCCAACTTCTTATGCAATCTTTCAAATCGAGCAGGAACACCTTTGAATGATTCAATAGCTTCTTCTAAGATATATTGTTTGACTGGAAAATCTGATTGGAGTTTATTCACAACCGAAACTACTGTTGCGACATTAAAGCCATTAATGGGTTCGATGAAATTCGTTTTAATAGGATTTTGAAATGAATCTAACACTACATCGCCATTATTGAATATCGGCCTCTCATCTAATGAATAGATAATTTCTGATTCGTTTATTTGTGCAGTATGAAGAATCTCCCTTAGCTCATCACCTTCGATATTCCCAATTACAACTGGGATTCCTTTCTTAATTATCCCAGCCTTCTCTCTAGCAATTTCAATTTTCGTATTACCTAAAATTGCCTGATGATCCAGTCCAATACTTGTGATTACCGCACATTCTGGAGTAATAATATTCGTTGAATCCAATCGACCACCAAGTCCAGCTTCGATGATAGCAATTTCAACTTTTGCATCTGCAAATGCCCAAAATGCTAGCGCCGTGCTTATTTCGAAATAAGTCAATGGAACTTTATGTAACTCAGATTCAAAGTATTGGAAGAATTCGAGAATTTTCTCATCATCCAAATCCTCTCCGGCAATCTTTACTCGTTCATTGTATTTCAATAAATGTGGTGATGTAAATGCCCCGGTGTTATACCCAGCATTTCGATAAATCGCTTCTAGGAGCAGTGCTACTGTTCCTTTTCCATTAGTTCCGGCAACATGAATTGTTTTTATCCTATCCTGGGGTTTTCCAATCGTTGAACAAAACCTTCGAATATTTTCTAATCCAAAATTTGATGCAGCAGCACCAACTTTCGAGAACATTGGGATGTTATCCAGATAATTCCAAACACCATCAATTGTGCTGAATTTACTCATCAGATAAACGCTCATTTTTTAGAGCTTCAAACATTGATTTCACTCTGATTAATTCAGGGTGTTTCGGATCAAAATGCACACCATCCAGTTGTAGAATTGGTCGGATTTCGGAAATAGAATTAGTTGTGAAGGCATATTCTGCACTTTTCAAATCATCCAAACTAAAACGACCTTGTTTAATCTGGAATTCACTTTTCTCGATGGCCTGCAATACAATTTTTCTGGTCACTCCCGGTAATAAATCGCAATCTTCTGATGGTGTATAAATCAAATTTTCTTTCCCCCAAAATATATTTGCGATGGTGGTCTCACTAACAAAACCATCCATGGTACACATAACAGCATCATCAACATTTTTCTGGTAAGCTTCCTTCGCTGCGGTGATGTAATTCAATCCGTTTGATAATTTCACATTCCGTTTCAAAGCTTTAGACGGAATTACGGGTGTATCCGCAGAAATTAAACGAGAGGGTGCATAAGTCTTAGTGTTGATACGCTCAGTTGTAATTAACCAATCGCAGTTTCGATTGTTAATTTTATATCCACGACCACCTGTACGCCAGCATTGAAAACGAACCATCCCTTCTTCATTTTCTATATTATTGGCTTCCAGTACCGACTTTATGGTTAATAACAGTTCATCTCTTGAGAGTACAAAATCGATGCCTAAATATTCAAAAGCATCTAATAACCTTTGAAAATGAGCATCAAAATCCAGAAATCTACCGGCATATGATTTAAGTGTTTCAAAACATCCATCGCCATACATGATGCCGCGATTTAATGGTGAAATCTTTACATCACTTGATCGCATCACGTTTCCATTGAAGCAAATAAAATCGCTCATCTTAGAACAACTCGGATATTTGCTGTGCTGCCCCAGCCCTATATCCAACAAACGATTCAACAAAACCACCTCGTTCATCTAGTACAAAAAAACTTGGGATACCCGGCACTTTTAAATCATTATATAATTTTGTGCCATCTATATAGATAAAATCATGATTTGGAATTAACAGTTCTGCAGTTTCAGTTGCATCTTTTACAACAGCACCAACAACTTCATATCTATCATTAACGGCAAAAATATCAAACTCTTCCATGATCTCAGCTGAGCGTACCGACCAGGAAGACCAAAATAATACAATGACCCTTTTCCCATTTAATTCCGCAAAACGGAGGCTGTCTCCATGATTCACATATGGGTGGGGATTCACCAATAGTGTTTCATACTGCATGGTGTTGATTCTGAAATTCTCTTCCTGCTCACTTTTAAAGTTGAAAGATGCATAGACGATGAATATCATCGTTATTACAGCACCAATACCGATAAAAGGAGCAAAATACTTCTGGTCAAGTTTCATGCCCGAAAGTACGAATCTTACTGTAGAAGGTGAATTCTACTTTTTGATTACCACAACTGTCAATGGGTCCATCACAATAGCTCCATCTTGAAGACTATAACCGTTCGGTTCAGAAACTGTATCTATACCGGCTTCATCAGAATCAACAATAACCATTCCCATACTCAAATCTTCCTCAATTCTTACCGTTCTTTCCTTAGTATCTGCATTCAATACAATTACAAATTCTTCGCCCGTTGATGATGATGCTGAATATGCAATAACTAAATCTGTATCCTCAATATCAGGACTTTCAAGTAATCGAACATGTTCAGCAACCTCTTCTTCGGTTCCATGGCGAAACGCATCGGTAGATTTGCGAAGTTCAATTAGTCCTTTTGTGAATGCCATAGTCGTTTTATGTATACCATCATTCATCACTTTATCCCAATCGAACATATTTACCGCATCGGAAGCATCGTAAGAGTTTTCGATGAAATAAGGATGTTCAAATCCTTCTGAAAACGCATAATCGGAGGTTGGCGGAGTTGATGATAACCACTGCTTTGTACGGCCATATTCCTGTCCCGAATGAATAAATGAAACGCCCTGACTTGTTAAAATAATGGCATTACCCAGACGAATCCTTTTTTGAATTTCTTCCTGATCGGTAGCAGGATCAAGATGTGCAGAGTGCGCTATTACGTCATGCAAAGTCAGGTTATCATGTGCAGCAATGTATTGTAGGATGTCGCCTGGGTCATCTTCGGTAGTATTACCAGGTTTTGCAATAATATTGTTGAAAATGGTTTGAATGGATCTTGCACCTCCTGTGATGAAACGAGCTTCTCCTTCTGATCCATAGCCCGATTTAATTTCATTTCGCATTTCATCGGAAAAACAAGCCACACTATTAGTTTCATGCATCCAATCCTGATCGGCCGGCGTCACATCTTCCCCGTCATCACCAGCCCAGGTTCTCCAGCATTCACCTACCATGTGCACATTCGGATTTATTTCTTTGGATTGGTCCCACAGCATTTGAATTGTTTCGGCATCTAGGTCTCCCATCAAATCAAATCGAAAACCATCTACTTTGTATTCGGTCAGCCAGTATAGGATGGAATCGATTACAAGTTTACGAGCCATAGCATGGGTTGTCCCTACACGGCCGCCACCATAACTTTGCTTGGCTTCACCAGTTGCATCCATAAAATGGTAATAACCTGGCACAATGTCTTCAAGAATTCCCAACGATGCTGTGTGATTGTAGACCACATCAAGGGTTAATCCAAGACCGTAGGAATGGACAGCATCAATCAATTCCTTTAGTTCTTTAATTCTAAGCGCCGGATCAGTCGGATCCATAGAATACATTCCTTCTGGTGCGAAATAACCGTGAGGATCATAACCCCAATTGTAATTTACACTCGTAGCATATTCCAATTCACGCTCCGAAGCTTTTACTTCACTACCATGAGCATAACTCATTACAGGGAGTAATTGAACGTGAGTTACTCCCAAATTTTTAAAATACTCGATACGCTCTGTGAAAGCGTCGTAAGTTCCAAAACGAGCTTCAGTTTTGATATCTGGATCTGAGGTAAAATCTCGAACATGCACTTCGTAGATGATTGCATCCTCTCTTTTTTCGAAACCGTCAATCACCGCGTATTCCAATTCTGGTCCTATTTTTGATGGATCTAGAATAGCTGCTCTTCCAATGATTACTCCATCAGAATCATCTACCCCTTTGGAAAAAGCATATGGATCCAACACGATTTTAGTTTCGCCATAATTAGTAACGGCATACTGATAGAATTTCCCAAAATAATCGCCTTCTATTTCAGTCATCCATACCCCTTTTTCGCCTCTGGATAAAGAAAACTCGGCATAATTTTCATCATTTAGTGCATCTTCAAAAATCAACACTTGAACATCTGAAGCTAACGGTGCCCAAAGTTTGAATTCAGTGGATTCGGCAGTATAGGTGATTCCTAGCTTTCCTTCATAGGTATAAAGTTGATCAATCGCTTTCCAATGAACCTGAACTTTCCGTTTTTTTGCTCCAACTTGTACTTCATAAACTTTAGTGTAATCAAGTGAGTTGTTAGTGATTAGTGTGTAGGAATTATTTTGACCCGGAAGAACCATACTTGATCTGATAATTGTTCCATCATCGATATATGAAATATCACTTGGGTCTACACTTTGACTGGTTATAATCTCAATCTGATTCGTTGATGTAATAAAGGCCGAAAGTATTTCTAGTGTACTAGAATTCGTCTTAGCATGAACTAAATAGGTTGATTGAAATAAAAAAAGCACCAGTGTAGCTACCAGTGCTTTATTTGATAATGTTCTCATGAATGTTGTTTTAACATATTGATAATTGGAATACTAAGCTGTCTCCACAGCTTCCTCGCCTACATCTTCTACACGTAAGCAATACAAACCTGCGATAATCATTGATACTCCGCCCGTAACTAATATCATCACTGTTTCTCCACCAAAAAATGTGGTAAGTATAAATCCTAAAACAGACGCAGCCATGATTTGTGGTATTACTATAAAAAAGTTAAATACCCCCATATAGTATCCCATTTTATCAGGTGGAATCGATCCTGAAAGTATAGCATATGGCATTGAAAGAATACTTGCCCAGGCAATACCAACTCCAACCATGCTTAACCAAAGCATATTTGGATTTTGTATGAAATAAATCGAAATCAATCCCGCTGCACCGCAGAATAATGCAAGCATATGCGTCACTTTTCGTTTTGTTTTTCTTGCAACCCAGGGTATAAAAATTGCGGCAACTGCAGCTATACCATTGTAACCACCAAATAGGTTACTCACCATGTCTGCTCCCTGATTATATAACAGCGAGGTTGTATCAGAAGTACCATAAATATGAGAAGTAACTGCCGATGTGGTATAAATCCACATTGAAAATAAGGCAAACCAGGTGAAGAATTGAACAAACGCCAACTGAACCATGGTTTTAGGCATTGAATTGAAATCTTTAACAATATGAACTAAAGCAGCCTTTGTTTTTCCCCTTTTAGTAAGTGAAGCGCCAAGAAAGTGAACCAACCCGAAGCAGATTAACCCTCCACCCAAAACATGTAATTGAGAATCAATTCCTGAAAATGCCACATATGCTGAGAAAATTGCTCCGAGTACAAAACCATATAACCCAAGTTTATTGAATTTCTGGATATAAAAATCTTTCTCGTTGTCTTCCATCGCTGGATGATCATGATCTTCATCTTCTTCCGGTGGATATTCTTTGGTTGAGAAAACGGTCCACATCACTGTAATAAAGTACATCGTAGCACCTATGTAGAAAGAGTATTTTACTGAAGGTGGAATTACACCTTCTGGTGCAGTATTCGGGATATTCAACCAATTAGCAAAAATCCAGGGCAGAAACGAGGCGACCAATGCACCAACCCCAATAAAGAAACTTTGCATAGCAAAACCCGAAGTTCTTTGTTCATCGGGTAGTAAATCACCAACGAAAGCGCGGAATGGTTCCATTGTAACATTAATGGATGCGTCCATAATCCATAGTACACCAACTGCCATCCAAAGAGCAGCTGAATTCGGCATTAAAATTAATGCAATCGCACCGGTTATTGCACCTATGGCAAAATAAGGTCGCCTTCTACCCCATTTAGGTAACCAGGTACGATCGGAATAATAGCCAATAATCGGTTGAACAATTAAACCGGTAACAGGAGCTGCAAGCCAATAAATTGCAAGACTGGAAGTATCAGCACCTAAAGTTTCGAAAATCCGGCTAGTATTTGCATTTTGAAGTGCAAATCCCATTTGGATTCCCAAAAAACCGAAACTCATATTCCATATTTGAAAAAAATTAAGTCTGGGCTTTTTAGTAGTAGTATTAGCCATGTGAATGTTGGTTAGTATCTTATTTTAATTGGATGCCAGAATAAACCACTGGTGTGGAGGTAATTCAAGATCGTATGAACCAGTTTCAGCAGTAATAGTGCCTTCGGTTACCCCATATTTTGAATAGGTAGAAGACGACCAAAGTGGGACAGAAATTGACTGAGTTTCTTCCGTAATATTGATGGCAACAATTACTTCATTTTGACCTTTTTTCCTGGTGAATGCATACGTTCCTTGAGGAGATTCGATTCTGGTTCTCTCCCCCCCAAAGGCACCATTCCATAATGCTGTATTTTGCTCTTGAATAGTCAGTAGCAATCTATAAAAGTCTTCATAGGCATAGTCTTTCCATTCTACTTCATCTTTCTCGAAAAATTCTAACCGTTTGTCTAGTATAGATTCTTGCCCTGTGTAGATTAATGGCATACCTGCAACAGTAGCTGATAGCACAGCAAAATTCTCAAAATTTGGTCCCCATAATTCTACATCACTACCATTCCATGAATTTTCATCATGGTTTGTAGTGAAATACATTCGATACCCATTTTTCGGAAAACGTGCATCATCTCGTTCAAATAGAGCATCCAGGTCATCGAAGTTTTGTTCCCCACTGGCTATTTCACGTGTTACATGAGCATATTCCCAGGCATAATTCATGTCAAAAGCTTCGATAAGAAGTTCGGGCTCCCCATCTTCTGCTAACATAAATACGTCCTTAATCGCGTCTAGTCTTTGATGAGCTTCTACCCAGAAATCTGTTGGGACCATACCCGCCACATCGCACCGATACCCATCTATATTAAACTCACGAACCCAATATTCAAGGGCATCGAACATGGCTGCTCGCATATCAGGATTATCATAATTAAAGTCAATAACATCCGACCAGTCTTCTACAGGTGGTACAAAGTTTCCTTCGTCGTCAAGGGTATACCAGTCTTTATTTACAGTCCAAACATTATCCCAGGATGAATGATTAGCAACCCAATCAATGATCACTTTCATTTCAAGTTCATGTGCCGCATCTACCAGAGCTCGAAAATCTTCTTCGGTACCAAATTCCGGATTTACAGCTTTAAAATCCTGTACCGCATAATAACTACCCATTGTTCCCTTTCGATTTAATTCTCCGATGGGATGAATCGGCATTAGCCAAAGAATATCAACGCCCATGCTTTTTAAACGAGGTAAATCTTCTCTAAAAGCATTGAATGTACCTTCTGGTGTATACTGCCTGATATTTACTTCATAAATGCTAGCATTCTTACTCCACTCAGGATGTACAACTTTGCTGACAGGTGGCAATTGCTGTTCCGAAGAACAACCCATACCTACAAGAACTGCCAATAATAGTATGCTATATGGATTTTTGAATCTCATAAGAGTTCCGAATTATTCATTAAAGATTTAGATGATAAACGACTTTTTATTTCATCAACATCATCTTTTGAGTTTGCACAACATTACCAGCTGTAAAGCGCGCGATGTACACACCACTACTCAAGCTTGAAGCATCAAAACGAGTGGTATAAGAGCCTGCAGATTTAGTTTCGTTTACAAGGGTTGACACTTTCTGTCCTAGTAAATTATACACCTCCAAAGTTACCAGACCACTTGTGGCGACATCATAATTGATGTTTGTAGTAGGGTTAAAAGGATTAGGATAGTTTTGATAGAGTGTAAAACTTGCTGGTGAACTAAGACCCTCTACTTCTGAGGTAGTAGTGGTTCCAAACTGCTTGGTTGTAAATAACTTGTACTCACCCGGAGCAAGCTCGTATTGCATTGTTTGTCCGGATACATCGATAGTCGTTTCATCAAAGAAATCATACCAGGTTCCATCTTTTGTAAAACCAAGATCGATAGTTGTTGAGGTCACTCCAAAATTACCAACGGCCACAACATCCGATTCAGGATGAGTATGGCTAAAATATTTAGTTGATCCGCCGAGAGAATAGTTTGTGCTTTGTGGTCTTGTAAAAGCTTCACTGCTATTTCTTAGATGTATCAGTTTAGACCAAACCTCATATACATCTCTACGATCCGGATCTTCATTATAATCCCAACGTATTGGTTTATTGGCTGTTCTTCCAGGAGCAGAATTTGGGCAATCAATTGAATCATTTAAACATTGTTCGCCTGCATCACCATACCCATATCCTAATTCACCAAATTGCCAGATCATGCGTGGACCTGGTAATGGGAAAAAGAAAACACCTGCCAGTTCCATACGATCAAGCGCAGTTCCTAAATCTCTGATATTATAGTCACCACTGGAATTACCAAATGATCTGTTTTTAAACATCAACCATTGCTCATCATGACTTTCCATGTAGCTGACTAAATGTCCAAACTGGAAACCTCTGGATGACGATAGCACACCATTTAAACTTGATGGATACCCCATGGTTGCTTCATTATATTCGTGATTACTATTTCCCCAAATAAGCATACCGCCATCGGCTAGAACTTTCTCCTCGCTGTTATCCGAAAAATGCTCCAAAATTACATATGCATCCGGATTAATCGATTTCATGTGGTTGTAATAGTCGAACCAAATATCAACACGAGATTGATCATATTGACCCCATGCACCAATATCATTTGGATTATTTGTTTGAGTAAAACCTTTACTTAAATCAAACCGGAAACCGTCCACTTTGTACTCTTCTAACCAGTATTCCATAACTCGCTTAGAGAAATAACGAGTCATTGGGCTTTCATGGTTAAAATCGTAGCCAACATTAAATGGGTGGCGAGCGGAAGTGTTTAAATAAGGATTTTCTGAGGTTGGAGCACCATAATCACCAGTATTCCAAAGTCTTACTAAAGGGCTTTGACCAAATGCATGATTTAAAACCACATCGAGAATTACAGCGATTCCACGTTTATGAGCTTCATCAACAAATCGCTTAAACTCGTTTGGAGGGCCGTAGTATTTATCTAATGCCAAATGGAAAGATGGATTATACCCCCAGCTTTCATTGCCTTCAAATTCGTTAATTGGCATAAACTCAATCGCATTGATTCCCAGGTTTGCAAGATAGTCTAGGGTGTCAATTAATGTAGTGTAACTATGATCTTCGATAAAGTCGCGAAGCAGTAACTCGTAGATTACCAGTTTGTCATTGTCGGGTGCATCGAAATCTTCAATTTCCCATTGATATTCGTCTCTACCCGGAGAAAGTACAGTAACACTAAAGCCTGTTTGACCAGTAGGATACGGTTTCAAATCTGGAAATACGCTTGCTGGAATAAACTGATCATCAAAATCATTAAGTACTAGCTCAGAATATGGATCTGCAATCAAAATCTCACCATCAACCAAATATTGCATGCCATATTCTTCTCCAGCAGTAAGTCCATCGATTTCTAACCAGAACCATACGCTATCTGTTGAAATCGAATCACGGAACATTTTATAATCTAAATCTACTGTCCAGTTCGTGAAATCCCCGATAACAAAAACATCATCCTTGTAAGGTGCATATAAGGATAAAGTTACTGATGTCCCATCTTCACCATAGGTAATACCATCTTGTAAGCCTGCAGGTCGTGGTTGATCAACATCTTCCGGGTTACCAACGAAAGTGAAATTCAGTGAATCAATTGTTGTAGCACCAGATTGAGTAACCGCTTTAATTTTAAACTCGTTTAACCCAGTAATAAGATTGTAACTACTTAGGTCTTTTTCAAAATAGAGTTGACGTTCTTTGTCATAATGTCCTTCAAAATTGCCTACCAAAACATCATTTACATACACCTGAGAAGCTGTTACATCGATTGAATCGGCATCTGTTGAAGCGACTGTAACCCAAACATCAAGGTCGGAACCAGCAATACCATTTTCACGCCCCATTTGAAAGATTAAGGGATAGGTAACTTCCAAAAACGAATCACTGTTTGGGCCAATAGCTATATCATTGAGAGGGTCGGTAAACCAGTTCCATTCAGAACCTGAAGCGTTGTATTGCTCATGAAATTTATAGGCATACCCTGATGATCCGTCATTAGTAGCTGTTCCACCGCCAATCGTTAATGGTATAGTTTGATACCAAAAATCATTTTCGGCATCGTAAGTCATTAACGAACCGTCATTATTTGAGATTCTACCACTACTATTGTTTCCCCAATTATTAAATTCGCCGGGAACAAAAGCTCTTTGAGCATTCTCGTTGGCTTCCCATCTAAAAGTAACATTAATCGTTTCTTGTGCTTGTATGTGAGAAATTCCAAAGAAACTAATGATCAATAAAATATTAGCAGTGAATAGTTTTTTCATCTTAATTTTTATCTGTTGAAGTTCTTAATATTAATTCTGGTGAATAGATAGTTTGTGAAATGGCTTTGTCGGTATTTTTTAACCGCTCTACAAGGTTTTGTGTAGCAAAGTAACCCATATCTCTCATTGGTTGTCGGATCGTAGATAAGCCAATATATTCTGAAAGTTCGATGTCGTCATATCCAACAATTGGAATGTGCTTGCCTGCATCTTCCATCGCTTTTAGCGCCCCTACTGCTTGAATATCTGACGCACAAAAACAGGCTTCAGGCGGTTCTTCCATGTTTAGCATTTTACACATAGCCTCATACCCCCCTTTTTCAGTAAATCCATCCCGATATAAGGAAGTGCCGGCAACTACATATTTATTGTTGTAAGATAAACCGTTTTCTTCAAGTGCTTTTCGATAACCAATTAAACGGTCTCGAATAGGTTTTGAAGTTTGAAGCGCTGAAAGCATTGCAACTCTTGTAAATCCTTTTTCGATTAAACTTTTTGTTGCACGATAAGCCCCTTGCACATTATCCACGGATACCGAATCAAAGCCCTCGTAGTGTTCGTCAATAAGGGTAATCGGAACATCAAATCGCTTAAGCTTTTCCCATTGGTCATCGTTTAAATGAATGGAAATGAACAGATACCCTTCTGCCCATCGGCGCTTTAATACATGTTCTACTTCTTCAAAAAGATGATCGCCAGCTGTTACATTGAAGATGGTAAGTTCGTATCCAAGTTCGGTGAGTTTATCCTGGATTCCACCCAAAACTTCCATAAAAAAGTAATTAGAAATTACCGGTACTACCGCCATTATTGTATTACTTTTACGGCTTGCTAATCCCTGAGCATATGCCTGTGGATGGTACCCAACTGCCTCTGCAACCTGTAACACTTTTTTCTTGGTAGATTCTGAAACGCTGTTACTCTGATTAAATACCCGAGAGACGGTTGCAATACTTACCCCTGCTTTTTTCGCGATATCGTAAATGGTAGATGCCATGAAAAGAATTTAAATACGCAGGTACCTGTCAGAGTACCTGCGAAAAGACTTATAGAGAATTATATTATTTGATAAGCATCATTCTCTTAGTGCTTACAAAGCTACCTGCTTCAATTCGGTAGATATACATACCTGAAGAAAGTGCAGAAGCATCAAATGCTACAGTGTGTGTACCTGAATTCAATGTTTTGTTATTCAGTAGTGTAGCTACTTCCTGTCCCAATACATTGTAAACCGTTAGCTTAACATCAGCAGCCTGTGGCAAGTTAAAGCTGATATTAGTTGAAGGGTTGAATGGGTTAGGATAGTTTTGATACAAGCTGAATGCTTCAGGTTGTGTTGGCTCTTCATCTACAGAAGTAGCTAAAGAAGCATAATCTGGCTGAACGTCAAACTCTAGGTCAGAATCTGCCCACATAACACGCGACATTGTGTAGGTTTCTGGCCACTGAGACGAGTAAATTTGACCGATGAATGCGTCTTCGCCAAGGTCAGCTACTGATAATGGCTCGATGAACTGGTAGTATCTACGACCAGCAGCAAAACCACCACCATTTTCAACCATGTCATCATAAGCAGAGAATGGCTCGCCATATCGTACTACATAACCAAAGTCATTCAAGTTACCTACTTGTGATAGATCTAAATCTAAGGTTAACTCGTATACGTTTGCTTCTCCTTCAACAGGAGTGTAGCGCAAGAATTCAAGATCAGCTGGGCCACCGGTTTCAATAACATCTTCTAGATAACCACGCCCTGAACGGAAACCGTTTAAGAGTGCCGTGAATTTAGATTCCAGAATCATGTACAATGAATCAGTACCTGGACGGAATGGTACATCCGCGTCCAATGCTGGAGTCATGTCGATTTGGAAAGTTACTGACGCAGTACCATTTGGCGTATTCGCAGCCTGAATGATAGCACCAGTATTAACATCGTTGAAGTATTGGAACCCTGTTCCTTGTGTAACAGCATCAGAAACGTCGAAGAATCTATCTGCACCACCAGTAGTAACTGGCTCTTCATAACCAAAATCATCACTTTCTGCTACAGCTTCGATGTAATTTTCGTTGCCTTCAGTAGTGTCAGATCTTGATTCACCATATTCAATGAAATATTTGTATTTGAATGCTGATCCAACGGCTTTAGTGAATTGATTTGTAAGCCTCCAAACCACATCAGTATCATCAAATGTAGCGGTATTGAAGTCGTTAGTGCCCCAATCTAATGGCGGTTCACCACGAACTACAACTTTATCACCTAATCCTGAATCGAAGTAATTCAGAATCTGAAGTACGGCAGTACTTACTTCAAAAGTGATATCTGCAGTTACAATTTGAGCATCCGTTGGAGGAGTTTCCTGGAAGTTCACCCAGTAAATGGTAGAATCTTGAGTTGGAATATCGATAAATCTGTTACCATCTGGATTTCCGTCTTTGTTATCCCAAAGAACACCACCAGCTGTTTCTAGAACAAATTTATAAGCAAGTGTTCCTAACGTGTCGGCTGCTTCATTATCAACTTTAACAGTACCAGAATAGAACACATTGTTGCTTTCGATTGGTGTACCATCTACTGCTGCACCTGGTTCCATATCTAAGCTTATTCCACTAGAGCCCCAATCGCCGAATACTGCACTACCACCACGGATAGTAACAACATCAGTTTCTGGGTTGAAAGATTGATCCTGAACGAATGCACCTACATTCACTCGGAACATTAGAGTTACACTATCAGGGTCGTTGGCAAATGGTGGAACTTCTGTTTCTGCCCATAAAGTAACTGCAGTGTCAGAAGTAGCTGTAAAAGATCTTGGAGATCTAGTGCTGTTACTTATCTCCCAGCCACCATCACCATTATTTGTACCAGTGTCGGCATTATATCCTGACCATACCTTGAAGAATAGCTCATCACCATCTAATAAGTAAGTATCAAGTTCCCAATAATCACCGCCCATATTTTCAGCTACAAAGGTAGAGCTTGAATTCCAGTCGATTACCTGACCACCAAAATACGGACCTGTTGATCCATTAATTGCACCTCTGAAAGAGACAAAATGGCTTTCCATTACTGTATCAGGGTGAGTAGCTGTATTTATTGTAAATTCAACTTTGTAGGCATTTTTAACATCACCATCATAGAATGGGAAGATTTGTGGTGCATTGAATGCACCCAGGTTACCAGTTAATTGGAATTTACTTGCAGGAGCAGGAGCACCATCGTAGAAAGATTCATCTCTATCGATACGTAATGTGAAAGCGGAATCACCTGCAACTACATCTACGTTTACTCCAGAACTAGTTTGAGCATCTTCTGGCCAGGTTTCGCCATCTGCTAATGCAACCGGTTCCATAATAGTTACACGCATACCTTGATAATCACTATCAACGGTTACATCCTCTACAGAAATCATCATTGGTGCAGGTAGATCGTTACCTGAACTTATGATATTGTAGCTACCTGCAGCAGATTGAATCTGTTGTAGACCATTGAATGACGTTCTTGTACCTGTAACTCTTACAATGTCGCCAGATGCAAATGGAGATGTTCCATTTTGATTGTTACCTGCTACATCACCTGAAGGAATTCGGATTGCAATACCTGCAGTTGAGTCCTGTATGTAGAAGTCATTTGATGAAAACCCAAAATCAGGAGTTGTTAAAATACCTTCTACCGTTACTTCTGTATCTTCTGCAGCAGCACGTGCATCTGCAATTGTAATTGGATCTGGTAGATCTGCTGGTTGTGCTTCAAATGTGATTTGGTCGAAGAAAATTACATTTGTATCTGTTCTAGCGACAAAGTCAGGAAATACAACTATACCATTAAAGTCATCAGCAAAATTTGGTTGGCTTGAAAAATCGAAGGTTAGTTGTTCCCATTCGTTAACAACAGTGTTAGCAACTTTGATTTCACCGTTTGAAGCAGCAGAGGCTGTTTCAAATTTTAGCCCAACATCACTTATCACTGATTTCCAAACCCAAATCTTCACAATGCTGTTTGAAGAATCAAATTTAAAAGGCGTGATATTTCGGGATATTGTACCCGCAAAAGGTTGTCCCTCGGGTACTACTGTAATTTTAGCAACTTTAGCTGTTGTGTTGGTAGTTGCATCGGGATTATCGATGATTTCCAACGCAGGATTTGTTCCGTTTTCAAAAACATCCCAAGTCCAATCAGCACCATTGCCGCCATCTTCAAAATCTATCGGAGTGGTTTGTGCAACCACCATGGTAGATACTAAAAGAATAGCAAATGTTAAGATTGTAGTCTTGTTCATATGTATTGTTTGGTTAGCGTTTAGGTTTAAAAAAGTATTTGCAAGCTCACTCGATTCACTGAGCTTAGATATTCATAGGATTCGTATGAATAGCCGAATCTAACAGTCATACTATTTCTGTTGAATCCACGATTAATTCCTACTCCAAAATTATATTGTTGTACCCTGTCTTCCATACCTATGTATGGCACTCCGGCCCTTACAAGAAATAGATCCTGTAAAAAACTAATTTCAGTACCAATACTCAAGCTCTGAACATTATCAGAAGGACTGTTTCCATCGATAGATAATGTGGCTCTAAAATCATCGGTATTAACAACTTCACCTGCAAAACCTACCTTTAGGTTTATAGGTAAATTGAAAGCATCGGTTGCTAATCTTGAGTCAGAAATGTAGTTCCCATCGATTTCTTCCGCTACGTCTACCGGAACAATCAATCCATCACCATCTAATTCAGATTCTGTTCCAACATTAGTAATGCTTACTCCAAATCGAATTCCGTTAAAAGGTAATTCATACATGGTCCCAACATCGATAGCAAAAGCAGTAGCTGATGTCTCAGCAATTTTTTCATGAACAAATTTTACGTTACCCCCCACTCGAAATCCATCAAACAAGTATTGAGCATAGGTTACACCACCAGAAAGCATGTAAGCGTTGAATGTACGGCCTGTCCCTTCCGGAGCATCGTAGGTGGTTTCATCAAATTCACCCATCGTTAATGCGGTAACGTTAATTCCGGCAACGCCTTTTTTGGTAGGTATAGCAACCCCAAAATAGTTGTGATTGATATCTATAAACCAGTCGGCGTATTCAACCATTAGCTCAGTACGAGTTACATCAGCCAAACCTGCAGG
This sequence comes from Balneolaceae bacterium, assembly GCA_965229525.1. Lineage (GTDB taxonomy): Bacteria > Bacteroidota > Rhodothermia > Balneolales > Balneolaceae > HXMU1420-13. Next base: position 127,154 of record OZ245886.1, read on the forward strand.
ATTCCAATACATAGCGGATGCGTCGCTAACATGAGCTACTACAGCCCCACCCATTCCTGATCCTTGTGCTCCGACAGGAATTTGTAGAAAAGAACCAGCAGTGGTACCGGTTTTGCTTACAGATTGAGCAAATATGGCCCCAGTATTAAATAAAACCAGAACCAGAATAGAAGTGAATAATTTTGATCGAAAATTCATGATTGCCTTATTTAATAACTGCAAATTTGCCTGTTTTTTGTCCAATATCGGGTGCATCTACGTGATATAGATACACTCCGTAAGAAATTTCAAGATTATCTTTGGTTAGCATATCCCAAACATAGGTTCCGCCAAAGTCGCCCCCAACTCTTCGTACATTTGTATCAGTGATATCAATTTCCTCTACCAAAAAGCCTGATACAGTAAAAATCCTCAGTGTTGAAGGTACCGGTAGGTTCGTGAAATGCAATTCACGCCTTTGCTGTCGGTTTGTACTAGTTGCTGCAATCTCATATGGATTTGTGACTATATATGGATTTGGAACAACTTTGATATCATCAAGTTCTTCAGCTGCAAGTTCAGTGTCGATACGAGCCAGGTTCTCTTCCTGGATGATAAATCTGAATTCATCACCTTCGATAAATGGCTTATTCAGAGTAACCATAATCGTATCTCCGGCAGCAGGGTTTTCACTGATTGTTACTGTTTCACCTTCAATTTGCTGTGTAATTACTTCCATTCTTACTCGGTAAGTCGCAACATCGGTCTCTTCTCTAAAATCTTCGATGAAGTAGATATTATCGGATAGGGAACCCGAACAAGGAAGGAACAAACCATCACCTGTTTGTCGGAATGCAGAAAACTCACCTACAACACCGGCGGCTGGTTCAAACTCGCAGTTAGTAGAAGGAGTTCTGGTTGCAGGTGCATAGGCGAACTTCAACTCTTCTCCACTACTACGATCAAAAACTTTGAAATTTGTTGGTACGGCCGCATAGCTTTGGAAGTTATCAGGTGCTCGTTCAATTGTAATGTCGCTAGACTGACCAAATCCGAGATCTCCGAACACAACCATGTAATCACTAACTTTCTGTTTCGTATTTGCTACAGCAAATTGGAAATTATTTAGGGTTACATCACGATTGGTATTCCAGCCGGTTAATTCATCATTAACTCCGGTCTCAGTTTCATTTGTTACTTTAATTCTGAAACCATCATACACCGGTAAATCTTCGCCATTAAATTTATCTGAGTCGACTAATAACGTATCGTTTGCACCACCGGTAACATTTCGTAGTGTAAATGACTTCGTTTTAACAGTATCAGGAGTACCAGATCTACCAGGTACAAGTGTGTCTTTGAAAGTAACACTATAAACGTTTTCAGGAAGTAGAGCAATTGGATCAACCATTTCTACTTCTACAGATCCACCAGGTGTACCGCTTGTTATGGTTGCCATTGGATTAGTTGGAGAGATATACCCTGCTTGTTCACCTGCCGGCCTAACTTCTACAACATTTGGGCCAAAAATGAAGGTTCCATCTGGGCTTCTACTAATCTGAATTCTCGATTCTGAGGGTGCAATACCTGCAATCTCAGCGCCATAATCGAAAGAGGTTACTGCGTAGAAATATCTACGACCATTTGTAACAGTAGTATCTTCGTAGGTGTAACGTAATCCTGAATCTCTACCAAGGTTATATTGTACCCCATTTATGGGTGTTGGATGGAATCCACTAATACCATTTTGTACATCATAAATAGCTTCCGGAGTATTAAACTGAGGGTTTCCGCGCGCATCAGTGATATTGAGGATTTCTTCAAATGATTCATCGGTAGCTCGGTAAATTTTATATCCCTCAAAGTCATTCCCATTTCCGGTGATACGCTCAACGTATCTATCGAATGAGCTTTCCGCATTATTTTCCCAGTACAAGGTAACCTTACCATCGCTTGCAACAGCTGTTACAATCGGAGGCTGAGGTGCGACCGCAAACTGATAATCGTTGTCGTATGCTGTAAATGCCTGATTAAGGTTTTCATTAGTTAGATCACGGTCGTCCTGAGCAATTGGACTTTTAGTTTGAACCCCAGTTATTGCCACAGCAAATCGTTCAGTTTGGCCTTTTGCTAACGGGAATAGCGATGATGCTACAAAGATATCATCGTCGCGGCCAGCTTCTCCTGTACGTTCAAAATCGCCCGGAAGTAAGAAATTACTCCAAACTGTCGCATCCTGAGATAAGGGGAAAGATCCTGCTGCAAATATTCTAGCTCTAGAAACCCCTAATTGATCACTTTCTGCGACATCAGTTTTATCAATATTTGGTTCGCCAGGGAAAGAAGTATTTCCACCAGATGTAGGGAACCCATCATTTTGACCTGAACTAGGTGCATCACCATCACCTTCAATACCTACGTCATCCTGCCCCATAAACCAATCCAGGTCGTTGTCAAATAAATCATCCCGTGCTTCATCCAACATTGGTGCAGCTGTAAATTCATTTATGAAGTAGTTGTTATAGAATTGATTGGAATAATTATCACCAAATACGTTGCGTAGTTGGTCTTGATAGTCAGTTACTAGTTGGTTAAATGAAGCATCACTAGCCAAACGTTGTCTAATTACTTGATTCGGTACTACTAAACCACGCTGAAGTGTATCACCAACTTGAAAATTTAGGTAGTTAATACGACGAACAGCAACTATCTGCTCAGCATTGTTAATGAAGGTTGCTTTGTTTAAATGGTTTGGTTGATTTTCATCAATCAATCCATCAAGGTCATTATCAATTTGATCAACATGAATTTGTGATTCAGGATCGGTTGGCAATGCATCAGGATAAAAATCTTCTGTAACTGTTAAACAAGATCCGTCTGAAGTGATGAATTGACCTCGTGAATACACCGTTTCTCCATCGGCAGGATATTGTGAAATTATTCTATCCCCAGAATCTGTGATGAGTACAATTTTATCGCCGGGGCAAATAGTTACATCGCTGAAGTCTAGGATTGAGAATTCAGGAATCACACCATTAACCAATGAATCTCTGGAATAGAATCCATTTGGGCCGGTCATTCTTGAATAGATATCTATATTGTCTGGATTATAATAGATACTTGATGCATCATAGAAATAGCTATCTCCATCATTATCTATACCATCAATAGAGTTGCCTGGCGTTTCAAGGAATTTTATCCCCATCTCGCCTATCGGTCCTTCAAATTCTTCCGGAGCAGGTGTTCTTCTTGAAGTTGAAACGAATGCAATTGATCGAAGATCATCAAATTCTGGGGTATCATCGTTACCCGTAATTAAATCGGCAATCCAAAGACCGAACGCTACTTTTCTATAATCATGAGAGCCATCGTTGGTGATCTCAAAAATATTAAAATGCGTGGAGTTAATTAGAAACTGTGACCATGCAAGAATACGCGCGTCCATGATGATACCCAGTCCACCGCGAGTTGCATCGGTAGAATCTGGTGCGTATTGCTGGTTTCTTGATGTACCTTCCAGGAATCTGGTGTAAAGGTCGTCACCTGCTTTGTAGTAGAACTCTAAATCTGCGTTAAATTGATCACGCCCAAAATAACCATTCCATGAGCCTGCCCAACCATCACCACCATTTTCGAACTTATCCGGCCAGGCGTCGGGCCAGGTATTTCCTAAAGTAGCGCCAGGTCCACGATCGCTTCTGGCTATTTCATTTGTCTCCTCCACCGAACGAGCATACCCCTCAATGGGGTTCATGGTCCATGAATTTCCTTCACTGGATGTGCGTCCTTCAGCAACGTTTATCATTGGAAAAGTTGGGTCAGTAGCATTTGGATGCTGATTTTCAACTTCTGCACCCATTATGGCAGAAACAAAATAGATATAGGTTCTATCTGTGTTGATGGGAAACTCGAACAATATTTCGTCCGTGTTTTGTCCATCATACCTACCAGCATGCCCACTATTTTGATAAGTAGCGCGCATACGATTTCCATCCATAATTGACTTCTTACGAAGCTGGAAAGAAGCACGTTCCTCGCTTGGTTCGTATGTACCATTTTGGGCAAATAATAATGCCGGAGAAACTGAAAAAAGAAGTAAGAGTAAAGCTTTACGAGCCATTTTTTACTTTAGATCAAAATGAAAGTTGAATTCCTAGTTGAACACGTCTTGGTTCTGCAAATCTTGAAGGATCCTCGAAATAGGTATTATCAAAGGTTAAAGGCAGAACAAGAGGCAAGTCAGGTGAGCCAGAATCTGTAAATAAACTATTTACAACCTGGCTATCTAGAATGTTAAATACGTTAAAGAAAATGCGGACATTGTTACCTGAGAGATCAATATTGTAATAGGTATTAATATCGATAGTAAACCTTATAGGATATCGCGCGGTATTTCTTAAATCACGAACTGATGCTACAGGGCCAGTTCGTAATTCGAATGGAGATGAGGGTGTATACGGTGTTCCTGTTAAAAATCTCGCTGCGACATTTGCGCCATGATTTTTACCCGTATAGAACATAGTTCCATTAATAATATGTGTTCGATCCCAATCTAGAGGCTGTATAAGTTTTGTAAGAGACTGACCAGATAGATCACCTGATGAAACCGCCTGATTGAACTCAGCAGCAGGGTCTGAGTTACTTCCTACTACCGTATTGAATGTGTAATCTAAACCAAAATTAAACTGCTGGCTCAAATATTGATTAACCGCAACTGTTAACCCTTTTGAGATTGAATAATCCCGATTTATCCAACGCGCATATCGAACATTACTTAAGTAGGTAGGTTGCACAATACCCGATGATACATAGTCGCGTGTATCTTTATAAAATCCTGTAATTTCTAAACCTGTACCTTCAAGAATTTCATATTTAGTGCCAAGCTCATATTGAGTAGATCTTTCGGGTTTTAAATCTGGGTTCCCAAAAATTCCGAATACACCAGAACTCTCCGGTAAAAGAACCTGCGAGTTTGTAAATAAGAATTCGTAGGAAGGCATCTGGAAGAAATATCCATAGGAGAAATAAATGAGCCCCTTATCCGATACTTGATAAGAGATACCAACACGAGGACTTACCTGCCATTTGGCTTCTACATCTTCCCACCAAATTTCTTCACGTTCTGCTCTGGTTAAATCAATATTTGATTGTAGAATTGGATTTGTGATATCCGGATCTCTTGGATCGACCGGCATTTGAGCATTTGGATCGAAATAATCCATTCTCAAACCCACGTTCACAATAAAGTTTTCATATTCTATTTTATCCTGTACGTACCCACTAAGTGTAATAGGCTTTCGTTCGAACTTGCTGTAATTGGTTGTTTCTAATTCCGGTAATCCGAGTTGAACGAAAGGAAGAACATCAGCAGGCACATTATCTGGCAAGCTTACACCATCTCCACCTAGCGGTTGAAGATTAATGTTCTCAAAGTTTACAATATCACCCTGAAAATTGATTCCGGCTTTAACAAAGTGTCGCTCATTTAACTGGCTAGATATCTCTGCTTTAGCAATAAAGCTTCTTGTAGAGCGCTCAAAAATTGAATTGTCTGTACCCAGAACATCAAACTGGAATGGTTGCCCCGGTGTTACCCCAGAAAAGGACGCTTCAATAATGGCAAGCTGATCATAGTTAAAGTATCTCGGATCGTATAAATCTTCGTATAAATAGCTTTCAAATCCATTGAATGTAGTTGCGACATTTACAGTAACAAAAGTGGTTGCAGACGGGGTAATTGTTGTTTTTAGATTTGCAGAGAAATTCTCTCTATAGAAACTATTTAAACCAGATGGCACCAGTTTTCTTTGATGATTGTAATTCTGCCCTTGCTCATTTCCGTAGGAGCTTATCAAGTTGAATTTAAGACTGTTAGATGGTCTAAATTGAATATTGCTCTGAAGGCTGTATGAATTGAATGTATTCATATTTACGAGAGAACTATCTCGTCTACCATTGTCTCTCACATTAAGTACTTGTGTACCTAAAGTATCTACACTAAACCAAGGTAAGCTAGGGTCAAAAACCTCACCAGTTGGAGTTCTATAATCATCCAGTGCGTTGATTCCGATTAACTCAGAAAATGGACCTTGTGCAGAATATGCATTTCTTCCATTTAACCAACCATCATTTTCGAAATATCGTCCGGTAACAAAGAAGGTGAGCTTGTCTTTTATAATAGGGCCAGAAAGAGATCCACTAAAATTATACATATGTGTTGGATCGATATCACCAATTCCATCGGAACTTATGTACCCTAAACCATCATATAATTCAGGTCGGGATACAAGATAAGATCCACCCCAAAGTCTGAAATCAGCATCAAATTTATTAGAACCGGATTTTGTAACAACATTCACGATTCCCGACATTGCCTGACCATGCTCTGCATTAAATGTACCGGAGATTACCTGAAGTTCCTGAATACTTTCGTTTTCTATTCTCAGTCCCTGGCTTCTATCGTAATCATCAGTGGCACGAATTCCATCAACAACATATGAAACTTCTGACGCACGACCACCCCTAATGTGAATAGCGCCATTATTGCTAACGTTAACACCGGCCTGAAGCTTGATAACGTCCGTGACTTCCTGAACAGGCAAAGATGCAATTTCTTCACTGCTTACCCTAGACTCAGAAGCAGTTAAATCTTTGATAATTACAGGTCGCTCCGCCTGAACAACGATTTCCTCTCCTTCAAATACTTCTTCACGAAGTTCAAAATCTTGTTCTGTAGTTAAATCTGTACGAACGATTATGTTTTCAATTACTTGCGCAGCAAAACCAATGAACCTGGCTTCTAGTGTATATGTTCCAGGTGGAACATTTAATAAGATATAGTTCCCGTCAATGTCTACTAAAACACCACGAGTAGTTCCCTGGATTGATACAGTTGCCCCGACCAATGGTTCATTCGTGCCAGCTTCGAAAACTGTACCTTTAATTTTACCAGATTGTGCATTTGCACTTAAGCTGAATGCTCCAATCATGAACAGTATACTAAAGATATAACTGGTTTTATTCATAATTTTATTACACTTACAGTTCAATTGTAATTGATTTTAATTTCTCTTCGTCTAAAATGGCGTTGTGCCTGTCCATGGTCTCAGCAATTACTTCTAATTCCATGAGCGTTACTTTTTTGTCTGTCGCGATCTGGATAACCAAATCTCTAACTTCATCAAAACTCGCTTCTCTGGGTTCTTGTGTCTCCAGCACTTTAAAAATCACAAACTGATTAGGCTGAAATGCCAGTGGACCAACTATATCACCTTCATAGGCTTCGTTTAAATCATAAGCGTATGACCCATAATTTTGAATTGGTTGCAAGCCCATAATTCCATCTACCATTAAATCTCGGTTTACCGTAGTAAATTGCTTCACCGCCTGATTCCAGTCCAAGCCCTTTTCTAATTCACTCAATACGAATTCGGCTTTTTCTTCCGATTCCACAACCAGGCGCCCAACATTCATCATTAAAGGAAAATCATACATTTCTTTATTGGCTTCGAATTCTTCAATTAATTCTGCCTCTTCTAACACTATATTTTCCTTGAGATAACGAGTTACGCGATTATTTAAATAGGAATAAAAAGATTGGTCTATTGAAGCTTCAACCGATGGATCATTAATGTGCGTTGAATTCTTGAATTCTTGGACTAAATAAGTTCGGTAAATAATTCCCTTTACAAACTCTTCGAAACTGTTGTAATCAACAATTCTATTAAGATTGGATGCATCAGAATAAAAACCCTCTTTTCGCAAATCTCCAACGGTGAACTCAAATCCATTTTTCGAAGCTAAAATTGAAGCATCAACATTAACAGCTAGATTAAGCGTCTGATTTTCATAATTATGATAAATCGAACCATTATTAAAATTTATGTGAGTATCCCAGATTTCGCTTAATAGATCCTTATCTATATTTAATGATGAAACTGTCTCTTCAATATGCTTACGAGTTGCAATTTCTTTCAGCCTTTTGTCAGCGAGTGCAATAAAATTATTTTTCTGAGTTTGATATTGATATTCAGTTAAAAGTGGAATAGTTGTTCGATCCGTAAGTTTAATAATACTGTAACCCTGCCTGGTTTTTACTGGCTTCGAAATCTCTCCGACTTCTAAATTGAATGCAACATTTTCAAAAGCAATGTCCATTTCATCGGCGGTGAATTCTCCAATATCACCACCATTCTGGGCTAAATAACCATTTTCAAAGGTGTCGAAAGCAATTTGCTCGAAAGATTCACCATTTTCTAGTCTTAGCATTAGTTCCTCAGCTTCGTCTGCATTCTCTGCATATAGGTGTGAAGCACGTAAAGTGGTATTAAATCGAATGAATAAATCACGCAAGTCACGCTCAGTTACAATGACTTCATCTAGCACTTCCCTCTCTAAGTATTCTTCCACATAAACTTTACGCGTGAGTAAGCCAAATTCTTTAAGAGACTCAATGTCATCTGAAATACCAACATCCTTTGCATATTCTGCTAAAATGTAAGTTTTGAATTCACCTCTAAGTACAGAGAGTTTGTTCTCAATAGATGGGACGAGAACCTCTCCAACTCTGTAATAATTTTTCTTAAATGCAGATACGAAATGAGCCTCAGTAACCTTGAGGTCATTGATTTGAGCTAACACATTATCATCAACTGAAGAAGTGTTATTCGAGGAGCACCCTAGAGTGAAAAGCACTAGTAAAACTATGCGACCATAGTGTGACAATGTTTCGACCCCAACTTTTGATTGATTGCCTGACCCAAAATATGTAAGCGCTTACATTTTTTCAACCATATTTTAGAAATTTTTATCACAAATCAGCAGCATGTTATAATCAGTTTAAAATCTGTTATTGTTGATTTTTTGTTTATCTAACTTATTAACAATGTTTTTGAATCGATTGAATACTTAACAAAGTATCATAAGGGCGATATTACACTTTTTGGTAGGCTTTAACTTAAAGACTATGTAACCAGTTACATTCTTAATAAAATAATAAGTCTGTGCGCGGAAAATGAATGAATTGAACTAACCGTATTTTTCTACGATGTAGTCGTTAAGAATTTTCTTGAATTCATTGCCGATGTTATCCCCTCGTAAAGTTTGTGTGTGTTCGCCATCAACATAAACCGGTGCTTTTGGTTCTTCGAAAGTACCAGGAAGTGAAATTCCAATGTTCGCTGCTTTTGACTCACCCGGACCGTTAACCACGCATCCCATTACAGCCACGTCCATTTCTTCAACCCCTGGGTAGGCTTGAGACCAAATTGGCATTGATTCTTTGATATACCCCTGAATCTCCTCTGCCAATTCCTGGAAATAGGTACTTTTAGTACGTCCACACCCCGGGCAAGCTGTAACTTGAGGTATAAAACTTCTAATTTTAAGCGATTGCAAAATTTGCTGAGCTACTTCTACTTCAAGTGCTCTATCAGCACCAGGTTGAGGTGTAAGAGAAACCCTTATTGTATCACCAATACCCCGCTGTAGGATTACTGATAGTGCAGCTGAGCTTGCGACCATTCCTTTCATCCCCATTCCGGCTTCAGTAAGTCCAACATGTAATGGATGATCAATGACATCAGATAAGCGGGTATAAACCTCTATTACATCCTGAACATGAGACATCTTGCAACTAACAATAATCTTGTCATTTGCCAATCCTACATCTTGTGCCATTTCGGAAGATCGCTTGGCACTTTCGATCATCGTTTGAAGCATTACCTCTCTAGCAGACTCTGGAACTGCTAATTTGTTGTTAGCATCCATCTTCTCAGCTAATAATTGCTGATCTAACGACCCCCAATTTACCCCAATTCTAACCGGTTTATCATAGCGTATGGCCTGCTCTACAATTGTGGTAAAATTTTTATCTCGAGCTTTGGTTCCTGTATTACCAGGGTTTATTCGAAACTTAGATAAGGCATTGGCCATTTCCGGATATTTTGTTAGTAGAACATGACCATTGTAATGGAAATCGCCAATGATAGGTACAGTTACCCCTCTATTAATCAGCTTATCTTTAATGATTGGTACTGCTTTAGCAGCTTCATCATTATTAACGGTAATACGGACAAGTTCAGAGCCGGCCTGATTGAGATGATCAATTTGATCGACAGTTTCATCAATATCTGCCGTGTCTGTATTTGTCATTGACTGAACAACAATGGGCGCATTCCCACCAACTGCAACGTCACCCACCATAACCTGGATGGTTTTTTTTCTATCAATAGCCGACATAATGCCCTTTACTAATTCTTTTTACTTAGTTCGAAAAGTTTTCGTTTTTCTTCTTTGGTAAGCGAATCGTAACCATTTCTGGAAATCTTTTCGAGAATCTCGTCCAGTTCGCTTTGCTCCACTTCTTCAATTATTTCCGCATCACTTACAATGCTCATTTTCTTATTCTTTGCTTTGGGAGCCGTAGTTGCCTTTGGTTTCACTTTCATGAACAGATATTCAAAATATCTTGGAATGATACTAAGGTCTGTTCCTTGTGCTCTGGCACGCATCAAAAGGTATCCACCTAATGCTCCACCTAAGTGAACAAACCTGGCAACATTATCTCCATTATTGAGGAACAAAACATCTAATGCAATCAATCCACCAACAACGTAACGTGCTTCAATTGGTGGTAAAAGAAATAACATGATGGGAGTTCTGGGAAAAAGCATAGCAAAAGCAACCATAATACCATAAACCGCGCCTGAAGCACCTATTACAGGAACCGGATTGCCGGTTAAACTAACAATCACATCAATCAAAGCGCCTGCTAAACCAGCGCCAAAATAAACGGTTAGAAAACTACGCGGACCTATTGCTTCCTCTACAGGTCGTCCCATCCACCATAACCAGAGCATATTGAATATGAAGTGAAATGGATTTGACAACGAATGGAGAAACATATAGGTCACAATTCTCCATGGTTGAGATATTGTTGTCCAAAGATCTGGGATAAAACCCAAATACACGGTAAGACTAATTCCAGTTACACCCTGAAATAGCAATTGAATAAAGAACATCATTGCATTGATTACAATAATAGTTCGTATTGCTATGGGCATTCTCATAAATCCTCTCTTAGCCGAATTTCCAAATGAATCGTATGCCATATTATTCCTCCCTCGCCAATTTCATTTTAAACTTATGCATACATTTCAGGTCGTTTGATCTTCCATAATTTAATAAGCGCAAACCCAACTACCAATCCGCCTAAATGCGCAAAATGTGCAACACCGCTGTCTGGTCTGGATAATCCTGAAAGCAATTCGATAACCCCATAGATTCCAACAAAGTATTTTGCCTTTATAGGAATTGGTGGAAACATCAGGAATATATATTGATTAGGGAACATCATTCCAAAAGCTAGTAATATTCCAAATACTGCTCCCGAAGCACCGATGGTATATCCTTGAGCTCCACCTATAATCATATGAATAAGTGCTGCACCAATACCAGTTAGAAAGTAATACAAATAAAAGCGCCTTGTTCCCCAGAGGTTTTCAATGGCCTGGCCAAAAATCCATAAAGCAAATAAGTTGAAGAAAATGTGACTCAAGTCAGCGTGCAAAAACATATAGGATACCAATTGCCATGGAAAAAATAATCCACTACCAATTGGCCATAAGGCTAGATATGGAGCTAACAATACTCCGAGTGAAGTCCATGCACCCGTAAACATACTTTTTGTTAGTAGAAAAATGATTCCATTTGCAAAAAGCAGGTTTTTTATACCGGGAGGAAATAATGAAAATGCGGTATTCGGTTGAAATTGATTCAATGCGAAATGGGGTTTGCGTGATTTTTTTTAACTCGGGAATATACGTTGATACCGCCTAAAGTTACGCCGGGAATTCCTTGCCCGGGATATGTAGTATCACCTACAAGATAAAGCCCTTTAAATGGTGTCTCTGTTGGTGTCCATTTTAGCAAGCTGCGTGCCATACTTTGGGGGATTCCTCCCACCATGCCTTTTTTACGGTATACCCAATTTTGCCAGGTTACAGGAGTGGCTAAATCAGCCAGTTTAATCTCAGTTTTAGCAAACCCTGGGAGCTTTTCTTTCAGTGTATTGATGATAAAATCCTTGGCTTCTTCCTTATTCTGGTCGTAAGTACCATTCATGCCAAACCATAGTTCCGGGGAAGCATGACATGATACATTCAGAGTTCTCTCTCCATCGGGAGCCCTTTCTTTATCTCCTCTTAGACTCATAGAAATGAAAATCGATTCTGAATCTGTATGAGGCACTTTCTTACCATCTAAATGAATCTGATGATGGATACCAAGGTTTTCTGGATATGTATCAGTTGTTGCGATACCCATTGTTAATGCACCCCAGGCTTTCTCAAAATCTTTAGATTCATTTTCGAAATAACGACTCATTGAATCATCAACCAAAGAACACATATTCCAAATTGGAGCATTTGAAACAACTATTTGGGTTTGATATTTATTTCCCTTCTTAGTGCTCACAACGAATTCTTCACCAGATTTTACAATATGAGTTACAGCTTCTTTGGTCGCCAGCTTCCCACCTTTCTCCTCAACAAAATCTCTGATAGTGTAAATCATCTGAAGGAGTCCGCCAGAAACATAATAATTGGAATAATTGGTATAAGTAACTCCCGCTGCACCAAAAAGAAAAGGGACATCAGATGACTTTGTCTGTGCTGTAATCATCAATTGCTCATCCAAAAACCGGAGGAACTTTGACGTTGCAATACCGCACTTTTCAGCTACTTGCTTTACTGATTTTAGCGCATAGGGAAGCACCCAAACATCAGCCGGTGAATTTGAAGTAAAGAGTTTCACCCATTCTGCTATTTTTCGAGGCGGGAAAAAGGTGTTTTTTAAACTAACTTTCCAAACAACATCCGAAATCCCAAAAGCCAGCTTCCAGAACTTCTTTTGCCCTTTTCGGTTTCCAAAAACTCGTACTGCCTCTTCAATCCATTCTGTGCGATCTTTGTAACGTGTAATTTGCTCACCATCTAACCAAACTTTCATAGATGGATTTAATTCCACTCTTGGAATTTGAATTCCTGTTTTTTCTTCCAAAAATCTAAGTGGCTGATTTTCATCAAAACCAATGAGAGTAGTTGCTCCGCTTTCAAAGACATATCCTTTTCGTGGATACGAAGAAGAACATCCACCGGGATGCAATGCTGCCTCTAAAATCAGCACTTTATATCCGTCGTTGGCGAGAAGTGCAGCGGTACTCATTCCGCCCATACCCGATCCAATAATAATTGCGTCGTAGTCTTGATTGATAGTCATGCCACAATAACAATCGAAACCATACTAAATGTTCCACCATTGTTTACTAATTATTCATAAAACTATCTTTACCTTATATGGTTTCATTAATTAGATAAGTTGAGTTCAGAATACTTGAGCTTATGCTATATTCGAATATTTAATAAGATTGTATGCAATACCTTAAAAAGCAGATTGTTGGTGTAATAGCCATAGGTTTATTAAGCAATTTCAGTTGCAAAGAATCCGTCTCTGTAGATCAGAGTGATGTGGTGTTCAACTCCTTAGAAATTATTTGGAACGATATGGATTTACCACATGAAGCTATTCCTAGTGGCGTTCCTGAGACTATGGACTGGAGGCTTGCTCCTCGGTTAAGTTATGGTAACAATCCCCCAGAAGATTGGACCGCTATGATTCCATGGGGTCAGGTTTATGCTGTTGATGGTGATGTGCAAACCGGGACGAATACAAGATTTCAGATTCGAAATATGCAAACATGGTATCTCAGTAAAAGTACAAACACCTGGGTTTTGTGGATTAAAAGCTCAAACATTGAAGGAGCCAACTATGCGGAAGATTTTCAAAACGATATTAACATTCCGGCAGACATTGAATTAGAAACAGATGGCGGTGGTATTTCTGCATCACTGCAACCGGGGTATAACTTTCACTTCTGGACAGCTGGGGATCGTATTGAAATAGATCCAACAGATATAGCAGGGGTTTGGTCTAGTATGGAAGCACGATTAATTGTCGCCGATACGAATAAACCAGATGATCGGCACGCTGCAAAATTACTTTTTAGTGCCGGAGCAGATTATTGGAAAGCTGTTGATTCTGAGTGGGATCAATGGAAAACGAACGGCGATATAGGAATTGGGCGATTCAGGTTTATTAAAAACGATTGGCAAGTGTTTAATATGCATACCTTAACAGCAGAACAACTGGCTAATCAACCACCTCCTTTTACCACTGAACCACAAGAATAGAAATCTAAAATTAAGAATTATGGATTAAATGGAATGTCAACAGATTCCATAATCTTAAATCAAAATTCTAGATTCCTAATTGATTAATGCGCCTGTAGCCAATTCTCTCCGATCCCAGACTCCACTTTCAATGGAACATCCATTGGAAAGGCGTTTTCCATGAGTTCTAAAATCTTTGACGGAACTTCATCCATCTCGCTTTCATGAATTTCGAAAATCAATTCATCATGCACCTGAAGCAACATTCGGCTTTTCTTTTGATTGGATGTAAGCCATTCATGAATGTGAATCATCGCAAGTTTAATCACATCAGCAGCAGTTCCCTGAATGGGCATGTTGATAGCTACTCGTTCTGCAAATCCTCGTCGACTCCAATTACTGGATGTGATATCCGGTATATAGCGCCGGCGTCCAAGTAAGGTTTTCACATATCCATTTTCTTTGGCAAAAGTCTGTGTTTCCGAAATGTACGTCTGGATGTTCGGGAAACGATTAAAATACTCCTCAATCATTTGTTTGCCTTCACTGTTCTCAATACCCAGATTTTGAGCTAAACCATATGCACTTAATCCATAGGGGATTCCAAAATTCACTTCTTTAGCTTTTCTTCGATGATCAGCGGTTACTTCATCCAATGAGTCGAGATGGAAAATCTCTTTCGCCGTTCTGGCGTGGATGTCCTCGCCTGCTTTAAATGCTTCAATCATAGCTTCATCTTTAGCAATGTGCGCTATCACCCGAAGTTCAACCTGAGAGTAATCCGCCGACATGATTTTAAATCCATCCTCAGCAATAAAGGCTTTTCGGGTTTCACGACCTCGTTCTGTACGTATCGGAATATTCTGAAGATTAGGATTCGAAGAAGCTAGTCGACCCGTAGCTGCCACACTTTGATTGAAATCCGTATGAATTCGGCCCGTCCGCTCATTCACCATTGATGGTAACGCATCAATATAGGTAGACTTCAATTTGGATAGCTGACGGAAATCAAGTATCAATTTCGGTACTTCGTGTTTTACAGCCAGTCGAGTTAGTTCTGCCTCATTGGTCGACCATTTACCGGTCTTTGTTTTCTTACCAGCGGGAAGTCCGAGTTTTTCAAACAGGATTACTCCCAATTGTGCTGGTGAGTTGATATTAAACTCCTCTCCTACCTCCTTAAATATTTTTGTTTGAAGTTCCCGAAGATCATTTTCCAATTCAACAGAAAATCCACCGAGCATATCGGAATCCAATCGTACTCCCTGATATTCGATATCTCCAAGAACCTTCATCAATGGAAAATCACAGGTTTCAGCAACTTGCATGAGCTCGTCTTTTTCCATTTGCTCTTTTAGGATATGATAAAGCTGAAGCGTAATGTCTGCATCTTCACAAGCATATTGATAGACTTCCTCTGGGCTTAAATCAGCCATAGATTTTTGAGCTTTCCCCGAACCAATCAAATCAGTAATTGGAACGGGCTCGTAACCCAAATACTTCTTTGCAAGCTCATCCATTTTAATTTTTTGATTGGCATCAACCAAATATGCGGCTACCATCGTATCAAAATGCTTCCCTCTGATATCGATACCATGCCTCATTAACATGGTGTAGTCGAACTTAAAATTGTGCGCTACTTTTGTTGATGATTCAAGTTCAAAAAGAGGTTTTAAAACTTCACAAACGTCAGCTTCATTTAGTCCACCTTGTACATTTACCGGTATGTACGACGCCTTTGAAGGTTCTATCGAAAATGAAAATCCTACCAATCCTGCATTGATTGGATTGGGTGCATCCGTTTCTGTATCAAAACACAACACCTCCGCCTTTTGATATTCTTGAACCAGTTCTTTCACACGATCGAGAGAACTCACTAACTCATATTCACAATTCTCCGAGTCTAGCTTCTTCATTTCAGTAGGTTCTGCTACCGATCCAAACAAATCAACCTGATCTCCAGAACTTTCTGCAATGGGAGCTTCTTCCCCCAAATATTTTCGAGTTAGTGTTCGAAATTCCATTCCTTTAAAAAAGAGCCCTAATTCTTTGGGGTTCTCAAATTTCCACTCTAGTTTTTCCCATTCTATGGTATCCGGAACATCGGTCTTTATTGTAACCATGAACTTGGCGTGCATAGCCTGATCACCAAATTCAATGAGCGATTCTCTCTGTCTCTTCGCGGTTATAGTCTCTGCCTTTGCTATTGTGTCCTCTAGAGATCCAAATTTTTCGATGAGTTTAGGCGCTCCTTTTTTCCCTATACCGGGAACACCGGGAATGTTGTCAACGGTATCGCCAAGAATGGCAAGCACATCTATTACTTGTTCAGGATAAACTCCAAAATAATCCAACACGCCTTCTCGATCCACAATATCGAATCCACCGGTCTTATTATTTGGTTTCATCATTTTGATATGATCGTGCACTAATTGCATGAAATCTTTATCTGGTGTAACCAGCATCACGTCTACATCTTCGGCATTCGCTTGTGTAGCAATGGTGCCAATAATATCGTCGGCCTCATACCCATCTTGTTCGATATTTTTAATCCCCCAGGCGTCTAGCATTTGTTTAATTATCGGAATTCCAACTTTGAGCTCTTCTGGTTGGGGTGGGCGTTGTGCTTTATATGTTTCATCAGCAATATGCCTAAATGTAGGTGCATGTGTATCCCAGGCAACTGCAATATGTGAAGGTTTTTCTTCTGCCAACATTTTTTCAAGGGTATTTGCAAAGCCTAAAATGGGGCCAGTTGCAATTCCCTTACTATTTCGAAGGTTGGCATTTATGAATGCAAAATGAGCTCGATACGCCAGAGCCATTCCATCCAATAAAAAAAGCAGTTTCTTTGGCATGAATTCTTATTTTCCCACGATTATATGGTGGAAGCTAAACTTTTTGCCACTAATTACGAACACGCCCCGGCAACAAAACCAAAGTAATTCATTTGAGTTTAAAGAACGAAGCACAGAAAGGATTTGGAACTAAAAAGTTCTACCAGGAATACGTTACCGGCATGAGTAGGGACCGTATTTCCAAAGAGCTTACTGCGGATTCAGATCGTTTAAAACTTCTATATAAAGAAGCTGTTGAGGATATGGAGCGCCAACAAGGTGCACAGCTACCGGGGCATGTTAAATTTATGCGCTTGCTTTCAAATCTAACGCAGCGCCTCAATCCAACCCGACGTCTGGCTTTTGGACTTGGTAGTGTGAGCTTTGTAAGTCATTACCTAATCAGTTTTTTAGGGGCAACCGACATTGTATTCTTCGCCGGTTTACTTTTACCATTCGGATTTATTTCGATGTTTCTTCTACTATTAGTTGAGCTACTTGAGAAATCTGATGTACAAAAAGAAATTGATCTGGCTCGCGATATTCAATTGAGTCTGTTACCGGGAACTTCACTCAACAAAGAAAATCTAGAGGTTTATTCATTTGCGCACACTGCAAAAGAAGTTGGCGGTGATTATTTGGATGTAATCGATACAGAAAAAGGTACATACGTTGTAATTGCGGATGTAAGTGGCAAAGGATTATCTGCAGCTTTGTACATGGTTCGAATGCAGGCATTAGTAAATCTTTTGGTTCATAAAGAACAGCCCTCTCCTAAAGATTTATTCCTTCAACTGAATGATTTTGTTAAGTCCAATTCAAAAGATAAAACCTTTGTAACAGGTTGCGTAGCCTATTTCCCAGCTGATAAAGACGAATTTGAGTACGTTCGGGCTGGCCATAATATCCCCGTTTATTACAGTCGTGAGCGCGATACGACATTCAATCTTCGTGCTAATGGATTTGCCTTAGGTATGACATCCACCAATATGTTGAGCCAACATCTGGAAGTTAAACGCTTTCACTTTAAACCGGGTGACTCTGTACTTTTATATACCGATGGTCTGAATGAAGCCCGTAATGAACGTGGTGAAGAATATGGGGAAGAACGAATCGAGTCTTTAATGGAGATATATGGCTCTCTCCATGCAAAAACCGTTGTGAGCAAGATTCAATCTTCTTTAGAAGCATTCATAGGTCCTGTCCCTCCGGCTGATGATGTAACTTTTACGTGTATCCATCGACCAGAGAGAGCAAATGCTAAAAAGTTAAAACCGGTTAAGAAGATCTAAAATTATTATCCGCTCTTTCTAATTAATTTACTTGTAGTTAAAGCAAGTTTGATTTGAAAAAATACGCTCCAGTTATACTTCCTTTAATTCTTATCAAATTAGTAATTCAATTAATTGGGAATACGAACTATGGATTTCATCGCGATGAACTTCTTCATCTATCTGCTAGCGAACATTTAGATTGGGGATATTTTGAATTCCCACCTTTCATAGCTTTTATAGGCTTTCTTTCAAATATTTTTTTCGATCATAGTCTTTGGGGGGTGCGTTTATTCCCCGCTTTGGCAGGTTGCCTAATTCTATTACTAACCTGTAAGATTGTAATAGAAATGGGCGGTCAGAAAAAAGCCGTTTTTCTTGCAGGTTTAAGTATTCTGGCATTCGTTCCTTTTTTCCGAAATCATACCCTATTCCAGCCAGTCGCTTTTGATCAATTTTTTTGGATAGCAGGTTTCTACCTCTTGCTTCGTTATCAAAATACAGATAAAACACGGTTTCTCCTTTGGCTTGGAGTGGTTGCCGGGTTAGGGTTGTTGACAAAATATACTATGCTTATTTGGGGATTCGGGGTTGCTATCGGTTTGTTCTTCTTCCAAAACGAACGTATCTACAAAAACAAATGGCTGTATATTTCGGGATGTATTGCCCTTTTAATATTTCTACCAAATATTATTTGGCAAATTGCAAACGACCTCCCCCTTCTTGATCACATGAAAGAGCTCAATGAATCGCAATTGAGTGAAAGAAGTTCATTCGATTTTGTGCTGGGATTAATTGAAATTCCACCTGCTGTTCTTCTTTCATTGACTGCAGTTTTTGCCATCCTCTTCAATCATAAGTTGAAACTGTATTCATATTTAGGGATATCAATCCTTACTATTTTTTTGGTAATGTGGGGTTTAAAAGCAAAGCCCTATTATTTCTTTGCTGCTTTCCCAATGATTTTTGCTTTCGCGTCTATTCAAATAGAACAATGGTTTGAAAATCGATCTATCATTTTCTATGGTATTTCGGCTTCTCTTATGCTTCCAATGATATACTTCATTCCATTAATGACACCCTTACTACCTATCCAAACTTTCACAGATTGGTATGAAATTGAAAAAGTCGGCACCCATTATGAACTTTCTGGCGATTATGCCGATATGTTTGGATGGGAAGAACAAGTTGCTATTGTAGATAGCCTGTATCAAAGCTTTCCTGAAAATAGTAGAGATGAAATTGTGATATGGGCAGAGAACTATGGTGAAGCAGGAGCTTTAACCATCCTAGGCGACCAATACGGCTTACCAAATCCGATAAGTAGGCACGGTAGTTTCTGGAAATGGGGGTATCAAAATCCTAATGCATCTTACTGGATTAGTATAGGGAATGAAACAGCGTCAGTAGAATACATTTTTCATGAATGTACATTGATTAGACGGATTGATCATCCTTATGCAATCGAAGAAGAAAGAGGTATTCCGCTCTATGTGTGCAGTAATCCCAAACAACCAATTGAAAATTGGTGGGCTGCTTACCGCCCCTACATATTTGATTGAGTAGCCTCTACTATCTTCTCAACGGTAATTCCAAAGTGTTCATACAATTCCTGATAAGGAGCTGACTCACCAAATGTATCTATGCCTATTACTTTTCCTTCTGCACCTACGTAACGTTCCCATCCGAACGATGAACCTGCTTCAACTGCGACTCTATTTGTAACCGAATTAGGTAGCACAGATCGTTTGTAGTCTTCAGATTGTTGAGCAAATAATTCCCAGCTTGGCATACTTACTACTCGAGCATCAACCCCTTTCGTTTTCAATTCTTTTCTAGCATTAACAGCTAAATGTAATTCCGATCCCGTTCCTATTAAAATAGCATCTGGTGTAGCTTTTTCAGAATCGAATAGTATATATCCGCCCTTCTCTGAAAGACTTGCCGGATTATCTGGAGTTCTTTTTAAAGTAGGAATATTCTGACGAGTTAACACTAAAACTGTAGGTCCTTCAGCGTTCTCTAAAGCTAATTTCCAGGCATATGAAACTTCGTTGGCATCACCAGGGCGTAGTACTAATACATTTGGCATAGCACGTAAACTTGCTAAATGTTCGACTGGTTGGTGTGTAGGTCCATCTTCTCCAAGTCCAATACTATCATGTGTCATCACAAAAATTGAAGGAACTTTCATAAGTGCTGCAAGTCGAATTGAAGGGCGGCAATAATCTGTGAATACAAAAAAGGTTCCACCAAATGGAATCACTCCATCGTGCAATGCCATTCCGTTCATTGCAGCAGCCATTGCATGTTCTCTAACTCCATAATGAGTATTTCTACCACCGTAATTGAATGCACTAAAAACACCTTCGTCAGCTAAATTGGTTTTTACACTTCCTTCAAGATCTGCTGACCCGCCGAGCATATTTGGTATGGCTTCTTTTAATGCATTTAATACTTTATTGGAAGTTCCACGAGTTGCCATTCCTTTTTCATCAGCACCAAATACAGGTAATAATTCTTCTAAATCTTCAGGCAGTTCACGACTCAACCATCGTACAAGTTCCAGTGCATCATCATTGTACTTAATGGCATAGGTTTCAAAGTCAGAATTCCAGGAATCTTCTTTTTGTTTACCAAGATCAACTTGTTTTCTGAATTGAAGTAAAGCTTCATCAGGAATAAAAAATTGTTTTTCCGGATCCCAACCGTAGGCTTCTTTGGTTATCTTAACCTCTTCATCGCCAAGTGGCGAGCCATGAGAACTTGCTTTTCCTTCTTTATTTGGGCTACCAAAACCAATTTTTGTTCGGCAAATTACGATTGAAGGTAACTGCGATTTTTGAGCATTCTCGATAGCATGTGCAATTTGCGAATGGTCATGGCCATCAATTTCCTGAACATCCCACCCATAGGCATCAAATCGTTTTGCAACGTCTTCGGTGAAAGCAAGTTCTGTTGAACCATCAATCGATATTGAATTGGCATCGTATAAATATATCAGCTTATTCAACTTTAAATGCCCTGCCAAAGAAGCTGCTTCATGTGAAATACCTTCCATCAAATCACCATCACTAACAATCGCATAGGTAAAATGATCAATTAGGTTATGGCCCTCTTTATTGAATTTTGCTGCCAAAAACCTTTCGGCCATTGCCATACCTATTCCAGTAGCAAACCCCTGTCCTAACGGTCCGGTAGTCATCTCAACTCCGGGAGTAATTCCAAATTCCGGATGACCTGCAGTATTGCTATCTAATTGACGGAAGTTTTTGATGTCATCCAAACTTACAGCATAACCCGTTAGGTGAAGTAAGCTATAAATTAGCATTGAACCATGACCTGCAGATAAAATAAACCTGTCTCGATCTGCCCAATCTGGATTTGAGGGATTATGCTTCAAATATTTTGTCCAAAGAACGTAGGCGACATCCGCCATACCCATTGGCATTCCAGGATGACCTGAATTAGCTTTTTGAACGGCATCCATTGACAGTGTTCTAATTGTATTGGCACAAAGTTGGTCAAGCTCCAAATTACCCATGAAAATAATTATTAATATTTGAGAGAATTTTGCGCAAAATGTACGTAATATTTGTGCAAACTGAAATCATATCAAAATAAAAAAGCCTTGGGTAAATAATACCCAAGGCTAGAAAAAATTGATTAAATGTGAGCGTAATTAGTTAGTACTTTCACATTTTAATTCAAATTCCATCTTATGCTCTGATGGAGCTTTGAATGAACCATAAGCGGCATTAGTGAAAGCAGCGCACGCTTCCGCTTTGTTGTCTTTCATTTGCTGGGCGAATCCTATTTCAAAATAAATTTTCGCTTTATCTGTACTTCCACCTTGTTCTAACTCAATGGCTTGATTTCCAAAGCTTATTGCATTATCAAAATTATTCTGCTTGTTAGAAGCTTCTGCCAGTCTGTAGTAAGAATCCGCAGATTCAGCATTGTATTCTAGAGATCTTTGAAGAAGTTCAATGGCTGTGGAAAGTTGGTTTTGTTCAATAGCTTTTGAACCACTAAAAAGTAATTCTGCATGTGCTTTATTATTAGCAAGTCGAACAACTTCACCATCATTAACTTGCTGCCCTACTTGTATTGCACGATCGAACCAACTAATCATTGCATCAAGGTCACCTTCGTTCAGGTTCTTTGCTACCAGACCTTTTTGGTAATAAGCTTTCGCATAATTCGCGTTTATATTAATAGCTTCATTTAAAGCGGCATCTGCTCCAACGAAGTCTTCTTGTCTTAGGAGTAATGAACCCTTTTGGAAATTTAATTGTGCTAATACTCCTCTTGAACGATTAGCAATATCATTATCACCAAACTCTGTCCCTTGCTCCTGAGAAGTAGTGAACTCTGTGATAGCAGCTTCTAGATTTGGGATGTTTGGAGAACTTCTGAATGCATTATAGGCAGATGCAGCTTTTTGATAGTATAGCTTTGGAATTTGTGTTCTTGATCGAGTAACGATATCTGTATTTCCAATAGCCTCGGCTAAACCAATTGCTTCGGTAAATTTATCAATTGCAGCCTGAAAATCTTTGTTTTGTGCAAAACTAAGCGCCTCATTATATGCATTAATGGCATCGGCTTCTTCCTGGGCATAAGCTAAAGTAGATGCCATTGCAATCATTGCTGTTAATAGTATACTCTTAATTACCTTCATGTGATATTGTTTGTTGTTTTGAATCAGACAAGTGGGCAATTTAACCAAAAATCTCCCTCCTTTTAAAGTCTTAAACTCACTTAAATTTTATTTTATTGTTAAAGGGATCAAATAACTAAGATTTCTTAATTAGAAATAGAAATTCGGTTTTGGTTCTTCATGCGAATAAAAATCTGTAATAATTTGTACTCCTTCCTCGCAACTATCCGTAATGTGAAATAAATCAGTATCATGGTCTGAAATGTTTCCCCAATCTTTTAACGTTGTATTTATCCACTCAACAAGACCTTCCCAAAATCTTGATCCGTATAAGATAATTGGAATCTTCGAAATTTTATTCGTTTGTACCAGTGTTAGACTTTCAAATAATTCATCAAGTGTTCCAAATCCTCCCGGAAACACAACTAACGCTTGAGAATACTTCACAAACATTACTTTTCTAACAAAAAAGTAGTTGAAATTGATTGAATAATCTCGGTGTACATAGTCATTTAGGCCTTGTTCTTTAGGCAACTCAATTCCAAGACCAACCGATTTGCCTTCGGCATGAAATGCTCCTTTGTTTGCCGCTTCCATTATTCCAGGACCCCCACCTGTGATAACTCCAAATCCGCGATCGGTTAATAATGATGCAAATTCCGTTGCTTCCTTGTAATACTGATTTTCAGGTTTGGTTCGTGCTGACCCAAAAATAGATACGCAAGGGCCAACTCTGAAAAGCTTGTCATAGCCTTCAACAAATTCACCCATAATTTTGAATACACTCCAAATATCGCCGTCGTAACCTGACCGATACTTATTGGGAGTTCCATTTTCGTCTCTAAATTTAAAGTCCATAAATCAACGGGTTAGTGGAATATTCAAAGTTAATGCGGGTATTTCTCCAATAAAAACATTGCCAATATTAGAAGGTTCCCAGTTTATATTTGCTGATAGATCATCAGATACATCAAACGGTCTAAGGTGTGCAAATACATATGCATCTACAAAATTTAAAATGTAAGCCAATGCGATGGTCACATAAATGAAATCACGACGATTTCTAAGAAAGTTGCGCTGATTTAATAAACTACCGGAACTTGAATTTGCTAAATAGGCCGGCGTTTGTCCGAACCGAAAATCCTGAGTAGTTGATGTTAAATTGTAGTATGCAGCTCGGTAGTCATGGTAATCTTTTGTAAGTGTAATACTGTAGTAAGTTAACCCACCAAGTAAGCCATACACAATGGGAACTTTCCATATTTGTTTATTGGTAATTTGTCCCCAGCCGGGAATAATCATCGATTTGCGCATTACTGCTTTCGGATTCGGAAATACTTGTTCATTGACCTCATCCATGATCGAAAAACTTTGAATAAAGTCGTTTTTACTGAGGCTGTAATTTTGAGCTATTGCCTCGGTTTGTAATAAAAGAATCAGCGAAAATATAATGAGGCTAGAGCGAGTCAAAAATCGCAAGTATTCGTTCAAGATCTTCTTCAGAATAGTATTCAATACTAATTTCACCGCCTTTTGCTTTTGGCTTAACATTCACTTTTGTACTAAAAGTACGTCTAAGTCGACTGGATATTTCTTCATAGAAAGGATCAGCCATTTCCTTCTTCTTCGAAGGTTTCTTTTTTGAAGGAGAGTTTAATTCGCGAACAGCATCCTCAACCTGTCGAACATTCCAGCCATTTTTAATGATTTTTTCCAAAAGAGCAGCTTGTGCTTTTTTATCCTCAATTGTAATCAATGCACGTGCATGGCCAATCGTTATCTCATTACCTATCAACGCCGTTTGGATGAAATCCGGTAAATGCAATAATCGCATCATGTTTGTTACGGTTGTGCGATTTTTCCCTACTCTGTTAGCTACTTCAGCCTGGGTGTATTCGAATTCCACAACTAAACGCTTATACGCCATTGCCACTTCAAGTGGATTTAAGTCCTCACGCTGGATATTTTCAATCAGTGCAAAAGCCATCGACTGTTCATCGTTAGCTTCTCTAATGTATGCTGGTATTTCAGGGATGCCCGCTAATTTCGCTGCACGTAATCTTCGTTCACCACTGATGAGCTCAAAACGCTTCTCGCCAATATATCGAACGGTAATGGGTTGAATCAGTCCATGTGTTTTAAGAGAATCTGCTAATTCCTCCAGTCGTTCTTCATCGAACTCTTTTCTCGGTTGATTTGGATTAGCTCTGATGTGGTCAACTGGAACATTAAGAACAATATTCACTCTCTCACTAGGATCTGAGAATGTTTTTTTTAATGCCTTTTTTTGAACTTCTGATGATTGATCCTTTGGTGTCCCCTCGGATTCATATTCCGGGAAAAAAGCTCCTAATCCTCTTCCTAATACTTTTTTTGTAGCCATTAATTGATTTTAGCTCGAAAGAACAGGACTGTTTTTAAACAGCTTGCGATTCTTTTTAATGATTTCTCTTGCCAGCGATAAGTAGTTCTTTGCTCCTACACTCATGGAATCGTACAACAACGCTGGCTTACCAAAACTCGGTGCCTCAGCTAATCGCACATTTCTTGCAATAACCGATTTAAACACACGATCATCGAAATAACGCTTAACTTCTTCAGCAACCTGATTAGACAACCTGGTTCTTGTATCATACATGGTTAATAGTACGCCTTCGATATCAAGTTCCGGATTAAGATGCTGTCGTACGATTTTTATCGTATTTAAAAGCTGACCTAACCCTTCAAGAGCAAAGTACTCACACTGAACAGGAATGACGATAGAATCAGAAGCTGTAAGAGCATTAATTGTCAGTAAACCCAAAGATGGCGGACAGTCGATAATTACAAAATCATAGCGTTCACGAGCATCAGCAACTGCCTTCTTTAAGATTCGTTCTCTTTCCTCCCGATCGATCATCTCAATTTCGGCGCCTACCAGGTTAATATGCGCCGGTACGAGATCTAAAAAGTCGAGTTCTGTTTGGCGTATTGATTCATTCAATTCGGCACTCCCAATCATAATCTCGTAGATCGAGTTTGTAACCGTTTTTGAATCTATACCCAGACCGCTCGTAGAGTTACTCTGCGGGTCGATATCAATTATGAGGGTTGGATGCTCAATCGCAGCCAGACTAGCTGCAAGGTTTATTGCAGTAGTAGTTTTACCTACTCCACCCTTTTGATTGGCAATAGCAATTACTTTGCCCATTAAAATTCCTACTCTATTCGTTCATTTTACTTCTAAAAATCAATATAAAACGCACCTTACTCGCATACAAAATTACTTATGCACAGGTTATCTAAAAGTTATCCACAATCAACTCTCAGTATATCGTGAGTCGATATTTATTGGCTTGTACTTGTAAGAATTACTTTGCGATTCGGGGCTGAAAAACCAGTCTCGCTATTAACCAACTTTAGCTTATCGAAGCTCTGCTCAACATCAGCATCTAAATTCGAAGGTGCTAAAGGTTGATTAGTTGTTCCGACAAATTGGATTACTTCGTTTCTATCAACCCAAGGTTGAATTGTTGGTTCCAGTGTAGTTTGAATGGTAGATGTATCTTCTATAGGCGCAGTATTGATTCCTCCGTAAAAATAGACAGCAGTAGAAACGATCATCAGTGCGGCTGCGACCGATGCTACTGCTCTGGCGAAATTGATAAATAGAATTTTTGATCGTTCGGTTCGCTTTCGCTGTTCAGTAACAGCATTTTCTTTTATTTGATTTACCAACGCATTTGGCGGGTTCTCTAATGGTAGCTTCCCGAGTTTTTGATATGTTCTTCTGAGGCTTTCTACCTCAATGAGCAGGTTTTCGTCTTTCAACATTTCCCGCTCAAACTCGATCTCCTCAGCGGGATCCATCTCCCGCATCAGATATCGAATACAACCTTCATCACTGTTTAGCATGTTTAAGCTCTAATTGTCGTTCCTCATCAAAATACTTTCTGAGGTTAATCAACGCATATCTCATACGTCCTAGTGCCGTATTTATTGAAACATTTGTTAATTCAGCGATTTCTTTAAAAGGCATTTCATAATAATGTCTTAAAAGTACCACCGTACGCTGTTCTTCAGGTAACTTTGCGATGTGAGACATCAAGCTTGCGTTTGTTTCCTTTTCAACCATCTGGTTATCCGCATCCACAACACTTTCGTCTTCCAATCTATCAAAGTAATCTGACCTCGCGTCTTCCTCATCAGTCCAAGAACTAACGTCGATGTATCGCTTTTGTTTTCTAATATGATCAATTGTTGCATTATGAGCAATACGCATCACCCAGGCTATCCATTTGCCCTGTTCGTTGTACGTATCGTCCATTTTACTTACTACTTTTGTAAACGTCTCTTGAAAAATATCGTTAGCCACTTCCGGGTTGTTTACCATGCTATATATATAGGAATAAACTTTTGCCTGATGTCGATTCATGAGTTCATTGAATGCCATTTCATCAGCTTTTCGTCTGAATAGTCTTACTAAATCCTGATCTCTAACGTCAGTATATCTTTTATTGCCGGTATTTCTTTTTACTAAGTCCATAATCTTTACCCTTTTTGGGATTATGTTTTCCGATGCTAAAGCAGCGGCTAACGTTTGGTCAAATCCACATACTTGGTTTTTGTTGTAAAGCGCATGCTTTTTTGACTGATCGCAGTTTAACATCCAATGCTCAAGCTACAAATCACATGAAGATGTTAGATGTTGCATCGCATCTCACATCATTAGTACACATCAAGACGAGCTATTACCTAAAGTGGGTGAATACTTTTTGTGCGAGCTTCTCTCCGATTACATTTTTTAACTGATCGAGCTCCGCTTCCTTAATTTTTTTTACCGATCCAAATTCTTTAAGCATCAATTTGGCTTTTTTCTCACCCACTCCATCAATATCTGTCAATTCTGTAACGAAAGTTCTTTTCGCTCTTTTCTGACGATGAAATGTAATTGCAAACCTATGAGCTTCATCTCTCGCTTGCTGTAGTAATTTTAAAGCAGTGGATTTTTTGGGAATCATATACGGTTCCGATCTACCTGGGACAAAAACCTCTTCCAGTCTTTTGGCTAGACCGATAATTTCACATTCCCCATAAAACCCAATTTCTTTGAGCGCTTCTACCGCCGATGACAGCTGCCCTTTTCCACCATCCACAACAATCAGATCCGGAATTTGAAGTCCATCTTTCATTACCGCTGAATAACGCCGGGTCAAAATCTCCTTCATAGATGCAAAATCATCCGGACCAACAACTGTTTTGATATTGAATCGCTTGTATTCACTCTTCCGAGGTTTGGCATCCACAAAACTTACCATGGATGCCACAGGATCAGTGCCCTGTAAATTGGAATTATCAAAACATTCGATGCGACGAGGTAAACGTTGAAGCTTGAGGTGTTCTTTTAGTTCTTTTACCGCATGTGGAATACGATCCCGTTCTGACTTCTCTTTCTCTAGTCTACGTTCATTCAAATGGAGTCTTGCATTTGCTGTTGCCATTTTAATGAGTCCCGCTTTTTCCCCTCGTTCAGGAACATGAACCGGTACTTTCTTCCCTCTTTCCTGATACAAATATTCTACTAACGGCTCATCATCGGTCATAGCCTGACTGATATACACCTCATCCGGAATGGCAGCGGTATACTGTCCCGTATAGTAATCTTCCACAAAAGACTGAATTAAATCATGAACCGACAGACCTTCGATGTTCTTTAAGAATCGATGGAATTTTCCAATCAGTTTCCCTTCACGGACTTTAAACAATACGCCACAAGCTTCTTGTAATTCATCATCTTTGCTAACGGCAAACACATCGCGGTCGACTTTCTTATCCGCCACCATTTTCATTTTGTGGCTGTATCGCTCCACCGCCTGATAGCTATCACGCAACTTGGCGGCGTCTTCAAAAGCGAAAGCGTCCGAAGCAATCTGCATTTCTTCTCTCAATTCACGAAGTAACACATCGGTCTGACCATTCACCAGTCGTTCTACTTTCTTGATAACCACTTCATAGCGTTCATTGTCCCAATCGGCGGAGCAATTTCCAAGATAATCCTCAAAACAGGAATGCCATTTCGGGAGTCCACGTGTCTTATCAATATTCTTAATACCAACCGCACATGTACACAGTCCGAATGCTTTGCGGATAGTCTCCAACATCCGTTTCATGGTTACCACCGAGTCGTAGGGCCCATAATATTTACTACCATCTTTGATGATGGTCCGCGTTGGATACACTCTTGGTTTTCTATCCTTGGTGATGCAGATGTAGGGATAAGATTTATCATCCCGATACAGAATGTTATATCGTGGCTGGTACTGCTTGATGAAGTTATTTTCGAGAATAAGTGCTTCCGCCTCTGAATCTGTAACTACAACTTCTAAATCATATATTTTGGAAACCATGGTTTTGATGCGACCATCTACCGGTCGGGATTCCTGAAAATACGAACGCACCCGATTTCGGAGTTTTTTAGCCTTTCCAACATACAGTACACTTCCCCCCTTATCCCGATAGATATACACGCCTGGCGACAGCGGGAGATTCGCTACTTTTTCGGCTAAGGGAATTACGGGTGACTCAGAACTACTCATAGGGGCGAAGATATAAAGAAATGGTAATTCGCTTCGACTCGAATTAAATCTTGAAAAGGATAAACGTAATACTATATTAGGTCAAATAATTACGTTTATTCATCATATCCTTATGATTTAGCAGGATAACATGAACTCTGTGCATGTTATACTTTTGTTGTGCCCCATTAGAAAAAAGCCAACCGCACAAATAAGCACATTTGCCTGCCCCAACGCTAAAGCCAAAACTTCAGCAGTCAAAAGAGCTTATTTTTCTCCCACCCTCTGACTGAAATTTGAAAAGACTTTCTTATGTTAGCCAAATATTGACAAGTTATAAATTAACAGGTCATGCAATTTGGTGAACGAATAAAAGAGCTGCGTGAGAGTAAAGAACTTTTGCAACACCAACTAGCCGCCAGTCTTGAAATAGACACCCCAATGTTCAGTAAAATTGAACGAGGCGAAAGACGGGCTAAACGAGAACAAGTGCTCTTGCTTGCTGAACTGTTGGAAGCTGATGTACACGACCTGTTAGCTGTATGGCTAGCAGATCAGATTTACGAGCTAGTCAAGGAAGAAGAAGATGCTAAAGAAGCACTTCAAATGG
The DNA here is from genome assembly GCA_965229525.1 of Balneolaceae bacterium. GTDB lineage: Bacteria > Bacteroidota > Rhodothermia > Balneolales > Balneolaceae > HXMU1420-13. The sequence goes on from OZ245886.1 coordinate 157,296, forward strand.
TACTCAACACGGTAAAGAAGAAATAATAAAGGTCAATTATGGACTTAATAGAATCAGGCATTAAAAAGGGATTGATCTCATTTGATGAAGAACGCAAGTACATTACTTACGTCCACCAAAAGAAGAAGAGAAACTATACCAATCCCGAAGAACAAGTACAGGCAGAAACTTTCGTCAAGCTCATTCTTGTGTATGGCTATCCTGTAGAACGAATACAGCAGTTTGTAACTGTGACAATGGGTTCTTCAGCAAAGGAAGCCGACATATTAGTTTACAATGATGATGAATGGTCTGAACCGCACATAATTGTTGAATGTAAAAAGCAAGAAGTATCTGAATTAGAGTTTGAGCAAGCTATAGAACAAGGCTTTGCTTATTGCTACGCAACAGCAAAAACGGTGAAATTTCTTTGGGTAACCTCAGGAATTAAAGACCGCTATTTTGAAGTCAACAAAGAGAAGCAAGACCGTGTTTCTGTTCCTGATATTCCTCAGTATGGTGTTACTAAGCTATCTAAGTATAAGTATGCCAAAGGTGGTGTTGACCAAAATGCAGCAGAGCCAGCAGTTGAGTATGGAAAGCAAAAGTTCTTTGAACTTGAAACCGTAAGTGAAGAAGAGTTAACCAGACGTTTCAGAATGGCGCACCAATCGCTTTGGGCAGGTGGAGAACTTAACCCTTCGGAAGCATTTGACGAATTGGACAAACTAATCTTTTGTAAGATATGGGACGAAAGACACCCACGTAAGACAGGTGATCCTTACCAATTCCAAATCTTTAAGGAAAGCACAGAAGAGAAAACTACCCAAGAACTAAACAAGCGAATACTCGACCTCTATGCAGAAGGCAAGAAAAGAGACCCGGAAGTATTCAAAGACAACATAAGACTGAATGCCGCCAAGGTTAGAACAGTTGTTACCTACCTAGAAGGGATCAACCTCAGCAAAACAGACTTAGACAGCAAGGGTCGGGCATTTGAAGCCTTTATGGGCAGTTATTTCAGGGGCGATTTTGGTCAATTCTTTACACCTAGAAACATTGTAAAATTCATAGTAGATGTATTGCCAATAGAAAATACCTCCAGAGTGCTAGACACTTCTTGCGGTAGTGGTGGTTTCCTTCTTTATGCTTTAGATAAGGTGAGAGCACAGGCAAGTGAATACTATGATGAAACCTCAGTGGAACACTACAAGCATTGGCATGATTTCGCTGAGAAGAATCTATTCGGCATTGAAATCAACGAGCAGATCGCTCGTACTGCCAAAATGAATATGATTATTCATGATGATGGCCACACCAACGTAATTGCTTCTGATGGTTTGCTTCCAAGTGAAGACATGATAAAGAAGAATGGAAATAAGGAGTTTAAGTACGATTCATTCGACTATATCATTACTAATCCACCTTTTGGTTCTTCTGTAAAGCAAACTGAAAGAGCTTATATGAATCAATATCGTATGGCGATTAAAGATGCTGATTGGTTGGATATAAAGAAGCAGGGATCGAAAAACCGAGCCAATCAGAGTACAGAAGTAATGTTCATTGAGCAGTGCTACAAATTCTTAAAGCCAGGTGGTTATTTGGCGATAGTTATTCCAGATGGTATTCTCACCAATAGCAGCCTACAATATGTAAGAGATCAAATTGAAGATTGGTACAGAATTGTAGCTGTGGTTTCCATGCCACAAGACGCTTTTGCTCATACAGGTGCAGCAGTAAAAAGCTCGGTTATGTTCTTGAGAAAACTTTCTAGCAAGCGCAGTGATGCCATTAAAGCGAAGAAAGTAAGCGTTCAATACAAGATACTGAAAGACCAAAAGTTTGAGAAGCAAGTAGCTGATTGGGAGAAGGAAAAGAAGAAGATACTGAAAGACAGAACGGGCTTTAATAATACGACAGGTAAAACCGAGAAAAAAGATATTGAAGCCACTCAAGAGTTCAAGGATTGGAAATCAGAAATCAATGCAGAGTACAATCAAAAGATAAATGACCTGAAAGACCAATTAGCAGACTTATACCTTGAAGAAAAGCAAAAGGCTTTAGAAGACTACCCAATCTTTATGGCCATAGCTGAAGAAATAGGTTATGACGCTTCAGGGAAAACCACCTCAGCAAATGAGCTAGAAACAATTCAAGACTCTTTGCGCCATTTTATTGAATCTGTAAATACTAACGAGAAGTACTAAGCATTATGCCAGATTTAATAGCAAACAGCGTTTCTAATACATTCGAAGTCAATTTATCAGACTTGGAAAACAGACTTGATCCACACTTCTATAAGCCTGAATATGCCGAACTAATCGACAAATTGAATAACTCCCCTAATTCAAAACTTGGTGATGTTGTTCAATTCTCGTCAGAAACTTGGAACCAAAAAGACCATTTTGAAGGTACATTTCCATACATTGAAATAAGCGAGATTGATTTATCAACGGGTGCGATAAAATACATTCGTCAAGTTCCAATTTCCGAAGCACCAAGCCGTGCAAAGAAAATTGTGCGTTCAGGAGATATAATAGTTTCAACTACAAGACCTAGCCGTGGTGCTATCAGCTTCATTACAGACGAAATTGATTTTAGCATTGCTTCCACAGGCTTTTCTGTTCTAAGGGGTATAAAACCTGATGCAAGAGTAAGCCTAGAATATCTTTTTTGGATTCTCCGGCAAAAGTTCATTTTACGCCAAATGGAACAACGTAGCAGCGGTGGTAATTACCCTGCTATTACGGAAGATGAGCTTAAAAAGATTCTAATTCCTACTCCCACAGAAAATGAGCAAGAAGAAATAGTAGAACTCTTCAAAACTGCATTGGCAAATCGTCAGACAAGGATTCAAGAATCCGAAAACTTACTTGCTGAAATCGACTCGTACATTCTCAACGAACTAGGAATCATATTACCTGAGAAGGACACAAGCATTGAAGCAAGAATGTTTCAAACTACTTTTCAGGAGCTTTCAGGTAGAAGGTTTGACCCTAAACTGTTCGATACTCATTCCAAAAACCTATTCGCAGCAGTTGAAAACGCCCAGTACCCTAAAGAGCCATTAAAAAACCTGATTACACATTCAGCAGCAGGAGATTGGGGAATTGATGAAGAAGCGGAAGTTAAGGAAGAGCAGTATGATACCTGCTTGGTAATTAGAGCCACAGAGTTTGACAACCTATACAATCTCAAGCTAGAAAATGACAGGGTTAGGTACAGAAAAATAAAAAAGGATAAACTCAAGCAATTAGACATTCAACCTTATGATTTACTCATTGAAAAATCAGGCGGAAGCCCAGATCAGCCAGTGGGCAGAATCTCCTTGCTTACAGAAGATTTATTTGAAAACAATACGCTGTGCTACAGCAACTTCATTCATAAAATAAGAGTGGACACCTCAAGAGTTGACCCCTCCTATTTATTCTGTTACCTCAAGACTATTCACAATATCAAAATCACTGAGATTATGCAGAGTCAAACCAACGGCATTCGTAATCTTATCATGGGTGAATATTTTAATCAATCTATAGTTCTTCCAAAATTGGATAAGCAGATAGAGATTGGTAAAGAAGCAAACAGGCGAAGGTTTGAAGCTCAGCGTTTGTCCATTGAAGCTGATAAGGTATTGGAAGATGCTAGAGCAGAAATTGAACAAATGATATTAGAATAAAATCCATGCAAATCAGTCACACACATTGCCAAGCCGCTCAAAGCAACCGCACTAGTCAAAGCTTGTCAAAGAGTGTGTCTGAGCCAACGCACGGACGAAAAAAAATAAAAACGTTTCCCAACAAAGTGTATAGTGCATACACTTCGGGACACTGCGCATAGCCAGACCATTGCACCACTAAACAAATTTGGGAAATGATAAGAAAGAGTAATGAAAAAAATGACTTCAACACTATTTACGAAATAATAAATGATGCCTCTATTGCCTACAAAGGAATTATCCCAGAAGACAGGTGGAAAGAACCTTATATGTCAAAAAATGAGTTAGAAACTCAAATCAATGAAGGTGTACAATTTTGGAATTATGAAGTGAATAATGAAATTCTTGGAGTGATGGGAATTCAATTTAAAAGTGATGTAACCCTAATAAGACATGCTTATGTAAGAACCTCTTCACGCCAAAAAGGTATTGGTGGGAAGTTACTAAATCACTTGGTTAAGAGGGCGAAAAATCCAGTATTAATTGGCACTTGGAAAGATGCTACCTGGGCAATCAGGTTTTATGAAAAACACGGCTTTCGGTTGTTATCTGATGAAGAGAAAAACAAATTGTTAAAAATTTATTGGACTATACCTGAAAGACAAGTTGAAACGTCGATCGTTTTGGCTAGCCAAAATTGGAAAAACAACTGACTTGCAATCGGCAAACTTAAAACGCTGAAAGCGCACAATCGCATTCACTAACATGAACCAGGAATCCTTCAAACACCTTCTTCGCTCCCAACTCCCAATCGCATGGATTGCAGGAGTTCGTTTAGAGAGCTATGAACATGGAACCTGTAGGATTGGTGTAAAGCATGATTTCCTGAATCAAAATCCATTTGGGAGTATGTTTTGGGCGGTTCAGGGAATGGCCGCTGAATTTGCAGGTGGAATGATGCTGAATTATAAGATTAAGGCTTCAGGAAAAAGCATTTCTTACCTGGTCATAGAAAGTAAAAGTACCTTTCTTAAAAAAGCGACAGGTAAAATTATTTTTACCTGTGATCAGGGAGATACCATTGATCAGGAAATCCAAAAAGCCATTAATACAAATACACCTCAGGTATTTGAATTGAGTAGCATCGGCACCAATGAAGAACATGATGTAGTCGCTGAATTCACTTTTACCTGGAGTATTAAAGTTAGAGATTAAATGAAATTAGGTTTCTTTGTCATTTTTTTGATGCTGTTACTTGGATGTTCAACTACGCCATCGGATCAAATGCGCTTTTCGGGTAAGGTTGTAAATCATGACGAAACTCCATCGGTAAGAATATTTCGGGGAACCTCGTTACTTCATGAGTTCCCCATACAATCGGATGGTTCTTTTAATGACACCTTCGTCGTAGAGGAGGGATTGGCTTTTATCGTGTATGGATCGAAATTCAAGCGGGTATATGTGAAGAATGGATTCAATACAAAATTTACTGTCGATAATGCGGATTTCTATGCCACAGCAACTTTAAAAGGTGATGGAGCTGATATTTTTGCTTTGGAAGATGAGTTTGATGAATTAGAAGCTGAATACTCAGACCTCATTATTGACAATCCGACCCTGGAATATTTTGAGTCCGCTTCAGCAACTTATCGGGCAGATTTCACTTCAATATTGTATAGAAATGGAATTGCGGATTCGGCTCAAGTCACTAATTTAGTGGCTGAAGTCGATGATTTCATTTCGAGATTTCGGATCAAAATTGAAAGTCGGGTTAATGTGACAGAAGAGCTTCAAGAGGGTGATCCCTCTCCTACTTTTGTTAACTATGAGAATTTTGCTGGTGGATTTAGCTCACTTTCAGATTTTCAGGGAAAATTTGTGTACATCGACTTCTGGACAACCTGGTGTGGACCTTGCCTTAAGGAGTTTCCGAAATTAAAAGAGTTGGAGGCGGAATATGCGGATCGAAATATTGAGTTCGTATACATTTCTTTGGATGCCCCTCAAGATCACCGTGATGATCCCAATAAAGCCCGACAAGCATGGATTGATTATGTGGAGGAGCATGAACTTGGCGGTGTACAACTATTCTCTGATAAGGCATTTGATTCAGAATTTGTGAAAGACTACAAAATTGATTTCATCCCTCGTTATGTACTCATAGATCCTGAGGGCAAAATTATAAGTGCAGATGCTCCACGACCTTCGAATCCTACCCTTCTCGAAATGTTTGCGGAGTTGGGAATCTAAAAATCAGAATTTCAACTACTCGTCGAAATAGATGATCATTCCATCTAAAAAACAGATTCATTTGCAGAATAGATTTTAATCCTTTGGTTCACTTGAGTATCCTTAATCAAAAAACATCATGAAAAAACTATTTCTCGCCCTGATACTGCTTTCACTAAGCATTACAACCTTTGCTCAGGAAATCTTGGATGTTACTCCGGAAGCTGAAGGGATCGAAAAAGCACTAAATTATTATTTAGATGGCGGTACAAATAATGATTTTGAAACATTAAAGAAGGCGTTTCATCCGGATGCTCGCATGATTTGGATGACAGATGCCACACAAAATGTGAATGCCCTGGAGTTTTTCGGGGTTCGAATGCAACCAGGTCCACCACAAGATCGCGAAACAAGAATTGTTGCTATAGATATTTCACAAGGTGCAGCCAGTGCCCGACTCGAAATCGAATATGAAACTTTCATGTTTGTTGACTACATGACCTTACTAGAAATTGATGGTGAGTGGAAAATTGTGAGTAAAGTTTTCACTCGAATTAATAAATGATTTTGCCTTAGGCTGTGAATGATTAGATTTGCAGCCGAATGGATTCTAACAACAACATCCCAAATAGGCTGGTCTTCTCTGAACAAAACCCGAAGAGAAGAAAACGAACTTTTATCATTGTATCGATTTTAATACTGGTACAACTTTGTTTGATTTGGCCGATCTATCCATTGTTTGCTTCAGCAACTCCGTTGGTTCTTGGGTTCCCCCTCTCCTTTGCCTGGGTCATTTTTATGGTGATTTGTTCCTTCAGTACACTGCTTTGGTTATTCCTGAACGAAGATAAATCTGAGGAGTAATTCATGGAAAGCTGGATGATCATACTTGGCATTTGCGGTCTTTACCTGATCATCACCCTCGTAATGGGAATCCTACCGGGATTGAAAGTCAGCCATAGTACAACGGGCTATGTAGCCGGTGATCGTTCGATGAATGTATTTATCCTTTACTTCGTATTGGGAGCATCCATCTTTTCAAGTTTTGCTTTTCTGGGCGGACCTGGCTGGGCCTATTCACGAGGAGTCGCCGCATTGTATATCATTGCTTATGGCGCTGTTGGAATGGTTCCCTTTTACTTTTTTGGTCCTAAAGCGCGTGCACTTGGCGCCAAGTATGGATTTGTAACACAGGCCGAGCTCTTGCAAGATCGCTACAATTCAAAGTGGTTATCAGGAATTCTAGCAGTTTTAACGGTGGTGGTTTTAATTCCCTATCTCACTTTACAAATGAAAGGAGCCGGAATAGTTTTGAATACCATCAGCGAAGGTACGATTCCGGTCTGGTTAGGTGCGGCCATTGCGTATGCGGTAGTTTTGGTGTATGTATTTTTCAGTGGTGTGATGGGAGTTGGCTGGACAAATACTTTCCAGGGAATTTTCATGTTAATCATTGCCTGGTTTTTGGGGATTTATCTTCCACAAAAAATGTATGGAGGGATTGGTCCGATGTTTTCGGAAATCCTACAATCGGAGTTTGCTGATGCATTAAACGCTCCCGGTAGAACCGCAACAGGGGAATCCTGGGATTGGTGGGGATTTACATCCGCTGTTATAATTTCAGCCATTGGCTTTTCAATGTGGCCGCACTTTTTCATGAAAGCTTTTGCCGCAAAAAGTGACCGAACAATAAAGCTGACGGTAGTTTTATATCCCACATTCCAAATTTTCCTGGTTCCAATATTGATAATCGGATTCTCTGCAGTTCTGTCTTTTCCCGGAGTAACGCCGGCTGACTCTATCCTGCCCCATGTACTACTAAACATGGATCTACCTGTTATTTTAATCGGATTGGTTTGCGCTGGTACATTGGCTGCATCCATGAGTTCGGGAGATGCTATCGTCCACGCCGCAGCTTCGGTTGGTGTTCGAGATGGTTTGACAAAAATTCCGGCTGTGGATCGATGGTTGAAATCTGGTGATCATGAGCGGTTATTAATTAGAATTGGTGTAGTCTTCATTTCATTAATCGCCTATTACTATGCGGTATTTGCGGAGACTGATATTGTCTCTCTCCTACTTGGTGCTTATGGTGGTATCGCTCAACTCTTTCCCTTGATGTTTGCCATGTTTTACTGGCCACGTGCAAATGGCAAAGGGGCACTCGCGGGTATGATTGGTGGAATTCTGTTTACTTTATTTTTTCTATACTATCCGGAATACAAACCCTTCCCGATGCATGAAGGCATCTATGGTTTGATTGTAAATCTCATTCTATTGATTGGTGTTAGTCTAGTAACTCAACCGGAAGAAGAAAGTCGTATTAAGCGGTACATTAATTACAAATAGGCATCCGAGCATCCGTTGATATCAATTCAATAATTGCCTTTGTTATTCAAGGGCGTATATTCCAAAAACTAACAAAAGGGACCATTATGTACGAACAAAGTGACAAAAATTATTTAGCTATGATCTTGTTATGCTTCTTTTTGGGAAGCTTAGGTGTTCATAGATTTTATGCCGGAAAAACAGGGACAGGTATTTTAATGCTCGTTACTCTTGGCGGACTTGGAATTTGGACACTCATTGATTTAATCATGATTATTGTCGGTAATTTTAAAGATGCAGACGGTTACTATATAAAAAATTGAATATCATTTTTTGTTGATTTGAACGACCAATGAGTAACGTGGTAAAATTCAACCTGGGTATAGTTACCGATAATCAGAACAAGGTTCAGAAAGCAGAAAAACTTGCTGCTCTTCTAGTCGATCATCTCCCAAACATCCACAATTTTCATCTAGAGAAATACGATAAATTCCCAAATTCATTTAGAATTGTACTGGAGGGTTCACTTTCTAATCCTGAAGACCGAATTCATGAGTCCATTCAAATAGCCGACTCCATTTGTTCAAACTGGATGATAATGTACGATCGTGACCTCGAAACAATTGAATTGATCTTCAATAAGTCGGATGCATGTAGATACGAACGAGAAGAATTCAATGTTATCCGATGGGCGCATTTTCAAGTTTTGATATGATGAGTATAATTCTGACATCAACAATTAATTGTCCTAAATGCGGATATGAGAATACAGAAAAAATGCAAACAGACTCATGCCAGTTTTTTTACAAGTGTATTAACTGTGAAAACATATTGAAACCAAAAAAAGGTGATTGCTGTGTATTTTGTAGTTATGGAACTGTTCCATGTCCCCCAATTCAAAAAAGTTCTTCTTGTTGCTAAATTATGGTGGATAGATTCCAGGCAATAAGTTCCCACAAATATCTATATATACTTAACTGACTTTTTGACCGAAACAAATTTTAGGTACAATTATCGTTAGAATGCGATTATGAGTAAATATAAAAATGTCACCTTTGGTTGGGCGGTTAAAAACATCATCTGGCCAAGAAGAAAAACCATTTTCATCGGTTTGCTTCTAATCTTAATAAGCCGCCCGGCGGGATTAGTGCTACCAGCTGCAACGAAATATATCCTGGATGATGCAGTTCCCAACAAAGACTTTGAACTGCTTCAGCTAATAATCATAGTCATTGTAATCTCGCTGATTGTTCAGGCCGTTTGTTCATTTTTATTAACCAGAATTCTGAGTGTCGAAGCACAATTCCTGATTTCGGAATTAAGGGTTAAAGTGCAAAAGAAAATTCTTTCCCTCCCAATTAATTTCTTCGACAATAATAAATCCGGGGCATTGGTATCCAGGATCATGAGCGATGTGGAAGGAGTTCGAAATCTGGTCGGCACAGGACTGGTACAATTGATCGGTGGAACTCTGACTTCCGTTCTGGCTCTGATCTTGTTGATTCAAATCAGTCCTTCCATGACCTTATTCACTCTGGCACCAGTTGGATTATTTGCCTTCATCGCATTGAAAGCATTCGGCAAAATCAGACCTATTTTCAGAGAACGTGGAAAAATTAACGCAGAAGTAACCGGTCGATTAACAGAGACTCTAAACGGTGTTCGGGTGATTAAGGGATTTAATGCAGAAGTATCCGAGAATAATACCTTTGAAGCCGGAGCTCGTCGACTTTATGAAAACGTGAAATCCAGTTTAACGGCCACAGCTTTTGTAACCAGTACCGGAACCTTTTTAATCGGACTTGCCAGTGTTGGCATTCTGGCGATGGGTGGATATTATATGATTGACGATAGATTGACGGCCGGAGACCTGATCTCTTTTATCTCCCTCTTAGCTTTCATGATCGCTCCTATTGTTCAGATGAGCAATATTGGGAGTCAGCTTACTGAAGCTTTTGCCGGACTGGATCGCACCGAAGAGATCATGAAAATGGATCCGGAAGATCTAACAGAAGAACGTCCAATCAAGCTAGAAAAAATTGATGGTGATATCATTTTCGATAATGTGTCTTTCGCTTATGAAGAAGACAAAGAGGTACTTAAAGAAATAACCTTTAAAGCTCCTCCAGGGTCGGTTACCGCATTAGTTGGAAGTTCCGGTTCCGGAAAATCTACTACGGCTAGTCTTGCTGCTACCTTCCTTACTGCAAAAAAAGGATTAATAACCATTGATGGTCATGATATGTCGAAAGTAAACCTTTCCAGCTATCGAAAACATTTAGGCGTGGTACTTCAGGATGATTTTCTTTTTGAAGGTACCATCCGGGAAAATATCCTCTTCCCCCGCCCTGATGCCACCGAAGCCGAATTACAAGCTGCAATTGAGGGTGCTTATGTCAATGAATTTACCGATCGTTTTGAAGATGGATTAGATACCGTGATTGGAGAACGTGGTGTGAAATTGTCCGGTGGACAAAAACAACGAATTTCAATTACCAGAGCGCTACTTGCAAATCCAAAGGTAATAATATTGGATGAAGCCACTTCCAACTTGGATACTGAAAGTGAGACTTATATTCAGAAGAGTTTGGATGATTTGATGAAAGACCGAACTACTTTCGTAATTGCCCACCGATTAAGCACCATCAAAAAAGCGAATCAAATCTTAGTGATTGAAGACGGCCGTATTGTAGAACGAGGAACGCATGATGAGCTTATAGCTTCCAAAGGTCGATATTACGAGTTATACACGTATCAGAGTAGGATTTGAGATCTACTAATACAGAACTTGCCATTAAGAAATTCACTGCATTTATTCACTATATCCAAAGGATTTAAATGGGTACAAAGAATTACATTTAAGGATTAGCTAATACTAAGTATTTGAATAGATGAATCAACAACAAAGAGCAGTAGTTTTTACGATAGTATTCTTTGCCGTTTACCTAATACTTAAACAAAATTTTTCATCCATTAAAGTAACCTTAGACGGACTAACCCAGTTCGGCTTATTGAGCTATATTTTAACTTATGCTCTTATTGGAATTCCAATATACTTAGGAACATATCTTGTAAATCCTGAGATAAATATTTTTAAAAATTTAGGCCTCTCCCTTAGTCTTACAAAGCCAATATTAATTGCATCTCTTTTTTCTTTACCAATGTTTTTGGGTGGAGTAGCATTTTTTGAACTCAGTAAAAATATTTCTTTTCAAAATTTAATTGCCGGCACAATAGTAATTGGGTTTGTTGAAGAATTGTTTTTTAGGGGGTTCTTATTTGGTTTGATTTATAAGTATTCTAAGCTCGGATTTCTTACAACTATTATTTTCGGAGCAATAATTTTTGCACTGGGTCACTTATACCAAAGCCAGAATCCAGATGAATTGATAGGTATATTTTTGGTTACCTTTTTTGGGGCAATTTTGTTTGCCTGGCTCTATGTAGAATGGGATTATAACTTATGGGTTCCCATTTTTCTACACGCACTGATGAATATGGCCTGGTATCTATTTGAGATGGATGAAACGGCTTTAGGGGGAATACTACCAAACGTTTTTAGAGGTTTGACAATTACATTAGCGATAGTATTTACCATATTCTATAAGAGAAAACATAACAGAGAACTTGCAATCACAAGAAATACACTAATCAAGAAAATGGTATAGAATAATGTTTGTTTTATCCTATAGTTGGAGAAGAATTCGTTCAGTTCTTCATCTTCATTCTCTTGGGATATATTTTTAAAAAAAGTATAAGAATTGTGAATTTGAAATTTATCATAATCTTGATGGTCTTGCAGAAAGCTCGACCTTAAGTAAGCATCTACAACATCTAACATTACAAACCTAAGTTGAAAATATCTCCAAAAGCGAAAAGAAACATTTCCAGGATACTACCTTTCGCGCTTATCTGGGTTGTGAGTGGATGGGTAACCGATGTAACTGAGATCGGAATAAGAAGTAATCAAGGCCTCAATCCGGATACAGATGTTGCCTTCACCATACCTGTGTTGATTTTTGCCAGCCTCGCAAATGCCATTGTTGGGCTCATTATTGGGTCGTTGGAAGTGGTTTATTTAGAAAAGAAATTCTCAAACCGAACACTTAGTGCAAAGTTTTTCTATAAGTTCATAATCTACCTCTGCTTATTCATTATCATTATAATCGTTCTTTATCCAGTAGCAGTTTCGCTGGAATCAGGAACAAGTTTGCTAGCCGTTAAAGTCTGGCAGCAATTGGGCAGATTCCTGCTAAGTATCTCTTTCCTTGTCACCTTATTTCATTTGTCTGTACGGCTTATGCTTAGTTTGATATACTCAGCGATCAGTGAAAACTTAGGACATCAGGTATTTGTAAATTTCTTTTCAGGGAAATACCATAAACCCAAAATTGAACAGCGGATTTTCATGTTCCTGGACATGAAATCTTCAACTACCATCGCCGAAAGTCTGGGTCACATCACATACTTCAAATTACTGGATACCTATTACAACTTAATGTCAGACTCCATCATTAATTCATACGGTGAAGTATACCAGTACATAGGTGATGAAATTGTGATTTCATGGAAACCTGAAAAAGGGTTTGATCAGGCAAATTGCATTAATTGCTTTTTTAGCATTCTTGATCGTCTCCATCAACAAAAAGAAGTGTTATTTAATGAGTATGGTTTTGAGATTGGTTTCAAAGCAGGTATTCATTTTGGGGAAGTCACCATTGGAGAAATTGGTGCGTTAAAAAAGGAAATCGTTTTTACAGGGGATGTCTTAAATACCACCGCCAGAATCCAAAGTCTTTGTAAAGAATTAGACGCTGACTTACTAATCTCGGGAGCCATTAAAGAACAAATACCCCCATCAAATTATCAATACAGCTCTAAAGGAGAGATAGAGCTGAAAGGAAGAAATAAGAAAGAAGAACTGTTTAGCGTGACTCGATATTAGATACCTATATTAATTAAGTATGCAAAAATCTCTACCTATATCATCATCTAATAAGTCTATAGCTGTTCTCCCGTTTGTTAATATGAGTTCCGACCCTGAAAATGAATACTTCAGCGACGGAATTACTGAAGAAATAATCAACGCACTAACTACTGTAAAAGGCTTAAAAGTCATCGCACGTACATCCTCTTTTGCGTTTAAGAATAGAAATATTGATGTGCGAACCATTGGTGAAGAGTTAGGGGTAAACACCATTTTAGAAGGGAGCATTAGGAAAGCCAAAAAAAGGGTTCGTATAACTGCACAGTTAATCAATACAAAAGACGGTACTCACTATTGGTCAAAAAATTTCGATAGGAATTTGGAAGACATTTTTTCACTTCAAGATGAAATAAGTTTACAAATTGCAGATCAGATTCGAGAAAATTTTGGGCATCTCACTATTCAAGATCATTTGATTGAAGCGCCAACCCAAAATATGGAGGCTTATGACCTTTATCTTAAAGGTCGTTATCAACATTTAATGTGGGATGGCGAAGGAATCAGAAATGCGGTAGAACTCTATGAACAATGTGTAGCCTTAGATTCTTCATTCGCTTTACCCTACTTTGGCTTGGGATATAGTTATGCTATGTATGGGTCATGGGGAAATAATAGAGCACTATTAGAACTGTCTGATGAAAATCTCTCCAGAGGTTTTAATCTGGATGAAGAATCCTATATAGGGTGGTTTGGTAAAGCAACGTTATCCTTGTGGGGGCATTGGGATTTTATCAATGGTCATAAATTTTTTCAAAAAGCAATAACACTTAACCCAGCCTACACGGAAGCAGAAGAAGGTTTATGCGAATTGTATACTGCAATTGGTTACTTCGAAAAAGCATTATGGCATGTCGATAACATTCTAAAAATAAACCCCTTATCTACTAATCATTATTTCACAAAAGCGAATATTCATTATTTACAAGAGGATTATGCAAAAGCGCTTGAATGTATAGAAACCTCATTAAGTATTAATCCCAACTTCACTCATTCCATTGCACTAAAACAGCTTTGCCTAATTCTTACAAAAGATTATGAAAAACTTAATGATTACTTAATTGAAACTCCTTTGGCCGAGAGACCGGAAGAATGCAGAGTACTATACAAGTTGGTCAATCCTGAAGAGAAGATCGATATTGATATAAGTAGCATCGGCTTAATGATAAAGGAAGATATTGGATCGGCACTCTTCCCTTGGCAACTCTTTTTATTGGTCCATTTGGACAAACATGAAATGGCGTTGGACTTTTTGGAAAAAAATATCAAAATGCGTACCGGTCAAATCATAAACTTTATGAATATTCCGCTGCTTAAACCATTGCACCAATACCAACGGTTTAAGGACTTAATACAAGCCACCTTCCGAAATGACCTATTGCCACCTGACCCGGAAAAAAATATTCAAATTGAACCTCCCAAGGCTCTGATGACAGAATCTGAAATTGAGATGGTTCTAGAGATTATTGGAAAAGGAATGAAGGAAGAAAAGTGGTTTCTAAACCCATCATTATCTTTACGTATGCTAGCTGAAAATCTGAATATTAGCAGTAATAAGCTTTCCTGGTTGCTGAATGAACGAATTGGTCAAAACTTTAATGAATACATAAACAGTTTTCGTTTGTTGAATTTCAAAGAGAGTGCCCTAAATCCTTCCAATAGCCACCTTACTTTAATAGCACTAGCATATGATAGTGGCTTTAATTCTAAATCAGTATTCAATTCCTTCTTTAAAAAATCCGTAGGTATTACTCCCAAAGATTGGTTGAAGACTAATAAAAATTAAGCCCGCTATAAAAGTCTCAAATCATAAAAAAGTCCTGAATTTCATTTCAGGACGTTTCCTCTTCCTTTTCATACCATCTTTGTTAAAAATTCGATAGAGAAAAACATTTAGATGTCGGATGATTCGTTTCCCTGATTTATTGATATAGCGATAACGGGAAATACTTAGTGGAAATCTGAAGTACTTAAAAATAATATTACTATGAAAAGCATATTCACAATTCTTTTACTTTTTTGCTCAGTACGTGCTAATGCCCAAATTAACACATCAATGGGTAATGAAACTGATGTAGACTATAAGTGGCGCGTAAGTATGCCTTATATTGTTCCAGATGAGATAATCTATGGTTATGGCAAGCGTACAAGTATTCAAATGGTTGAATTACACGTAAAACGCAATCTGGATGATAAAAACATTATAGGTGTAAAGTTTGCCACCTGGCGATTATTTCAGCCCATGGGAATCACCTGGTGGGATGGTGTTGTAGAAAAAATTGATTCTGGAACTGAATATTACGATGGATACCTGCGAGAAACCGGAATTGGTATTACCTACCAGCGTATGCTTTGGAAAGGACTTTTTGCGAGTGCTGAAGTGCTACCACAGATTCAAACCTATACGGATTTAGACGGAAATAAAATTAAGAATGGCTTTAAACTTTATAATTCTTATCACTTAGGCTATCATGTTACTATCGGGAAGAAAAAACGATTCTTCATAGAACCTCAAGTTCATATAAATCATTGGATGTTTGATAACAACTCTCCTGAAGGGTTTAAGGAGTTTGACGACAAGTATGGAAACGTCTTTTGGTTTGAGCCAAATTTATATTTCGGGTTTAAATTTTAATCAACTTTCAGAATAGTTTGGATGACCTGATTAAAGTTCGTACGTCTAGTGATTGTATTTATGCATGATATCATTAGGTCTTGTAACGATGAATGGAATAGAACTTAAAGGTGAAACTGGAATAAGATGCACTTTATTTGCTGTATCTTTCCTATGCTTGCCATTAAAGCAATTCAAAAACAATAATGCGCTGTTACCTACAAAATCATTAAACAACTAATAACAAATAATCTATGAGTGAAAATTTAGAACAAAAGCAATTGATTAAGACTGCCAGAACAACAGGCGTGTGGTATTTATTAATGGCTATTACTGGAATTTTGGGATTTATGGTTTTTCATTCACAAATATTTGTATCTGGTAATCCTGAACAAACACTTACTAATTTGGTAGGATTAGAATCTACAGCAAGAATTAGGTTGCTATTAGAGTTTGCTATCGTGATTTCACAGGCGCTTACTGCAGTTTGGTTTTTCAGGTTATTTAAAGACCATTATGAATGGGAAGCCTGGACGTTGGGTATTTGGGGAATGGCCAATGCTTTAGCGATTATGATAAGTGCAATTTCAATCGCCTCAGCCATAAGTATTGCAAATTCTGATTTAGGTACAATGAATGAAAAGGTTGCACTAATTCAGCTTTTGCAAAATATTATTTCAAATGCCTGGGGCGTTGGTAGCATTTTCTTTGGACTTTGGCTGTTTCCTATGGGGTTTATAGTAATTAAATCCCAAAGAATGCCTGTCTGGTTGGGAAGGGTTATCATTTTAGGTGGTATTGGCTATCTAATTTCTACAGTTATAAGCTACTCAGGAATAGATTTTAGCTTCAATAGATATCTCACTATACCTGCAACCATTGGTGAATTTTGGATGATTGGTTATTTAGTAATTTTTGGAATAAGGTCTGATAACGAATAACATTTCATCGGTACATAGCAACGTTTATAAGTAATTACTTGTTTTGGCCTAATCCAAAAAACACAATCAAGTATTAACCTAAAAGAAATATTGGGACATGATGAATTGAGTGCTTCATATGCCAAAGATAGCGTACATTAAGAAAAATGGTAAATATTGAAGAAATACTAAATTCACATTTAAAGGTTAAGACAAGGACTTTTAAAAAAGGGCAACTTATCCAATCGGCAGATAGTACTGCGACACCCAGCATTTACATAAAAAAGGGAATTCTAAGAAGTTACATTATTGATCGTAACGGAAAAGAGCATATCTATATGTTTGCCTCGAAGGGTTACATTATAGGTGATATTGAAGCTATGGAATATTATCAAGCTGCTCAATTGTATATCGATTGTCTTGAAGATTGCGAGGTTATTCTTTACGATAAGGATCAATTGCTATCCTTTTTATCAAAAGAACACACGGTAATTTTTAATCAACTTCTTTCTAGAAGAATAGGCAGACTTCAAAGAAGAGTGCTCATGTTAATGGAGGCTCCTGCTATTGAGAGATACGACTACTTTCTAGAAATTTATCCAGAGCTGTCGAACAAAGTGCCCCAAAAAATGATTGCCTCTTACCTAGGAATTACTCCACAGACCTTGAGTTCTATTCGAAGTAAAAAATCTAGAAATAAATAAAATCATTTCTTCGTCTATGCGAATGCTTAACTGCTTTGCCACACTTATTTTTGAACTGCTATAAATTATAATTTTAAGAATATGAGTGAACAGTTAGAAAGATTATCAGAAAAATATGTTAAGAATGCCCCTGCTAAATATGACGATTTAAAAGTACTTTTCTTGAATTGTACATTGAACAGAACTCCTGTTCTCTCGCATACAGAAGGATTGATTAAAAAAGCGCAAGCAATTTTTGAATCGGTTGGAGCTACTACTAAAATACTACGACCAGTTGATTACGATATTCCTGCTGGATTGGGTCTTGACATGTCTAAAACTGCAGAATGGGATAAGGATGATTGGCCAATTATACAAAAAGAGATTGACGATTGTGATATCTTAATCCTTTGTACTTCTGTATGGCTTGGTGAAAAATCATCTGTTTGTAATCGAACATTAGAAAGGATGTATGGATATACACATCAATTCAATGAAAAAGGTCAGTATAGAGATTATGATAAAGTGGGTGCTACTTTAATCACGGGTAATGAGGACGGTGTTAAACACTGTGCAATGAATATCCTGTTTTCTTTATCACATATTGGCTACACTGTTCCACCACAAGCTGATGCTGGATGGATGGGAGAGGCTGGACCAGGTCCATCATATATGGATGAAGGCTCAGGTGGACCAGAGAATGATTTTACTAATAGAAATACGACATTCTTAGTTTGGAATTGTTTGCATATAGCTAGAATGCTAAAAGATCAAGGAGGTATTCCTGCTTTTGGAAATCAACCTGATGAATGGCAGGCAGGATGTCAGGCTGGGTTTGACAGCCCCGAACACAAAAGATAAATTTTGTAGCGCCTATAACGAGTATAGACAATAGCGGTTCAAGTGTAAACTTGAACCGTTTTTTGGTACGAACAAAATATTGTAGTTGGAAAAGCAGTTCTATAAATCACAAGACTACTTAAAGCCGTAACCATTCCCCTACTGACCCCAAAAAAAACTCAAGCACTTTTAAGTATATATCTTAAAAAGTAACGGTTCTTGAAGTCGCTGACTTCCATTACAAACAAATCAATATTTCATCAATTTCTAATAAACCTTTTCTTACATACCAAAGCGAACTACTAAGTTGGATATTCGGTTGCTTTAGTAACAATAGCCTTCCTTTAAAGGGTTAAGTATATGTATTCAATCTCAGATGAGAATATTCCCCCAACTCACACTAATCTTCATTTAATTTATTCTTCTACTAATAACTCAACCAGAATGCTGTAATATCTGGTTGCAATAAATTCAGCCCCTTTCTCATTGTAATGAACTTCATCAGCCAAATGAGTATCATTAAAACCAGTAAACATATCAACTGCAATTACTTGTGAATTGGTGGTTGTTTGGTCTGATGCAATAGTCAGAACGTCTTGATTTAGTTGATTAAAAGCATTAGTAAATTCTGTGGTCATAAAATCTGAACGTCCTTGTGCAAGTTGTTCAATTATGATAATCACATTCGGATTATCTGTCTGTAAGGCATCAATAATTGCATTGATATTGGATATAGTTTGGTTATAATCTTCTCCATCCAAAATATCATTTCCGCCTGGTGAACTAAATAAAACAATATCAGGTGAACCTGTCTGGCTTAACCAACCATTTAGTCCATTCAAAATTTCTCCAGAAGTTGCACCACTTCTTCCTTCATGATCAATGTCAAAATTCATAGCATTGAAAGTCGGATAAGAAGCTTCATCCGATTGAGTGCCTATAAAATCAAAAGTCCAGCCATTTTCTGTTAAATCCTTCCAAAGTTCGTAGCGAAAACTTTCAAATTCCGGCCTTGCGCCTTCCACTCTTGATGCCCCTAAAGGAAGTATTTTATTAATTGAGTCACTTTGCGGTTTTGGACTTGTGTTATCTGATATGTTACAAGTACAGAATATTAAAAGTGACAGACCTAGAATAAAATGTCTCATTATCTGCATTTGTGATAGAGTTTGTTTAAACATTTATATTAATGTATTTAATCAATAAGTACATGAAATCACATTGCGTAAGAGAAAGCCAACCAATTCAACACGGCAACCACCAACCAAAAGGGGGTAAAAACAATCCCAACATTTCTACCATGTTTCGAAACTCTTGGGTGCTTTCCAAAGAAGGGCAAAATTCCAGCTTGATTGGCATTCACTAACATCATCAACACGGCAACAACTAAGAAAAGCAGATGCAAGGGCTCTCGTGCGGCTAGCTGAAGGCCGAAACCATAAATTGCACCAACGGCTACTGCTGCAAAGCCAATGGCTCCCTGTCGCTGCTCAAAAAGCAATAGGAAAAGGTAGTCTTTTGCATTGTCCACTTTTTCTTTAGGAGAAGCATGTAATGCAGCGTCTAACATGGTGAGTTGTTCATCCTGCGTAAGAGCCATTGCACTGTTTGGTGCTTTAAGTCCAAAAAATGGCAACACCCAATTCACAATCATTCGAGCTTGCATTGGGAATAGTACTTCAATGCCATGCAGGGTTACAGGGATGATGGATAATGCTAATCCCAAGGTTGAAATTGTGAGTTCACTCATAATGGAGTTCAATTAGAATATTATTACTTTGATTTTCGAAGCAAAAATACGCTTTTACTTTGGTTTCACAAGTAATAATTTATAGAAATTTTTTGATGTTAATTCTCGAACTAGGTTATGACTATGAATCAAGAATTTAGATGCGACTGCCCGGTTACTACTGCCATTGACGTGTTAGGTGACAAATGGATGCTGATCATTATTAAGCAAATGCTTATTGAAGGGATGGAAACATTCAAAGATTTTACTGAAAGCGATGAAGCCATCTCAACGAGTATTCTAACAACGAAATTGAAATGCTTAGAGCAATATGGGCTAATTGAGAGAAAAAGTCATCCAACCAATAATAAGACGAAACTTTATCACCTTACTGATGATGGATTATCTCTTACTCCGGTAATTGTAGAATTGGCTTTATGGAGTGATACTACCCTTAGAGAATTCAATCCTATAATGCGAGAAAGTGAGGAACTTGATTTAATGAAAAGTAACAAAGATGCGTTTATCGAGCAGTTGAAGACTCGTTATAGAGATAATATTGCTACATCAAGATAACTGAGATTTTCTAGTCAGCTCGCTTAGATTATCCTCTTTTTGTTCTTCTATAAACCCCTCAATCAAATCTTCGGGGTGGGTTGTTGGTGTAACCGGAAATTCGAACCACTCATCTACCCTTTTATCAAAATCTGATCGATTTAAGAAACTTTGTAAGGCTTTATTCAAACCCTCGGTATAATTAGTATGTTCTGTGCCTTCCGGATCTTCGTGCCATAAATCGTTTTGGGCAAATCCTTCGAATTCAGGTCCGGTTATGATGATGCCAAATTCATCGGGGTTCTTTCCTACCGGACTATGAACCGTGGTTGTGAATTGATGCCAGAAGGCGGATTGAATGCAGTTCTTCTCAAATAACTGTCGGACCACTTCTAAAGAATCGATGGTTTCCTGCTGGGATTGGGTAGGGAAGCCATACATGAGATAAGCATGAACAAGTATCCCACACTTCGAGAAATTATGGGTAACCCGACTAACCTGAGCGATATCCACCCCTTTTTTCATCTTCGCCAATAAACGATCGGAGGCGACTTCCAGTCCACCAGTAACGGCAATACAACCGGCTTTCGCCATTAAATCGCAGAGTTCGTTATTGAAGGTTTTTTCGAAGCGGATATTGGTCCACCAGGTAATGGAAACCTTTCGTTCAATCAACCGCTTGGACAGTGCCTTCAACATACTGGGTGGTGCAGCTTCATCCACAAAATGAAAACCAGTGATGCCAGTATCCTGAACAATCTTCTCGATTTTATTTACCAGGTCATCCGCCGTCGTGTTTTGATAATTGCCGATGTAATCAAGACTCACATCACAAAAAGAACATTGCCGCCAATAACACCCATGCGAAATGGTGAGTTTATTCCATCGTTTGTCCGTCCACATGCGATGCATGGGATTCACCACATCCAAAAACGACACATATTTATCAAAAGGAAGTCCCACATAATTCGGTGCCGGCAAACTGCTGTGATGATGAATGGTATTCGGAAGATGATTTTTATACACCACCTCCTCATTCTCCAAAACGAAGGTTCTTTCCAGTTCATCGATGTTCACTTCTCCATCCAAATATTGCAACATTTTTAACAACGGACCTTCCCCATCATCCAAAGAAATGAAATCAACCAATTCAAAGATTCGGGGATCTTCCAGACTGCGCAGTTCAGTGTTGCAATAGCCTCCCCCAAAGGCGACATGAATATCCGCATAAAACTGTTTGATGAATTGTGAACATCTCAAGGCCGCAAATAAATTACCCGGAAACGGAATGGTAAATCCGATTAAGTCCGGCGTATGTGTTTTGATTTGTTCTTCCAACAAGTTGAACATCTCATCTTCTATCAGGGTTGGCTGGTAGCCTAGATATTCATCGATTTTATCAAAGCTGCTGGCCGACGATCCGATTTGTTCGGCATACTTAGTGAAGGCAAAAAACTCATCCACATTCGCCTGAATAAAATCACCGATTTCTTCTATGAATAGTGTGGAATAATGTTTGGCCTTATCGATCACTCCTTCCTCGCCTGACTCCCACTGAATGTTCGTATTCACCTTTTCCAATCTGTGACCGATGGGTAAGAAATCAGGCTCAAGAATGTTGTAAGCAGCATCGATATCCTGCTTTTGAAGAAAGCTGATTACTGCATCCACCCTTGAGCAGTAATGCTCCTGCATCTCCCTAATCTTCGGAAAATGGTTATTCCCTAACTCCTCGGCTTCTTGAAAAATCTGTTTTAAAAAATCACCGGTAAAAATGGTAGTAAACAACTCAATACTCAGATCACAATGAGCAACGGATACTTCATATTCTTCCAGAAACCCCTTCAGGTAAGAACTTGCCGGATAGGCGGTATTCAGTTGAGTAAAAGGCGGAGTGATTAGAAGAAGCTTGGATCGCATGGGGCAAATATAGCGCTCTTTTTGAATAATCGATTAGTTTAACTCTTGTTCCGAAGGTCCACCTTCGGAATACATTCCAGAAGCTCGAGCTTCTAATTAGAAATTGTAAGGAATAGGATTCCCAAAGGTCTTATAGGAAAAAGACCAAGCTCATGGGAAGATCAAGATTCAAATTTTACGAAAGTCACTTTCCTTACTTTATAACTTGTAGCCTATTAGAGGGAATTCCACTTTTTTCAGATCCACAAATTGCTAGAATCATATTAGATTCACTTGTATTTATACAGGAAAACAAAGAGGTGAAACTGTATGGGTATGTACTTATGGAAAACCATATGCATATGATTATTGAATCAGAAAACAATTCCGAAGTTCTGAAAAGTTTTAAAACATATACCGCTAAAATGACTTTAGAATCACTCAAAGAGAGAAACAGATTACTTTATCTGAAAAAGCTCAAATTCCACAAAAGAGTACACAAACAACAAAGTACCTATCAGGTTTGGCAAGAAGGTGGTCATCCTAAGCAACTTGATAGCATTGAAAAAATGAGCTCATGCTTAGAGTATATCCATAACAATCCAGTCAAAACAGGTTATATCGATGATATAACGCATTGGCGATATTCGTCCGCTCGTAATTATCAAGGGATATCTGGGTTAATACCAATAACAATTTTCAAGAGGTAACAATAATAGTACTTTGAAGCTGGAGATTCTCGAATACATTCCCAAGCAGGAGCTTGGGAACGAGAAAAGCAGGAGCTTGGGAACGAGAAAAATCGTAACTCTAGTGATTTCAATGTTTCATGTATCTGAAAATCCAAAAAAACCTACCGAAAATATTCATCAAGATGCTTTTGAAGTCTTATTAAATCACTCTCAATTTTCGGATTTTTCATTACATCAAAGCAAGCAAAAGTTGGTATAGGTTTCATACCGAAGAACTTAAAATTCATATGCTGTGGAAAAAATAAATCATCAATGGATTTACCTGCAAAAAGAAATTCATTCTCATCATTAAAAGCTTCTTCAGGAGCATTAAATGTCAATGAAAGCATATATCGCGTATCCTGCATCAAACCTCCACCACCATAATTCTTTTTCGGTGATTCTGCTGTTCTCCCATCATTTTGACTCATTTTACCAAACATACCAGCGGTGTAAACTTCGTCCATATATTTCTTGAAACTCCAAGGCAATCCCATCCAGTTTGTTGGAGATTGTAAGATGACCACGTCTGCCCAGATATGCTTATCGACCTCTTCATTCGCATCCCAATCATCTTTCATAGTTGTGGTTTTTATATCATAACCCACTGTTTTAAGATGTTCTCCAATCCTTTTGGCGATTGATTTATTTAATTCGCCTTTTGCAAAAGGATATTCCTGATGTGCATTTATTATAAGTGCTTTCTTCATCGCTTGTTGTTTTTTTAAAATTAAAATATTCAGTTTTATTAGCGCTCTTCAGCTTTGTAGTTTTCAATTCGGAGTATATCATAGAAGACATTGTGTCTTTTGTAGGAGTTATTGAATTACCCTTACTTACTGTCTTAGTCTAACTCTTACCTCAGGTATCTGAAATTTTTGAAAGTAAGCGTATGCCTAAAACCTATCTTATCTAGGTCGCCATTTGATAACTAATTATTACTTTTTTATTGCAAGTAAAAATACTCTATTACTTTCATTATGCAAGTAATTATCCAAATATATTTCATTGTGCAAGTACTATTTGATGCTGAATAGATAGATGCGACAAAATTTCAAATCATTAACCCGTTAATTTCGTTGTGTACCTCTTGCTGCGCAATGCGATATAAAATTCTCCAGTTTTTATAAATCCAGATTGGAAGCTTCCACACTAAAGGCTAGTACTTCCGGAACACACACCCAACAAAGATTTAGTGAACGAAAAGATTGAGAAGCAACTAGATCTTTAAAGGATAAACAGTGTGGTAACCATGAGTCCATAAGTATCTTTTAGAGTGAACAAAGGCTTTTCTTCGGTGAACTCAAAATTGAAGGGTTTCATCTGAAGTTTCAACCCACTTTTCTTTTTCAATCGTGTTCCCTGACCTGAAATTATATCCAGATTGGGTTCAAACACTCCTTCTGGTATGTGTTCGGTGATAATCACATATTTGAAAGCCGAGAGTTTGTCTAATATTAGTTGAACTTCATTGTTGGAAAGATGCTGCAGCACATGTCGAAGAATAGCAACATCTCCTTTAGGTAACTCATCTTTTGAAATATCGAGATAATGGAACTCCAGCTTTTCATCCTGGAACATCATTTTATTACGCTGGATCAAATCTTCAACTATATCAACCGCAATGTATTTCTGAGTAAAAGGGATCAATTCCTTCCCGACATTGAAATCCCCACAACCCAGATCACAAACAGATATTGGATTTTCGAATGAGTTCAGGAAATCAGAAACAGCCTTAACATATGGTTCAACAATTGTTGGGTTATGAGCACCAAACCCGGAGTGAAACTCCCCTTCTTCCCCACCCCACAAATTTTTTTCATAAACCTGTGTCATCGCTGCTTTTGTAGGCCAGGGGTTTTTATTCTTTGCTTTCACTAAAGCTTTATATTTAAGTGATATAGTATTATAATTTTATGACGTTAATTTGAAACTGTGTCAAAAGAGAATGTATAAAACTACCGTATATTTTATTCTCACTTCAATGATTCTCATGGTAATGATGACTTGCAAAGATTCGCCTACTAAGACCATTGAAGAGCCATTCACCAATGAATCACTATTAGGTACATGGGAAAGTGAAGGAAGTGTGCTGGTATTTAATGAGGATCAAACATTTATTGATTCCACATATTTATTCAGCTCCCCAGAATCACCGCTGTATACGTGTGAATATGATGAAGGAAGTAACTCAGAAACTTCTACCAAAACACTTGATAGAGTAATTCACGGTGAATACTATGTAACTGATAGTACCATTGTCTTTCAGAAGCTTGAACTCATTGAATCCTGTTTTCTATTTTTTAGATTCATCCCTTACTTGGAAAAAACGTTTCATTTTGAAAATGATAGTTTAACTCTGCATAGCTTCAAAGAATTTGACAGAATGGGTACTAATACAGGATTATCCGGTGCCTGGAGATCAAGTTATTCGACCCTTTCCTACCCAATTGGTGTAGCCGATTACCCATCCTTTATAGAAATCCATCAAACCATAGAATTTGATACACTTTCCGGTAAGGTCTATGGATATGGCGGTCCTCCTCTAGAAGATAATGAGATTAGTGAAACGCCATATTATTACGACCCTCCGTACTTTTCACCCTTTATCGGAGCAAGGCCTGTAACTCAAAAACTCATTCTAAAAGAAAATAAGATGCTTTTGTTTGATGAGTTTTCTACTTCCCACGTAAGAAAGAATTAGTTCTGTTCACTACTTAACAAATAATTTCGCAAAGCTGAATCATAGTAGCTTATGTAGGCCAGGGTTTCTTTATTTTGTTTGCGTCTTTGTCGTTCTTCCTCTTAAATGATGCTAAGATAAATGAGTAAATATTTACACACCGAAGAGAAACATAATTTATCGGATCCAAAGGTAATCGTACCTGAAATTATTCGTCTTTTAAATCCAAAAAGTGTGGTAGATTTTGGATGTGGAGTTGGCACCTTTTTGGATGTGTTCAAGCAAGAAGGAGTTACTGAGGTACTTGGCATCGACGGCCCCTGGGTGAACAAGGATTTACTTCACCAGCATATTGACTCGACTGAGTTTTTAGAAATGGATTTAGAGGGTGAAATTAAACTCGACAAAAAATATGATCTGGTATTAAATCTTGAAGTTGCAGAACACCTAAAAGAAGGATCTGCAGATACCCTGGTTCAAAATTTAATAAGTGCCGGTAACCTAATTTTATTTTCGGCAGCCATCCCCTTTCAAGGCGGACAAAATCACATCAACGAGCAATGGCTGACTTATTGGGAGAAGAAATTCGAAAAACACAATTATGTAGTCCATGATGTGATACGACCTATTTTTTGGGATAATCCCGATATCTTCTGGTGGTATCGCCAAAATATGGTGTTGATTGCTCCAAAAGATTATAAGCTACCTGAATCGTTGGCTAGTTCTCCAATACGAAATCTGGTTCATCATGAACCTTATTTGATTAAAGCCAAAATGCTTGAAGAGATAACTAAAGGCGAAACTTCTCTATCATTTTACCTAAAGAGTTTGATCTATAAAGTATTTGGCTACGATTTCACTCAAAAAGTGAAACGGTTAATAAAAGGATCCTAAGCATTTTTAAAATGGAAGAATTTATTGCCTGTGGTGCAAAATCTCTGAATATTGAAGGTGAGGTTCATAAATACATGCTCTCTTCTCCCGGGTGCTGGGCGATGTTTAGTGAAATTATGGCCCGAGAGTTTTCGGATATTAAATACTGGCAGGCTCATCAATTTACAGTGGACGCCTATGCCCTCCAGCTCGTGGGTAATAAAGATGATAAAAGAGACCTTAACTCTGTGCATATTCACCTTGCTGCCCTTTTTAGAATTTTCGAAAAAGGAGTGTCTTTGCAGAATGCTCCCGAATTAAGAAAGCAGTTTTCTCTGTTTTATAAAGGGAAGGATATTCTTGACTGGCAAGAGCCCCCTGAATCATTTGGTGAGATAACCGTTTTCGATCCCTGGAATAATGAAGACCCTAACTTGCATTTCGAGATCACCCGAAATTGAGCAGAATCTGTGTGGAAAGCGTGGTCGCATCAGCATGAAAAAATTGCTGAGTTAGTTTCTAAAATCTCTTAAATCCGCTCTACATCATCCGGGTTCTTACCAAACTTAGCCGGTACCCATTGCATTGATTCTATAGGCGGACGTACATAGCTCGGATCTTTGATCACCGGTGGTAATTCAATGGGATCCGGGGTGATATCCTCATAAGGAATTTGATCCAGTAAATGAGAAATGCAGTTTAGTCGAGCATGCTTTTTGATATCCGCATTCACCACAAACCAGGGCGATTGGCGGGTATCTGTATGGCGAAACATTTCATCTTTCGCTTTTGAATATTCTACCCATCGACTTCTGGATTCAAGATCCATTGGGCTTAATTTCCAGCGTTTTAGTGGGTCACGGTTTCGGGCTTTAAATCGTCGATCCTGCTCTTTATCCGAAATTGAAAACCAATATTTAAGTAAGATGATCCCGCTACGTAACAACATATTCTCAAATGATGGGCAGGATCTAAGAAATTCCTGGTATTCATCTTCGCTGCAAAAACCCATAACTCGTTCAACACCGGCACGGTTATACCAACTTCTATCAAAAAGAACGATCTCACCAGCCGAGGGTAAATGCTCAATATAACGCTGGAAATACCACTGAGTTCGCTCCCTTTCAGTTGGTCGATGAAGTGCAACTACCCGTACTATTCTGGGATTCACACTTTCCGTAATTCGCTTAATTACTCCCCCTTTACCTGCAGCATCTCTACCTTCGAATAATACTGCAACTCTAAGTCCTTTAGTTTTTACCCAATGCTGGAGTTTTATTAATTCAGTCTGAAGCTTCTCGAGCTCTTTCTCATATTCCTTTATAAAAAGCCTGCCTTTCTTATCGTACATCCCGTCTATTTTATATTTTCATCAATGTCGCTTAACAATATAATTTATTTGATGAAGAAAGTTTGAAGGAGGAAAAATTATGAATTAAGATTAGAAGAATTAGGAAATAAGAATACTCTCATCACTATTCTTAATTATCATATTCCTAATTCCTAATTGAAAAAACCCGTAGCTTTGTGCCCATGAACAGCACAAAAACTCGGCCCGACATCCCAATAATTTATGAAGACAATCACTTGTTGGTGATTGATAAACCGGCCGGAGTTTTGTCTCAGGAAGATCATACTAACGATCCGGATGTTCTTACTTTGTGCAAGAAGTACATCAAGAAGAAATACAACAAACCCGGAAATGTTTGGCTCGGCCTAGTTCATAGGTTAGATCGACCGGTTAGTGGATTAATGGTTCTGGCTAAAACTTCCAAAGCAGCATCTCGACTTTCTGAACAGGTTCGAAATCACACGATTAACAAAGTGTACTGGGCATTGGTCTATGGTATGACCAAAGAATCGGATACACTTATTCATTATCTGGAAAAAGATCCAAAATCGAATACAGTTAGAGCATATAACTCAAAAAAAGGCAGCGCCAAAAAAGCTGAATTGAGTTATGAGACCGTAAAACAGAGTGCTCATTACAGTGTGATTGAGGTTGATTTAAAGACAGGACGCCCTCACCAAATTCGTGTTCAATTAAATAAAGTTGGGCATCCAATTTGGGGAGATTACAAATACGCTGAAGAGGACTCTGGTCCAGGAAAGACATTGGCTTTGCGTGCTATGAAATTGGAATTCAAACATCCAACCAAAGGTGAGTTACTAAGCTTTGAAGCTCCAAAACCACGCAAACAGCCCTGGGATAATTTCGATTATTGATGAATATTTCTCACACCGCTGCCTTCATTGCAGTTAAATTGTATGGGCTTACTCGAAACCCAAAAGCAGCCGAGAAATTTGATCCGTTCATCATCAACTTCTACGAAAGACTTCTTCTTTCTTTGCCAAAGCACCTTCGATGGTATCATAGATCATTGAAGTCATCCTTGATGAGATCATTCTTCATCTTTTCAGAAGAACTTCTTTTGCCGGGTGATTTGATGCACATTCTTTGTAGAAAATATTATGTCACTCAACAGGTTCAAAAATTATTAGACCAGGGCTTTGAACAGGTGGTAAATCTTGGTGCAGGATTTGATCATCAGGGAGCGTTCCTCTCTCAAAAAGGTATTCCTGTTTTTGAACTGGATAGAGACTCGATGATTAAACAAAAAAGAAAATTTACAGAGGCGGAATCATTTGATAATGAGCATCTACACTTTATTTCTTGTGATGTAGAGCAAGGACGTATAGGTGAAAAATTAAGGGGATACCCCTCATTCGATCCAAAGAAGAACACCGTGTTTATCGCTGAGGGATTCTTTGATTATTTAGATCTAATTCCCAATGAACATATTGTTGAGGATATAATCTCATTGAACCAAAAAAACAGATTGGTTACTACTTTCTTTTCTATTGATGAGCTCAACTTCTTTCAACGATGGGTGTTTAAAAGCGGGGTTTCTATGGTAGGAGAATCGCTTAAATTCAAACTCAATAGAGATGATTTCGTTGAGTTATTGGAAGAGCTAAATATGAAATTAGAATCTGAAGTATCCGCTACTGAAATGAAGGCTGATTTTGTAACAGCGATTGGCTCGAAGCTACCAGTGATGAAAGGATTTTATGTTCAGGAGTATTCGATTAGATAGTATTTGAGGTCATCCCGAACTTGTTTCGGGATCTTTGTAAGGACTTCATCTCGAAGTAGTCTAACTATCATGAGCAAAGGCTACGTTTATATATTTACAAACTTCACGAGATCTACTATCTACATTGGCGTAACTAATAGTATTAATAGCAGAATTTACGACCATAAACAGGGAAAAGGATCGAAATTCGCTAAGAAATACAAGCTCTCAATTCTAGTTTATGCTGAAGAATACGACATCATTAGTGATGCCATTGCAAGAGAAAAACAATTAAAAAATTGGCACAGTGATTGGAAATGGAATCTCGTCAAACAACATAATCCAAAATTAGTTGACTGGTATGAGTTTCTAAGAGGTTAATGAAATCTATAGCCTGAATCATAAGATCCCGAAACAAGTTCGGGATGACCTAATCAATCAAACAAAGATTTCGGTGAATCCTCTTCTCCATCCTGCTTCACAGATTCCGGTAGTTTCTTTGTCGCTTTAGCTCCTAAATCTTTCAACATCTCTGCCTGTCGGACTAAGTTACCAGTCCCAATTGATAATCGGTTTCTTGCTTCATCATAGCTGCGCTGTGTTTGCTTTATGCGCTCACCAATTTGGTCCATACTCTCTACAAAGCCAACGAATTTATCATACAAAGCCCCCCCTCTTTTTGCAATTTCAAGGGCATTCTTGTTTTGATATTCCTGCTTCCACACGGAATCGATGGTAGCAAGAGTTGCCAGCAATGTGGAAGGACTCACAATCACAATATTTCGATCAAATGCCTCATAATAAAGATTTGGATCGGCTTGTAGAGCAGCAGCAAAAGCTGGTTCAATAGGAACAAACAAAAGAACAAAATCCGGGCTTCTATCTCCATGTATCTGTTGATATTTCTTTTCACTCAATCCTTTTACATGACCTCGAATAGATGCAACATGCGATTTTAAAGCTCGCTCCGCTGATTCTTCATCATCAGCGGATGAAAATCGCTCGTAATCTGTGAGTGATACTTTCGAATCGATAATCAGGAATTTTTCGTCCGGTAGATGTACTATCACATCGGGCTGAAGTCTTTTTCCTTCTTCGGTGGTAGCAGATTGCTGAACTTCATATTCACGACCTTTTGTTAGTCCTGATCGCTCGAGAATTCGCTCTAGAATCACTTCTCCCCAATTTCCCTGAGCCTTAGAATCACCTTTCAATGCTTTAGTTAGATTCCTGGCATCATCACTCATTTTCTGATTGAGTTCAGCCATTTGGCGGATTTGCTCTTTTAGCCCCGCACGTTGGCGATTTTCGTCGTTATAAGTTTCTTCTACCTTCTTTTTAAAGGATTCCAGATTCTCTCCTAACGGTTTAAGAATTTGATCTAAACTCTCTCTGTTTTGTTTAGTGAATTTTGCCGCTTTATCATCTAGAATTTTGTTTGCGAGGTTTTCGAATTGGTCCTTCAATTGATCCTGCATTTCAGCAAGTTCGGTTTTCTGATCTTCCAACTTTGCCTTCAAAACATCATACTCGGCTTTAAGTCCGGCAAGCTGTCTGTCTAATCCAGCAGACTTCTCCCTTTCTTCACGAAGCTCTTCTTCTTTCTGAGACTGGATTTTTTCCAACTTATCATCCGCTTCTTTTAATAATAAAGTTGATCGATCTGATTCTTCCTTCTTTTGAGATTCAACATTGATGATCCGCTCTTCCAGCATCACAGACTTCGATTTCATCTGGAAATAGGCAATTAAATAACCGAGGATTAATCCCCCACCAAGTCCAATAATTATTACCCCGTATTCCAAGTTTAATCCTCCGCCATAATTTCAGCCATTTTCTCTTTCAATACCGAATTGTGAAATACACCATTATGTCCCTGACCTTCCAGCATAATGTATTCATCATTATCATCGAGATATTGATTCAATTTTATTGCACGATCAACGGGTAACCGTTCATCTTCCCCGGCATAAAAAATAGTAATTGGTTCATTAATATTTTGAAGTGCGAGGTCAGTTCGAAGAGGATAACGAACCAGAAAATCCGGAAGAAACCAATACTCGGCATTTTTCATATCCAACATGCTGTAGTATGGTGTCCAAATTACTAATTCTTGTGGATCATTCGCTGCCGCAACTTGTGAAGCTACCCCAGAACCTAATGAGTAACCAAGCACTATGATATCATCTTCATCATATTCTTTCGCCATTTCCGAATACACTACTTTCATATCTCCAACTAAGTCATCTTCATTCCACATCGTCCCTTCGGTAAGTCCATACCCTCGATAATCCGGATAGAGAATATCGTATCCGTTTTCGAGAAATAAAGTGAATTTAGTAGGGCTTGTTTCTGCACTCCCACCATTCCCGTGGTAATAAATCACAAGTCCCTTAGATGAATCCGTTTTTGCATGGATAGCATGCACTCGAGCTTCATCTCCAATCTCAAACCAACGCTCTTCAAAATTAAAATCATAAGTAAATTGATGTCCGGGTTCTAAGACGGTTGGATTAAATAGAATGGCATTTTGGATGAAATAGAAGTACCCACAAACAGCGATGTACATTCCTGCAAAAAGTATTACAGTTGATAGAAGACCTTTCTTCATTTACTAATTTTTTAAAGGAAGATAGGTGAAGTAAGTTTTGGAATACAGTATAGATTTCTGGTTAAATGAATGCTTTTGTTTTTTCTGATGTTGGATTCGAAAACAAAATTCTTAGGATGGGCACATCACAACGTATTCTTACCCAGTCAGTTATAGCTCTAGTCGCAATTGCCATCAATTTACTCGCTCCAGAGTTCGCAGAAAACAGTAGATATTTTCTTTTAGCACTTGTGATTTTATTGATTGGAATGCCACATGGTGCTCTAGACCATCATATCGACGGCAATCTCGAAGGATGGAATCCTTACACAATCAACAAACGATTCTATGCCCAGTACTTCATTTTAATGGGTATCTATTCAGTATTCTGGATTTTCTTCCCATTCTTCAGCTTTATGTTCTTCCTCTTGATTACTCTCTATCATTTTGGCCAGGCAGACGCTATGCGATTTACTTTTACAGGATGGGAAAAATGGGCAATTCACATTAGTAGAGGCATTACTGTAGTTGGACTTATTGTTTATGGGGATTTGGAGTATTCATCTTCCATTATAGAAGCTGTTACTAATATTTCTATCGCTGATGCCAGCCAGGGTGTTTATGATCCAGAAATTGTGAAGTGGTCTATCGCTGGTTTCTACCCACTTGTTTATCTATTGATATTAGTTGTGTCTAAACAACAGGTCGAGCATAAACTCATTTACTTTGTCGATGCCCTAATTGTGCCAGCCTTGTTTATTTACTGCGATCTTGTTTGGGCATTTTCCATTTACTTTGGAATTTGGCATTCCTACAATCATGCTTTAGTAATGCTACGATATCTTACCTCAAAAGAGCATTCAGTTAATTTTGGCTGGTTTTTCAAAGAGTCATTCCTTTTTAGCCTTCTCTCCTATTTAGGACTTCTGTTCGTTTACAATATGCTAAACGCTTTTGGAAATGAGGAGCTTTTAGTGTCCCTACTTTTCGTTGTAATCGCCGTTCTTACACTTCCCCATATGATGGTGGTTGAAAAGCTTTATACGCGTTGGAATAGAAATTAGGCACTGAGGCACTGAGGCACTGAGGCACTGAGGCACTGAGGCACTGAGGCACTGAGGCACTGAGGCACTGAGGCACTGAGGCACTGAGGCACTGAGGCACTGAGGCACTGAGGCACTGAGGCACAAAGTTTCATAATTTACAGTTCGATAAAAGATAAAGTCCAGCAAGCATTCCTTGTCCCTTTGTCCCTACGCCTCTGCTGAACTTGATTCAGTATCCCTTTGATCCCTCAGTGTCTGTATCACAAAACAAAAAAAGGCGCCCAGCTAACTGAACGCCTTCGAAGAGCAATTTCTGTAAGCTCTCTGTAAGTATACTTACTTTGAACTAGCAGATGTTGCTACATAATAGATGACCAATCCAAAACCGATTTTGTTGATCGCATCAGCTAGGTTGTAAATCACGTCGATGTTACCTAGTCCTGCAAGTAGGTTGCCGTCCATTGTCATGTAACCAATCGGGTATACAGACCATCCTAGCGTTATGAAAATCTTTAATAGGAACATTGCTTGATTTAGCGCTGGGTTATCTGAGTTTTTAGCGAGTTTTGCTGTGTCACCGGCAAATACTTCATAAACAATATATAGGTAGAATACCGTAGAAATCGTACCCCAAAGGATCGTTGATTCCGGCTGAATGGCCTCACCAATGTAACCTGTAACTAACATACCGATTGAAGCGACGATCAGGTAGAAAAGAGTTTTACCTTTTGCACCGTATGGGCGGGTTAGTAAATAGAACTCAACACACATTAAAGGTACTGTTAAAATCCAATCGATATAACGAAATTCTGTTGGACTTGAACCTAGGGTTAGGTAGTAATCGCGCATGTAGTAGTAATGAATCGCTGCGATACCAGTTATAAGACCTGAAACTGTTAGTGATAGTCTCCATTTCTCGGGTACGTTGCCACGCTCTGCAAAAAAGAATACAGTAGCAGCTAGCATAGCCATAGTACCAATGAAGAATGTAAATCCTACAACGTCGCCTGTTTCAATTGTTGAAGCGAAGAGCAAATTTAACTTCATAGATAGTTTAATTTTGATTAAGAGTTAAAGTCGCTCTTAAAACGGATTTCAAATTTCGTTGCGTTCCATTTTCTTAATAAATCCTTATTAACCAATTATATAAATGAATTTTGATCTGCTAATCTGTTGAAGCACAGTTGATTAGTGAAAGCGCTACTTTCATTTTTTATTGAAAATACATTCACTATCGAATTAAATCAGCCTATTTTCAGTGATTATTAACAGGAGTATTTAATTAAATAAATGATATTGATTCATTTATAATCTTTATTGATAGTGAGATGATTAAACGAAAAAATATATCTGGTAGATTTGAGAGTGAATTCCAGTATTAGACTGAACAGAATAGATTAGAATTATATTAAATAACTTCAGCTGTAGTTCCACCTTTTCTCGACTGCATCAAAAATCCACTGAACAATCAAAGCCAAAAAAGCTGCTGGTACAGCCCCCTGTAAGATCAGTGAAACATCATCCAACCTAATACCTGTTAAAATTGGTTGACCATAGCCTCCTGCCCCGATCAAAGCCCCAAGTGTTGCGGTTCCTACATTTATTACTGCTGATGTTTTAATTCCTGCAAGAATTGTTGGAGCTGCAAGAGGTAACTCTATTTTTGTAAGAATTAAGCTTTTTGGCAACCCAAGAGCCAGGGCTGATTCTTTCAAACTTATGTCGATTTCAGAAATTCCAGCGTGCGTATTTCTAACTATTGGTAATAAACTGTACAAAAATAGTGCTGCCATTGCAGGGAAAGTCCCTATACCGAATAATGGAATCATAAATACGAGCAATGCCAGCGATGGAATGGTTTGCAAAATACCAACGATCGATAAAATAGGTTGCGTTAAGGCAGATGATTTAGCAGCAATTATGCCAAGAGGTAAGGCAAAAAGAATTGCCAGACTAAGCGAAACCATGACTAATATAATATGATCGATGGTATTCTTTACTAATCGACTGATTGCTGATTCAACTTCTCGGTTGGTCTGGATTTGATATTTATCAGTTAAAAATGCTGAAGCAACTTCTACCTCGTCCCTTCCTTCTAATTTCACAGCAGCATTCATAGCCGTCATTTCAGATGCAGAGATAGAGAATTCTAATTTTCTGATTGCGTCAATTGTTTTCGAATCCAACGAATTTCGATAAAGAATAACTGCCTGATAACCTGGGAAAAATGATCGATCGTCCTCAAGTACGACCAGGTCGTAATAGGCAATTTCTGCATCCGTAGAATATAAATCGATCAAGTCGATGGACCCGGATTCCAAGCCTCGATATGCTAAATCATGATCAAGTCCGATGACATTGGATTGAGGCAAATTATAGAAAGTTTGCAATCCCGCCCAGCCATCATTTCGATCAATAAATTCATTACTGAATCCGAATTTCAGTGTGGGGTGATTAGACAAATGAGAAATTTTCGAGATTCCAAGAGTTGCGGCTGTTTCTCTGTTCATACCAAGCGCATAGGTATTATTAAAACCAAGTGGGTTCGTGACTTGGATACCCAGAGCACTTAATCTGGTATTCAATTCATCTTGTGATAACACCTGGTCCTCTCCTAAAATTTCAAAAATGAGTGTTCCTGTATATTCAGGATATATATCAATTTCTCCTTGCAACAATGAATTCCAAAGAATTCTTGTCCCCCCAAGTTGATCAACAAATGTTACTTCTACCCCGTTATTCTCAATAAGTTGGGTGATCATTTCACCAAGAATCACAGACTCATTGAAAAGCTTACTACCAACTTTTACAGTTGATTGACCGTTTATACCTGTACTCATCACAGAAAACAGAAATAAGAACAATATCCAGGCTGTCTTTTTCATTTTTCTTCCAGATGATTTCTTTGTGCGGTTACAAATCGTGATACAAATTCATCTTTTGGTTCTTTTATTATTTCAGAAATCACCCCTTTTTGAATGATTTCTCCTTCGTTCATCAATACAATTTCATCTCCTAAATAACCTGCTTCTCCCAAATCGTGAGTTACAAAAAGAACCGTCTTTTTAAGTGAATTAAAGATATTCTTTAAATCCTCCTGGAGTTCAAATCTCACTAATGGATCAATGGAGCCGAGTGGTTCATCTAAAAGCAATATTTCAGGATTAAGCATTAATGCGCGAATCAATCCTATTCTCTGTCTTTGTCCTCCCGAAAACTCATGGGGATATTTCTGAATATAATTGAAGTCGATTTTGGTTAAATCGCACAGAAATCGTAGTCGTTTTTCGATCTGATGTTTCGACCAGCCCAAGTGCTCTGCAACCAGACTACAATTTTTTCTTGCAGAAAGATGTGGAAATAGGCCACCTTGTTGAATTACATAGCCAATATTCTGCCTAATTTTTTGAACATTGTTCTCGGTGAGATTTGCCTCATTAATGTTTATTTGACCATGGTCAGGTTGGATTAATCCGATTATAATCCGAATCAAAGTTGACTTCCCACAACCACTTGGTCCGATCAGCGAAAACGTTTTTCCTTTCTCGATTTCAAGACTGATATTCTTTAGCACTTCTATACCACTGTATGATTTTCTAATGTCTGTGAGTTGAATCATGATCGAATAAACCGAAACTTTTAGACAATAAAAAAGCCTCCTGTTGGTAGCAGGAGGCTTTCAAACTTTTAATTGTCTTTGCGAGGGAGTCGGCGAAGCACGACCGCGGCCATCTCGTTAAGATTGCTTCGTCGATCTTTTTCTTTTGCTTACAACAAAGAACGACTCCCCACAATGACCAACATGCAGTTTACATGTCGATATTGTCTTCCTGGTTTTTCTTCTTATCGCGAAGTTTTTTGATGGCATATGCTCCACCTGCTGCTGCCAGCAGGCTTAGCCCACCATCGATTGGTGCCTGCGATGGTGCCGACGGTAAACCAGGCTGAGCCATCACCAGCTCTGTGGCAAATAATACAAACGCGGTTAGTGTAAATAGAATTCGTGTTTTCATAAGTATTGAGTTTTGAGGTGTGAGCCGTGAGCTTTGAGGTGAGGGTTCCCTCATGCCTCAATGCTCAAAACTCAAAGCTATTATTTAATTAATGTCATTTTTCGTGTGATCGCTTGTCCGCCTGCTTCCAAACGGTAGTAATACATTCCCGAAGAAACGTTCGCTGCATTCCAACGAACATTGTACTGTCCGGCTGTTTTGTTCTCGTCTACCAGGGTAGCTACTTTCTGTCCCATTAAGTTATATACGCTGATATTCACCGCACTAGCTTCATTAATGGTGTAGCTAATCGTGGTACTTGGGTTAAATGGATTCGGATAGTTCTGGTCCAATGCAAAAGCTAGTGGCGAATCCTCGGTTTCGTTGTTCACCGAAGTTGGGCGAATGGTGATTCCAAAGCGATTATTTGTAACTGAAGTAGCTTCAAAAATTCCAGTTTCGATTAATGTCAACGGATTTTCAGCTCGTGCTTTTAATGCAAATGAGGTAAAATCATAAGAGAATGAACCATCAATTAGCATAGATACATTTTCATCATAATCATGAAATGTTAATTCCATATCACCAGGAACAATAAAATCAGTAGCAGTAATTGTAAAGTTACCACCTTCTGTTGCCTCAAAATAAAGCGGAACTGATACTTCCTCTTCTGGGGTACCAACATTTGCGATGTCAAATAAATCACCGCTTTTTACGAAGGCTAATTTTGCGAATTTAGTGTTTAAAGGATCTAACTCCACTGCATCGCCATACACATTTTCGGTCAATGAACCCCCATCACCAAATTGTAGGAAAGATGAATTAGAAACATTTTCACCCTCTACATTCAGTCTGATGAATTGTACTTGATTCAACGCTTTTCCTAAGAAAGTACCACCAGTAACCTTTGAGCTTGCACCGAATGTCACTTCAAGTGATAATGGTGAAGCAACACTTTGTACAAAAAATCCCTGGAAAGGTGTAATTAAACCATCTGTTAAATCACCAGTTGAACCATTCCACGTCTCCCATTCACCAGATACGCCAGCATTTGGATCCCAAACATAAGCAGTTCCGGTAATATCTGAAGTAGTCAGGTTATCAAAATCAATGGTTGATGCAAAAGGATTCCCAAGTAGAGTCCATCCATTTGGATTTACATTTAAAAATGGGCTGGCACCTACTGCATTTGGGGTTCCGCTCACGGATAGAGTTTTTGGAAAGGCATCATCGCTGCCGTCAAAATCATCATCGGCGTATACATAGGCGAGGAATCCTTCTCCGGAGGTAATGTTTCCTGAAAGATCAGTCAACCCGTCCCAATTGGTATTGGCATCTCCTGCAGAAGTGTTATCCCAGGTAAATACATTCGGGTCGCCATTAGTTGCATCTGCTCCCGTGCTTGCACCCTGCGTCCAAATTGGATCTAACAAGGTAGAATAGCTCACACTCGTT
The DNA here is from genome assembly GCA_965229525.1 of Balneolaceae bacterium. GTDB lineage: Bacteria > Bacteroidota > Rhodothermia > Balneolales > Balneolaceae > HXMU1420-13. The sequence goes on from OZ245886.1 coordinate 196,158, forward strand.
GGAGACGATAGTAAGCGGTAACCTGCTGCGGTTTCAAGTGTTCTTGTATGAGTTAATGACTCTGCGCTTGTAAAAAAGTCTCCACTTAGAGCACCCAGATCTGGATCAGTAGCTAAATTGCCTCCAGTATATCCTGAATGAGGCAAAATTTCATTCGACCAGTAACCATCACCAGCAATAATTGCAGCAAAAAGTTGTACGGTTTGCGAATTATCTACACCGTCGAATTCGGTAATATCGATTTTAAATTCTATACCTGCATCAGAAGTACCTGCACTATCGTATGCTATTTCAACAGCTCCTGCATCAAAAAAAGATGCATTTGAAGTTGGTAAGGAAGTAGATGTACCAACCTGATCAGATGTTGGACCAATATAATCCCATTGAAAAAGGGCACCACTAGATCCATATCTAGCGACATCTACAAATAAATTAGATGTTCCAAAACCTTCATTTACAGCCATGGCGTAATCAACTTCGAAATCTAGCTTAGAACCATCAAAATTACCTTGTTGAAATACTCCGATTGTACCTGCTTCACCAACAACATCACCAGCCGGTGTACCACCATATCCTGAGAAATTGAAAAAGATTACCACATTGTTATTGTCAACAAGATCAGTTGGAATTCCAATGTATAAATCATTTCCATCAGCATAAAACTTTAGGTCATCTATATTATTTGTAGAACTAAAACCATCATTACTGTTTGCAGTTGCCAACACTTTATATTCAGGTTCATCAGATACCCCATCAATTGTAATTTGAGCCAATAAAGGTAGACTGATTGAAGAAAACACTAAAATACATAGCATTTTAATCGTAGCTTTTTTCATAAAAAGAATTTTTGAGTGAATAGTTAGCGCGGAGAAGTGCCCTTTTTGTACCCCAGAGCCCATGTAACCGCTTACAAAAGAAATGGATTTTTTTTTGTTCATACAAGGGGGAAATTGAAGGCTAGAAGTTTGAAGACGGAAATTCAAAGATTGAAATTTTAACCTTTAAAACGTCAAGTCTCTAACCTCCAGTAAATATAAAAAAAGCCCCCTGTTGGTAGCAGGAGGCTTTCAAACTTTTAATTGTCTTTGCAAAGGAGTCGGCGAAGCACGACCGCGGCCATCTCGTTGAGATTGCTTCGTCGATCTTTTTCTTTTGGTTACAACAAAGAACGACTCCTCACAATGACCAACATGCAGTTTACATGTCGATATTGTCTTCCTGGTTTTTCTTCTTATCGCGAAGTTTTTTGATGGCATATGCTCCACCTGCTGCTGCCAGCAGGCTTAGCCCACCATCGATTGGTGCCTGCGATGGTGCCGACGGTAAACCAGGCTGAGCCATCACCAGCTCTGTGGCAAATAATACAAACGCGGTAAGTGTAAATAGAATTCGTGTTTTCATAGGTATTGAGTTTTGAGGTGTGAGCCGTGAGCTTTGAGGTGAGGGTTCCCTCATGCCTCAATGCTCAAAACTCAAAGCTATTATTTAATTAATGTCATTTTTCGTGTGATCGCTTGTCCGCCTGCTTCCAAACGGTAGTAATACATTCCCGAAGAAACGTTCGCTGCATTCCAACGAACATTGTACTGTCCGGCTGCTTTGTTCTCATCTACCAGGGTAGCTACTTTCTGTCCCATTAAGTTATATACGCTGATATTCACCGCACTAGCTTTCTCTAGGCTGTAACTAATCGTGGTACTTGGGTTAAATGGATTCGGATAGTTCTGGTCCAATGCAAAAGCTAGTGGCGAATCCTCGGTTTCGTTGTTCACCGAAGTTGGGCGAATGGTGATTCCAAAGCGGTTGACCTCGGTTGACTTAAACTGCATAGCTCCTGCCGACAACATACTTAATGCCGGAACATCCTGCTTTTTTAACTTTTCTGTTTCGAAGTTATAGCTAAACGAGCCGTCGATCACTACCGATAATTCTTCCTGATAATCATGGAACAAGACTTCCATATCGCCCGGAATCTCAAAATCGGTCGCGCTTATCGTGAACGCGCCCCCTTCCGTTGTATTGAATTCTACCGGAAGCGTCACGTCTTGCGAGGTCGCCACATGCGCAATGTCCATTACTTGCTCACCTTTCAGGAATCCAAGCTGTGCATACTTCGATGACAATGGTTGTAACTCAACTGCATCTCCCATCACTTTAGTACTGGCTGAACCATTTGGGGAAAGTTGAATCCACGCTGAATTAGAAACTTCAGCGCCTTCTACATTCAAACGTAAGTATGAAAATGCTTGTGTGGTTTTACCATAAAAGGTTCCACCTGAGGAATTTGCTGCCGATGGGAATGCAACGCTTGCACTGGTTGGAGTGGTCACAGTTTGCACAAAAAAGCCTTGGAAAGGGGTAATTAATCCATCGGTCAAATCCCCAGTAGCTCCATTATACGTTTTCCAACTACCACTACCTCCATTTACATCGGTTCCACCATCTCCGGCTCCATCATTTGGATCCCAAACGTACGCTGTACCCGTTATATCATTGGTAGTGAGATTATCAAAATCGATGGTAGCAGCAAAAGGATTCCCTAACAACGTCCAACCATCACCATTTGAATTAATCGTTGGAGACGCTCCTGCCGCATTTGGGGTTCCGCTCACGGATAGAGTTTTTGGAAAGGCATCATCGCTGCCGTTAAAATCATCATCGGCGTACACATAGGCGAGGAACCCTTCTCCTGATGTAACGTTTCCTGAAAGATCGGCCAACCCATCCCAATTGGTATTGGCATCTCCTGCTGAAGTGTTATCCCAGGTAAATACATTTGGGTCGCCATTGGTTGCATCTGCTCCCGTGCTTGCACCCTGCGTCCAAATTGGATCTAACAAGGTAGAATAGCTTACACTCATTGGAGACGATAGTAAGCGGTAACCGGCTGCTGAAGTTAGTTCAACTTGTCCATCCAATAAACCAGGAGTTGCTTCAGATTGATTACCAGTTATAAAAGTTCCACTACCAACCGGAAATTGAAAATCTCTATTTGAACCAACACCGTTTGAAGTCGAATCAATAGCAGTAGAGCCTTGTTTTAGAACCCATCTTCTTCCTGTACCAAAAAATGCTGATGAAGAACCTTCATTGAAATTTGTATTCGCTTCTAGCGTTCCCCATTCAGTTTCAAATTCTGCCTCAGTTGCTCCTCGGGCAATAATCAAAAATCCATTAGCCGGAATTAGCGTGGAACCAGTGAAATTTTCAATATCAAATGTAGTTTGCAAAGTCACTCCTGAGGCGTCATACATTAACAAATCAGCTGTGCCTAATGTTACTGTACTTGTGCCATTGTTGTAGAATTCTATGAACTCAGCATTGAAATCCGTATCAGCATCTGATACTTCTGTAATAAACACTGTCCCTGCTGTTGGCGCAACAACTGTTGAAATTGTTATTGTACCCGAAGTTGCACTACTTAATCCAGTTGCACTTGCAGTAACTGTAAAATCATCAGCAGCGTCAAACGAGATATCGCTAAATGTAGCAACACCATTAGTTGCTGAAACCGGAGTAGTGCCAGAAAGATTACCTGTTCCGGAATTAATAGCTAATGAAATACTAGCTGAGCTATTCAAATCTACAGAATCATCTGCTCGTTGAACTTCAACAGTAAATTCGTTGATTTCAACCCCAGTATTACCCGTTGAAGGGAAACTTTTAATTATTAGTTTTGTAGCGGCGGCTAATACTTCAAACGATGAACTTGTCCCTGCAGTTAAACTACCGCCAGTGTTCGTAGCTGTAAGAGTAACTCCAGATTCTGCTGTATCATAAGTTACCCCAGAAATAGTTGCTGTTGCACTACCTGAGGAAACAGTACCAGTAAAAGTACCACCGATGGACCCAGTACCTGAAGCAACAGAAAGTGTTATAGAGGTATCTTGTGAGGCTACCACCGCATTATCATCAGCATCCTGTAGTTCAACAACAACATCAAATCCCGTTCCTAGAGTTGGCGAAGATCCCCCGTTTACTTCGGTAACGGCTAATTTCGTTGGAGTACCGCCTGATGCGGTTCCATAAATTTCAATATTATCAATGGCTATTCCTTCTCCGCCAGAATTGTATTGAAATTCTAGAGTTAAGTCGAGTGAACTTCCTGTACCAACAATACTCTTTGTAAATTGCTGAAACGTAGTGGATAAAGGAGTTCCATCACCCTCATCATTAAAATCAGTATCTATTTCAGGAACTCCATTACTACCATCTACTTCATCTTCATCAAGTTCTACCCAAACAAGATTGAATGGAGCACCTTCATCAATGTCACCAGTTATATGAAAATAATCTGCGTCATCCATTGATGAAATCGAAGGTGTTGCTAAATATACTCTAAATTCAAGACTTGAGAATCCACTTATATCAATATCATCAATTGTTAGTGTTGCATTTGCACTAGGTGCAACAGGACAACCTGTTGCATCAATATCTTCAGCAGCAAAGAAATTGCTATCTTGAATATTGGAATATGATGGTGCAATATTAGAACCATCAGTTCTAATAAAATAATCACTGCCATTATCAGTACATTCAGTAATTGAAGTTGTGTAACCACCAGAACTTTCAAAGTCTTCAATAAAGATTTGGCTTTGCCCATAACTTGTCCCTAAGAAAATTAAGCTTATCCCTAATGATAGTAAAATTCGTTTCATGTAATTGAGTTGAGTTTGAGTTTTAAAACGTTCAAACGTAACTAACTGAATTCATACTATCAACGATAACCTGTAAAGCCTGTGTTAACTTATTTCTAAAATATTTTAATATTAAAACACAAGTACCTTAATAAGTATAAAAACCCTCTCCCGTCTTATTCCCCAATTTACCAGCATCTACCATCTTAATCAGTAGTGGGCATGGGCGGTATTTTGGATCTTTGAAGCCGTCGTAGAGCACATTTAGAATATCCAGACAAACGTCTAATCCAATAAAATCAGCAAGTCGAAGCGGCCCCATTGGATGTGCCATTCCAAGCTTCATTACTTCATCTACATTCTCTGGAGTTGCAACCCCTTCATACACGGCAAAAATGGCTTCGTTAATCATGGGCATTAGCACTCGGTTGCTCACAAAACCAGGCATATCGTTCACCGGAACAGGTACCTTATTCAGTGCTTTTGAGGTAGACTCAATTGCATGGTAAACCTCATCCGAAGTTTCCAGTCCACGAACAATTTCTACTAATTTCATTATTGGAACCGGATTGAAGAAATGCATTCCGATAAATCGTTCGGGTCGAGAAGTAATTGCAGCCAATTTGGTAATTGAAATGGAGGAAGTATTAGATCCTAAAATGGCATGCGCGGGTGCTGCTTCGTCCACGGCGGTCCATACTGCAGTTTTAATGGTTAAATCTTCAGGGACAGCTTCTACAACAAGATCAGCTTGTTTTACCCCGTCTTTGATATCTAATGAAATTGAAATATTTCCAAGACTTTCATCCCTCATTTCGTTGGTGATTTTCTCTTTGCTCACCATTCGATCTAAATTCTTAGTTATGGTTGCTAATGCACGATCAGCAAATTCTTGTTTTGTTTCTATTAAAGTGACTGAAAAACCACTCATAGCAAATACATGGGCGATTCCATTACCCATTGTTCCACCACCAATCACCGATACATTCTTTATTTCCATTTTTACCTTTCTGTTGGATGAATTTTTCCCAAATGGTATGGACTTTGGAAGCGCTTTTCAATGGCATTAAGCATTATAAATGAAAAATATTGAATTAGTTGAATTATTGATTCATTCTTAATTCTTAATTCCTAATTGAATCACTACTTTCTAACGCTCTATTGATATAATCATCTACATGAACACTCTACTTAGGTTACTCATCTTCTTCTTTATCCTAATTGTCGGTTTTGTTGGACTTGCTTTCTACTGGACCTTCTACAAACCGCTTCCTGATTATGAAGCAGAAATTGAACTTGATGGAATTGAAGCTGAAGTAAGCATTTATTGGGACGAATTTGGTGTACCACATATTTTCGGAGCTAGTGATCAGGATTTATACTTCGCCATGGGCTACGTTCATGCCCAGGACAGACTGTGGCAAATGACCATTTCGCAAATGGCAGCCGAAGGCCGTTTTGCCGAATTCTTTGGTGCGGATTTAGTTGATTTTGATAAATACCAAAGAACGTTGGGATTCTGGAAAGTAGCCGGCGAAATCTTATCCACTGAAATAAATCCTGATGAACTTGAAAGACTTCAAGCCTATTCAAATGGAGTAAATACTTTTGTAAGCAAAAACAGCAATCGTTTACCTGTTCAATTTGCATTATCAGGAATGGAACCCATAGAGTGGACCCCTCAACATTCTGTTGCAATTGTACGATTAATGGGATGGGAACTAAATTTAAGCTGGTGGAGTGAAGTAACTTATAACTATCTAAAAAATAAGCTTTCACCAAATCAATTCAACGAATTACTACTTACCTGGGATAACGATTTTCCTACAACGTTAGACGATAACGAATCCATCGGTTTATCTACCGCTGCCCTCCTACCAATGTTAGAGATGGAATTTAAAAAAAGGGAATTACTTCAAATTGAAGGGTCTCATGTTGGAAGTAATGCGTGGGTAGTTGATGGGACACGGACATCTACAGGCTACCCAATGCTGGCGGGTGATCCGCATCTTGGGTTAGATATGCCTGGAAAATGGTATGAAGTTCATATGAACAAAAACGGTCAGAATGTGTCCGGGGTAACTATTGCTGGTCTGCCGGGAATTGTGTTAGGTCAAAATGATTATATGGCATGGTCTTTCACCAATATTATGGCTGATGACACCGACTTCTTCCTCGAAAAAGTTGATCCCGAAGATCGCGGAAGATATGTCGTGGATTCTGCAAATGTGGGTCAGGTTGAATTTCGATCATTTGATAAAGTACGTGAGCTAATAAAAGTTAAAGATGCAGAACCTGTTCTTCATGAGTATCGTGTTACAAAAAACGGACCTGTAATTACCGATATGTATCCGAATGAAGCATTAGTTGCTGATCAGGTGATATCCATGAAATGGATGGGGCATGAAGTTTCAAATGAACTACGAACGATGTATGAAATTAACTGGGCTACGAAATTCCAGGAATTCAAAGATGCACTTGAACACTTCGATGTACCGGGTCAAAATTTTATGTATGGTGATATTGAAGGTAACATTGCAATGTATTCAACGGCCCGACTCCCCATCAGAACAGGTAATAAAGTTACCCTTCGGCGTGGTTGGGTGCCTGAAGATGACTGGCAGGGTTACATCCCAAGAGAAGAAATGCCGCAGCTTGTTAATCCGTCTAAAGGGTGGATAGCAAATGCTAACAATAAATTAACTACCGAGAATTACCCTCATTACATTGCCAGTTTTTGGGAACCTGCCTCGCGGATTGAGCGCATTGTTTCAACATTGAACGCAGATAGTATGTTGAGTATTGACGACATGATAAATCTGCAAACAGACAGTTATTCATCTTTTGCTGCTTCCTTAACTCCTCTGATTCTTGAAATTATCAATAACCAGCAAGAATATGATTTCTCATTGCCTGTCTCGTATCTCGAAAACTGGGATTTTAAATATTCTAACAGTTCTACCGCAGCTTCAATTTTTGATGTCTTCTTCACAAAATTGACCGAAAATACATTAAAAGATGAATTTGGGGATGCTGCATATCAAAATTTTATAGTTCACGAATTAATCCCTGTAAGAACAATGACGGAGTTACTTCAAGACTCTTCAACCTTCTTTGATGATATTTCAACGAAATCAATAGAGACCAGAGATTATATGGTATTGAAATCTATGCAAGATGCCATTCTATTTTTAAGTGATTCTTTAGGTGCTGAACCTTTCGAATGGCGATGGGAACAACTGCATACAATTACCTTTAAACCACCACTTTTTAGTCTGGCTGCTGAGGATCCAAATTCACCCGCTGCACTTTCTATGATTGTAGATAACATTTTAAGTAAAGGCCCCTATTCGGTTGAAGGGCATGGTATGAGTGTAAATAATGGCCAATACAAATGGGATAATCCATTTGAAATGACTCTCGGAGCTTCTGTTCGCCGAATCATCGATTTCTCAGATTTAAGTTCTTCCAGATCAGTTTTACCAACAGGTCAATCTGGTAATCCAATCTCAGAGCATTATGGGGATCAGAGTATGATGTGGTTGAACAGACAATATCGAATCTTCCAACACAACAACGATATTGAGCAAAAAGCCAAAGTACAGACTATGAAATTGCTACCAACAGGAACAAATTAATCCTACATACATTCATTAATAATCATCTGATTTTAACCAATTTTGTGTTGGTTCAAATCAAGGGTTCACCTACTTTAAGACGGCATAAAAAGAGATATCATCAACTATGAACATACGTTCGGCACTATTTGCTATTGGAATTTTTACTGTATTTGGTTTTGTAGGAGAACCGAATGAAGAGAGAACGCCACCTAATGACCAACATTCTCAAAATGAAAATGAAGCCTTTATAGATTCTTTGATTGAGAATGCTACACTTGAAGAGAAAATTGGACAATTATTTTTCGTCCCCGTTAATGGCAGATTTTTAAGTCGAGATGACCATAGATTCAAAGAGATTTCTGATTTAATTACCGAGGATCATATTGGGGGGCTCATTTTTATGAGGGGTGATATTTATGGTCAGGCAGTTTTAACCAACAAATTGCAGCAACTCAGTGATATTCCTCTTTGGATTACCCAGGATATGGAATATGGTGCAGCTATGCGGATTTCCGGCTCAACACGATTTACACCTGCCATGGGTGTCACTGCAACCGGTGATAAAAGGAATGCTTATATCATGGGTAAAATTACGGCTCGTGAAGCAAAAGCAATGGGAGTACATCAAATATTTGCACCGGTACTGGATGTAAATAACAATCCCGATAACCCTGTGATAAATGTACGTTCTTTCTCAGGAGATCCAGAAATGGTATCCGAATTTGGGATTGCCTTTATGCAAGGAGTTCAAAGTGAAGGTTTAATTGCTACTGCTAAACATTTTCCGGGTCATGGCGATACGGATTCAGACTCACATATCGAGCTACCGGTCTTAAATCATGATTATTCAAGACTAGACTCGGTTGAACTTATTCCCTTTCGAAGAGCTATCGAAGGTGGAATTCAAAGTATTATGAGTGCCCATATCTCCTTCCCTAAAATTAGTGATCAACCTGAAATACCAGGCACCTTAGATGAAAGCATTCTTGGCGATATTTTAATGGATTCACTCAACTTTGAAGGCGTGGTAGTAACTGATGGTCTGGAGATGAGTGGTATCACCAAAAAGTTTTCTCCGGGTAGAGCCGTTGTTCGTGCACTTAATGCCGGGGCAGATATTATGCTCATCAGTCCTGACATACACACAGCAATATCTGAAGTTATTGCTGCTGTTGAGCACGGTGAAATTTCGGTGGAACGAATCGAGGCAAGTTATCGAAAGATAGTAAAGTGGAAACAAGAAGCGGGCTTATTTGATCAGGATAATCAAATCGATATAAACACTCTGGATCAGGTTCTAAACGCAAATGCCCATCAGGCAGAAGCCGACAGGATTGCCAGAGAATCGATCACCATATTAAAAGACGACAAAAATCTCTTGCCCTTGGATCCAACCAAATATGAGGAGATTCTTTTAGTCTCAATTGCAGATGATGATTATGGGAATACAGGTGGGCCTTTTGCAAGAGCCTTACGAGATTATCACCCAAAAGTAACTTTTAGTGTATTTGATGATCGATCGGATGAAGATGATGTTCAGAAAATTCTTCGTCAGGCAAGATCGGCTGACTTAGTCATCATTGGGTCTTTCATAAGCTTGAGGTTTGCCGAATCAATACAACTGCCAAGAAAACATGCTTCATTTCTTCGAAGGTTGATGAGTTTGAACAAAAAAACTGTACTAACCATGTTTGGAAATCCATATTTGGTTAGTGAATTGGAAGAAACTGATGTGCACGTGATGGCGTGGTCGAATCATTCAATTCAAATGAGAGCGGCTGCACCTACCCTATTTGGTGCCGCTGATGTTTCTGGTAAGCTACCAATTGAAATTCCGGGCATGTACTCGGTTGGCGATGGGTTAGAATACAATCAAACTGCACTTAGATATGGCAAACCAGAGGATGCCGGTATAATCTCACAAGAATTGTATAAAATTGATGACATTCTAAGAGATGCCGTGTTGGATTCCGTATTTCCAGGCGCTGTTGCAGCCGTTGTAAAGGATGGAGTACTCGTTTATAAACACGCCGAAGGATATCATACTTATGATAAGCTTCGAAAAGTGAAAGACACAGACGTTTACGATTTAGCCTCAATCACGAAAGTAGCAGCAACTTCATCGGCCGCTATGAAACTGATATCAGATGGATATTTAGAGTTAGACCATAAAGTAAAAGATTACTTTGAAGAATTTGATAATCCGGAGAAATCTGAAATAACCATTCGTCATTTACTGCAACACGAAAGTGGACTTCCCGCTTTCAGAGTGTACGTAGATGAAATCCAGACCAGAGCTGAGATCATTCAGGCTATAAAAGATGAACCTTTAATCAATCCGGTTGGCAGCACTTATGTGTATAGCGATCTTGGGATGATTTTACTTGCTGAAATAGTTGAAGAGATTTCCGGTCGCTCAATCGACTCGTACATGAGAAAGTATTTTTATTATCCAATGGGGATGTATGGAGCCTATTTTAATCCAAAAAGAGTAAGTCGGTGGTATGTAAACCGTATTCCACCCACAGAATTCGACTCCGTGTATAGAAATCAACTCATCGAAGCAGAAGTAAATGATGAGCGTGCCTGGTACATGGATGGAATTGCCGGACATGCCGGTTTATTCGCCACTGTTGATGACCTAGCTAAATTTGGCACCATGCTACTTAATGAAGGTACATATCTTGATAAACAGTATATCGCACCTGAAGTCGTTCGAGAATTCACAACCCAACAATCAGAACGAAGTGGTAGGGGTCTTGGATTTGACCGTAAGAGCACAAATGGATTTACAACCGCGGGTCAACTAGCTAGCGATGATACATTTGGTCATCTTGGATTCACAGGAACCAGTATTTGGATTGACAGAGAAAAAAATATGATTGTCATTCTGTTAACAAATCGCACTTATCCAAATCGTAGCTATGGAAGACGTATAAGCCAAATTAGAGCAGCTGTTGCGGATGCAGCATTTTCATCCATTGTAAATCAACCATGAACTGGGAAGAACTATTACTAAAGGCTTATGTGCCCTATTCAAAACAAGCAGATGCATGCATTGTTAAAGGTGATAAAGGTTCGTATTTCTTAGGTGTTAGAATTGAAAATGTATCCTTTCCGCTTACTATATCTTCGATACAGGCAGCTTGTTCAATTTGTCTTTCATATGGGCAAACTCCTATATCTATTATCGTACATTCAAAAGATTACCCACAATTGTCTTTCTGGGAGAATGAATTCGATTGTGACGTAATAATTGGCGATGTACCGGAAGAAATTGAATTAATAAACTACCGAGAGCGATTGATTACTGATAAGAAACCCTACCTCAAGAAATTGCTCGCGAATGCTGTAACTAAGAATTCAAATTTCCCGGTTTCAGCGATCTTAAATACTAGCAATTATTCTTATTCCGGAGTTAATATTGAGGTAAGTGATTGGTCGAAAGGGCTTTGTGCCGAACGAGTAGCTATTTGTAAAGCAATAGCAGATGGGGAATTGGATTTCACTTCTATATCTGTACATACTCTTAAAGGTGAATTCAGTAGCCCTTGTGGCGCTTGCAGACAAGTAATGACTGAACATTTTCCACTTAGTAAAGCTGAATTATTTCATGCAGACGGCACCTATTCTGAACATTTTATAATAGATTTACTCCCATTTAGCTTTACTTCAAGAGACTTACGTAATTAAAAATGTTGCTTTTAGTGTTTTCGCGGATAAGAATCAATGGCAACCTGTGTGTTATATCAAAAAAAACTTCATTTAAAGTGCTAAAATAGCACTTTTTAATTTGACTCAGTTGTTGCGAATCTCTAGCTTCAACTCAGTTTCTACAAAGAAATTTACTTAAACAAAAACATAACGGAGTTATATAATGAGTAGAGTAGACGATTTAAAAGGATTAGTTGACAGTGTATCAGCTGAGATGGAAAAGTTCTACGACAAAGGAAACAAAGCAGCGGGTACCCGAGCAAGAAAAGGGCTACAAGATCTAAAGAAATTAGCGCAAGACATTCGTCTTGAAATTCAAGCAAAGAAAAACGAAGGCTAATCCTACTTTTTCAAAATTATACTCTAAGCCCCGCGCAGATGTAATGTGCGGGGCTTTTTTTATTTAAATTATTCGATGCAGTTTTCTCTTCTTCTGGAATCAACAATATAAATTACCTTCCACTCTCCTTCTAGCTTTGCCATCTGAAAACTATTCACTCCGCAATGTGAAAAATTCTCGCCAACATAGAATTTGTATGGTGTCCAAACTGAGGCAAGATCACCATCTATCTTAATTTCTACTGATGATATTTGTTCGTCCCATACTTCATCGTGAGGGGTTCCAATTGCATTTAACCAGCTACTTAAGGAACCAATAGCTCTTACCACTTCACCATCTCGATTCGTGTAAACCGAATTCATTGGTGCATCTCGTAAAAATTTGGATGCTACCATGGAACTGTCTCCAACTCTCATACCATCAAAAATGGTAGTAATTACCGCCTCAATTGCTTCTTTCTCACTCTCTTGAGCATATACATTTGCTGTAAATGTTATTATAAGTAGAAGTAGTAGTGATGTCTTTTTCATAGTATGGTTTTAGTAATTATTGATAAATTTATTTTTCCAACCAGTAGTTAAGGAGCTGAACCTGTTCCGGACTAGCAGTTATTTTTTCTCGTAGTTTTGTTTGCAACATAGCTGGTTCACCAACTAATCCTTTGATTAGAATTTCCTCGCTACCTCTGATAAGAACCATTGAAATCTCAGTTTCCGGCGACCATCCGAATGACATGGGGATTAAACCACTTGTATTAATATTCTGAAGATTGACCTCAATACCATTAAACTCTTTAATGACATCACCAGATTGAACTCCCAGTTCAATTAATGAACTATTAAGTTCACCATCCATAAAATAAACTTCGCCCGTCTCTGGGTTTGCATCAATAAAGGGTGTTTGTGCATTTTGCAACTCGGGTTCATGAAATAAGAAACTTGTTGGCTGCATTACCTCATCTGCCGTAAGTCCAACTTTTGTAAAGAATGCATTGTAATCAATTGGTACAGAACCAACTACATGCGTCTGTAAAAAATCCCCTACCGAAGGATACGTCATTTCGGTAATCTCATTAATAAGATTATCGTCGTTGAAAGGCTGTTCAGTTCCATATTTAGCAGATAACTCTTTCATTAGAGAGAGCATGGAGCGCTCACCGTCACTTTCTTCACGCATTAAGATATCAATGCACATTCCTATCAATGCGCCTTTCATATACACATTTAGATAGTTAGACGCATACGGCTCGTCTAGTATATTTTCACTCATTTCTGTGAAACTCATACTATCATCCAGTGTGAGTGAGTAGGAAATTTTGTCTTCCAGTTTTTGATAGAATGCCTGCCTTGTCTGAAGATCTTCATACACCTGGAAATGACTGGCAAAATATTCAGTTATCCCCTCATACATCCAAAGGTGTTTAGAGAATGTGGGGTTGTTATAATCGAAATTATGAACATCCTCTGAATGAACTGAAAGAGGGGTTACAATATGGAAAAATTCATGCGAAACAACGTCTATCATGGCTTCATCAAGTTGATATTTATCAAGCCATTCTGGTAGAACTACCACTGTTGATGTGTGATGTTCAAGTGCCCCATACCCTTGGGCCTGATTTGGTCCACCAGTTGGTAGGTGAAGAAAAATATCATATCGAGATGTGCTGTTTAGGTCGCCTAAATACTCTTTTTGAGCTTCCATCATTTCGAATACTGTTTCTTTGATATCTGCCGCAGAATGTACACCCGTTGGTGAATACACACTTAACACAATTTGAATATCGCCGACCATAAAATCTTCAATCTCCATTTCACCATACATCATTGGATTATCTGTAACATCGAAGTAACGTTCGGCGAAATAAAGGTCAGTTCGCGTAGTACTATCAGCAGAAAATTCCTGCCCTACTTTTGGAATTGCCGACGACCCGGAAAGGCTTGCATCAGCTGTGATTCTAATATGGTAATCCAGATCTTCTTTACCTTCGAAATATCCTATAAAGCCATGCAAGTTTAGGACAAAAACTTCCGGATCGATGTTAGTGCCAGATGGAGAAAAGGGAGTTGGAATGTCGCTAGATTCAATATCAAAAGTATCATTCACATAGTATTCAATGCGATCAAACCCACTTGAATTATCAATTAGCCAGCTATTTTCGTCTACCTTTTTAGCTTCGATTTCTTCTCCTTCATAATTAAATGCTCTAAACTCATCAATAAAACTTCCAAAGTTGCTGATATCATACGTACCCTGTACTACTCTTGGAAGACGAAATAAAATTGAGTCACTATCCACCATTCCCGGATTCATTGAAACCAATACTCGATCATCGTTAAGGTTTACAAGATCCAAACTGGTTTCAATAGGTGTATTATATATACCGGCTTCACTAGAAGAATCGGTAATACTCTCTCCTGTTTTAGGGCTACAGGCTGCTAATAATAGCATAATAAATAGCCCGTTATTAATTCTTCTCATGATATGTTGTACCTAATTTTCCTTTTTGATTTGATAGTATATACGACCGCGAAAAAGTATGTATTGTAAAATTTTAAAGTAAGAACCATCGCTTTAAATTTATGGTTGTCAAGGTAATAGAAAATGAAAGATTATTTTTTAAAACGTTTTTTAAACCTTGAAAAATCAGAGTATCCACAGCCGATTAATCAACTTCTATCTTCTTTTAACTGATAGGAAAAGCAAATATCAAGAGAGATGGTTTTATTCAAACCCTAAGACTGTTAAGCCACGACTAAAATCGGAGACTTTATGCAAAGTTAAATCCCAGAAAATAGAAGACCGGAACGTTTGGATTTTTGAACCTAACGAAGGTAACATCGAGCACTCTATTTTCTTCCTTCATGGTGGTGGATTCGCTAAAAATTTTCAGCCATTTCATTGGCGATTTATTGAAAGGATGACAACCGATTTAAATGCTAGAATCATTGCTCCAGACTATCCATTATTACCCGATGCCAGTTATAAACAAACCCACCAATTCATTGTAAAGTGTTATCACTTTATACATTCGCAATATGAACTATCTGAATATATTGTGATCGGTGATTCATCTGGAGCCACATTAGCATTAAATACCTCCCATTTAATCAAACAAGCTGGTTTAAATCAGCCGAAAGAATTTATACTTCTTAGCCCCTGGTTAGACCTTTCACTTTCAAATCCACAAATTGATACAGTGAACAGTACAGATCCAATATTGGATATCGAAGTTCTGCAAAAATTGGGTAAAAAATTTGCAGATGATTTAGAACCCAATCATCAACGTGTAAGCCCTATTTATCAGGATTTGCGGAGAATTGCCCCAATTACTGTATTCATTGGCACTAGAGACATCATGCTGGCAGATTGCAGAAAATTAAAAATTCTTTCGGCGGCACAACCCACAGTATTTAACTATCGCGAATTTGAAGGCATGTTTCATAACTGGATGTATTTCGATTTCCCCGAAGGGAAAATGGCCAGAGAAATGATTTTCGACCACATTAGACACGAACCGACTGAATTTGAAATAACCATGCAAGAAAATGAATTCGGTTGGTAATATTAGATTTCAGATTGCCCGAGAAATCATCTATGTTAATAGCTGATAAAATTGACCCTAGCTTTAGTTTTGAGTTTTAAGGAACAAACATTCACCATTTATTTTATTCCTAGTGAAAACACTCTAAGAGATGAGTGCAGAAGAAATATTGAAGAATATTTTGTTCATGTGAATCTCATCGAATTGAGCACTGATGATTTAGATGATTTTGAAGATCATTCTGCCACTAGAAGTATTCTACTAATTGATGCTCTGCTACCTGATAGTGTTCAACAATCTCTTTTTAAATTCTTTGCGAATAAAATTCCAATAATTTGGATTACCGAATCTTCCAATCTACAAAAAGCTCTTAGTCTGCTTGATAATGGTACAATTAATAATATCTGCTTTATAGATGAACCGACATCTATTATTACAAACATTATAAGAGAACTTAGAGGGGCACTAATTCGATCACAACTGCAAGTTTTAAGTGAACAAAGCACCCTTATTTCTGAGGCCGCTTTAAATACTAATACCTCTGTTATCACTACAGATGCCCATGGTGATACAATTTGGGTAAACAAGGCTCATACAGAATTATCGGGGTATTCTTTAGATGAAATGCTTGGTAAAAAACCAGGTGAATTACTTCAGGGACCGGAGACAGACCCTGCCACAGTAGCTTACATTCGAGAAAAACTAAAGGAGGCAATACCATTTTCAACAGAGATAGTTAATTATCATAAAAATGGTACAAAGTACTGGCTGAAGCTCGATATCACCCCTGTTTTTAAAAATGGTAGACTTGAAAGATATATTGCGTTCCAGGAAGATATCACCGAAAAAAAGGCTAATGAACTAATGCTTGCCGAAAGTCTTGAACGGTTACAGGATGCCCAGCGCATTGGGAAAATGTGTGACTGGGTTATGGACGCACATACCTATGTGATTTCATGGTCGGGCAGAGCTTCAGAGATTCTAGAGTTGGATGAAATCTCGGGATTTGATTATTGGAAATTCAGACGTCAACTCACCTTTGCAAGTCGACAAAAATTGCATGTCGCGTTACTAGATATGCGGCATTCTCAAAAAGAATATGATTTAGTACTAGATTTCAAATCACTTGATGGTAGGAAAAAGGTGCTCAGAACGATTGGTGTCCCCGTTTTTGAGGATAATAAATTATCAAAAGTGGTTGGTATAGTTCAGGATATAACCGAACAATATGAGGCTGAAAATCTTGCACTCAAATCGAAACAACACTTGGTTTCGGTAACAGACAATATGCAAGCCGGCGTATGCAGAATTATTGACAAATTAGATGGAACTAGAGAAGTTATCTTTGTAAATCAAGGATTTTATGACATGTATGAACTTTCAGAAGAGGAAGTTAAATCAGACTTTTCTAACGTCATGAAATTGCTTCACCCTGATGATAAAGTTCTCAATATCCGGGAAATTTTTACTGAAGTTCAAAAGACCGGGCAGGCAGTACATCAATATTTTCGAATAATTACCAAATTCGGGAAACTGAAATGGATGCATTTAATAAGTAATGCACATGCAGGCTCTAATGGGGACATAATTCATGATTTCATTGTTACAGATATTACCGCCCGAATCCAGAAAGATCGTTTACTAGAAGAAATTAGTGAAGTATCAGTCAATGGTGGTTGGGAGTTAGATATGCTTACCAACAAACTAACCTGGACAGATGTAACGAAACAAATCCATGAGGTACCACTAGATTTTGAACCTGATGTAGAGACGGCCATCAATTTTTATAAAGAAGGAAAATCAAGAGACCTCATAACTGAGTTTTTTACCGAAGTAATAACCACCGGTAAGTCCAGGGATGGTCAGTTTGAAATAATAACTGCAAAGGGAAATCATAAATGGGTTAGAGCGAAGGGTGCGGCCGAATATGCTGGGGATCAAATAGTTCGGGTCTATGGTTTTTTTCAGGATATTACCGAAACTGTTACAAGAGAGAATGAGATTATTGAATCTCTGAATGAAAAAAATGCTTTGTTAGGTGAAATACATCACCGCGTGAAGAACAATCTGGCTGTAATCTCGGGGTTACTACAATTAGAATTAATGAAGGGTGATGATGCTAAACTATCGTTGGAAGATGCTGTTAATCGAATCCAATCAATAGCCACCGTTCATGAAATCCTTTACAATACCGACAATTTCAGTGTCATTTATTTAGACCAATATCTCGAGAAATTAACGTTAAATATAGCCAAGACTAATCCTTCATTTATAAGTGATATTGAACTTGTCTCTGAAATCGAAAATGTAGGAATTTCAATAAATCAGGCAGTTCCAGTTGGACTCTTATTAAATGAATTAATTACTAATTCATTAAAGCATGCATTTAATGGTTCTGAAAAAGGAAGTATTACTATATCTGTGTCAAATATTGGTGAGTCGCGGGTTAAATTAATGTACTCTGATTCTGGAACAGGTTTTGATGATGCCTTACTCGAAAACGGTTCCTCACTGGGCTATAAACTAATTAATTCTCTTCTACTTCAATTAGAAGCGACACATAGCATTGAAACTAAAAATGGTTTTAAGCTGGAATGTTCCTTTAAATCTCAAAATGTTGATGCAAATTCGCAGCTTTTACCTTAGTCTTAATTCTTGATAAAATATTTAAGTACTGAGTCATCATTTCTCAAAATAAGTAGTTCATTATCAGATAGAGGAAGAACCTGACGAATTTGCCCATCAACTTTAAGGCCACTTTCTACAGAAGAGATAGACCGAATACTTCTTCCAGGTTCAATCTTTAGAACTGCTCCGAATGATGCATCATAACGACCAGCTTCTGGTTTTACACCATATAAATTACCTCCTAGAATCAATTCAGGACTACCCTCTCCATCTATCTCGAAGAATGCTCCGGCATACATCGGCGAAAGCTGAGCTTCTATAGGTAACTCTTGTGGAATGAATGAGCCATCTTCATTACCCCACCAAACCGTACTGGCCAATGTGTATGCGGTTAACTCTGTGGCTTTACTGAGTTCTTCTTCGGTAAAGATGTCATTGATGGTTTGCTCCTTATATGCCTCATACTTTAAATACTTGCGTTTTAGCCCCGGTAACTGATTAACCAAATTATGGCGCAACACCATTGGATATGATTCCTGCTCATTATAAGTAGTTAAGATTTGCTCTACCGAACCATTTCCATCAAAATCGCTTACCCAGAGATTAGCTGGTTCCTGATACGATGCACGGAATCTTGAATTCAGACCATGATTTAGTCCGATCACATCCAATAATCCATCTCCATCCCAATCCAAAACGAGTACCTCGTTCCACCAGCCATTAGAATTCCCCAGACCTGCCTTATTTGTTGTTTCACTAAAGGTTGCTTGCCCAGTCTCTATAAGTTGATTACTAAAAATTCGAATTGGTGCCCATTCTCCGGATGTAATTAAATCTAAATCTCCATCCGAATCGATATCTGCAAACTCACTTCCTGTAAACATTCCAGAATTCGACAAAGTAGGTGCTATTGATTCAGTTGCATCAGTAAAAATTCCGTTTCCGTTATTCTGAAGAAGTCTACCACTTACCGGCATACCTACAGCAAAAGGTCGTAGTCGCTCACCCACAAAAAGATCTATATCTCCATCACCATCCCAATCAGCTGCGCTCACTGTGCCATTAGAATGGAAACCAACGGCAGCATTAATCCCTTGTGATAGGTTCCATGTTTCTCCGTTATTGGTATAGAGTCTGTCAAAAAGCCCATCAGAGCTAGAGCTGAATTCATTCCCCCCACTGGTTACATATAAATCTTCATCACCGTCCCCATCTGCATCGAAAAACACGCAGTCGGTGTCTTCATGCAAAGCTTCGGTTGTAAAAACCTCTTCCCAGCCAGACCGATATTTTTGAAAGAGTTTACCACTCTGATCCTTAGCTCCACCGGTATATAACAAATTTTGATCGGATGAAGTACAGCCGGCGGGACCTTCAGTGGAGCGCATATGAAATAATAAACGGTCACGGTCGAAATCAACAAATGCGTTTTCAGAATGGATAAAATTTACACTTGCTTCACTACGAATGAGCATTGGTTCGGACTCCACAACCTTCTGCTCATATTCGGTTTCCATCGCATCCATTTGTGAAAGTATAATCATCTGATTAACGGGTATATTGTCCATCTTGGTGATGCTACCATCCGGCCAGCTAAGCCGAAGAGAATCAATAATTACAGCCTCACCTAATCCGACATGTAAACGTGCATCGATGGTGCTTTGAAAACCACGGTGTAAGACTTGTTCACGCCAGTATAGTTTACCAGCAGCCCAAACACTTAATTGGGCTCCAATAGCCTGTGTATTGCCACCCTCACCTTCAAGAGAAACCATCAACCAGTTTCCGAGTCCCTTTTCGGCGGTAGTATTTCGATAAACAAAAGCAGGCATATTCACATTGTTGACCACCAGATCTAAATCACCGTCGTTGTCTAAATCCCCGTAGGCCGAACCATTTGAAAAACTAGGTTCCCCCAATCCCCACGATTCTGCCACATTGGAAAATTCCAAATCACCTTGTCCCGAAAACATGTAGTTTGGAATTGGCCGCGATGGGATTAAATCTATGAGCTGTTGGAAATCAACTTCATCACCACCAGTAATTGTTTGGATAATTTCATTGCTTGAAACATATTGAATATAGTCCTGATCGGTTAAATCCTGATAAATACCGTTCGCTACGAATAAATCAGTTTCCCCATTATGATCGAAATCATTCATTAAAGCGGCCCAGCTCCAATCCGTAGCTTCTACACCGGTAATTCTACCGATTTCACTGTAGGTACCCTCTCCATTATTTAGCTGGAACATATTTCTGGTAAACTGATGATAATATCCATTCTCAAGGTTGAACTGGTATTTATCCCAACTCTCAAAAGTGGTCACTGTTTTAACACGCTCCTCAGGTTCAGGAAGCATTTCAGTTACAAAAATCTCTGGATAACCATCATGGTTAATGTCGGCAGCATCAGCGCCCATTGATGCCCCACTAATACTTTTGATCGATTCAACCAGGACTTCATCAAAAGTGCCATCCTGATTATTGATGTACAGATAATCACGTTCGAAAAAGTCGTTGGATACATACAAATCCTGCCAACCATCTCTATTTGAATCCAAAATGGTAACACCTAAACCAAATCCTATCACGCTACCATAGATTCCTGCTTCCGCACTTACGTCTGTGAAAACATCTCCATCATTTCGATATAGTTTATCGCCACCAACTTCATCACGTGACCCCCTCTCGTTAATCTGAAGATTAAAGCTACCTATGGCACGATAAGAATTGTTCAATAGATAAAGATCTAAATCCCCGTCTTTATCATAATCGAAGAAACTAGCCTGAGTTGAAAATCCTCTATCTGCTAAGCCATAATCCTCAGCAGATTCAGTAAAGGTTAAATCCCCATTGTTAATGAATAACTCGTTCTGTTTGTTATCTCCTTCAACATCCCCGGAATTAGATATGTAGATATCAACAAGTCCATCTCCATTAATATCAGCCATGCTTACTCCGGTACTCCAAGATCGAACTCCTGAAATACCTGCTGACTCTGAGATGTCTTCGAACTGAAAATTACCTTTATTCAGAAACAATTTATTTGGGCGCATATTTGCAGTGAAGTAGACATCCTGCAATCCATCATTATTGATATCTCCAATTGCTACCCCTCCACCATTATAAAAATTTCGGTACTTATAAATGTTGAAATCCTTATCAAAATCGAGGGGGTTTTCGAAGTTAATTCCTGATTCTTCCGGCGAAACTACTTCAAACACCTTTGGACCTGGATCTTGAAAATCGCAGGAAAGACTAAAAAATAGTGCTATACAAAATGCTGAACTGAAAAAGCGTTGTAATTGAATCATAGAGTTTTCAATCATTTAATATGAGCTGACTTTTTTTAATTAAAATCCAATTTTTATCCCGAATAAAATGCTTCTTTCAGGAAGGTAACGGTTCCTTCTATCTATTCCTGAATTAAATGAATTTGGAAAATTATCTTCATATCCACCACTGTCGGTAGATCCATAATCATCCATCACTGGTTCGGGATTTGCCCCTGTATAATTTGTTAATGTGAATACGTTTTCGAGGATGAATGATGCTCTCAGATTATTAACGTATGGAATTGATGTGGTACTAAAAGAATATCCTAGATCAATGTATTGCAGTCTTAGAAAATCTGCTTTTTCAACATAATGAGAACTAAACCTTGCAAATCTTAAATCATCATTAGCAAATTCTGAATCTACATTATTGTAAGAGTTCATTGATACTATTCTGGGTTCGTAAAACATTCGATTTAGATTAATCAAACTATGTCCGAATGCACCCTGAAACATAAATCTGAAATTAAACCTCTGTACGTTTAATTCATTCATCCAACCCAATTCTAGATCTGGATTTGAATTACCAAGAACTTTGAAGTCAGCATTTTCGGTAAGTGCTAAAGCCTGATTTGTTTGAACAACTCCATCACCGTTAAGGTCTTCCATTATTGGAACACCATTTGCATCAACAGATCCTGAATATACCGGGCCCCAAAACTGCCCTAACTCTTGTCCTTCCGCAACTCTAATCATTTGTGTAGAACCTTGTCCAGGTGCACCAGGAGAGCCCGTCAAAAATTGATTAATACCGATATCATCAATAGTTGTTTTATAGTTTGAGAGAATAACAGTTGTTGCAAATTCAAATTTTTCTGATTCAACAACATTATATGTCAATGAAAGCTCGACTCCTCTTGTACGAAGTGAGCCAAAATTTTCAAATCTAGTTCTTTGTCCAAATACTGCTGGATCGACACTTCTTTCGAATATTAAGTCTTTAACATCTCTTTGATAAAACTCCAATCGACTACTTAATCGATTTGTTGAAAAATCGATCGCTAAATTAAGCTCTGAAGTTTTCTCTATTTCCAGATCTGGATTTGTAGCAATTCTTACAGTATTTCCACCAACATAGAAATTATTTCGCACTCCATATTCAATTGGAATTATACCAGAAGTACCAAATCCAAGAGTAACTGCTAATTTTTCTATTGCTTCAATGTTAATTCGATCTGTTAAGAATAATCCACCTTTTATCGAAGGAAAGATGTTTGTCTTATTTTTGTCTCTGAAAAATGATGCTGACTGGGCGTGAATTGCGAAGTCTAATAAGAAACTACTTGGCTTTTTTAAACCACCTTTAAGATAAACATTAGAGATTGTTTCTGAAGGATCAGCGTTGGACTGTAGAATTAGTTGTCCATTCGATTCGTAGTTGGCGTTGAAGATATTAGTCAGTTCGCTATCGTTCTCAAAGCCTCGAATCTCAACTTGTGACTCATCAAACTCATGATTTTGAACATTATAACCAAGGGAGAAATTGTAATTTATATCTGAGCTAAATCCAGAATAATTCGAAACAAAACTTAAGTAGGATTGACTTACATCGGATGTTCTTTTTCGAGCTAAACCTGGTGACGATGTTCCGGCACCTCCGCGGTAAGCATCATAAATTGAATAGAACTCAAAATTGTCAACTTTAAGTGACTGATTAGAGTAAGCAGCTTCAATAGATAATTGATCATTGATTTTATAGCTCGCATCACCCGCAAAATATAAATCTGTTGCTTCAGAAATATTCGAATTCAATGCTATCATTGCGTATGGATTAAAGCTATCGAACAATCCTACAGGATGGAAAAAGCCTCTATAAGGAGCATAAAAATCTGAATTTCCAATATTAGATTCAGATCCAATAATTGGTGCTGTTGGGTTCATAGTAACCGCATATTCAAATGCTTCTTTAAACGAGAGATCGCTATCTCGATCATTAGAAATTAAATTTGCTGATAGACTCAACTTCTCATTTAGAAGTGATTGGTCTAAACCTATTCTAAAATTCCTCTGATCATATCCTGACTTAAAAAGTACTCCATCCACCCCTTGAAGATTCATTGATAGAAAATATTGGGTCTGATCTTTTGTTCCTGATACCGCAAGATTTTGATGATTGGAGTAACCCGTTCTAGTGATTTCATCTTGCCAGTCTGTATCCCCACCTAAATCATTTCCTCCTATTGCCAGAAAGCCCTCTCGATCTAGTACATCAACTTTTCCAGCTCGTTCGGAAATGGCGAATTCGTAGCTATAATGTACTTGAACTAGATTTTCAGGATCTGAAGATGCAGATTTTGAAGTAATGTGTATTGCACCATTTCGAGCTCTATTTCCTGCTATTGCCACAGATGCAATATCTTTAATTACTTCGATACTCTCGATATCATTGGCATCAACTAATTGATCAGAATGAATTGGTATTCCATCAAGATAAATTGGGATGTTATTAGAAAATGAATTTAACCCCCGAACCTGAACGTTCTGTTTAGCATTTGGATCACCACTATTTCGGTAATAAGTAAAGCCCGGCACCTGAGATTGGATCAACTGAAATAATGAAACTTTTTTTACTGTATTAAAATCAGCCTCTGACACAGATGATGGAATATACTTTAGTGAATCCGTTGATTGGGCGTATAAGACAGTAGCATTAATTAGTAGAATAAGTAGTAATAACCCCGATTTTATATACAAAACTCTCTTCCCTTTTTGGTTTAATTTTATAACTCTTTGAAAGTTACTTCCACTTCATACGAACTCGTTACTTTGATTTCGATTTCGCTTGATGCTCTTTTCCCGATATAAATGGGCGTATCCATATTTTCACTTAACTGATTGAATTCCACCCCATACTCTTCACTTAACACCGGAATTAGATGATACATAAGACTATCCGCTGATAAGTGCGTATTCCAGGGAGCCCAACCTTTGTATGAATATTTTATGGGCATTTCTACAATCTTCTCATCCACAAAATTAGGATAGAACACCCGTTTTGCCGGAGCTTTAAGCCAATCAATATCTTCGACAATTTCAGCACCTGAACCATTTATTAAAATACCGTCTGCGTTGTATTTCCAGGATAATTCGAAAAACTCATCCCGAGACATTCCAAAAGTATAATCATGGATTAAGCTATCCGATTCCTGGATCTCAACTTCAGATGCTGTGTTTTGTTGAGCTTGATTTGATTTATTTGAACAAGAGACCAGTACCCATACACTGATCATTAATACAAGATATATTGGCTTATTCATTCGTCTTGATGAAATTAATTGCTTCTTGATTACTTCTTAAAATTAATAATTCTGTCTCACTCAAAGGGATAATTTGTCGGATTTGACCACGAACTTTGAACCCACTTTCTTTGGATGGGATTACATTGATACTTCGTGTGGTATCTACACTTAAAACAACTCCAAAAGAGGCATCATATCGGCCCACTTCTGGCTTCACACCATAGAGGTTTCCTCCGAGAATAAGCTCTGGTCTGCCCTGCCCATCCATCTGAAAACTTGCACCGGCATACATCGGTGATAGCTGCGCCTGAGTCGGTAGTTGTTGTGGGGTAAAAGTGCCATCTCTTGCTCCCCACCACACTGTACTAGCCAGAGTATACGCATTCAGTTCAGTAGCGCGACTAAGTTCTTCATCGGTAAAAATGTCTTCGATTGTTTGTTCCTTATAAGCCTCATACTTCAGGTATTTACGTTTTAGACCCGGCAACTGATCCACAATATCATGGCGTAATACCATTGGGTAGGACTTTTCTCCGTTGTAGGTTGTCAGGACTTGCTCCACTGAGCCGTTCCCATCAAAATCGCTCACCCACAAGCTAGCTGATTTATCCTGGCTGGCTCGGAAGCGCGAATTAAGTCCATGGTTCAACCCTATGAGGTCTTGGTATCCATCTCCATCCCAGTCAGTAATGATAATCTCATTCCACCAGCCATGTGATTCCCCCAGGCCAGCCTGTTCAGTAGTTTCAGTAAACCCAACGGTTCCGTTCTGAGCCAATTGATTGGTAAAAATTCGGATCGGTGACCACTCTCCGGCTGTGATCAAATCCAAATCACCGTCTTCATCAATATCAGCAAATGAGCTTCCGGTAAACATTCCTGAATTCAGTAAACTCGGTGTAAATGCTTCCGTCTCATCAGTGAAATTTCCTTGCCCATCGTTTTGTAGTAACCTGCCACTTACCGGCATCCCTACAGCAAATGGTCTGAGCCGTTCCCCAACAAACAGGTCTATATCGCCGTCAGCATCCCAGTCAGCTGCACTTACCGTGCTGTTGGAATAGAATCCAACAGTGGCATTAATTCCCCTGGATTTTATCCAGCTCTCTCCTTCATTGGTATAAAGACGGTCAAAGAGTCCGTCCGAGCTTGAACTAAATTCATTGCCACCACTAGTTACATACAAATCCTCGTCTCCGTCCCCGTCAGCATCAAAGAATACACAATCAGTATCTTCATGCAGAGCTTCTGTGGTAAACACTTCCTCCCAATTTCCTCTGTAAGCCTGGAACAGGCTTCCCTCCTGATCTTTAGCTCCACCAGCATAGAGCAAGTTCCCATCCGAAGACATACAACCAGCTGGACCTTCGGTCGACCGCATATGAAAGAGTAACCTATCGCGATCAAAATCTACAAAGTTATTCTCGGTATGGTAATAGTTTAGACTGGTCTCGCTTTTGGTAAGCATGGGTTTAGTAGCCAATGCCGTAGTTCGGGGTGCCTCAGAGGCATCAGTTTGTAATAATCTAAGCTGCTGGTTTACAGGCACATTCTCAATTTGAGTAATACGTCCATCCGGCCATTGTAGTTTAAGTGAATCAATTACGGTGGCATCACCCAGTCCGAAGTGTAAGCGCGCATCAACCGTACTCTGAAAACCACGCTGCAGCACCTGCTCGCGCCAGTAGAGTTTGTCACCCACCCAAACGCTTAACTGGGCGCCTATGGCTTGAGTATTGTCTCCCTGGCCTTCCAAAGAAACCATCAGCCAATTGCCTAAACCCCGATCAGCTGCTGTGTTACGATACACAAAAGCCGGCATGTTTACATTGTTGACCACCAGATCTAAATCTCCATCGTTATCCAGATCCCCATAGGCTGAACCGTTCGAGAAACTTGGCTCACCCAATCCCCAGCCTTCTGCAACATTTTCAAAAGCAAGGTCTTCCTGACCAGAGTACATGTAATTGGGGACTGCAACAGAAGGAATATCCTGAAATAACACTTCGATTGGTTGATCTCTATTTACTACTTCTTGAAACAGATCCGGATCGGCATAATAATTCACATAATCCATGTCTGTGAGGTCCTGATAAATACCGTTTGCTACGAAAAGATCATTGGTACCATTTAAATCAAAATCTGCTATCAAAGCTGCCCAGCTCCAATCGGTGGCTTCCACGTCCAGATAACGACCAACCTCCGAGAAATTTCCACCTTGATTAAGCTGTAATGAATTTCTTGTGTACTGCTGATGATACCCTGTCTCGATTTTTTGTTGATACCGGTCCCAAGAGTCAAAAGAGGTTTTTGTTTTAAACCGATCTTCCGGCTCCGGAAGCATATCAGTGACGAAAATTTCCGGTAATCCATCATGATTGATATCGGCAATATCAGCACCCATTGAGTTTAAGCTGATTGATTCGGTTTGCTCCTCGATAACCTCGCTAAATGTGCCGTCCTGATTATTGATATATAAATAATCTCGCTCAAAAAAATCATTGGATACATAAATATCCTGCCATAAATCGCCATTAACATCGGCAATACTTACACCTAGTCCGAAACCGATTTTACTGCCATAAATCCCAGCTTCTTCACTTACATCTGTGAAGACATCACCATCATTACGATACAATTTATTCCCACCATTAGGATCACGTTGTTCTCGCATGCCTTCCACCATGTCAAATCCACCAACAGGTGAAAATGAGTTATTTAATAAATAGAGATCCAAATCCCCATCTCGATCATAATCAAAGAACACCGAATGATTGGATAGGCCAAGATCATTAATCCCCCACAGCTCTGCAGATTCAGTAAAGGTCAAATCACCATTATTGATGAAGAGCTCGTTGTTTCGATTTGAACCCGTAGGAGTACCAGATTTCGAGACGTAGATATCGAGAAATCCATCTCCATTAACGTCGGCAAAGCTCACTCCTGTTGACCAAACATTAGGGGAAGCTACACCTGCGGTTTCTGTGATATCCACAAACTGAAAATCACCTTTGTTCAGGTACAATTTATTGTCCACCAAATTGCCAATGAAGAATAACTCCGGCAATCCATCATTATTTAGATCCCCTATAGCAACACCACCACCGTTATAAAAATTTCGGTAGGTATAAGGATTTAACTCATAGCTTAATTCAAGTTGATTATTAAAATCTACGCCGCTGATTTGATAGTTATCCTGAAATAATGGTAATTCATTATTAGAACAACCAGCAAGGAAAAAAGTGATCAGAATAAGCTTTAGAAAGATGATTCTCATAAAAAAAAAGGGCTGCTATATTATGAATATAGCAACCCTTGAAATAGAAAGTTATCTATTAATACCCAGGATTCTGCGTTAATTGATTAGCAGAAGTTTGGGATGCATCAATCTGTGGTTGTGGAATTGGGAATAATTCTAAATGATCGCTGGCATTAGCATCTTTTTCCCACCATGCATCGCCCCACTTACCATAACGGATAAGATCTGAACGACGTGTAGCTTCCATAAACATTTCACGACCTCTTTCTGCTAAAAAAGTATCAGCAGTTAAAGAAGCAGCAGCAGATAGACCCGCTCTGGTTCTTACCTGATTTAATAATGCTAATGTAGTAGCATTACTCCAATCACTTGCAGTACGTGCTTCGGCTTCCGCTTTCATTAATAGTACGTCCGCATAACGAATTATTGGGTAATCATTATTCATGCTCTGACGTTGGCATTCAGCAAAATTGAACTTGAATAAACGAGCTCCACCCTCACGATTCGCGTTAGGGAATACTTCATTGATCGATGGAGTATAGTTCAACTGAAGATCGGGATCCGTAGTCTCAGATGCGAAGTCAATGATAGGGTCTCCATCAGCTGTCTCTTGTGGACCAACAAGGAAGTTGTTTGCTTTTCTGTCATCAGCATTATCATAGCTGTTGTAGAATTCTTCAAGAGCTGCATATCCATTCCAGGGTTGCTCATCTAAATTAAACGTTTGCTGAGAACCATAATGCAAGGTCATCTGAGCAAAGTTCATGTTCGTACCGGTCGTTTGATCGAATGGCACTACCCAAATATTCTCAGAGCTGTTGTCATTATCTGGCTTAAATGCATCACCGTAATTAGCTTCTAAGTTATAATTACCCGTATTAATGATAGCATCAGTTTGAGTAATTACACCCGCCCAATTTGGAGTACCGGTATAAACGCCAGCGTTTAAATATACCCTTGCAAGAAGGCCACGAGCAGCAGACTCAGAAATCATAGCATTATTAGCTGGTACGGCTAATAAGTTACCACTATCAATGGCTGCATTTAATTCGCTTACAACGAAGTCATACACTTGCTGTCTGGTAGCTTGTGGAGCATCCTGACCAGGAGCTGTAATGATTTTTACTCTTCCGTACGTGTCAAGCAAACGAGCGTAATAGAATGCACGAAGTACTCTTAACTCTGCAGTAAATTGAGCATTAGACTCACTTGCCAAAGCAGTATTCACTTCATTCAGTGCATTGTACTGTGCAACAAATGCATCATTTAATGGCCCATTAGACGGCGTGTAGGTATGGCGATGCATATTTACCCAAATACCACCATCAAACCAGTCACCCCCTTTTGCTGGGATAGCCATTTCATCAGAAGAAACCCCCATAACAGACCAATATCCACCATGGTTTGCAGTACCACTATTAAATAGGGTACCATAAGCAGTTGTTAGATGAGTGTGAGTTAGACCACCGGCACCTAAAACATCTCCTGTACATGGATTTGGAGCTTCGCCAGATCCAGCGAATGGATCATCTCCACCAAATGTATCAACAATATTCTCATCCAAATCACAATTAATCATTGCAATTGGAATAATGAGCATCAATAATAGTTTAAACGTCTTTTTCATTGTCTAATCTTTAGAATTTTAGATTAATTCCTAACGTGAATGTTCTAGACGAGAAGTAGTTGTATCGTCTATCAATACCAGCTGATAGCACGTCACCAGTATCGTTAGGGCGACCACCATTATCAGTGGTACCAAAGTCTGCAAGTACTGGTTCAGGATCTACACCTGTATAATCGGTAAGAACAAAAAGGTTCTGACCACTAGCATATATTCTCAAACTAGAAATGTTATTCCATTTTGAGGCGTCAAACGTATAACCTACAGTTAGGTTATCCAATTTGAAGAAGTCCGCTTCCTCAACATATAATGAGCTGAATTGAGCAGATTTGATTGCGTCGTCAGCATACTTAGTGTTGATTAGGTTATAAGAACCTTGTGAAGGAATACGTGGCTCATAGAAAGCACGGTATGTATTCACTAAACTATGACCAAAAGCACCACGGAAGAATGCATTCACATCCCAGCTTTTGTAATTAAACTGGTTGGTCCATCCAATTTCGAAATCTGGAATACCACTACCTAATTTGGTAAAGTCACCATCTGGGTTTAAAGCATTAGCCTGATTTACAATTAGTTGACCATCGCCATTTAAATCTTCCATAATTGGAACTCCATTGGCATCAACTTCTCCAGAGTAAACAGGTCCCCAGATAATTCCAATTTCCTCGCCTTCAGCAACTCGAATTAAGTTTGTACTGTTTTGGCCAGGTGCACCAAGGTTAGCACGTGACTCTTGAGGCACAAGATAATCTTCTAATGTAGTAGTGTACGTAGAGAATACAATTCCTGAATTGTAGTTCATATCCATATTCTGGATGATGTCGTAATTGAAACTGAATTCAAAACCATTTGAGCTAAGCTCTCCAGCGTTTTCAAATCTACGATCGAAACCGAATACAGCAGCATCCACAGTTCTTTCGAGGATGAAATCTGATATTGTTCTATTGTAGAATTCAACTGTACCAGAGAATCGTTCCCCACCAAAGTCGATACCAACATTTAACTCTGCTTTTTCTTCCCATTTTAAATCTGGGTTAGCAGCTCGAGTTAAAGGAGCAGCAGCTACTTCTGGATTTCTAGCAACTTGAGACAGACCTGATTCGCGTGGTAAAGCACCTGTAACTCCATAGCCCACTCTTGCTTTTAACTGATCAAGGAAGTCGATATCTACGAAACTTGTCACATCAGCTCCAACACCAAATGCAGGGAAGATACCCCATCTGTTATCCTCACCTAGTTTGGTAGAACCTTCTCTACGAATAGATGCGTTAAAGAAGATTGAATTATCCCAGGTAAAATTACCTCGAATAAACCCAGCGATGATTTTCTCATCGGGAGTGGCACTACTTTCAAGAACAATTTGTCCTGCAGTGTTTAAATCACTGGCATTTTCAAGTGCATTAATACCCAATTCATCGCTTACAAAGCCACCGGCTTCAAGGGTGAAATTTTCTAAGTTATCCTGTTGGAAGCTATATCCACCAGTAACTGTATAGTCTAGCTTATTTGCCGTATTAGAGAATGTTGCGTAAGACTCAAATAAGGTAGAACGCGTATTTTCTGTAAAGCGTCTTGCTAAACCAGTGCTTGATGTACCAGCGCCACCTCGCCATGCATCAAATACTGAATAATACTCAGCATTTAATAGGTCAGCAGATTGACGAGAGTAAATGGCGTTAACTACTAAATTATCAGTTAGATTTAACTGAGCTGATGTAGCAAATAATACATCTTTAGATTCGCCAGTATTGGTATTCAAATCTAACATAGCAGTTGGATTGAAGCTATCGAATAAGCCTACTGGATGGAAATATCCATTGTATGGGGCATAAAAATCAGCATTTCCGATATTCGCATCAGCACCAAATACAGGGGCTGTTGGATTGAAAAGAACAGCATATCGGAGTGCATCACTAAAAGAGTAATCAGAGTCTCTGTTTGTGAGTGAGTAGTTGATATCTACACGGAGTTTGTCATCCCACGTTGTATGAGACAAGTTTAAACGACCGTTTAATTGTTCAAATCCGGAACCTTCCAGAATACCCTCTGCGTCTCGATAATTAATAGACGCGCGATAATTTGTTTTGGCTGTTCCACCAGAAATGGCTGCGTTATGAGTAGATGAAATTGCAGTTCTTGTAACCTGATCGAGCCAATCTACACTGGAACCAAGATTGTTACCACCTACAGCAGCAAATTCACTAGCCGACATATTATCAATAGAACTAAGTACAGAGCTTGCAGCTACGAAACTATCATATGAGAATTGTGTAACCGGACTAGAAGCTGCACCAGCCACATCACTACCCTTCTTTGTTGTTACGATGATTACCCCTGAAGAACCACGAGAACCGTAAATCGCAGCAGCAGAGCCATCTTTAAGAACCGTCATTGATTCGATATCACTTGGGTCAATATTGCTTAGAGAACCACCAATTACACCGTCTATAACAACTAATGGTTCTGTGTTCGCACCAATAGTGGAAACACCTCTTAGTCGTATAGTTGGAGTAGAGTTAGGATCGCCACCTCTGTTATACACAGATAGACCTGGGACTTTACCCTGAATTAACTGAACAGGTTCGCTAACATTACCTAAGTTAAAGTCTTCTGAACTAACAGCAGTAACAGAAGATGTAATTTCTTTTTCGTCTTGTGCACCGTAACCCACAACAATCACATCATCCAGAAACTGAACATCTGGTGCAAGTTCTACATCAATAGTGCTACGACCATCGATTTGAACATTTTGAGTGACATATCCAATTGATGAGAAAACTAAAACTTCTGCATCAGTAGGAACTGATAATGAGTAAGTACCGTCTACACTTGTTGATGTACCTATAAGAGTACCTTGTACAATAATGTTTACAGCTGGAATTCCGATTCCATCTGAAGCATCCGTTACAGTACCTGTAATTGTGCGTCTTGATTGTGCTGAACTTGTATCAAATGTCATGAGTACTAAAAGCACCCCTAACGATACACATAAGACAGATTTCGCAATCTTTGCCAGCAAGTTGGATGGCATCCAATTTTTGAGCATAACTTATGGTTTTATTTTTTGGTTAGTTTGAGAATGGGCAGGGCACCTATGTATGTAACCGCTTTCATTTAATTAAAACAAAGCGCTTCCATTGCTGTGTTGTGAGTGATTACATAGATGACCATAGTGAGTTGAATCCTGACTCCAAACAAAAGTTGCTGATACTTAACTAAAATTGCAACCTGTTTTTGTAGATGAATTGTATATACAAACTAGAATTATATATACTTAAAACAGACATATTAAAGATGCCAATTCTCAAATTTCGCTTTGATAAATTTAATATCTGCTAAGGCAGCTTAGATTAGTTAGGGAAACCCTACTATTAACCAAATATTATTTGGCTATAAATAAACTTGTTATATCAAACCGGTTAAACTCTACAACAATTTTCGTAACTAAGTTTATAAAGAATACACAAATTAATTGTGCCTAATTAGTGCCCTGAAGCTAGTGGATTTCTTCCTAAGGAAAGCTGATTTACAACATGTTGACCAACCCCTGCTCCTTGTGTAACACCATGATCAGCTGCCATTCGATAATGTATACCTCCATAAAGTCTACTAACAGCAGCTTCATCTGAAGCTTCAAAAAACGAGTCAAATGCACGCATTGGAAGACCATATTCCATTTCTGTTGTATCTTCAAAGTAAAAATTGTCACCGAACATATTAGTTAAAACCTCTGCAGCTGCCCTTGAAATCACACTATGACCACTCGTGTACTCTGGAAAAGGTGGGGTCTGTAACAATGGCATCCATTCCGCATCAATGTGTTGATTAATTACCGTCTCAGGTCGAATCAGATTACTTCGATATTTTTCATCCCATGAACTAATGAATGCATCAAATAAAGCAATTGAAGTAATCGCATAAGCTTCTGATGCACGTGCAAAATCAGAGTTTGTAGATTTTGCTGCAATTCCGGCTATTCCCATCCAATGTCCACCCGGAGTTAACTTCTTAATTGAAAACATGAAATGGCCGCGAAGTTGCATCGCAAATGGATTGCAGTCCCAGAATTGTGCAATTTCGATTTCATCTTCAGTAAGATTATTCCCAATTTCATAAACTTCCATAGTCTGGCGATAAAATTCACTTCCTTCTTCCATACTAAATGCTACAGGTGGTTCCGGTTTGAATTGATCTGCGCTGCTCATTACAAACGTTCGAAGTTTATTCCAGCTAGGCTCAATTGCATCCATATATGCAGGTGGTGTTGGAATCCATCGACCCGGCTCATCAGTAACAGGAAATTTCTCTGTCCCTCTCGTCTCTTTATAATTATCCCCTTGAGACCAGGCGATAACATGGTTAGATATTTGATCCCCATAGGCTTTCGAAGCCTCAAATTCTATTCTTGAAAATCCATTACTTCTTAATGCAGTGTACACCGAATCTCTGTAGGTATCTAACATATCGGTTGAAAAAATGAGTTCTTCACTTACATTCAAAAATGCATGCAGACTGGCAAATTCCAGCACAACATTATCGTCTTCACTAATAGGACCAGATGTAAATTCGGTTAATTGTCCGCCAAGTGATTCATACTCAGGATTGTTTAAAGCAATAGTTTCGTACGCAGCTATGGCTGCATAGCCATATACCCGGCTTGCCACTGGTGGGGAAAAAATATCATGAACCATAATGTTCGTTAATTTATGAACGGCATCATGCAAGAGTTCAGGATTTTTTGCTCCTGCTTCGTCTGCTGTTTTAACCTCTTGACAGGCTGTTACTAAAACTAATGTTGAGAGAATTATGGTCCCGAGAGCTGATCTCTTAAGCTTCATAGAGAATATGGTAATACTTTAGTTCGACTGATTCTGCCTAAGTATAATCAGTTCTCCATCATTTTGCGATACGATTAAAGCAGTTTCTCCATTAGAAAGATGGATAGACTTTGAATCTCGAACTTCACCGTTTAAAAGAACTCCGTTATTACTTATCGAGCTTGCTTTAAAGCTTAAATTTTCTTGTTGAATGAGAACTGTGCCATAGTTTGCATCATATTTTCCAAAGAATGGGCGAACGCCAGAAAAATTTCCATTTAGAAAAACGTCTTTTAGTCCATCTTGATCCAAATCAGAAACATGAAAATTGAAAATTGGAGATAACTGAGCCTGAGCCGGTAATGAGTGAATTACAAATTCGCCACTACCAGTGTTCTCAATTAAAACGGATTCAAAACTATACACTTCTTTTGAAATCGCACTATCAATCAAGAAGTCTGTGAATAGATCGGAGAAACTGTTTTTAGAAAATTCGTCATAAGTAGTAAAGCCCCTCCTTAGTGAATTAATCTGGCTAAATAATTCATCAATTAAAGCCACAGGATAATCTACTCCCTCAATCTCTCTTACCAATATTGGGTCAGCATTGAAATCCTGATTGAAATCATTGAGGTACAGTTTTAATGGAGACTCATAAGTAGCATTTAAATAAGAATTAAGACCAAGGTTCCCGGCCAGAAGATCAAGATCGCCATCGTTATCTATATCCGACACCTCAATGGTATTCCACCATCCGTTTGTAAGTTCAAGCCCCGCTTCTGCAGATACATCTTTAAATATGGCAGTCCGGCTTTCAGAATTAGCAACTTCATTTAAAACATTGGAGTAAACTGTGATGGGCATCCACTCACCTACCAGGATTAAATCCTGATCACCATCGCCATCATAATCCATCCATTCAGAATCTGTTACCATTCCAACTGTTCGTAGTTCAGGAGCAACTATATCAGTTACATCATTAAATGTTCCATTCCCATCGTTTTGAAGTAAAAAACTAATTGGATCCAGTCCATAAAAGCCGGGAACAGACAAACCTCCAATGAATAGGTCTTCATCCCCGTCATTATCAAAATCGGCGGCAGACACTGTGGAGCTATTCGAATACATGGAATGAAGTCCATTTGAGTGTTGAAAATTTCCATTCCCATCATTCAAATACAATCGATCTAATAACTCAGGAAACTCGCCTGCCCTTTTCCCTGCCCCACTAGTGACTAATAAATCCGGAAATTCATCCCCATTTGCATCAAAGAATATGGCATCGGTGTCTTCATTTTGTTGATGATTGGAAAAAACCACGGTTTCCTTCTTTTCAAACTTTGAATTTGGCTGCTGCACCCATAATTCACCTACATTATTTGTTGCATTGCCTATAAAGAAATCTTCCAATCCATCTGCATTAATATCAGCGACGGCTATTGGGGGGCCTAAGGTAGATCTGTAGTGGGGAATCAACCGCTCGTTATCAAAATCGACAAAATCATCTTCAGAGTGATTGAAAGAAACTCCTGTAGAACTTGTTATGTCGGAAAAGTAAGTTCCAGGGTAGTTCTGATGATCATAAGTAAATTTTTCCCCTGTCAAACTTTGATTCAAATGTACTAATCGATTTACGCCAACATTGGTTAATGTTTGAACTCTATCATCCGGCCAAATTACGCGAACCGAATCAATCTGATCTTCATTTCCCAATCCAACATGTAGCACATGTGAAACAGACGACTGAAATCCTCTAACAGGCGACTGCTCTATTCCATGAATTGTATCACCTGCATAAATGTAAACTTTAGCTCCTAAACCGGACGTATTCCCGCCTTCGCCCATCAAATGAAATTGCACATAATTATCAATCGAACTTTTATCGCTGAATGTATTATTCTGATAGATAAAAGCCGGCTGATTCACATTATTGACGATCAAATCTAAATCTCCATCATTATCTAGATCGGAATATGCAGTACCGTTTGAATAGCTTTCATCACCGAGCCCCCAAGCCTTGGATGCATCAGTGAATGCAAAATTCCCACTATTTTTAAAAACCGCATTCGGAATTTTAAGTTGAGGCATCCGCTGCACAAGTTCAAGATTCTCTGGGTTAATGCCCTCTTGTAACGATTTTTGGATGTCAGAGCTTGATATAAATTTGATGTAATCTAAGTCATTTGGGCGGCGATAAATGCCATTAGCGATATAGAAATCACGTAAACCATCGTTGTCTAAATCAGTGAGTAAACCACTCCAGCTCCAATCAGTAGCTTCAATTCCTGCCATATATCCGATCTCACTGAAGATCGGAACCCCATTTTCATTGTCGCCAACATTAAGTTGAAGCATGTTTCTAGAATACTGAGGGTAGTAACCGTAACTTTCTTTAATACTGGCAACCTGATAGGTGTCGCCGCCACCCGATTTTTTTAGAATTTGTTCATCGAACGGCAACATGTCGGTGGTTACAATATCCTTTCTTCCATCGTTATTGATGTCTGCAATATCCACACTCATCGTAAATTGACTCATATGGCGAACACTTTCACGAATGGATTCTTTGAAGGTGCCATCTTTTTGATTAAGGTAGAGATAGTCATCTTCATGAAAATCATTACCTACATAAATATCGGGCCAGCCATCTTCATTGATGTCACTAACAGTAACTCCCAAACCGAAACCAAGTGCACTACTAAAAATTCCTGCTTCTTTACTTACATCAACAAATTGATTGCCATCATTTCTGAATAATCGGTCTCCCGATTTCGGGTCTATTCGATCTCTTGTCTCGATGGGGGCATAGGAGTAAATCGAATGAACTGAATGATTCAATTGGAAAAGATCTAAATCGCCATCTTTGTCATAATCCAAAAAGGCAGCTTGAACAGAATATGCCTCCAGATTCAGCCCATATTCAGCTGATCTCTCAGCAAATGTTCCATCCTGATTATTGATGAATAGCTGGTTATGCCCTCCTCTGCTTAGATAGTTTACATTGCTCACATAAATATCCAACCAACCATCTCCGTTAATATCAACCATTGCCACCCCTGTCGACCAACTTCCGGGTTGATGAATTATTCCGGCCGAAATAGTGGCATCGTTAAATCTAAATTCTCCCCGATTGATGTATAATTTATTCTCTTGTTGATTCGAAGTAAAAAAAAGATCGTCTAAACCATCATTATTAACATCTCCTACGGCAACTCCCCCTC
Organism: Balneolaceae bacterium; assembly: GCA_965229525.1. Taxonomy (GTDB): domain Bacteria; phylum Bacteroidota; class Rhodothermia; order Balneolales; family Balneolaceae; genus HXMU1420-13. The sequence continues at coordinate 234,136 of OZ245886.1, forward strand.
CATTGTAAAAATACAGATAGTTTAGAAAGTTGAATGTTGTATCCTCAACTAACGTATTCTCGAAATTTACCCCGGTTTGCGAAGGTGACATTTTCGTAAAACGAGTATCAGAAGAACAGGCTGACAATAAAAATATGAGGACAACCGAAATGGTTAGCAGTGCTTGCTTGTGCATCCAAATGATGTATAAAAGTGATTAGAATAATTCTGACTGCAATAATAATGATTGGCTGATTCTAAATAAACGTATTTATAGCAGTACGATTTCTAAAAAAAATGTATTCTCTAATTAGACATCTAATCTCTTTCTGTATGAATTCAACATTAAAAACTACCCTTGCAATATTTCTTTTTGCTCTTTCGATTAATTCATGTACCAATAGTTCTAAAACAAACTCTACCAAGTTTGAAGATCCACCACAATGGAGCCATGAAGTAGTTTGGTATCAAATTTTTGTTGAACGATTTAGAAATGGTGACCCAACAAATGACCCAACAAAAGAAGATATCATAGGCGCGTATCCGGGAACAGTTCCTGATAGTTGGGCAGTTACACCTTGGTCGCAAGATTGGTACTCGCCGGATCCATATTGGGATGAATTAGACGGTATTACAGACTTTTTTGGCAATGAATTAACCTACTTTGGGCAGAAAGCACAATTACGGCGTTATGGTGGCGATTTACAGGGAGTGTTAGACAAAATCAATTACCTGGATTCACTGGGCGTTACTGCTATTTATTTCAATCCATTGAATGATGCCCCCTCCCTCCATAAATACGACCCAAGGTATTGGCATCACATTGATCGAAATTTTGGTCCCACTCCCGAGGAAGATGTTGAACTAATGAAATCAGAAAATCCGGTAGATCCTGCCACATGGCAATGGACAGGTGCTGATAAAATGTTTCTACAGGTAATCGAGGAATTTCATAAACGAGATATAAAAGTCATTTTAGATTTTAGCTGGAACCACACTGGCATTGAATTCTGGGCATGGAAAGATATTCTCGAAAACCAGGAAGAAAGTGAATTTGCCGACTGGTACTTTGTCGACGAATTTGATGATCCAAACACTGCGGAAGACGAATTCTCCTATCGAGGATGGGTAGGTGTTTTCTCACTGCCAGAAATTAGAGAGACCTATCGGGTTGACCATAGCAATGGTGTGCATGTATTCGAAGCTGATATTTATAGCGAAGTGGCAAAGCAACATATGTTCGATGTAACCCGGCGGTGGCTTGATCCAAACGGCGATGGCGACCCATCGGATGGTGTTGACGGGTTTAGAATGGATGTTGCAGCCGAAGTTGGTCTAGAATTCTGGCGTGATTATCGAAGGTTTGTTCGAGATATAAATCCTGATGCCTATTTACTTGGTGAAATCTGGTGGGAAATGTTTCCAAATCACTTATTAGACCCGGAACCTGTTTTACGTGGCGATGTTTTTGATGCACCAATGAATTATCGCTGGTATCGGGCAACTCGTCATTTTTTCAATCAATCCCCCAACAAAATCCCTGTGTCTGAATATGTTGATAGTTTACAATCATTCATGAGCAATCTGCGTCCTCAAAATAATTACGCTATGATGAATTTGACAGCCAGCCATGATGTGCCACGGTTTGGAACCTCCATTTACAATAAAAACCTGAACAAATACAGAGCAAAACCTGACGACGACCCAAATTATAAAATTGATAAACCGGATGAGGAAACCTTCCAAACCATGGAGCTCATTTTGGCGCAGCAATTTACTTACATAGGGGCACCTCAAATATGGAATGGGGATGAAATGGGCATGTGGGGCGCGGACGATCCATCAACAAGAAAACCTCTCATGTGGCCAGATATAGATTTTGAGGATGAAACTACGCATCCAAATGGATTATATCGCCCAACCAATACGGTTGAATTCAATCATGATTGGTTTGATACTGTTCAAAATTTCATCAAAATCAGGAAAGAAAACCCGGTGCTAGCCCATGGTAATATTGAGTATTTGGTGATTGATGATGAAAATGAAACTTTGGCTTATTCACGGTTTAATGCCGAAACTGAAGATGAAGTTATCTCAGTTTTTAATGCCAGTAGTGAAAGCAAGCAAGTTGTATTTCAAACAAAGTTTTCCGCTCCTTTCGTTGATATTTTACATGGATTAAGTATTCAGCAGAGCGATCGTACGATCACCATTGAACTTCCTGCTAGAATGGCTGCAATTTTGGTTGCCGAATAATTATAAGACTTAAATGGAGTTGAGGTAGCCGTGTAAGTCTGCTTCGGAGTCCAGATTAATCTTCTTTCGAAGTCGAGAACGGCTGATATATACACTTGATGGCTTAATATTTAGTAGGTCTGCCATCTCTTTCGAGTTGAGTCCAATTTTGATATAGGTTGCAAGCCTTAAATCGTGAGCAGTTAAGTCTGGAAACTTTTTTCGTAGCTTTTTCGAAAACTCTTGATGTAGCTCATCAAGCTGGATTTCAAATGTTGAATCATATGCAACAACGGCAGCATCCAGCATTGCTAAAACATCCTTTGATATTCTGGGAAGCGAATCCGGATTTTTGGAACAGTGTAGAATTTTCTCTCGAATTTCATTGAGAAGTTTATTCTTCTCATCACTATCCTTTTCACTTTTTGCTAATTCAATTGTTTTTGATTTTAACTGTGATTTTAACTCTTCAATTTCTTTGTTGAATGTCGACAAATCTAGTGTATCAATTGAATCTTTTTCTACTGAATTCTCTTCTTTAATTGGTGATCTTTCGAACAGCAGAAGATCTTTTACCTTTTGAATATTTCTTAACTGAATCAATGCGATTACTATCAAGACTAGCAAGAGAATTACTAATCCATATCCACTAAAAATCATAAAAAATCCTGATTGTAGTATTTGTCAGTTAAATTGAAGAATGTCTTCCTAAAGAACATTCATCATTCAGATGTTAGAAAAACTAAAAAGCCAACTCATAAGAGTCGGCTTTTTACAAGATCTAAGTGATGTAGATTATTTAATCAACATCATCTTTTTAATCTGGATATTGTTTCCAGCAACTAATCTGTAAACATAAACACCAGAAGCTAAGCTAGAAGCATCAAAAGCAGCAGTGTGTGCACCAGCTGATTTAACACCATCAACTAAAGTAGCTACTTTCTGCCCTTGTAGGTTAAATACTTCTAAAGTAACCTGACCTGTAGCCGGTAGAGAGTACGCAATGTTTGTAGATGGGTTGAATGGATTTGGATAGTTTTGCTCTAAAGTAAATCCATTTGGCACTTCAGTGATTTCGTTGCTTACTGAATTAGCATCGTAGAAATACAAGTTGTCAATAAATACAACATCTAAAAGCCCAGCTACACCAAGAACAATTTGATGAACTTTATCGATATCCATTGGGCCACTTTCAGTAGCATTTACAAAATCTGCTAAAGCAACATCAAATGATACCCATTCTTTAGCAGTTGTAACTGGCTGAGTTGCTACAATTGCGCCTGTCTCACCATCTTCATTTGCATGATTAGATAATTTTGGGCTAAGAACTTCACCAGCTGTTAGGTCATCAGCAACCCAGTAATCAAAATACATATGAGTCATTCCCGATAAGTCGTGAAAACCTTCAAGCTGAATTCCACTGAAGTTTACAAAGTTGAATTTAATTACAGGATCACCAGCAACTGTATCCATGGTTGCAGTTGTGCCTTCACTCCATTCAGTAGCAAAAGTAGTAACTGCAACATCCGTATAAGCGTCGCTGAAAATTGAAACTACCGCAGCTGCATCACGAGCCGGAGGAGTTGGGGCTGCAGTAGTTGGAGCAGAACCTGTTCCTCCACCGTTTCCACCACCATCAGAAACAACTAGTGATACATCATCAAGAATAACGATTCCAGAATCTGCACCCATGTCGAAAATAACACGGCTGTTCGGGATTCCCCATCCAGCGGCTTCTAGCTCCAATGAAAAGGTTTGCGGCGTGGAGGTTAATGTGATTGTTTCTGTATCTGAGTTCCATGGATCTTCAGCTAAGCCGATACCAGCAACTATAGTTCTTCCATTTCCGGCACTAGACGCAACAAAAGATAATGTATAGTTTGTTCCATCTACAATTTCCAGAACTTGACTTAAATTGATTTCGAAAGCATTTGGTAATGCTGTTTCAACATCAGCAAAGAAATAGCTGTTCTCACCTTCAGTTCTAATTTCAGGTGTAAGATCACCAAAATTTGTATACCAATTTCCGGCAGTCGCCGATTGGAAGTCTCCATTGGTGACTAAGTTTGTCTGTGCTAAAGCAACTGTAGAAATTGCAAGTAGCGCAATTGTTGTTAATATATTTTTCATAAGTATTTTGTTTTAATTGTAGCTTTGATCTATAAGTCGATACAATGATTTGTTTAGGTTTTAGTTAATGATTAGTACCCAGATTTTTGCAAAATGTAATCTGGATTAACAGCAAGTTTGGGAGTTCTATCCGCACGATATAACCCCCAATGTTTTTCTGGTTCCCAAGGTTCGGGCGAACCTTTCCAATTTTCATCAAATGCTTCGAAGTAGAAGGTTAGAATGTTTTCTTTTTCAGTCCATTCCATCAGTTCATTAAAATAGATTTTCTGAAATCCTTCATTCACATTTTCTATGTTAATGCCTTTGTCGTTTGCTTTCGTTGCCCAACCGGCTTCGGTTATAACTACAGGTTTATCAGGATATTTTTCAGCGACTGCATAGTAGTTTTGTTTGGTGTAAGCCAGTCCTTCAGAAATTTGTTTGTACTCCCATACCGGATAAGAATGGATTGAAATGAAATCCAATGTTTCAGCCAAGTTTCTAAGCTTAAATAGCCAGGGAACATAATTCTCACAGAAAGTGACCATTTTTTTGGTTTTTGCCTTCACTTCTTGTGCGTATTCACTTACACGCTGCTCAGATACATAATGATCGGTCCAGTCTACGCAAGCCTCATTACCAACAGATAGAGAAAAAATGTGTTCCGAATAAGTATTACCAAATTCAATAAGCTTCTGAATATTTCGATAGTTTTTATTCTGATTTTGTTCTAATTCTTTTTCACTATAAACGCCACCACCCCATGGACAATTGAAATTATTCATTTCAGCATCAAGGTGGGCACCTAGCATTACTTTGAAGTCGAAATGCTCGTTCTTTAGAACTTCGAAAACAGTTTGTGCGTGATCGTCACAATCATAAAGACGCAGATAATTCCAATCGTTTTCAAGTAGCAGAAAGTCCTCTTTTATCTGATCGTAAGTTGGTGACTCTCCACCCGGATATTGGCCATCTCTAAACCCTGAATAGCAAATTGCTTTTCCAGGTTTGAGATTTAATTCTTCGAAGGTATTCAATGTCAAAACTTCAATTGATTGTTTGCATCCCAGATACCCCAATAGGCGCCCACTTCACCTTCATCACCAACTTTCCATGCTTCATCGAATGATGAAAAGTACATCACTTCAACATCTTCATCTTCGGCCCATAAATTGGTATTGATGAAATATTTCATCGCATTTGATTTAGATGGTTGTGCCCCTCCCAAACCCTCGCCTTGACTAGGCCAACCGGTTTCTGTGATAATCACTTTCTTTCCATTTCCAGCTGCTTTCGCCTGATAAAACATTTGGCGCATATGCTGAAGAGAATCATTAAAATGAGTTCCTTCCCAATATGGATAGCAGTTACAAAGAACGACATCGCACATAGCTGTTAAATCCGGATGTACAGAAAACTCATAGTATGCATCTACATACCCTACGGTTGCATCTGGTAAAGCTTCTTTCACTCTTCGGATGTACTCCATGAGCTCTTCTTTACTCACATCGTTTCGGTAGAGTACTTCATTTCCTACAGCAATGATATCTGCGTAGCCTTTACGTGCAACCTCAATTAGATTCTGGATTTCAACCTCATTTTTCTCTCGATCACTTCCAATCCAGGCTCCAACCATTGTTTTCATACCCATCTCTTTTGCAACTTCAGGAATAAGTTCATTTCCTTCGGTACAAGAGAATGTTCTGATCCACTTAGAGTGCTCGCTAAGAATTTTCATTCTTCTGGCGATCTGTTCTCTTGGGATTATATCTCCTGGTTGCTGACCTTCCTCGTATAAGCTAAAGCAGAATCCATGAATCCCACCATTTAAAACTTCATGAAACAGATTTTTGATTTCTTCTTCAGATAATTCATGGATGTAACTAAGTTTTTCGATCAATTCTGATCGTTTGAACTTCATGAAGGTTTCTTCTCTGTACGACATACCGTTATATATAAAGTATTAGTATTTGTTTTTTATTTTGTTAAAGCTCGCCACGTCTTTCGACTAGTTGTTTTTGAATATCGATCGCTTTTTCCTCAGACAAGTCGTAACTATTCATTACCCAAATTGCTAATGCTGCAGTTGCAGCAGGAATTACGATATCTGCAATTCTCAAGTTCATGATCGTTTCAGCTGTTTGTGTCGCTGCAGACTGATCGAATCCAACTAATTTTAAAACAAGTCCACCAAGTACAAGTGCCAAAGCTTGGCCTAATTTTACCATCCACCAGTAAATGGCACCGAATGTACCCTCTTTACGTGGCATACCATTGTCCAATTCATCAAGGTCACAAACATCAGCGGTCATACTCATCATTAGTGTAAACAGACCACCTAAACCAAATGCCATGAATGGAATTGGCATGAAAATTAACCATGGATTAGTTGGGCTGAATCCCCACCATTTTAAAACGTATCCGATGATTGATATTCCTGTTGAAATCATGAATGCTTTACGTTTTCCAACCTTATTTGCCATCCATGTAATAATTGGAATTACCATAAATGCGGTCGCAATTGCTGTAATGGTCGAGAACCATGCCGGCCAGTTGCCAGCTGCACCATAATCACCATTAAACATGTAGAAAACGATGATGAAATAACTGAATGATGCTACTAACTGGAAACCATTAAACACCAGGAAAGTTGCACCACACAATTTTACGAATGGCTTGTTCTTCGATACTTCAACAATTCCTTTAAACAGGTCTGTTAGATTTGAAAACAAGCTCTTGAAGTTAATCTCTTTTCGATTTTCAATCGCACTTGAATCTAGTCCACGACAGAAAATTGCCGGCAAAAGACCAAGCAATAGGCATAATCCACCTACTATAAAAGATAATTGTCGAACACCAACTGCCTGACTTTCGAATAAATCCGGACTTGCGATTAATACCCAGAACCAGGGAACAATCATCCATGCAACCTGCCCAAGTATTTGTGAAAATCCCATCAAACGTGTACGCTCGTTATAATCTGAAGTCATTTCATAGCCCAACCCAATAAGCGGCGTTGCAAACATGGTATTACCAATTAAAAATACCATCGACATGATGAGGAAATACCAGAAATTGTACATCTGTGATGCATTTTCATCTAATTGCCACAGCATGATGAAGAACACTCCACTTAAAATCGCACCAATAAAAATATATGGTCTTCGTCTACCCCATCGAGTATTGGTATTATCTGATATGAACCCCATAATTGGGTCCGTAATAGCATCGAATATCCGCGGCAATCCCCCCAATAAACCGGCTAAAAATGGATCCATTCCGAAAGCCGTTAATAAAAAGAACATAAAAATGCCTAAGGCACCAGGTAGTAAGTTTAATACAAAGTGCCCGGTACCGAAAGATACCTTTTGGACTAAAGGTACCCGATGTTTTGCCTCCGTTACGTGTGTTGACATTGCTCCTCCGCGTTTATTGTACGATTATGGTTAGTGTATTACCCCTTTGATGGAATACTGATCGTTTGTAATGCTTTGCCCTGAATTCCGAATGTTGCAGTACTCCCGTTCAAAGTTAGATTAATTTGTTTCGCTTCTTCTGTCTGGTTTAGAACCACTACTGAAATCGATCCGTCGGGATTTACCGCTGCTGTGACCAGTAATTCCTCATCATTATGTTCATAACCTATTCTATATCCATCTGGTCGTATGAACCTGCTGAAGTGAGCCATAGTATAGTATAGCGGTGTGTAGTACACCTCATCGGTTTCTGGATCGACAATTACCGGTGCAAGACACCAATTATTTGCCCAATTTGGCCCACCCTGGCGATCTAACACCATGTTCCAATCAACCCAGCCATCTACCCAGTTATTTAATGTACCAATCATATCTCTGGCATAACGATACACAGGTACATATTTAGGATGTAGATATTTCAGACTATCCGGTGCCCAGTCCCATCCCCAGTCTGTTGCTTCTTTGGCCCAGTACCATTCATCATCTTGCCATTTCGGGACATCAGCATCCGCTGTTGCTTCAGATTGTATCAAATATTTATTTGGGGCGGCCTTATGTGCATACTGAAGGGCATCTTCAAATATATCATAGGTACTTGCATACCAATGAATAGCTGTTCCATCGAAGTACTTTGCAGCTTCAGGGTCTCCGTACATAACATCAACCCACTCTTCTAAGTGATCTCTATTTTGATCATATCCTAGAAGAACTATATCGTGGCCATCTTCTTCTAATTTAGGACCAAGATGGTTTTTCACGAACTCGTTCATTTCTTCCGGAGTGTAATGCATACTCTCCCAGTTTTCCCCATTTCCTAGTGGCTCGTTTTCAACTGTAATACCCCAAATATTGATGCCCTGGGCTGCATATGCATCTAGATATTTTGAAAAGAAAAGTGCCCAGGTATCATAATACTCAGGCAACAATTTTCCACCTTTCCAGGCATTATTGTCTTTCATCCATATTGGGGCTGTCCATGGAGAAGAAATGATTTTAAATCCGTCTGAAGATACTTCCATGGCATCTTTTATCATTGGGATGATATCGTCCATGTCCTCTTCGATGGAGAAATTTTCGAGGTTTACATCGCCAGCAATAGGTGCATATGAATAATTACCCAAAGAGAAGTCGCTCGAGTTGATGTGGGTTCTTGTTAATGAATAACGTGCGCCTGCATCTCCAAAATAAGCTTCAATAACTGCCTTACGATTCTCTTCACTTAATTGGTTTACTAAATACGCAGAAGACTCGGTAAATGAACCTCCAAAACCAGTTATTTTCTGAAATTTCTCATCTGGATTTAGTGTGATATCAACAACACTTTCAGCTTGAGGGAATTCAGTTATTTTAGTTAATTGATTCCCACTTGCCGAGGTTTCATACACTTCTATTTCCAAGGGTTGAGCAGTACATCCTATCATTGCCATAATAGAAAACAGTGTTATAATATTTGATTTTAGAATGTACATACTCTTCTTAGATCCTACCGTTAATTAGCCATTATTTCAGCATCCGTTGGTGGAACTAGCACCGTTTCCATCATCGCATCACGGTCACCATCAAAAGTTTTTGTAATAGGCTTACCGTCGCGTGTCAGTCCATCAAATGTTCCGTCATCTACCAAATCCCACAATGCATATTTGGCTTCTCCCTGAAGGTTGATCAACCCAAAGTGATTTTCTGAATCAAGAGGATTTACAGCCACTTTCCATTGTTCATCGAATGCTTCGAAATAGAATACAGATATGTTATTCGCATTCGACCATTCTCTAATTGAGTGATAGTATGCTGCTGATTTGTACTCATCCATGGCTCTTGAACCATCAGCGCCATAATGTGTATTGGAAATTGTTGCCCATCCTGTTTCCCCAATATGTATGGGTTTATCTATCCCTAAACTTTCCATATAATCTTTCACACTATTGAATTGAGAGATAGAATATTCAAGGGCTCTTTCCATTGCTAAGTCCACCTTTTCAATATCAGAAAGCTCTAATTCATTATCTCGAACCCCCCAAAATGCTGGATTGTAATGTGTATCGTGCATTGGATAGGTATGGACAGAAATAAAATCTACCGCTTCGATTAGTTTTTCTAAATCCTCAACATGGTAAGACTCGTCTCCACCGCCCCAGGATGCAAAGTTGTCTGAGCTTGTTACCCATAAATCAGCAGGCAATCCACCTTCTGCTTTCAAATCTTGTAAATGAGTAACCCATTTTAGAATAATTGAAGGCTCTACATAGTATTCCCAGGCCCAGTTAACCATCGCTTCGTTCCCAACAGCTATGATTTTCACAATATCAGGGTACATATTGGTAAGTTCTATAGCTCGAGCTATTTCAGATTCATTTCTTTCACCATCCTGATCACGAATCCTGTCTGGTTCGTTTGTCCATGCGTGTTTAGCATCTATCCAGGCGCCTAACATAACATACATTTCAAAATCAGGGTCTTCTTCTTTGAGTTCTCGAATGGCAGCCAGTACATTGGAAGCATGAGCTAAATGCACATTGTATGTTCGAAGTAATTTTACCCCCATCGCTTCGAGAATTAGCATATCCTCTTTCAATTGAGCAATTGTTGGCTGAACATCTCGAGTAACTTCTCGATATCCTCCATAAGAAATAGCCAGGTATTCAGGGTCGCCTAAAATATCCTCAGCTGTAATACTGCTTTTATCCATTGTATCCGTTCGATTTACACAATTACTTGTCGTTATACTAACTATTGCGATGAATAGTACTAACCAAATTTTTCTCATATTGCTTTAATTTTTCATTAACCCTAATTATCTAAGTTGATCCTCGGTAAGCTGAACCGCCACACTTTCCAGCGACCCTGTTTTATCAAACATATATTTTGATAGTTCTTTACTAAGGCTTAGACCCGGTAATTTCTCTGTGCGACCATCCTTAAAGTTGACAGTAACAATGTTAGAATCACCAATTTTATACTCTATAGGCACTTCACAAAGTGTGAAGGAAACACTCTTTGCCTCGTGATCAAATTCCGATTTGCGCAACAAAATAGGATTAAAGCTTAATGTTCCGCCTTTTACTTCAAGTCCAAGTTCCCCATACCGTGCGAGGATATCTTCCTTAACCTGACCTGTCATACCAGGTTGTTGTGCGCCTCTGTGATATGGGGTATGCGAGTATGGATCGGTTGGAAATGCACCATATAATTCCGGTGATTTATGAATTCCAATACCTTCCCCAATTTCATAGAAATGATTGGCTAGCTTTGCATATGTCTCTTCATCCGTATTAACTGCTTTTGCCTGACTACAGACTTCATATACAGCTAAATAGAGTTTTGATACCATGTGCCAATAAATTGACCCAAGTCCTTCGTATCCGTAGAAAGTTCCTGAACGCCCGGTAAATGCCTTATGATTGAATACATCTTCAAATATTTGAAGAATCATCTCTTTTTCTTTTGATACCAAATCGGCAAACTCACTTCCAGACATCGCATCTAAAGCTTCTGCCAGATAATCCGCGTTCTTAAAATCGCCATTAAAATGAAGACCACCATTTACATCCTTACGTATAATCCGGCGATCACTCAGCTCTACCAATTTGCTTAATAATTTTGAACCTGCAACTGCATCTTCAGGAACTGAATTTCTCTGTAAAAATCCTTTTAACTCCTTGTTTGGATATAATATGTAGCTGTTTTGATCTTTCCTGTATAATGCACTTTTTTTCAGGCCATCAAGTACTTTAACACATTCTTCCGCATTTAAATATCCAGAACTTAGTACGGCAACCTGACCTTCAAGCATTTCATCCAGATATGAAATTGAAATTCCGTTATCTGAATAAGTCATAATGTTATATGCATGGTAGAGATCGTCATCCCTCTTATTTGCCTCTATGGATTGCTCCATAAACTCGGCGGCAATGTTAAATGTCTCGGCAATTGCTTTAAGTGAGACCGTCGACTTTACTCCCGTGAAACCTTCGTTATAGATAGCCTCTCTAAAATTGCTTCCTGCAATTCCAAGTCCGTCAGTAACAGTTTTTCTATCAGAATCGCTAACGGATGATGAAATTACCCCTTTATTATGAGCTAGTACCGATGAAATTGCATTAAAAAATGTCTTCATTTCATCCGATACAGAAACTACCTTGTCAGCATTAGCATCAAGAATAGGTTCGAAAAATCTCAGAAATCTACGCAGGTAGTACAGAGTAACCATCGAAACCCCATTTCCTACCAATGCATTATTGGCGTCGTTCCATTCTGGGCGCTGAGTGTTCATCCAAATACCACCCTCTGGTATAAAATTGGATACTTTGGATAAGACGGTCGCAAGAATTTTCTCGATGAAATTTACTCTGTGGATAGATCCCGAATGGTTTGATAATAGAGCTCCATCTGCACCCAGGTTTTCCACTTGTTCACGAATTCTTTCGTCCAGAGGAAGGTCAAATTCGATGGTATCCTTAGGATCTTTTACGATGCCTTCATAGGATTTAATTCTATAAGGTACATTTGCGTAAACAAAAACATCCTGCCCAAATAAGTTCGCCATTGAATCGGGTTGATGATCTCGGTAGAACTCAAGGAATTTGAGTAAGTAAATAATCTGATGATCTCCCCAATATCCAATATACGACCATGGGTCATCCGGTTCGATAATTTCCCAATCAAATCCACCTTTTGTCACTCTATATGGATTATATCCATCAAAAGTTGATGAATTCAAAAATTTGAAGATCATTCCTTCTATGTACGCCGGATAGGAATGAACTAATGCCTCCCAGTTTTGGAAAATATCACGCCAATTACCCTCGTAATCCAGAATTTTTGATCCGTCTAATTCGTCTTTGGTATTAATCGAAAACTTATTCCATGGTCGGCTAGGGTCGCCATGACGACGACTAAATTTCAAAGGCAAGTATTCTTTGCACAATCTTTCAAGATCTGCATCGTCGGTATCTGCAATCTGATCTGCTAAATTATTTACAGTAAATGTTTCTGGTAGGTTTGCAAGCAGAGATTTATTTCTTTCAAATACCTGATTGTTCGCATTGTTTAGATATTTGCTGAAGTCGGATTTTTCAATATTGTAGCCGTCATCGAAGATTCCGCCCCGCATAATATTAAACAACACATTTGAGTAATGTCTCGCATCTTTTAGTTCATCTGCTGATTTTTGGAATCCATCAGAAGCTGCGATTAGTTGCTTTAAACGATCTGTACCAGCTGCGATGTCTTCTTCTATTTTTGATATTAAATCACCGTCTTTCTTGATTGACTCATTTAAGCTAACGACAGCTGAATGATCTAAGTTTACATTAGCAACTGTAATCCATGATGCCTCAGAATTCGCTTCGAGTACTACATCATTCTGTATGAAATACCCCCCTTTTTCACCTTTAACATCATATTCTTCTGTAGCAACTTCTCCATTTCTAAATCTTTCTAACTGAAGAGATGAAAGAAGATAAGATGAATGTTCGAGGCCAACCGACCATGCTACGTTAGCTTTTAAAGCTTCACTCGGTTCCGCCTTATCTACAGGAATTGCACTTAATGCATAAATACCTAATCCGGTTTCTTCAACGAGCTCACTTCTTTTGTAGGCATCAAGTAGGTTACTTGACTTAGTTTGAAGATCGCTGACAACGCTGGCAGGAAGGATGTTTTGCAACCCGTCAAGAACCCTCAGGTTTAGCGCTGAGCCGGATTGGCTAGTCAATTTAGACTTCTTTACGAACCCATATTCATCACTAGAGTTCCACTCGTAGCTGAATGTTACTCCCAAATCATGATTTACTTCTTCGAAAATTATCTTATTTCCGAAAACATTTTTGTACAGATTACGAGATACATTGAATCTAATAGCATCCTTATCACAGAATGGCTCCCAAATGTCTTTGGTTTGACCGTCTAAAATCTGGAAAATTGTTTTGCTTCCTGTCGTGTGCGAAAGCTCAGTAATTTTGTCGTCTGTTGTGTATGGAAAAAGAGAATACTCGGCGTTTTTTCGGCCTGCAGATACGCCGCCGTTGCTGGAAATAAACATCCAATGGTTTGAGTCGCTAACAACGCTCATGAAAAATGGTCGAATGGTATCGAAATCAGGGATCTGGAAAAACTGCTCCCCGTTAATTACTACAGATTTCAATTTTGTATCGTTATCAGAGTAAACCAGTTCGTCGGAAATGGTAGATGTACTTATCACGGAAAAAGTATTAATTGATTGTTAAGCTAGGTTGGCAAAAGTCTTTTTTATAATCTCTGCCCAGTATAAGTTTTGAATTTATTTTGTTCTGTAAGCAACCGCTAGTCTAAACCATAAACTCTAACGTAATCTACATACATTGTTTGCGGAAATGGAGTGTTAGGACTTGGGTTTCCTGCGAACCATCCTCCTACAGCCACATTAAGAATGATGTAAAACGTATTATCATTAAATACCCACTCACTTCCATTTACATCACTAGCCGTAATTCGGTTATATCGTACGTCATCAACATACCAATCGATGTAATCTGGTCCCCATTCTACAGCAAACACATGAAATTCTGTGTCAAATCTTCCATTTTCTAATGTGAACAAATCGGTTATACCTTGTCCTCCCGAATATCCGGGACCATGAATGGTACCATGAACAGATAATGGATCCTGACCACGATATTCCATGATATCGATTTCTCCAATTTGTGGCCATACTTCAGATCCATTTGAATCATCACCCAATAACCAAAATGCCGGCCATATTCCCTGGCCAAATGGAAGTTGGATTCTAGCTTCAAATCGTCCATATGTTTGTTCGAGAATGCCTCGAGTAAGAATTTTCGCAGATGTGTAATTTGATCCTTCAAAAGATTCTGCAATTGCAGTAATCTCTAACATTCCATTCTCTACCTTAATATTCTCTGATCTATCTGTATAATATTGGAGTTCGTTATTTCCCCAACCTGGAGTTCCGAAGATTTCTACCCCTGTTCCAATATCAAAAATCCATTTAGAATCGTCGATTGGCCCATCAGTATCAAATTCGTCGGCCCAAACCAGAGTATTGAAAGTGTTGTCTGGTTCGTTGTTGCCACCGTCTTTACAAGAGGATGCAATAAGTAGAAATGCAAGTAGAATAAAAATGGAATTGTAGTTCTTTCTCATACTTAAGATGCTAATGTCGAGATTTATAGAAGGTTTAGAGAATTTCAATAGTAATTTATCAGAAAGAAAAATGAGGATGTGCATGATAGCAGCACATCCTCTTTTCCTAAATTATCTGATCTCTCACTTGTAGAAATACATGTTATCTACAAGGATATCTGTGATATTAGCGTTAGGCACACCTGTATTTGTTCCTTCAGAAACAAATACAATTTGAGAAATACTAGCTTTTGTAGCTAAGCCCGCTAATGGCACATCTATACTTAGCCATCCACCATCGTTAATTGCAGGTGTACTCCCTGTATTCACGGTAAACTCAACCTGGCTGTCGTCTCCACCGAAGACTCCGTCAGGACCAAAGTCAACTACTCGGATGGTAAGAAAATCACCTGGTGTGTAAGGAGTTTCAACATATACATCGATATGGAAATGAGTTAAGTCGGTAGCATCAATACTGTTTGCACCTTTAAACTCGATACCTACAAAGTTCAATTGAGAGTACTTAATAACATTATTGCCATTTACGTTAATATCATCCTGTCCCTCAGTTGTTTGGAATGGTGCCCAATATCCGTTAAAGAAATCTACCGGACTGTTGGTATATGCATCACTAAAGATTGATGCGACATCGGCAGCGTTTCTTGCAGGCGGTGTAGGTGCTAAATCGATAGAACTAACACTGATAGAACCAGTTGCAGCAACACCACCCAGACTGGCAGTAATTGTAGCTGAACCGGCACCAACAACTGAAACATTTGAACCCGCTACAGTTGCTACTGAACTATTATCAGAGGTAAAATCGAAGAAGTTTGATGAAGTAAGAACTGTGATATCTTCACTTGCAAAACTACCACCCGCGATTTCAAATGCGTGGTTCATGGTAACTCCAACACCATCAATGAGCAGATCCTGGCCAACAAATGCAGCACCCGTCTCATCAGATCCATTCTTTATAAATGGACGAGGTTGAGCCAAGCCTGGAAGGAATTCATACTGTAATTCATCAATCCAGAATGTATAACCCTCACCGGTATCGCCTTCTGGACCTTCTGCATACCAGAACATACCTTGCTCTGCAGTTAATCTTGAAGGATCTGGAATTGGTATTACATATTTCTTCCAGTTTGTACTTAATCGAAGGCCACTGATAACAGTTTGATATGGACTGTTTTCAAAATCGTTACCAAAACCAATTTCATTAATGGTACCTGATCTTGTTGCCTTAGCATAAAACGTAAGAGCATTGTAGGGAGTTAGGTCTCTACCACCATTCTTATCCTTAAAAATGGCACCTGCGTATGCACCTGTTGGATCACCAACATTGGGCACATCAAATCTCATTGAGGCACCTGAACCATCAAATGTTATTTCCTCATCAACCGTAAAGGCATCTAGCTTTGAATCACCAAATGGTAAATAATCTAAGCCGGAGCTAAACCCATCGATAAATACCTGTGGGTTTTGTGTCAATGTTGGTTGACTCAATCCATCCACTGATCGTTCACATCCTGCAAAGACAATCAGGGCAACTAAACTCGCAGAAAAAATCCGCTTAATATTATTTAAATAAAATGTTTTCATTCGTTTATCTCGCTTAATTTCTAATGTCGATTTGGACGTATGTTCTGATTTCCCATTCGTTACCATCTTCTAAAGTAACACCTGGTAATTCTGTAACCTGGCCGGTCGCCGGATCAACAGTAACTAGATTATATCTTGGTGAGAATTTATCCAGCGTTCTATAAGTACCTCTGATACCTAAACGTGTAGTTGGTAAATCAAACCAATCTGGCTTTCCAAGAGTTGTCGAAACATCAGCCATAATCTGCATAGGATATGTCTGGTTGAAATCGCGATGGTAATCAAATGGACCAAAATCGTTCAATTTAAAGAACGAGTTAATCTTCACATTCTTGTAGATCATTCTTAGGTCTGTACCAAATCGGGATATCTTACGTGTGTCGTTACCATTTGCCTGAGCATCACCACCATAAATATTGGCAACAAATCCAAAGTCACGGCTTAATTTAGAAACAACACGAGCGTTAACTTCTAAAAGATCTTCAGCAGGTACTGACCCATCGAATGGGAATGTTGTACGACCATCCGGGAAAATACCAATGGCGGCATCCATCACAGTAGGTAACATTCTATAAACAACGCCAAGGCTTATTGCTAAACTGGCATCTTCAGAGCGATCACTATCCCAGTTATACATCCATGTTCCAGGTGTTGGATCCCAGGTAAGTACAACTTCAACTGCTGTTTGCTCTCTGTTAGAACGAACTGCAAACGGGTCGTCGATTACGTTACGTGGGCGAGCCCCAGCAATTCCGGTTCCTGTTGGTACGGGGCCTTCAATCGGCTTTTGCCATAAGAAGTTTGGTGCTATTTGGATATTTCCAATAGTGTAAGCTAAACCGGTAAGGAAATTGTATTGGTTCCCACTACCAGAGTCTTTAAGTCTCCAGCCAGTGAATGTAATAGTTTGATCATAACCACCATTTGCAACTAAGCCCATTACAGCACCCTGACCATACCAGTTAAATTTCCCTTTTTGATAGGTCAGTTTAAGTTTACCACCAAAATTATCAGATGCATCAATTTCATCTACGTATACATTGGTTGCACCGTTTTCTTCGCGTGCTAGTTGGAACTCACGTCCATTTAGTGGCTCACCCGCCCATAGTCCACCAATATGAACTCCTAAATCTCCAAATTCTCTTTCGGCATATAAACTAACTCTACGAGTTTTTGGCATTGGGATGGCGAAAGAACTTTCTGCTGAACCTTGCTGCTCAATGTCTTCATGCCAAATCGCAGTAACATCAAAGTTTGAGATATTAGTATCGTACTTTAAGAGTATCGCCGGGTTTGCTCCCCACCATAACTCTGGACCGAAAGCTGCTGTCCAGTTTTTGAATTGTCTACGACCTTCAACTTCAAATCCAAATGGTGCAGTACCATTATAGATATCGATGTTAGGACCATAGTTAGCTTCAGGATAAAGGCCGAAGAAGTCACCATCGTATCCCCAGTGATAGTGCCCTGTTCTGTAGAAACCATCTAATTGGAAGTACTTATTTGTCCACTGATAATCAGCGCTGTAGATCGCTACACGATTTGCTGAATTAAGAGTGATGTCTTCATCTCTACCTTGTAGATAGAGCGACTGTCCTCTGTTCTCGTAGAAAATTTCATCGATTGGGTTACCGGGCACTGTACCCAAAACATTCATTACAATATTACCACGAATGGTTGGCGCCGGATTAGCTTCTAATCCGATGTAGAACGATTCGAAGTGATCAAACCCTAGTTGGTTTGGATATTCCTGCGCATTATCGTCGATTGCATCCGGAGTTGTAATATTCTTTCCACCTGTATTGTAGGTTCTAAAATCAGCAGTGAACTGGCTAAGTTTGATGATATCAACAGATGAGCCTTGAAGTGCAGCGCGATCACCACGTGCTTTAAGTGCAGCACCTTCTACATTAATCGCATCAAAATACATTCTTAAATCTGATAATGTTGCATCCTCTGCGTATACATCGTACATATGCGCTTCTTGAAGAACGTAGTATGCAGCTCTTGGAAATAATTCATAATACCCAAGTGGGTTAGTAGGTCCTTTCGCTGTGATACCAAACCACTCTTCGTTCATATTATTCTCGCCTTCAGCAAAGTCATACTGATACCCTCCATTTGCCCACGAAGCATTGATATCGTGAACGTCAAGATTTTCAGTTTGACCATACTTCCACCAACCATCACTAAACTGGAAAGTAAAACCACCAATTGAGTTATCGGCTCTTCCAAAACCGGCAGCATTTTCATATACATCTTGCCAGTTTCTTTTTTGTACATATGCTTGCTCTGATTGAGCTTCTGTTAATGTTCTTGCGTTGAATGCATCAACACCAAACTCAGTTAGAAGAACTGGTTTGTCATAGTCTCTTGCAACCTGATCAAAAAGGTCGGTGAAAGTTTCACCACGGTAGGTATTAACACCAAAGATATCTACATCAGGAGCAAGCTCGACAATGTGTTCCATAAAAAGAACATCACCATTACAAATTGCAACGGGTCTTGTAGGATCAATTGCTTTCATTGCAACCGCTGCATCATTCATAAGCTTATACATGGGTCGTCCGCGAGACTCACCAACAAACGCTCTTTCTTCATCAGCATCGGGGAAATCTTCTGTTTCCGCACCTGCCCAGAATAGACCATAATTGTTTTCGTTACCAAGCAAGTATAGAAGCAATCCTTTTACTCCTTTATATCTTCGGGCTTCCTCAGTTACCTCGTCCATTAATAATTCCATAGTTCGTGGATCGTCGTACTCGGTAACGGCAACCCATGCACCATCAATAGATAAACCGTATCGGCCGAAAGAGTGGTTTAACATCGTGTAGATACCGTAATTCTCGTATATATAAGTAATCCACTCTGGCTGTATACCCGAATAGACACGAATTACGTTAACCCCCATGTTTTGAAGTAAGCCCATTTCATAGTCTAGCGCATTCTTGATGAATTCAGGAGGTTGATTCCATAGACTATACGAATAGTTAGTTCCCCTGGGAAAGTAATCCCAGTTCATACCATTAACCATAAATGGCTCACCATCAACTAATAGTTTCCATCCATCCTGATCTTTTTCTACAGTAACCGTTTCTTGAGCTTGTACAGTTAGTGAAAAAGTCAGAAGGAGAATTAATAACGAAGTAATTTTTTTCATGTTAGATTGGTTAGTTCGTTCACTGATTGGCAGCGTGTTTTTTTGATAAAATCTCCAACTACTTAATGTAGATTTTGGATGAGAATATAGGAGCCAACCTAGAAATTCAAGATTAATATTGTATATACAAGAGCCGTGGAACCGCTTTTCCAATCTTAAAACAATGGACTCCAACAAATTATAGTCTGTTAAGCGCTTACATTTATTTTTAGAATTTTTACCACTTTTTTAAGCTTGTATATACTTTTTATAGGCTCATAAACTTTTTTATGTGAAACCAACAGGATTTGGCGGATGCATGCTAGTTTTCCTGCTTAATTCTATGATCATTCAAAATCACAATTTTCGATTGATAGACTTTAGTATTCACTAGCACCAAATTGAAATAAAAAAACCCCCACGCTTTGCATGGAGGCTTTGGACAAATGTTTGAGTGTATTATTTAATTAACAACATCCTTTTGGTATGAACTTGTGCTCCAGAAATTAGCTGATAGATATATACTCCCGATGCCAGATTGGTTGCATCAAAATTAATGGTGTGTTCTCCGATGTTTCTAATACCATCTACCAGTGTGGCTACTTCCCTACCTGAAATATCATACACTTTCAGCGTTACATACTGGCTTTGCGGAATACTAAAGTTTATGTTGGTTGATGGATTAAATGGATTCGGATAGTTTTGACCTAATTCGAAACTTCGAACTTTTTCAGAAACCAATTCCGCCTCTACACCATCTGTTGAAAGTGTAATTGCAATCACTTGAGTTACATTATTCTTATTTATCTCGATTTCAAAGCTTTGCTCCTCGGTAATTGCAAAAGGAATCCTCATGAATTCACCCGAAGCTGGAATATGTGATGCAATCCCAATTTCCAGACTATTCTCCTTTTGGTTTATGGCCTGAATAGATTCTGACCACGAATAAATCGGTTCATTAAAAACCAGGACGTCCGATGTTGGAATGGATGCATTGAATCCTATTAATCCCTCAGAAGCTGTCGCAAATACCAAATGGTTTTCATCTTGTTGAACTATCAATTCAATTGGTAATGACTTAAAAGCTGCATTTGGAAACTCATCGATTAAGCCTACTGTTTTTTGGAGGATGTACGACGCATCTAAAGCTAGAACGCTTCCATCTCGATCGACATCCGCAGCAGCAACGCGCCAGTTATCCCATGGCAATGCGTCGATGGATGGGATTGGGTCAATATCAACGGAATATTGAAGAGCCAGGGCTCCATCATAGGCCTGAATAGAATCGTTATCATCTACATCACCAAGTAATTCAACTACGGATAAAATTCCAGGTGTTACTGAATCAATCTCCATGTTATTCAACACGAAATTAAAGGGTGCGATTTCAAAATCACCTGAGCCTTCGGCATCGAATTGCAGTTTCACTAGCAACGAATCTCCTGCTAGATATTCCGTCGTTGAAAAAGCAACTTTCAACGTATCATCAATTACATTGGTCTGAAAAGTCCCACCCGATGAAAGTGTAGAAGTGGTGTCCAATCCGGTAAAGGTAAGTCCATCTGGAATTTCCAGGTCGAATTGGTAGGCGGAGATGGAGTCTTCGAGTTCAACATTTATTAACTCAATTGCTGATATTCTATTTGAAGGATTAAATAAGATTTGATCTTTTACATTTACTTCATAATTGAATGGCCAATGACCTAATGTGTAAAGAGAATCAATATCTGAAGGCGTAAGTGATTCTGAATAGATACCAAAATCATCTATCTCTCCAACAAAACCATTACCAGATCTTCCTCTACCGATTTTGAATGTTTCATTTGTATTAACAAAATATGCATTTGCTGGATTTTCAATTGCTCCGGTAACATCTTGACCATTTAGATACATTTTTCCATTTGAGCCATCTCTAGTAATTACTACATGATTCCAATGATTTAGAATCAATCCTTTATTTGCATTAATTACCATACTAGTAGCTCCAAAATCTATACTAAAGAGCATTGTGATATCATTTTCAGGATCATGATCGTAGGCCCAGAACTCATACCCTACAAAAGAACCACCAGATTGTCTTTTACTAAATGCTGACATATCCCTTTCAAATTCGGTTGGCTTTAACCAAAGGGAAAATGAAACAGTAGTATCATTCTCAAAATCAAAAGTATCAAACAGATTTATGTAATCACTTTCACCACTAAATTTAAATGCTGCATTTGAAGTACCAAACCTGTCGTTTTCTAATTCCAGATTTCCAATTATTTCACCGTCATTTTCATTTCCAGTTGCATCTATTATACTTCCATTGAAGGGGTAAAATGCTAATAAGCTATCCAATAATGATTCTTTTGAATCTTGTGCGTAGGTAAATGTCGAAGTTAGGAACAATGATAGTATTACTAATTTAAGCCTCATTGTTATTGATTAGTTTAGGTTCAATCAATAACCTCACCCACTAAAATTGTCTACGGAGAAAATTTCTACTCTTCTTTTAAATGTCTGAAATAAAAATCAGCAAATAGCGCAGTATCTGCTTCAAGTGCATTGATATAATCATTGTTAAGTGTAGGCTCATTCTGAAAATTTAAACCATTCCAATACTTAATAGAATCGCTTAAACTATTCAAATACCGTGCATCTGCATTTATGGAATGTAATTTTGATTCAAATAATTCTTCTGCAGCGCTATCATATGCATCGCTTGCAGAAATTGCTCGGATTGTTAAATCATCATAAAACTCATAAATAGTAAATAATGGTGTTTCCACATTTGGACCAGCATACTCATAATTATCTGCAATTATTGTCTTGTCGATATTAATACGAACATGACCAGGATGTTTGGACCAGTTTTGAAATGAACTATAATATTTTGCAATAGTACTATTTGGCAGTAGAATTACTGCTTTTTCAATAGCCGATTCTCCTTTAGACCTCTTGTACCTCTCACCAAGAATTCCATTTCCTCCTAAAAAACGTGCATCCAGCACAATGATACTATTTTTATCGTGTGATTTAATATAACCAGAAAGCATGACCTCATTGATAGAATCACTATCAAGATCAGTAATCATAAAATCTCTGAAAATTCCGGATCCTATATAAGTGGATTCAGTTACACCGGTTTTAATATCCATGACAAGAAATAATGTTGTGAAGTAGCTTAGATGTCTTAACGTTGCTGCAATTTCATAGTCTCCATCCTTGTCAATATCTACAATGTCAAATTTAAGTAAATTGAAATAATCAGCTTTGATATTTGGATGGTTATCAAATTCGATATCCAAGTAGAAATCCCTTTGCCATAAAGTATCTCCTTCTAGATTGTAGAGAATAAGATCAGAACCAATTGAATATTGGTCTTCTTTAAATTTTGATTCTAGAACTTCATTAACTCCATCATCATTTACGTCAAAGAATTTAATTAAATCATCTGGCGGACGATAGAGAGGATTTAATTGATTCTTCACAACTTTTGCCCCCACAAGATTACTTTGAAGAATCAAGCCATTTTTATTTCTTATATGCATTTCCTCTCCTTCAAATGTCGCATATGAAGGGTTCCTATCCACCGGCCCATACACCAAACTCGAAATCACCAGAATTAAGGTGGCGATTAATGAGATAGCGCCCACACTCTTTCGGCGACGCCAGGCTTTCTTAGCATTATGAGCCAGCGTTGTTTCTTTTTTATACAGCGTTACCCGACGATCATAAAACAACTCTCGAAGATGAGATACACCAACAACGGGTAGTCTGCGGTTTGGGAATTCGGTGTTTAATTCAGCTAACTGTTCGTGTACCTCTGCCAGCTGTTCCGAGGGGACAATCAATAACTGGCACCAGGAAAAAAAGGCAGCATCTATTTTTTGCGGTATGGTTTGCGGATTAACGGGAAGTACATTCCCCTGCTTGTCTAAATCTCCGGTTATACAGGCGGCCGGGTTCAACCAAAACAATTCTTGTTGTTCTTCGGCTTTCATTTGCTCCCCAAAAAATGCACCTGCCATGGCAAGATTCGCAGAACTACCGGTATGCCAGGCATGTGGCAATTCGAATTGTACCGAAGCTTTCCAACATTGATGTCTGGTTCCCTCACTTTCATTGGCGAGTGCTAGAACTGCAGACTCCACCGTTTTGGCAAAATTCCCAATTTCAGCTCCTACTATACCAAAATTAGGTTTTAGTTCATGTCCTTCTTTTGCATGACCGATGATCTCCACCTTTAACCGTCGAAGTCGACCAGCGGTGATGCCATTAAATTCTTCCACCACAGGCACAATAACTTCACCTGGAATAATCGAAATCTTGGCTGCTTTACTTTCCACCAGTTTGGTTTGCACCTCTTCTTCCAACGTTGAAGCTCCAAGCCATTGCATAATCTGCTCCAGCACAGATTTATACTCGTCGATTCGTGAATCCAGGAATTCATTTTTTTTAAGTTCAGAAATGGAAGTACAAGCAGTTTCTAATCGCCGGATAAACCCTTGTAAGTTGGAAGGATGAATTCCTGCAAACAGCAATGGGTTGGGTAGCGACGGTAATTCCTCAACCAGTTGAATGAGATACGATTGGTAGTTTTTTTCAAATCCTGCAATGGCATCAATAAATTGATCTATTAAATTTAATCTGATTCGCTCGGATGGAGAAACCTTCAACTGCTGGACGGTTTCTTTGAAGAGTATGTCGACTTCAACCGGCGTCATCTTTTATTGATAGAAAAATAAGGTTGCAGTTGACTCTCCTACTGGCTGAATTTCTACCTTTCCATCTTCAAGGTAATACAAGGTCGGCTGATTATCTTGAACTACTAACAAACGGGAATATTCTTCTGTCGATGTAACTTCAATTACGCCCTCATTTTTTAGGACATGAATCCCATCTTTTTCTAACGATTCATTTTCTTCTGTAAGGTCGATTTCAAAAGTAGCTGTTGGAAATCGAAGATTTGGTACTGCCTGATTCCTATCTACCTCTTGAAAATGTTCAGGATGAATGCCTTTCAACATCCCGTTGTCATTCAATATAAATTCGTTATCCAGTCCACTGAATTGTATGATTACAAATTCATTGTCTCTGCTCACATGCGAAATCAGGTGAATCTCCATCGTATGTAATGCTTGATTTTCTAGCACCCGAAGCACGTGATTACCATCCTCTGAATTGAACGTCATTATGGTTTTAAGTCCACTATTTTTTCCATTCATGGTATCGGCAGCTAGCACTACTTGTCCACCATTTGAAGTGGTCTTTGAGGCAGGTTGTAGCTCATAAATGGGAGCACGTTTCAGCGTATGTATTTCCATATATAGATCGCGATAATACTCCGCCAGTTCCTTTGCCGGCGGATGCTGTTCGATATATTGTGTAATGGCTTTTACCTTCTCTGTTGACCATTCTTCCGGGAATCGAACGAAGTGTTCAATATCAAAGTCGGTGAATTTCATATTCATTTAGGTACCCTCCCCAGTAGTTTTTAGCGCGGAAATAAGCTCAGCTTTCATCTCACTGATTAGATGCTTTCGGGTTTGCTTCACAAAATATTCCAGTGGATTTCGATACCGCTGCATATAGGTTTCTTTGGTCAAATCGTCAATTACACCTGCGGTCATCTCAAAATAGTTTTGTGGGCTTTCTTCTGCTGATGAATAGTTCGACTTCAAGATCAATTCGACGATGTAAAAGAGTCCCGCAAATTCTTCGTCACTCAATTTATTTTTGGAAACATACTTCGCATAAAATCTCGACTTCATTTCGTTGAGGGATACAGCAAGGAAGTGCTCAAGGTTTTCGTTTGAAATGACCTCAAACTCCTCATCCTGATCCAATCCTCGAAGTACAAATACATGTCGGGTCGCTGTCGCCATATCATTAACTGATGCGAAAAGTAGTTCAGGTAAAGCTTCTTCGAAGATCATACGTAGTGACAACAAAGCATCCACTGAACTTGAAATTTCCTTTAAAAAATAGCTCAGCTGAATATTCAATACCTCATATGGAATCTGCCTCGATAGCTTTTCCTTCGTTTCCAGAGATATCCGGGATTTTTGCTGATGCAGCATCAAACCATCAACCATGTGTTCGGAAATGGCTCGCTTAAGATTTCGAATAATCCGCGACAAAGAAGGGTCTTTTTCTTTGTATCGATTGAAAATGTAGTCGTTTACCTGATTACCAATTAGTCGCCGAAACTCAATAAATACTTCGCTTTCCTTTCGGGAAACCCCATCTACACGAAGCCACCATTTTTTCAGTTTGATTAACTCTTCATTCTCCGACTCAAACAGTTCAGCAATAGCATCAAGAGCAATCTCCTTTGGGTCATCAGAGATAAATTGGAACAGGTGCTGATGTTTTTTAGACTGCAATCGAATGGTAGCTTCAGCAATTCCAGATGCCTCCAAAACCAGTGTGTTCACTGATTGCCTTTCCCCACCTATTGCCTGTTCGATCAACTTTCTTGAAATACCCATAACCGAGAGTAAAACAAATCCATGAAATGAACAATCAGCTTCTACTGATCTTTGAATTTATATTGAATATAAATCCTACAAAAAAATGTATTCTTCCTTTAATCTTCAAAAGATGACATTGTACATTAAGACATGACCTTATCCCCAAAAACCCGACGAAATATTTCCCGAATTCTACCTTTTGGTTTCATCTGGTTAATTACAGCATGGATTTTCTTGTTTTATGATTACTCATTAACCGGTAATACAAATCTTGATCCAGAAACGAACATCACGCTTACACTCCCTGTTTTCATTTTTGCCAGTGCCGCTGTTTTTTTAGTGGGTTTGTTGGTTGGAAGTTTGGAAATGGTAATTTTTGAGAAGAGATTCACCAACGTTCGTTTACTTGCAAAAATCGGCGCAAAATTTTTGATCTATGCCGGTTTTTTGCTTTTGATAATCTCCATCACATATCCGATTGCTGAAGGAATTGAAGCAGGTTTATCTCCATTCCACCCCGATGTACTTACAAAATTTATTCGTTTTCTAGGAAGTACAATGTTTTTGAATACCATGATACAACTAAGTACACAAACCATACTTAGTATCATTTATGCTGCCATTAGTGAAAACCTCGGCCACAATGTATTCAAGAATTTTATGACAGGGAAATATCATACCCCTAAACATGAAACACGGATTTTTATGTTTTTGGATATGAAGCATTCAACAACCATTGCTGAAAAATTAGGTCATAAAACTTACTTCCAATTTCTCCGGAAATACTATGACTCTCTTTCCGATACCATTATTCAACATCTGGGGGAAGTGTATCAGTATGTAGGTGATGAAATTGTAATCACATGGGATTTAGAAAATGGAACCAAAAATGATAACTGGCTCCGTTGTTTTCTTGAATTGAAGCAAACCCTTTTAGAGCTACGAACTAAATTTTTAGAAGAATTTGGCGAATCCCCCGACTTCCGTACTGGGTTTCACGTGGGTGAAGTTACTACCGGAGAAATTGGGGCTTTAAAAAAGGAAATCGTTTATACAGGTGATGTCTTAAATACTGCAGCTCGACTTCAGGCAGTCGGAAAGGAATATGATACTGATCTTGTTTTCACCGAAGATTTAGCCAAACTAATAGACGATAAAGATTCTTTGAAAACTTCACTTCTTGGCGAAATAACACTGCGAGGAAAATCAGATAAAACAGCCATTTTTACTACGGTTTTGATTCCTGAATCCATCAAAAGTTCATAAAAGTTCTTTTTTTTATACTGATTAAATTAGTAATCAGCATGAAGATAAGTACAGAGAAAATTCGGGCTCTAATGAATGATCTCGAAGAAGTTATTTCGATTTTAAAAATTGCTGAATCGGAACATTTAGCTGAGATTGAAAGTGTGCACCCTTCTTTTAAAAATGGAGCCAGAAATTTAATTCACTACAGAACTTTTCGCTCTTTAGATCTAAAGACCCTCCAAAAAAAGCTTAGCGTATACGGCCTATCAATACTTGCTAGTACCGAATCTCATGTGATGGCCACCTTGACAAACAGTCATCAAATTCTAAAAGCACTAATTCAAGACACTAATCCGAATTTATCCGTAAAAAAGACTTCCATTAAAAATTCTGTAACGCAGCAGAAAAAACATACAAAAGACCTTTTTGGTTATCGATCAAAAGGTAGACGTGTTAGAATTATGGTCACTTTGCCTACCGAGGCAGCGACCAATTATCAATTGGTTTATGATTTGCTTTCAGCCGGGATGAATTCGGCGAGGATAAACTGTGCACACGACAGTCCTGAAATCTGGGCTTTAATGATTGAGAATTTAAATAGAGCTAAAGTAGCATTACATAAAAACTGTAAAGTATTTATGGACTTAGCGGGACCAAAAATCAGAACCGGTCAACTTGAAGACGGCCCAAGAGTTCGAAAATTCCGACCAAAAAAAAATGAACTAGGCGAAATAATTCAACCAGCTTTCATCGAGTTAGTTACTGAATTAGATTCAACCTCAAAAAATGAAATACCTGTTTCTTTCGAATGGTTGTCGAATTTAAACGTAGGCGACTCGATCGGTTTTAAAGATGCTAGAAATAAAAAAAGAAAGTTATTGGTACGTGAAGTACATGAAGATCGAGTAATTACTACATGTAGAAAAACCTGTTATATAACCACCGGTACTATTCTAACATCTATTTCAACACTAGAGGAAACAACGGTTAGTGTGTTGCCCGCTAAAGAGCAACAGATCGTTCTTCGCAAGGGAGATCAACTCTTATTAATGAAGGAACAGATTTCCGGAAAGCCAGCCGAAGTAAATGAGAAAGGTGAAATCGTTGAGTTAACTCAAATATCTTGTACATCGCCAGCAATTTTTGATTCTATTAACATTGGTGAAAAGGTTCTATTTGATGATGGAAAGATCAGTGGAGTGATTACTAATACATCGGATTCTGAAATTGTGGTTGAGATCGAACAGGCAAAAACCAACGGCACTAAGTTAAAAGCTGATAAGGGAATCAACTTTCCGGATACTACTCTAAATGTTGGTGGTCTCACTAAAAAAGACAAAGAAGATCTGCGATTTGTTATTCAACATGCCGATGGTGTAAATGTTTCCTTTGTAAATTCTGCTGCTGATGTTGAAGAATTATATCATGATCTGGAAGACATTGGAGCTAAAGAAAATCTTGGAATTGTACTGAAAATTGAAACTCAAAAAGCCTACAATAATCTGAATGAAATCCTTTTAACCGGCATGAAGAAATATCCTATTGGAGTAATGATTGCTCGTGGTGATTTAGCCATTGAAACCGGTTGGGAAAACATGCCTCGCATTCAGAATGAAATACTCAGATTATGTGATTCTGCTTTTGTACCGACGGTTTGGGCAACTCAAGTTTTAGAAAACCTGGCTAAAACGGGTGTTCCTTCGAGATCTGAATTAACCGATGTTGCAAGTAGTTTAAAAGCCGATTGTGTGATGTTGAACAAAGGGCCATTTATCTTGGATGCCATTAAGCTCTTGCACCAAATTCTTTCAAGAATGAATTCATATCGCGATAAAGATGTGAGGATGTTCGAGGCGATTACTTAACCTTCGACTGCATTCTTATGGTAAACGTTATTCTCTTAAATAAGAGTTTGCTTTTTGAATGAGTGTATACGTGTCTAACTGAGCGTTTACGGGTTCGGTTTCATTTTTTGCTACTTCAATATTCTCAATTTCGGGACTTAATAAAACACGCTTTGTATTGTCCCTTTTTTGAAGCTTTAGAATCTGAATGAGTTCGTTTTTGATATTTGGATCGTAGATTGGAAAAGAAACTTCAATTCTTCTTCGAAGATTGCGTTTCATCCAGTCAGATGAACCTAGATAGATTTCAGGATTTCCATCATTGTGGAAATAAAACATTCTGGCGTGTTCTAAATATCGATCAACAATTCGGGAAACTTCAATTCCATTGGTACCAGGAACCAAACAGCAAATGCTTCGTGCGATAACTTCTACCTTTACTCCTGCTTCAGCCGCTTTATATAATTTCCTTATGAGTTTGGGTTCTTCCAGATTATTCACCTTTACAATTACATGACCCTGTCTTCCTTCTTCAACTGCTTTAATCTCTCGATCGATCAGCTCTTTAAAGGTGTCAATGGCTCCAAACTGACTTACAATTAAGTGCTGAAATGCTTCCGGTTCTTTTTGATCAATCAGATACTGAAACACCTGATATAACTCATTGGTCATTTCCGGATGACTACTTAACAATCCATGATCGCAGTAAATTTTAGCCGTACTTTCATTCAGGTTTCCTGTACCAAAGAAGCCATAATTGATTTCTTTATCCGCTGATTCTCTTCGAACCAGGGCTACTTTGGCATGTACTTTAAGTCCGGGCATACTATATCGAAGATCTACTCCTGCTTTCTTAAATCGTTCTGCCCATTTCAGATTATTCTCTTCATCAAAACGAGCTTTCACTTCCATAAATACATGGACCTTTTTCCCATTTCTTGCAGCACTTAATAATGCCTCTCCGATTCGACTTTCCTTTGCCATCCGATAAAAGGTCACATAAATCTCTTTAACCTCAGGATGAATCGCAGCTTCATTAAAAAACTGCAAAATGTATTCATAGGACTGATAGGGAAAATGCAGGATCTGATCTCGTTCCTCGATAGCATCAAAAACAGTCTTTGCTGATTCAATTCCAAAACTTCTTATGGGTGCAAGTTTCTCGTATTCCAATCCCTCCTTCTTCGCTGAGATTTGGAAAAAATCATTGAGGTTATGATAACGGCCACCCATTGAAATATCCGACGCAGACACATCGCAAAACTCATAGACTGAGTGTAATAAGGTTTCCGAAATTGAGCTATCAACAAGCATTCGCGTTGGAATACCCAGATCACGTTTCTTGACTTGTTTTTCAATTTTCTCAACCAGATTTCCACTGAACTCATCATCTATTTGAAGATCAGCGTCTTTATTCAACTTTATACTGATACACTCCTGGATTTCCTTGCCCGGAAATACGATATCCAGATTCCATCGAATGATGTCATCTAAGAAATAAAAATGAGTTCCTGATTCGTCGATCACCGAATAGAATCGTGGGAGTTTATTTGATGGTATGTTTAGAATAAGATTTTTTGATCCATCATTACCCATTAATGTAATGACTAGATATAATGCTTTATTCTTTATGAATGGCTTCTCTATTAATTCTTGAGGTTGCAAATATGCAAGAATGTGGGTCATAAAATAGTGCCGTAATTCTTCAAGATGTTCTGATCTCGAAGAATTCATATGAACAAATACCTCATGACTTTCCAGTTCTTTCAATACATCACGTAAAGTGGCTCCATATTCATGTAACTGATTTTCTATTTTTTCATGAATTACACCAAGTGTAACCTCTGGATTGAAACCTAATTTCTCTTCGATTTTCTTCTTTTTGATCTGGCTCAATCGTCGCAAACTGGCTACGCGAACCCTGAAAAACTCATCCAAATTGGAAGAATAGATCGCCAAAAAACGGAGGCGTTCTAATAAAGGAACTTCATTTGACTGAGCTTCGCATAACACTCGATAGTTGAAAGAAAGCCAACTTAAATCACGGTCGAAAAGTGGGAACTTGTTCATGGGTTAATCGAAAACAATTAATGGTCAAGCAGAGGTTGATTTACTGGATGATGCTTTTTTTAAAATGATCCAAAGGTTCACAGTTAATAGTAAGGTAAGTATTGCAAAAAACTTTTCGAAGGTAGTTTCAGCAAGTAAATTACCCACCGTGTTTAGAGCAAATAATCCTACAAATGCCCAAAGTCCTGCATGAATAATCTTTATTGGTACAGAAACATTGATTTTATTCGATTTCAGAAGTAACAGGATGATCAACAAAGTATTTAGAACTATGGATATTCCTTCGAATACATACATTTGCTGATCGTTTTCAAGTCGGCCACCCCATACGATCTCGTATGGGATAAATTTGAATACTATCCCAAAATGAAACACCAGCAAGGTGCTGCAAATTAGTAGCGTCAAGTTTAAAATAGAATCTATTTTCATAAGTCTAATTCCTCATTATTAATTATTATTTAAATAATGCAATGGCTTACTCTGTTGTTTGGCTTATGAGATAATCGATTGCAAACTCCAGCACTTTATCTTGTCGGTTTTCGATGTCTATACTGCTATTTTGGACATAAATATCCGGGGCAATTCCTAATCCTTCCAGACTTTTTCCGTCGGGCATCAGATATTTCATAGTCGAATATTCATACGTCCAGCCATTGGGTAAGAAGCGTGCCGGTCCAACATCGGAATGAGCTCCCGAGGTGGTATCCCCAATATGTGTTACCTGCTCGAAAGACTTCATATTAAGTGTGAAAATTTCACCGGCACTAATGGTCAATGCATCGGTTAATAAGACGACTGGTTTTGTAAAATTTTCAGGTTTTGGTGCATAGGAATACACTCTAATTGGGGCGTCGAAATCGGAATAATTTGGGCCATTTCTGGTTTGTACGGTATACAAGAAGTGTTCACCATCTGAAAAAGCTTGCGCAAATCCGGCGGAGTATTCATCCTGCCCTCCAATATTATTTCTAACATCAACAATGATGGCATCCACATCACCAAGTTCTTGCAACGACTGATAAATCACCGATGGATCGACACCAAGCATCGCGATTGAATGAATGTATCCGATATTATAGTCATATAGCTTGCCATAGCTATAAAAATCAGCTTTTTGGTAGAGCGCTTCTACATAATCACTCGCGATCAATTCGATACTGAACTCGTCTAGTGCATGCATATTTTTGTGGGCGCCGGATGCAAATTCTATGTAGTTATCAGGATCATCAGATGGGATTCTCATTTTCACATGCTCATCATCCAAATGCTGTAACATTCCGGTGATTATCTCCCACAATTCGTCGTCGGTTGTATTAGAAGTTACCATTGGGCGATATACGGTGTACAGCGAATCCCAGTCAATATTTTTAACCTCGAATAGTGCGTAATGCTTATCAAAATCAGTCCAAACCAATTCAAATATGTGTTCCGGATTATTGACTTCGTCTGAACCCAAAATTGTTTTTTCGCAACCGGACGAAAAAGTGAATATTCCTAAAAGTAGCAGAATTAAATTAAGTAATTTCATAATGTTAAAATTTGAATGATGTTGCGATTAAAAAACGGCCTTGAAAGTTGGTAATGGGTTGATACACCGTACTTTTTAAATATTCGATCTCGTAACCCAAGCGAAGGTGTAGCTTTCCGATAAGGGGGCGAGAAATAGACGCTGCCACTGACGGATTTAAATAATTATGAATAGCTCCAAAGTCTCCGTTCGTATAAATGAATGCGAAAAGTTGTTCATCATTCATCGTTTTGGTGAACTGATTGTAGGGAGAACGATACACTTTCCCGATCACCGGTAATTTGACTCTTAAATCGACCGCATTCTTTTTAAAATCATGTGTTGCAAGCGCTTGTATGCCTATCCCACGGTGAGAAACATACGTTCCCGAATTACTGAGGGTATATTCATCTTCATACGTAATTAGGTTGCCGTTTGAGTGAATATCAAATCCCAGGTAATAACGGGTATACCTATCAGAATGTGCCTTTAGACGAAACAAATACGCGGCTTCCATATTCAGCTTAACTAAATCAGACCCAAATTGATCGCTTACGTTTGTGCTCATCTCCAGGGTTTGCAAATCGACGGAAAGCAAAAACAGATGATCACGTTTCGTATTTCTTGAGTAATGTAAGCTTAGGGTTCCGCCCGAGCTTTTGTAGTTTAAGGGTGAAAATACTTCGTCTTTTATGAGTCCGTTGGCGTTACCAAGTGCAAGCTCTAACTCATTGTTCATATTTTGTGCCATCGCATCTATGCTTAGCAAAAGCAAAATACAGGAAAGCAAAGTAGATCTTAAATAATGATTCATGATTTTAGTGGTTTAGATGATTTTTAACTTCCTGTTTATAGTACTCTTGCAATCGTCGGCTGCCGTATCTGGGAGCTACCGCGTCGGTTGCAATTAGGGTGAGGAAAAACTCAATGGGTCCGAAGATTTTCTCATCAAGTACGCGGCGGCTAACTTTTAATGCGAAGGTTCGGATCCAATCCGGTAAGTGCGTAATTCTTGGTGCGTGATTCCATGCCGAAAGTGCCATTTCGGCGATTTCGTTTTGAGTTAACACATCAGGTCCGCCTACTTCTATTTCTTTAACTGATTGGGCAATAGCTTGTACGATTACCTCGGCAAGATCGGAGCCATGAATTGGATTTAGCTTATATTCACCATCACCGAACATATAAACCCGACCTCTTTTTGCCATAAATAGAATCTCGTTCAAATCAGAAAAAAAGCCGTTTGGGCGAACAATAGTGTATTCCATGCCACTTTGTTTGAGTACATCAACAAAGCGTTCTTTGGCTTTAAATATTTGTAGATGTCGATGGCTTTCTCCACCAATAGCCGATACATAAATGAATTTTTTTACCCCTGCACTAGAAGCTTCCGCTAACAGATTCATATTGGCTTGATAATCCACATCCATATAGGTTAATCCATCACGCTGGCGGGTTATTCCAATGGTTGATATTACAGTGGATACT
This sequence comes from Balneolaceae bacterium, assembly GCA_965229525.1. Lineage (GTDB taxonomy): Bacteria > Bacteroidota > Rhodothermia > Balneolales > Balneolaceae > HXMU1420-13. Next base: position 268,413 of record OZ245886.1, read on the forward strand.
CCCTCAAAAAGTCCTGCTAAGGATTCCGGATCCGTAACTTCCGCTTTAGCTACTTTGAGTTTATTCCAAGCAAAAGCCCGAAGTTTGTTGGGATTGCGAGCGATTGCGGTTGTAGGAATACGCCAACACTCAAGTTCTTTTAGTATGTGTTTGCCTAAATATCCGGTTGCACCGGCCAGTAGTACGTGTGTCATTGTGCATTGGGTTAATTTCTGCACCAAAGTTCTGAACTACTGTTTTCTTAATCGTCCGAGGTTATGATTTCGGCGTTGTATATGAGATTTCGGACTATTTAAAGGGAAATATCAAATTACTTGTCATATACAATTCTTTGAAGATGGGAACCTATGGTTAGTTACTAATCTAGGGGTTATAAACGTGCTCTAGATTCCTACCAAACCTGCGTTAAAAACATCGGCATGCTTTCTGCGCAGGAATGACTTTTCCGGGTTTATCAAATCGGCTTTACTGTTGCTTCAACCAGGCACGTGGAGTAAGGCCGGTTTTCTTCTTAAAGAAATCGTTGAAAGTTGATTTTGAGTTAAAACCACTTTCGAAAGCCAATCCCAAAAGCGTATAGTTTTTAGCATCCTGTTGCAGAGCCTTTTCCTGAAAACATTGCAGACGATAGCTGTTTATGAAATCATTGAAATTCATTGCTATCCGGTCGTTCAACAACCAAGAAAGGGTATTTGGATGTAAACCCACTTCACTTGCTAACATTTTAAGGTCAATATTTTGATCCAAATACAGCTTTTGATCATCCATAATAGCTGAAATCTTTTTTACCCAATTGGCAGCTTCATCATCCGACATTTTAGCCTCTGCATCCCGACTTTTCGTTGCGAAAAGCTCCGTGTATGAAGGCAAAAATACTGTGTATTGGTTTTTCAGCTCTTTAAAAACTTGATGTGAGCGCAGAGGTTCGAGTAAAGGATCGTTTTTAAAGTTAATGTGCTGACCAAACCGTTTCTCCACGCCATATTTGAGCATTTCCACAGCTTCATCAAATTTATTTAAGAACGTTGGGATATACACATTCCATGAGAAATACCCGGTGTCTGAATTCGAAAAATCAGCATTTGTAAAGGATTTCCCTTCATTTCTGATTTGATATAACTGAATAAAGTCTTTTGCTCTTTTTATATGGGGATTAGCTTCCAGATAAGTAAATAGTTGCTCTTTCCGGTTCAATTGTATCAGGCAAAAGGCTTTTGTGTTTAGTGACAGCACCCACGCAGGATCAATTTCAAGCGATCGTCCAAAATGGAGTACAGCTTGTTCGAAATCTCCATCCAAATAATGAATATTTCCCAGCGTAAAGTGATGGTTCGCCGAAAGTGGATTCAATTCGATTGCTTTTTTGATCAATCTTTTTGCATCATCGAACGCGCCTTGCGACATATATAACTCTGCGGCTGATTCCAGATATTCTGCATTATTGGGTGATAGCTGCAATGCTTGTTTAAGAAAATCAAAGCTTGATTGGTAATCCCAATCGCTCCAAAGCGCCTGATAGTTCAAAGAAAAGTAATACTCCGGGAGCTCGTTATTTATTGCTGATCCTTTTTGGAAAGCTTCGAAGGCTAACCGGTTGCCTTCTTCTCTGGGATAAAGCTCCCACGCAGCCATCATACCGTAACATTGAAAAATCCCATAATATGCTTGAACGTACTGTTCGTCTTTTAAGATGGCTTGTTCATAGTTTTTAATGGCCTCCAAAAAACCAGCTTTCTCCCACTTTAGCTGATGAAAACGTCCTTTTAAATAATATTCGTACGCATCAAGATCTTTGGTGGCAACATCAACCAGGTGATCAGCAATTTCAAAATGACCGAAATTCTCGCGGATTTGTTCAGCGATAAGTAAACTAATCTCATCCTGTAACTCGAAAATATCCACCAACTCCCGATCAAACTTCGCCGACCAAATTTGAAAACCATCGTCGGTTCGAACTAATTGAGTGGTTATGCGCACTCTGTTTTTCGACTTGCGAACACTCCCCTCTAACAATGTGGAAACACCAAGCTCGTTGCCAATGTGCCGAATGTCCATTGGGCGCCCTTTAAAAGCAAACGATGATGTACGAGCCGTAACTTTTAAGCCTTCAATTTTAGTTAAAGCGTTGATTAGTTCTTCGGTAATCCCATCGCTAAAGTATTCATTTTCTTTATCCGAGCTAAGATTTAGAAACGGCAATATGGCAATCGATTTAAAACTCATCCCCTCATTATGTGCATCATTTTTACCCGTTGATGATAAATAATTTGTAGCAACAATTTAGCCTAGATTTCATCTATTCTTTACCCGACACAGCAACTAAAACTCCCAAATCTGGCAAAATATCGTTGATGCATTACGTCCAAAATCTCATCAACTCGTCCGAGATTTCATAACTGGACGATTCCCCACCCTTTCCTCCATTTCTTTGTGCCGTTGACGGTGTTCAACCAATACCTATTCACCACAACAGTTCAACTATCGTTTTTAACCTAATTAACTTCAAAGTCATGAGATATTTCTACCTTGCTTTACTTGCTTTTATCAACATTGATGGATATGCACAGAGTTTTGAAAGCAATACCACTGAACAACAATTTGATGATACCTACAGCATTAGTTTGCCGTTCATTATCGTCCCTCAACTTGTTCAGGATTCCTGGGACAGTCGAAAGCATACTCAGCACATCGAATTTCATCTGAAACGCGATTTAGATGGTAAAAACACGATTGGTTTGAAGTTTGCCACTTGGCGACTTTTCCAACCCATGGGCATTGTTTGGTGGGATGGACTTTTGGACAAAATAAAATCCGAAAGCGAATTTTATCCCGGTCATGTGAGAGAAACCGGATTGGGAATTTCCTATCAGCGAAAAGTATGGAAAGGTTTATTTACTACCATAGAAGTGCTTCCCCAATTTAAAACCTACCTGGATTTAGACGGAAAAAATGTAGGCAATGGCTTTAAGTTGTATAATTCGTTTCATCTTGGGTATCACATTCCACTTGGCAAGAACAAAAGGTTCTTTATCGAGCCACAGATACACTCGCAATTTTGGATGTTCGATACAAACACTCCCGACCAGTTTAAAGTACTGGATGAAAAATGGAGAAATTACTTTCTATTTGAGCCAAATATTTACCTAGGAGTGAAATTTTAATTACTGCTTACAGAATTCATACTAAGTATTTGAAATTTTTTCTATTTCCTTAAACGATTACAATTCAAGAGGTTTTTATAGCCCCAATAAAAAAGCCCGATACTATGAATCAGGCTTTCTTTTTTTGAGTGTCTTTCTATGAAAGACTCATCTTTTTTCTGTAACTCCATTCATGAATTATACCATAAATTCCAATTACGCTTACATATACTGCTCCGATAAACCAGAAGCCCGGGTCTGTGAAAAAATCAATATGACTACCGCCTTCTGGGAGTATGAAAACCGGAACTGTTATTGAAGCGTCAAGAAGTATGGTACATCCAAACATTACCAATCCGAGAGTCCAACTATTGCTCGAAGTTGCTTTCTTGTAGTAAAATTTAGCTCCAAGTACAGCACTGGGAATCAATGCTACAAGAAGTACAAGGTTTGCTTGTAAATCTGCATCGTCCAAAATCGATATCATGAACGACCCAACATACGCAGATACTCCAAGTATCCAGATTATTACTGTTGCTAGAAAAGCTCGTTTCAAATCCATCTTTTTATCTCCTATTTAGATGTTGTTTATACCTGAACCGATGTAGCCGACCAGATACCGGTTGATGCGACTTCTTTAGCAAATTGTTTAAAAGTCTTTGGTTTTCTACCAAGAATTAACTCAAAGTCACTGCTTATTTCCTGATTTACCGGATTCGTTAGCACGTGGGTAAATAAATATTCGAACAACCAGATATAGGTTGCGGGTAGACCAGACGATCGCATTTGAGCCGTGTATTGCTCGATGGTCACCGGGATGTACTGCAAATCTCGACCTGTAGCCTCGGCTATTATTTTCACCACATCTTCCATTTTATAGAGTTCTGGACCGGTTACAGCCAGTGTTTTACCATTTAACTCGTCACTAATTAATGCTTCAGTTACCACTTCGGCAATGTCATCTGCATCAACAAATGGAATCATAGCTTCAGGCATTGGTGAGGCTATAACTCCCTGGATCACCGGCTCAAGGAAAAAGCTCTCACTGAAGTTTTGATTAAACCAGGAAGCACGAACCAGGGTGTAATCCAATCCTGAATTAGCTATCATCTGCTCACATTTTTCAGCCTCTACCTCTCCTTTTCCGGAAAGTAAGACCAGTTTTTTTACACCTACCATTTTAGCTGTTTCCGTTAACTTTGTTATGGCTTCAAAAGCACCAGGTATTGCCAGATCTGGGTAGAAAACGATGTATACATGATCAGCTCCTTTTAATGAAGGTTCAAAAGTGGCATAATCGTCCCAGTCGAATTTTGGATTCGATGATCTGGAAGCAATTCGCACATTTTTTCCTTTGTTTTGAAGTTTTTCGACGACTCTTCGTCCCGTTTTACCGGTTCCACCGATTACTAGATAGTTCTTTTCCATTGTTCTGTTTATTTGAATTGATAATTATTGGTTTAAAAAAGGTTGGTTTATCCTTTAAATGGATGTACAGCCATGAGGATGAGGATGAAAGAAATCACTGAAAATGCTGTTCGGATGAAGTGAAGCCTATTCCATTTCAACTCGTACATAGTTCGAAATTCAGCCATTTGCGCTGCTGATAATTGACGAAGATTTAGAGCTTCGAGCTGATCATTAAGTGGTACATTCCCAGCAGCTGTTACAACAAAAGTACCTAAGAAATAAACGGCTAGTGCAGCGAGTACTAACCAGAATGTTGATCCGCTTCCGAAGGTCATAAAGCTGGAAATGATCATGGCGATCAAACTCCCGAAGAATACCAGAAAGAATGCAGGGTTTAGAATCTCTTTATTGATTGATTGCATCGTAAAAAGATAGTGCGCATCCGAGACTTTTAGAGTTCCCTGGATTACGGATACTTGCCACGAATAGAAAAAACCAGCAGACAATCCGGTTAAAATAATTGATATGAAAATTGAGATATTTGTAAGTGATAGTGCCATATTGATTCAGTTTTTGGTGAAAGGAATCACCGTTGTAAGTTTCTGAATCAAACTATCGACTAGTTCAGATTTTGCTTTGTTCGAAAAGGAGTAAGATTTGTTCGAAAAGGATTATCTCATCAATTCACTGGGTCGGTACCCGTATTTCTTAGCAAAGGCATTGGAAAACGAGCTAATGCTGTCATAACCAACATCCCAGGCTACTTCCTGAATAGAAAGCTCTTTGTTCTTGATAAGCTCATGAGCTTTCTCAAGCCTTATTTGTTGTAGATATTTAAATACCGGAACCCCAAACACTTCCTTGAAATTCTTCTTTAGTTTGAATGTATTAAGTCCAATTTGATGGGCAAGTTCTGCTAAAGATGGTGGGCTTTCCAGATTATCTGAAAGAATGGATTTTGCTAGCTGTAGTTTCTTTCGTTCCACCTCAGGGATATTTGAAGTTGGCGAAATTGAAACCTGACCAAAGTAATGTGACAATAACGCAGAAATATGACTTTTGAAAAATAACATTTTTGCCTTCCCCGAATATGGGACCGAGAAAAACTGATCAACTAATATTTGCATATTCGAAGGCATATAAAATCGGGGGCCCTCCACATAATGATCTTCAGGGTTCACTAATTGATTCAGCATTTCCTCAAAAAGCTCTCCCTCCTGATTAGGGTGATTCTCCAGATTTTGTAGGGCCGAAACCAATAAAAGACAACGCAATGGATGGTCCTGACTTACAGTGTGTTCAAACTCCACCTTCTCATCTGCATAAAAAGAAAGGGCCAAACCGTTTGTGTTATTATGATTTTGAACCTTACCACCATACTTAATGGATAAATCCACATTTCCAGACCCATAGAATGCAACTGCAACCACAGGTTCCTCGAATTTGCAGGAATCAACAATCGTTTCTTCGGCATCGGCAACTTCCGTGAGGATAATAAAATCATTTACATCGATGGCGTCTCTAATCATGTTGTGAACATAAATCATGAAATAAATAACATCAAACACTTTAACAAAGATTGAATCTAGAATCTGACGAAGAATTAAATAAGAGCTATCTTTACCTGAACTTTAAGCAAAGTATATGGATCCGGTTACTCATGGCTTAGTTGGTGCTAACTGTGCGCATTGCGTTTCTGATAAAAAAAGCCTTAGAACGGCTTCATTTGTAGGATTTGTGGCTGCGCTAGCACCAGATGCAGACGTTTTTTTAGGATCTACCAATGACCCATTATTGACACTCGAACTTCATCGTCAATTCACACACTCTTTCATTTTCATTCCATTCGGAGCTTTAATCATAGCCTCCCTAGTGTGGTATTTTGTAAGAAAGAAACTCAGTTTTAAGGCAACCTATTTTTTATGTCTGGCAGGGTATGCAATAGCAGGTTTAATGGACTACATCACAAGTTATGGAGTCTTACTTTTTTGGCCGATTCTAGATGAACGTTTTGCTTTGAACATCGTATCCGTTTTTGATCCATTATTGACTATTGGTATCATGATTTTCACGGCAATCGCCATTTTTAAGAACAATAAAAAATTCAGCTTCGCGGCTCTTGGATGGCTGATTTTATATCTTAGTTTTGCTGGATTTCAGAAATCCCGTGTTCTAGATACCGCCCTATCGAGTTTTGAAATCAGTAATATTTCAAATCCAGAACTCATTATAAAACCAACGATCGGTAATCAGATTTTATGGAGTGTACGGTATATCGAGGATGATATGGTCTGTAGTAAGGGAGTTCGAGCCTGGTTTTCAAGCCCTATAATCTACAATGGAGAATGCAAACCGTTGCTAAATTGGAAACAGGAATTTAATAGATATAAGGGCACTGTCCTATACGAGGATATTCAGCGCTTTTCGGACCTTTCTTATGGGTATTTGGTATTGCATCCGGATTATCCAGATGTAATTGGGGATGCCCGTTATTCCATGCTTCCAACTACCATCTCACCACTTTGGGGCATTTCTATTGATACCACCAAAACCAATCAACACGTTAGCTTTGATTCTTATCGTGATTCGAGTAAAGAGACAAGGAACACGTTTCTGAACCTGCTTTTTGGAACGTAGATTATTCGTCTACCTTCCATTTGTAAGCAACTATAAAAATTACAATCAGAGTAACTGACTTCACAAATACAAAAAGAATATCATCCATATCTCTAATGCCATTTGCAAGAATAGCAATCACAGAGAAAGGAGCAATCACAAAATTAACCCTGCGATTTATTGATCTTTTTAAGATTCGTGAAAGCAGCACCATACTGATTGGCAGTAAAATCATAAATCCACCGAAGAGCATTAATGCTTCAGGTATTTCCCGACCGTTAAATGTGCCACCCATGAGTTCCTGGATTGTTGGTGGATAAAATATCTCGTGGATATCCCTGAAAATCATGTTTAATACCATGAATAACCAAAGTTGAGAGAGCAAAATATTCTTGTTAATAGAATCAATCATGCTTGTACCTCTACTTTAATTTCATACAAATTCAACAGTGAATGAAGCTTGCTTAGATCAATATCTTGGGTCGCCTCAATTTTCAATAAATCTATGTCTTCCTTTGAATCTACATACCAGTTTTTTACTCCCGGAATCATGCTTACAATGTGAATCAACATAGGGAACTGCTGCTTTTGCTCAGGACTGCTTTTTACTATAAATACACTCATCTTTAAAAGTTTTGATTGTTATACACTCATCAAAACTAGTAGTCCGTTAAAGCAATCTCATTGATCTCGATCAAGAAATGCCAGACTGAACAGATAATTTTTTACGGATTCTAGATAAGGTCTCGGGCTTGATGCCTAAATAACTTGCCAGATGATATTGCTTGACTCTATTAATTAATTCTGGGCGGTTTTCAAGAAGTTTTTGGTATCTCTCAACTGGTGATAAACTTTTGAAATCCATGTATTGAACCTGTTGCTTGGCCAACAGATCACTGCCTACCATGTGAGCTATTTCACCAAGTCGTGGCATGGAATAAAGTAATTCCTGGGTCTTTTCCATCGATCCCAAAGAAATAACACAGTCTTCTTCGCATATAACAGATACCTCAGATGGTTTTCGAGTAACATAACTGGCTGGAGTGAAAGGATGACTTTCAGTAAAAAACTCAGTGGTTTGCTCTTCTCCGGATTGAGTTACAAGATACGCTCGAATACAGCCTTTTAATACCATGTAGCACTCATTTGCAATTTCTCCCTGCTTCAACAACATAGTTCCTTTTGGGAAACTTCTCACGTCGCTATGGATTCGTGTCAACTCTTCTTCCTCTTTCGTGAGTGTGATATACTGATTTAGAAAGTCGATGATTACCTGATAAGACATACGTTGATAATAAGAAAGTACCTTTCGAAATACATATACACATTACTATGTAGAAAATATTATTCTCTTTCAACAAACCATTTTCATTAAGTGCGAAAGCTGGCTGCGATTTTATTTACCGATATTGTGGGATACACCGCTGTAATGCAGGAAAGTGAAGAAAAAGCAGCTGCTATAAGGAAAAAGCATCGTGCAATATTCGAGGATGAGCACTTAAGATTCAATGGTAGGTTAATCCAGTACTTCGGAGACGGCACCCTGAGTATGTTCGATAGCGCGGTTGAAGCTGTTGAATGTGCTGTTTCACTGCAAAAGCATTTAATAACCGGACCAATTAAAATCCCCGTTAGGATGGGATTACATATTGGAGATGTATTTTACGACGGGACTGAAATATATGGGCATGGAGTTAATGTTGCTGCTCGAATCGAATCAATAAGTACCTCTGGTGCTGTATTGATTTCAGAAAGAGTTCATGTTGAAATACAAAATCAAAAGGACTTACTTACCAGAATTGTAGGAGAGTTTACTTTCAAAAATGTATCAGAGCCAATTCGTGTATTTGCCCTAGATAAGCCCTGGTTAACAACACAGATTGAGGCATCTACGTCCGATAATAATCAGAGTTCGCAAAAATCGGTTGCTGTTCTTCCATTCGAGAATTTAAGTCGGTCAGAGGATCAGGAATATTTCTGTGATGGAATGACTGAAGATATTATTAATGCGCTCACCAAAATCAGGGAACTCAAGGTAACCTCTCGTATTTCTTCGTTTCATTTTAAAGGCAGACAAGAATCGACAAGAGATATTGGGTCGCAGCTTGATGTTTCCACCATCGTTCATGGAAGCATTCGTTTGGCCGGAACAACGATCAGAATTACTGTTCAGTTAATCGATGTTTCTGATGATTATGTATTCTGGTCAGAGAATTTTGATCGCTCGTTGAACGACATTTTTGCCGTACAGGATGAGATCAGCCTTACCATTGCTGAAAGATTGCGAGAACACCTGGGTCATTTAAATATTGATAGAACTTTGGTACCGAATCAGGATGTATCACTAGATGGATACCATACCTATTTAAAAGCTCGCTTTCACATTCTTAAAATGTCTGATGAAGAAATCCGGCTCGGAATTTCACTTCTGGAGGAGTTAATCGTAGATACACCAAATTATGTGTACGGACATTTGGGGATGCATATGGGCTATACCATGCTTGGAAGTCTAGGGTATATGCCGGCTGAAAAAGCGTTCCCTATTGGTTTTTCGTATCTGGAAAAAGCCATTGAACTTGACCCTTCGCTACCTGAATGCAATCTTCAGCAATCATGGATTAGCTTTCTTCAGGAATGGGATTTAGACAAAACTTATGAGCACCTCAGTAAAGTACATAATGAACGACCAATAGTTGATTACTTTCAAACCATGGCTTCAGTGATTGTGACAGAGAGAAATTTCAAAGCTGCAAATCACTACATCGACATTGCCCTTAAAATGGACCCCCTTTCTGAAATCACACATCACCTAAAAGGGTTCGTGTATTATGTTCAACGTCGATATGAAGATGCGATAAAGTACTATCGAAAAAGCCTTGAACTTAACCCAGATACAACGGTTTCATTTTCTGAACTTGGGCAGGCGTTGCTACTCAGTGGAAAACATAATGAAGCGTTATCCTTTTTTGAAAGTCTTTCGTCGGAAAAAACACCGTTAGTCAAGCAAGGGGGTATCGCGTTAGTTCATGCATTTCAGGGAAAAACTGAATTGGCCAATAAAGAGAAGAAAATTCTTGAAGATGCGCTTCAAAGTGAGTCGATGGAAAAAGCTATTTATCTTCTCATCATAATCGAATGTGCCCTCAATAATTATGAAAAGGCAATGATTTACATAAAACAGGCTTTTGAATATCGATTACCCATGCTTGTTTACCTGAAGATTGATCCGATTATTCAACCCCTCCACGAGTTAGCTGAATTCAAAGAACTCTTTGATTCACTCTTAGTCTCGAAAAAACCAATCCCCGAAATTGATCAACAATACAAAAAGTCTTTGATCAGTCAGGAGCATCTCGAGCGATATAGAACTGAGCTTAAAACGATCCTCTCGGAAAGTGAACCTTTCTTAAATCCACATCTTTCACTCTCCGATTTGGCACAAATGATTGGAATACCAGCGAATCAGTTGTCGCAGGTACTCAATGCTGGATTTGATCAAAACTTCTCCGAGTTCATCAACACATATCGAATTCAATACTTTAAAAAACTACTTCAAAATCCAGAAAAGCAAAATTTCACCATTTTAGCATTAGCCTATGAAAGTGGATTTAATTCAAAAACGGCTTTTAACACATTCTTCAAACGATCTGAAGGAATGACTCCAAAAGCGTATTTGAAATCAGTACTTCCTAAATAAGTTCGCATTTCGAAACCCGAACGTTAATCGAAATCGGGGTGAGTAGCTTTGTTTCAGATAACATCGAAACATAAAATCCCTGAATTATGACTACTCAAAAAATGAATGCAATTGTATCAACTGCTTATGGATCAGCTGATGTGTTAAAATTCCAACAAGTAGATAAACCTACCCCAAAATTGGACGAGGTTTTAATACAGGTTCATGCAACTTCGGTAACAAACGCTCACACAGCTATCAGAACCGGATATCCTTTATTCGGAAGATTATTTCTTGGACTTATTAAACCAAAAATGAAGATTTCGGGCACTGATTTCTCTGGCGAGATTGTGGCCACGGGTTTGGAAGTAACCAAGTACCACGTAGGTGATTTAGTTTTCGGATCGACGGATCTTCACGGTGGTGGCTATGCAGAATTCCTAACCTTGCCTGAAAATGAAGTCTTCACATTAAAGCCTGAAAATTATACACACGCTCAGGCAACGGCCATCATCGATGGCGCATCTACAGCCTATGCTTTCTTAAAGGAAAGTATTGATCTACAACCGGATCAAAAGATTTTGATCAATGGAGCTTCTGGTTCAATTGGCACGGCTGCTGTTCAGTTGGCAAAACATTTTGGTGCTGAAGTGACAGGAGTTTGCAGTACAAAAAATGTATCACTAGTTCAGTCTTTGGGAGCAGATCATGTGATCGATTACACAAAACAAGAATTCACAAATGGGACAGAGAAATATGATGTGATTTTCGATACCGTAGGTAAAACAAGTTTTAAACAATGCAAAGAAGTGCTTAAAGAACATGGAGTATTCTTAACTCCTGTTTTGACTATCAGAAACTTGATGGACATGACCCTGGCACCACTATTCTCATCTAAAAAAGCCATCTTCTCCGCTACCGGATTAAGAGATAAAGAAACAAAAGCTAAAGAATTCTCGGCTTTAACAAGATTGATGGAAAACAAGGTCCTCTCCCCTGTTATCGATCGATTTTACCAGTTACCTCAAATACCTGAAGCTCACAGATATGTTGAGAAAGGTCATAAGAGAGGAAATGTTGTAATTAATGTACTAGGATAAAGTGATGAGTAAAGAGCCGTCTACATCAACACAACTTAGAATAGCAGGATTTATGTACCTGATTATTATTATTTGCGGAATATTTAGTGAAGGCTTTGTCCGTTCAACACTTATCAACAAAGATTCGGCTGAATTATTAATTCAAAGTGTTCAAGAGTTTGAGTTCATTTTTCGTCTGGCTTTTGTGAGTGATCTAATCATGGTAACTGCTGATATCTTCATCGCCATTGTATTTTATCAAATCCTACAATCGGTAGATCAGAAATTATCCGTATTTGCAGCTGTTATGAGATTAGCTCAAGCCTTCATTCTTGGGATAAATTTATCAAATCATATGGCTGTTTTAAAAGTCAAAAACACGCCGTTTTTGATTGATCAATTTTCAGACCCACAACGGGCAGGATTTATGCAATTCTTCCTTGATGCACATTCTACCGGATATTTAATAAGTGGTGTATTTTTTGGAATCAGCTGTATGATTCTAGGTCGACTTTTCTTCAAGGCTGAATTCATCCCTCATTTCTTTAGCTGGGCGGTAGGATTTGCCGGTTTAGTATATGTAAGTGATAGCTTTATCAATTTTGTAATTCCAGAACTCGCCAGCTATTCAGAAATGATTACCTGGATAGTAGCTATCTTCGCAGAGGTTGGATTTTGTTTCTGGTTGCTCTTTCAGGGATTAGCAATAAAAAAAGACCCAAATCAATAAAATGATGTTTTATGGCTCCCCGGGTTGGATTGACCACGCCCCGACAGCGGTCGGGGTAACAGCCGTTTACTCATCTATAAATAGTCATGTATGTTGATTTCTCCGTCAATCAATAGTTTTATCATCTTGTTACTCTTCCAGCTCTTTACTTTACGTTCTGCTTTCAACGCTTCTTGCTTCGTATCAAAACCATATTCATATACCAGATTCCAAGGTCGAAATCTCCTTGTATACCCTTTACTTTCCCCGTTGTGATACTTAACTCTTCGTTTCGGTTCATCTGAACTACCCACATATAACGTTTCTTTAACTTGTGATTGAAGTATATAGAGATAGTATTTCATAGCACAAAAAAAGGACTAACCAGCATTACTAATCAGTCCTTATAGAAATTTGGCTCCCCGGGTTGGATCGACCACGCCCCGACAGCGGTCGGGGTAACAGCCGATTACTTCAGCTATAAATAGTCATGTATGTTGATTTCTCCGTCAATCAATAGTTTTATCATCTTCTTACTCTTCCAGCTCTTTACTTTCCTCTCAGCTTTTGCAGCTTCAACTCTAGTTTCAAATCTAGATGTATAAATTACTCTCCAGGGCCGATTTCTTTTAGTATAACCTTTAGATTCTGCATTATGATAGAGTAACCTACTATCAGGATCTTCAGAACTTCCTACATAGTAGGTATCAGTGATTTCTGATTGAAGTATATAGAGATAGTAGTTCATAGCACAAAAAAAGGACTAACCAGCATTGCTAATCAGTCCTTATAGAAATTTGGCTCCCCGGGTTGGATTCGAACCAACGACCGATCGGTTAACAGCCGATTGCTCTGCCACTGAGCTACCGAGGAAGGTGTTTATGGCTTTTCAATAAATTCGTTGGCGAACCAACGTCCCGACTACTGTCGGGATAACTGCCCTCATTGCTCTGCCACTGAGCTACCGAGGAAGGTGTTTATGGCTTTTCAATAAATTCGTTGGCGAACCAACGTCCCGACTACTGTCGGGATAACTGCCCTCATTGCTCTGCCACTGAGCTACCGAGGAAGGTGTTTATGGCTTTTCAATAAATTCGTTGGCGAACCAACGTCCCGACTACTGTCGGGATAACTGCCCTCATTGCTCTGCCACTGAGCTACCGAGGAAGATATTTATGGCTTTTCAACAAATTCGTTGGCGAACCAACTTCCCGACTACTGTCGGGATAACTGCCCTCATTGCTCTGCCACTGAGCTACCAATGAAGGTTCAATATCCTTCATTTGAAGGAGCGCCAAATATAAAGACATTGATACTCTCTAGTCAATATAATTTTCCTACTTTTTGTAGAAAACTTCGATAAGATTTAACCCTTTTGCTGGTGCGGTGTAGGTAGCTGGTGCTTCCAGTTCGTTATTCAAAATCATTTTAAAATCATCTTTTGAAATCTTTCCTCTTGAGACTTCCATCATTGTACCTACCAGACGTCTTACCATGTTCCTTAAAAAACGATTGGCTTCTATTTCAAAATACACACAGTTGGGTCGATTTATCCATTTGGCGTTAAATACATAACAAATGGTTGTGAAATTTTCTTCATTGAATTTCGAGAAGCCGTCGAAGTCATGTTCTCCAATTAGCATTTCTGCACAGGCATTCAACTCAGACAATTTCAAGATATTTCCCGAATACCATCCTTGTTCTATCAATAACGGACTTGGGTAATCAAGAACAGTGTATCTATACTTTCTGGTTAATGCATCAAACCTAGCATGAAAGTCTTCCCCAACGGATTCTATGTGTTTGATGTGAACAGTCTCGCCCACTAATCCATTAACACCGCGAATTAGCTTATATACATCGATATCATCAGGTAAATCCAGGTGTGCAGTTTGTCCAGAGGCATGCACTCCAGCGTCTGTTCTCCCCTGACCAATGATGTCAACCCGGGTTTGAAGAATTCTACTGAAAGCATCTTCAATTACACCTTCGATAGTTATTGCATTTGGTTGAATTTGCCAGCCTGAGAAATTGGTGCCTTTAAATTCTATCTCTATGAGATATCTCTTCATTACAGACAAGAATCAAAATCCAAATCTTAAAGATGCCGTAATTCCAGGTTCACCAAATTCATTTAGATAAGAAAATCTTGCTTCAGGAAGATTTCGATTCATATTTCGTGCTTTTGCAAAAGCACTGAGCCCGCTAATAACTCGATTGGCAACCAATAAAGTAATTAAGGCCGGCAATTGATTGCTATTTTTATCAATACGCTCTCTGATATCCTGGTACTGAAAACGATCATTATCATTAACCCAATTCCATCGGTTTTCCGCTGAATCTGTAATCAAATCATCCCAATTTCTTGAACGGAGCTGAAAATCATTATAGGCTTCAAGATTATCAAAATTGGCAATTGCCAAAAAAGTATCTCGATTTCTATTTGATAAATCGATACCCGCATTTGCTAAAGCAAATGTTTCAAGTTCATTCTCTAATTGATTGTTACGAACTCGAATCCCGGCGTAACTTAAAATCATCATAGCATCTGCCGCCATGTGATATTGTCCACGTTTCCAATCCGTTTTGTCGATGTAATGGTGCCCCCAACCTGGCATAACTAAAGAGCGCAAGAAAGCTCCTCTTGGGGATTTTTCTATGTAATCGTACGTAAGTTCCTGAGCTGAAACTGAGATTGATGAAAGAATCAACACTCCAAAGCACACATAATTCAAAATTCTGAAATTTAAATTTTTCATTACGTTTGCTTTAGATCAAATTTCATCGTCTTCTTCGTAATCGGTATCTGAGTTCTTTTTCTTTTCACGACCCCAATGTCGTAAAATTGAAATGCTGAATCCACCCATTAATAAAAAGGTACCCGCCCAAACCACAGAGATAAGTGGCTTCTTTTCAGCGACAATCAGCACCCACTCTTCATCATACGTTTCATCTAGTCCTGTTATTGTCAGCTCGATGGAATCAGTTTGTGGATTTACCTTCGAAAACTGAAAACTCAAATCGTGAGTTGGAAGATTAACAGGCGGTGACATCACAAAACTCTGCCCTTCTTCTGTAAATACCGCAAAAAGTGGTTCGATTAGATATTCCTGTCCGGAAGCCTGATGGAAAACTTCAATTTGTGCTCTTATTCCGATAGAAGTGTTCGGTGGTAAATTAGTTGTATCAGCCTGAATAAAATTATTAAACCTGAAACTAAAGCCACCTACTTCGATAGACTCCCCCCTCTTAAATTCAATACTTTGACTTGAATCTGCGAGCGCTTCTTCACCAGAATCAGCAACCGGGCGTACAGCAGAAGTCTCTTCAATTTGATTATTTCTTCGTTCGATATATGAGCTACCCGCTACATATAAATAGATGTCACTTGCCCAACCGGTGCGTACATCCGGATCAACAGACCAGTTTACGTTTCCGGGAGATGCTGTCGCCAACATCGGATAAACCTCTGGATAGAGATAGAATGGCCCACCACCTTCCAGTGGTTCAAACTTAAATCGATACGTCTGCTGGCCAGGGCGATTTTGATCATCTAGCTCGTATCCTTCATACGTCACCAAATATTGATTATTAATCACTTTTGGTTCGTTCAGTTCGAGCTCCAACATTTCAACCGTTTGAGTGACCTGGAATCCTCGTTCATCAACAACTTCACCAGCAAGAACGGCCGCATTATAGTTCTGAGTGTTATCATCAAGAAGTGCTCGATTATAAACCGACGAGGCTAAAACCCCTACAAGTAGAACTCCAAATCCAACATGAGTAAGCGCTCCGCCTATAAGTTTTGGCTTCATCTTAGCTAAGCGAACCATTACCCACCCATTTCCGATAATTGCAAAAAATCCTGCAAAGAAATAGAGCATGTAATATGGATTACGAACTCCAAATACTATAATCGAAAGTAGGGTTACAACCGATGTGAATAGTGTTGGATAGAGTAACGCATTTGCTAATGACTCGAGACTGTATTTTTTCCAGAATAGATATTGTCCTACTACAGTTAACAGAGCCATCAAAATGGCTATGGGCATACTCCAATCATTGTAAAAACTGATTTCAGGAGGGGTTGGATTCTCATTGAATAGTAATCCAATAATTGGTGAGCTTGTTCCAAGAATAATAACAATCCCGAGAACTAAAAGAAGGACAGCACCAGAAAATGTCATGAATTCACGACTTAGAATTTTTGACTCTTTCTGCGGCGAGGGCAACTCTTTATATCTCCAGAAAAACAACCCCAAACCAAGAATGGAGATTACCAACATAAAGAGAAGTAGCTGGTTATATAATCCTAGATCTACAAAACTATGTACCGATGAATCTGCAAGTACTCCAGATCTCGTTAGGAATGTCTCATAAACAATGAGCATGTAAGCCAGAATTGCAAACAATAATGATGACTTTTGTGCAATAGAACTTTTACGCTGAATAATCATCGTATGGATTCCGGCTGTGCCAATTAACCATGGAACCAATGAGGCATTTTCTACAGGGTCCCATGCCCAAAAACCACCAAAAGAAAGTGTTACATAGGCCCAATAACCACCGAGAAAGATCGCCGTTAACAAAGCTAGATTTGAACCCAAAGTCCATGGGAGCGCCGGGCTAACCCATTCGTTGTATTTGCGTTTCCATAATGCAGCCATTGCAAAACAGTATGGAATGGTCATCATAGCAAAACCTACAAAAAGAAGTGGCGGATGAATCATCATCCATGGGCTTTTCAATAAATCATTTAGTCCGGAACCATCGGCGGGTATAAAGTCCGGATTAGCCTGAATGAATGGTGCATCCGGCATCTCTTCGGCAAGCGTTCTAAATGGCGATGCGCCTAAATAGGTATCACCGAATCTCCATCCAAGAATCATCGATATCAGAAAAAACTGGGTAAGAGCCATGAAAAACATAACAGGAGCCCGATACGGAGCACGAGTCCATTTCATGAGACCGACTCCACTGATCCAGGAGAAAAGAATCCAAAGCATGAAGCTTCCTTCTTGGCCACCATAGAAAGCAGAAAAAAGATATTTCGGCTGAAGATCTAAACTTGTGTAATTGAATACATAATAGTATTGGAATTGATGAGACATGATCAGATAGATCAACATTCCTGATCCTACCAACATGAAGAATCCCTTCAACATGAACATCCAGTTACCAAATTTCAGAAATTGCTCATCATCACGATTTGCAGCTCTGAAGTAGTAAATCATTGAAATTGCACAAAATAAAAAGGAAAGCGTGATAGACAGCTTTCCTAATATCCCAAAAATGGGTCCAAATTCTACCATAGATTAGCTCTCAGAAGCTTTTACAAATTCACCCGGGTCAGCATCGTTATACTTTGATGGGCACTTCATTAACATTTCGTTGGCGTAAAATACATCGTTTCGCATTTCACCTATAACAACCAAACGATCGGCTTCTTCAAAGTTATTTGGTTTTGGTCGTGGATAGATCACTTTTTTCGAAACGCCGGAGTCATCTGTCATGTAAAAAGTAAATTGCATGGTTTCTCTGGAAAAACCATAATCCTGTGTACTATCCCAGGTACCTGGAACATGGGCAGAGTTCATTTCGGCAGCTTTCGCGAAATCGGTATAAGTGCTGATGCTATTTCCAAAGTTGATCATCAACAGGGATGTAAATGCCACAATGGCAACGATTCCAAGTATTAATTTAGGCTTCATTTCTCTTCTGAATTAATTTGTTCTTCAAGGGATGCTACTTTGCGATCCACTCGAACCATGAAAAATAATAGTACAGACCAAATGATGAGGGTAACTCCCAACACCACGTAAATCAAATCGTTTGAATACATAAAAGCAATAAATGCATTTGCTGGTTCAACAGACTCATTGCCCAGCCAAACATCGGAATAGGCTTGTGTAAGTGTATCTACAACTGTTGAATCGTTTTGCATGAATTAAGATTCCTGTTCAATATCTAATGTGTAATGCACAGTTTTAAATCTGTGCATGATGTCATAAATCCAAAATGACAATGCAATAAATCCGATCATCGCCGGATATAAAATATAGCGTAATTCGGCTGCAGTAATTTCTGAAAATGCAGGATTTCCGTCCGCGCCTGGATGTAAACTAGTTAACTGTCTGGGCACTACATATAATAAAAATGGAATCGTAGTTACAGCAAAAATATTATATACCGCAGCAATTTTTGCTCGTTTATCTTCGTCGTCAAAAGCAGAACGTAATACCAAATAGGCCACATAAATCATCATCGCTAGGGCTGCCAGGTTCATTTTAGGTTCTGCAAAAGTCCACCAGGTTCCCCAGGTAAATCTTGCCCAAAGCGATCCTGTTAATAAACCACAAAGCCCAAACATCATACCAACTCTAGCCGCTGCTTCTGCCTTGATGTCAAATTTCATTTCAGGGGAATTCAAATAGCGAATACTGTAAATACAGCTTGTTAAAAACATGGCGTACATCGCCATCCACATAGGAACATGAAAAAAGAGGTTCCTCGAGGTTTGTTCCAATATTGGAATATTTGGAATCTGGATTAAGAAGCCACCGATAATAACTAAAGTAAGCCAGCCTGCAACGATGTATTTCCAGATTTTCAATGGTTCCGGACTTGAGTTTAAAATTGACGATGAATATACGAAAAACCCAATATTTAGAATAAAAAATCGAACTTGGTGTCTTAATTATTGCAATTCCTTACAATTGATTTTTGTAACCTCAGCATCTTGAAAATCAAAAAATCGACGTATGCAATTTATCGTAGTTAAACGCTCTTTCTTTATCTGCTTGGTCAGCTTAATGTTAAGCCCGATTTCACTAATTGCCCAAAGCGCAAACTTTGAATTAGCTGAACGCTTCACCACTCAAAAAATGGAAAAGCTTATAGGATCAACCGATGTTATGCCGCAATGGATTGATGATTCTGATGATTTCTGGTATGAATGGGAAGATGCACGTGGCCTAAATTGGTTTTATGTGGATATTGCAAGTCGAAATCAGCGAGAGTTATTTGATCGACAAGAATTAGCGGGATTATTGAGTGAGGAATTCAAACGACCTTTTAATGCTAGTGACCTGGATTTGAAAGATTTTGATTGGAATACAGACAAAAACCTCTTCACTTTTCATGTTGATAGTATTGAGTTCAAATGGTCGATACGATCTAATGAGTTAGTTAAAGGTGATAGTCTTGATCCAAATAAACCAGAACCCTGGGCAACCTATTCACCGGATAGTACCTGGATCGTGTATGCCCAGGAACATAATCTGTATTTGATGAGCAGTGATACAGCTGATACGACGATTCATCAGCTGACAACAGATGGCGAACACTGGTTTAGCTATCAATGGGCACAAGGCGATACAACAACCGGTGAAAAGATGAGAGCACGTGTTTGGTGGTTTGATGATGAAAAGAAATTCTATGTTCGTCGTGATGATCACCGCAAAACACAAGAATTATGGGTAATCAATAATCTTGGAAAACGCCCTACCTTAGAGACGTACAAGTACGGAATGCCAGGTGAAGAAGAAGTTGGCATCGATTATGTGGAAGTGTTCGATGTTGCAACTAAAGAGCGTGTGATTATGCAAACGGATAAATGGGAAGATCAGAATCTTGCGGTCGATTTCAGTGATGTTGCGACTGGCAACTTAAATGGTCGTAATTCTGATGTCATTTACATAGAACGGCTGAATCGAGCGGCCAGCGAATTTGAGTTTCTAAAGGGAAATACCGAAACCGGCGAAGTGGAAGTCATCATTTCTGAGCGATCTGAACCTTATTGGAACTGGCGTTTTCAGGATGCTGATGTCATCAACAATGGTGAGCAATTCATTTGGTGGAGTGAGCGCGATGGCTGGGGGCAATTCTATCGGTATGATTCTGAAGGAAACCTGATAAATCAAATTACAGATGGAAATTTCGTTGCAGGTAATACGGTAAAGATTGATACCGCTGCACAAACGATTTACTTCCAGGGTTATGGACGAGAAGCGGGTCATACTCCGTATTACGAGCATTTATATTCAGTTCGATTCGATGGTAGCCGAATGACTCACCTTACTCCTGAACATGCGAATCATCGGATTTTCGCTTCACCAGAAGGAAATATTTTCGTAGACAATATGTCTCGGGTAGATATGCCAACCAAAGCCGTTGTTCGTGATGGAACAGGCAAAATTATTATTGAACTCCAGGAAGTAAATATTGACCGAGCTACTGAACAAGGTTGGATGTTTCCGGAGAAATTTTCGGTTAAAGCAGCCGATGGGGTTACAGATATTTATGGCGTGATGTGGAAACCCTTCGATTTTGATTCTACGAAACAATATCCAATTATCTCTTATGTATACCCCGGGCCACAAGTGGAGCCATATCCTATTCGATTTGGTGCATCCAGACATCAAACACTAGCTCAGGTTGGCTTCGTTGTGGTAGCATTTGGTAATCGAGGTGGTAGTCCACTCAGGGATCGCTATTACCACACCTATGGATATGGTGATTTAAGAGATTATCCTTTAGCTGACAACCGATATGGTATTGAACAATTAATTGGTCGCCACGACTACATTGATGGCGAAAACATTGGAATCTACGGTCATTCCGGGGGTGGATTTATGAGCACCGCTGCCCTTCTTACCCACCCTGACTTTTACGATGTGGCAGTTTCATCAGCAGGAAACCATGATAATAATGTATATAACAGATGGTGGAGTGAAACACATAATGGTGTAGAAGAAACGGTTAAAACCATTACTGAAATGAATGAGGATAGTGTGGAAGTGACCAGAGAGGAAGTTACTTTCGATGGCCCTATAGAAACGAATACTTCCCTTGCTGCCAATCTTCAAGGGAAATTATTACTTGTTCATGGAAGCATTGATAACAACGTTCATCCTGCAAATACACTTAGATTAGCCGAAGAACTCATAAAAGAGGGCAAGCGTTTTGATTTGATGATGTTACCAAGTCAGCGACATGGTTTCCGTGGATATTCCCGAGCCTATTTTGAACGTATGATGTGGTATTACTTCGCCGAACATTTACTGGGCGACTACCGAACTAACGTGAATTTCGATATTCCTGAAGATTTGGATTAATAATTCAATCAAGTTAAGGGTTTAGATCCTTCACTTGATTCAGTTGGTCATCCCTGTGTAGGCAGGGATCTGGATTCAGTTAAGGACATAAAAATTTTGTTTAACATCTTAATGTGATTTCATTTTATCAACAGCTATTTGTACTATCAAGTAGCTGTTATTTTTTTAATTAGAATAATCATGAAGTCACTTTTTTCTCTCTCAGTCCTATTCATCCTTTTATTTACTCAATCAGCTCTAGCCCAGGAGAAAATGGTAGCCCGGGATGGATTTCAGGAAGGATTTAAAGCTGTTCAATTTGGGATAGGTAATAATTTTAACCTCACTAATTTTGATGGGTCACAAATTAGTTTCTTAACCTTTAAATCAAATACGAAAGCTAGGTTATTTCGGCTTTCATTTTCAACAATTTATAATCAAAATGAACGTGATCTTATAATTCAAGAAGAGGAAACAGATATTCGATATGAAGAGAATGACGCTTTTGACACACGCTTTCGATTGAACATTGGAAATCAGATTTATAAAAATACAAATAGTGACATCCACCCTTATTTAACAAAAAGCTTAATTGTTGGCATGAATATCCGACATTCTAACGATAGTAGAATTCGTCAAATCTCAGCTCAAAATATATCTGATGAATTCTTTAATGAGGAAAAAGTATTTTCACCAGTCTTAGGTGGATCAATAGGATTTGGCTTTGATTATTTTATCGCGAAAAACATTTCACTAACTGCATTTTCTTCACTTGAATTAGAGTACAACTATTCTTCTTATGAAATTGATAATGTTACTGATAACACAAATAATACTGAACGAGTTTTCTTTCAGGATTCTAAAAATCACACATTACGTCTCGGTTTAAGCAATGTAGTGTTTGGCTTAACTGCCTACTTCTAATTACCGGCTAGTCTGATATTCCTTTGATACACCCGCTCCTTCTGTGTAATTGTAAGACTCCAGGTAATTCCTGCAAGTCCCATTAAAGCACCATAAATCATCATCAGGTTTTTAACTTCGATGAGCTGGTATTCCAGAACTAGTGAAGCAATCATTACAGAAATGGAATTCATGATGGTGAACAGCAACCATTCAGTTGAAAAAACTCGACCTCTAAAGGTATCAATCGTTCGTTTTTGAAGTAGTACTGTACTTTTCACCCAATTTGCGCCGGATGCCGTATGTGCCAATAAAACAAAGACAATCATCACCCAGATTGCATTTGTAAAACCAACAATCATATACATCAATCCTGCAGAAAATATAGCGCCGCCCATTACCATCACCCAGTCTTTTTCGTCGCTAAATAAACGGCGGCCTAGAATTGGACCAATTCCGGTTCCCATCCCACGTGCTGCGTAAAGTAGCCCGAGCCCAATACTTCCCATCATCAAAATCTCTTCACTAATAATGATGAGCATGTACACCAATCCACCCAAAAAAGCACTTGAGGTACCCTTCGCAATACTTGGTCGAAGTATGTGTGGGTTACCTATTAGATATTTTGCTCCATCCACAATACCGTGAAGTGGATTCTTCGTTTTCTCCTTTTCCTCTTTCGACATTTCAGTTTGAGGAATCACCGCTTTGTAGATAAACCAACCGGATAGCAGATAAGTACATGCATCGAGAATTAAGACCGTTTGTATACCAAGTAATTCAGTTGCAAAACCTCCAATTGCCATCCCTGAGGTAAAAATTATGCTCCATGTAGCTGTTGAGATGATATTGGCATTTACCAATTCCTCTTTCGAAGTCACATTTGGAATAGAGGCCGTCTTCGCAGGTTCAAATACAGCGGATACCATCATTTGGATGGATGTGAGAACATAAGCGATCCATAATATGGATTCTGATTGGACGAGCAAGATCCCGAGAACAGCCAGTGCACGTAGGCCATCACAGAGAATCATTAATTTGCGACGATTGAATCGATCTGTGATATAACCAGCTAAAGGGGAAAATAGAGCCAGACTCAACATCTTCACCACAATGATCAACCCAAGTAAAAATTCCGAATCGGAATATTTGGCGATTAAGGCATATAGTGCCAACAATCCAAACCAATCCCCAAAATTAGAAATTGCCTGTGCAGCCCACAATCGCCGATAATTGTGGTTATTCTTTAAAAGGTTGATGTATGGTGAAAGTGAATTTGCCAAATGAATCTTGGAAAGTTACAGATCCTGAATCAAGTTCAGGATGACTAAGTTACGTGAAATCAATTCTTCGCAATTCTTAATTGTAGAATTTTTAATTGATTCCTGTACTCCCAAACCCTCCTTCTCCCCGATCAGTTTCATCGAGTTCTTCTACTGCTTTTATGGCAAGCTGAACTACCGGTGCGATTACCATTTGAGCAATTCTATCTCCATGATTTATAGTAAATTTCTCCCGACCATGATTGATTGCGATCACTTTCACTTCTCCTCGGTAATCTGCATCTATTGTTCCAGGACTATTCAACATGGTAATTCCATTTCGAATTGCTAAACCACTTCGAGGGCGAATTTGTGCTTCGTATCCATGAGGTAGCGCCATTTGAAGTCCGGTAGGAATTAACATTCTTTCTCCCGGCATTAATACTATGGATTCATTCAATGCCGCACGTATATCCATCCCGGCAGCTGAAGCTGTTTCATAGCTAGGTAATGGCAGACCTTTCGCGTGATCAAGTTGCTTAAATAGAACAGTACTCATAGTGGTTCTTTCTTATAGTCAATTAACCGTACCAATGCATTACCAAACAACACTTTTACCCTTGCTTCTAAGGGAACTCTAAGCTCATCATCTAAAAACCAGGCTCGAAATCTACCTGAAAATCCAAAGGGGCCATCAATATTTTCTGTGTAACCTGTAGTTAAATATGCATTAATTGGACCATCCCAGGGTTTGTAATTTCTTCTTTCCAATTCAGTGTTATTCTGGAAATGGATGTACCCCTTTCTTTTTGTTACATAAACTATCAGTGAATTTTCAACGTCGGTTCCTGCAAAAAGTCTTGAGAATAAAAATATAACATGCCCTGCAGTAGCCGGTTCCTCTAATTCTAACGTATCTCTTGATAAATCTTCTTCTTTGTAGGTTACATAGTTACTGTCTCGATCAAAATCATACTCAATATCTTTGTAGATATTTTCATCAATATTGTCTTTCCAATAGTAAGAGGTTACCGGTAAACCATCTTCATTTACAGTAAAAAGACTATGGAAATGGTCAATTTCAGTTCCGATAAATGGAATTTTAGGATTAGATACGATCTTAGTTACCAAGTGTTTGTGCATTTCACCTCGAAATAAGGTATCAGGCAACATTGTAACTTCTACCTCACCTAACCGAAGAAAACCATATTTCACCTCGTAAGTGAATACTTCCTTGAACTCAAAGATTTCTTCGATGGTAGGTGGACCTACCTGATCCTGTGCAGCCAGTTGATCGGTAAATAAAGGCAGTACAATTAATAAGATGAGAACACTAATTTTTTTTTGAAGCACTAATCTTCTATTAATTCATTTTCCTTGAAAAAAGTCTCGAAAGCCTCTTCATCGTACCCAACCAATACTGAGTTTTTATAAGCTATAACAGGCCGTTTAATCATCGACTGATTTTCCAGAAGTACATCAAAAAGTTGTTCATCGGATAAATCAAGATCCTTAATCTTCAAATTTCTGTAGGTTGTTCCTCTAGAATTCACAAGAACATCGAGTCCAACCTTAAATTCCAGATCTTTAAGTTCATCTCGGGTAAGTGGTTCCTTCTTAACATTTATCAACTCGTAGCCGATACCCTTAGACTCTAGCCATTTTTTAGTATCTCGAATTTTATTGCAATTTGGAATGCCGATTATATGAACCATTGCGTTATTAGAATGAATAGTTTCGTATTTTAGCTAAAGATACGAGATGATCTTGAAAATACCTGTTTGATATCTCCATGAAAAAAAACCTGCACTTACTATTCTTCGCATCTTTCTTTTTGACATTAAGTTGTACCAACGACGACGCCCAACAACAGTTTGAGAGCCAGGCTTATGGTGAGCCTTCAAGTTATACTGAGACAAATTTTCAGGGGGATATTGTTAGAACAGATAGCGATGATTGGAGAATTTCTCCTCTTTATATCGGCTTGGCAAATGTACGCCCCGTTTTTCCTAATCCGGTTCAGTATGGGGCCAATATAAACCTGGAAGTTGAATTAAATGGAGCGCCGGTTAGTACCATTGTAGAGTTGGGTTATTTAAACGAATCAAATGCCTGGTTCCCACTTCAAATACAAGATATCACTAGCGACTTCGAATTAGTTACTTTTTTTATAAATACTCGCCAATTTGGTAACTCAGCTGAGCAAGCCAGAGGTATTCACAGATTACTCCTTTTTGATGGAAATCAGCGGTTGATTTCCTACGGCGATTTATTGATTCAATAAGGTTGTATAAGGTAGAAACTGATTCTATCTTCAACCCATGAGAAAACTATTCCCGTCTGAGAAAAAAATCCTTGCAAGATTAATTTTTCCTGAACCTTACGATGTGCTACTTGACGAAACTCGCTTACCAGCTGGCGCATTAAGAGATGATCTCATAAACCTGATAAATTATCGTTTAGTGGAAGTAGTTAATTTTGACAAAACACCACTTGATGGAACTTCTTTTTATGATGCCGATAATCTTCAGGATTTTACTTTTCGGGCAACAAAAACGGGGTTAAAACAAATAAGAGAACTAACATGAAATTTAAAGTAGAATTCGACGAAAAATCCCTTGAAATTGACGTAGACAGTACAACCTCAACCTTCCAAATAGACGATAGATCCGGCGAATTTGAATTCACCAAAGAAAATGGAAGATATTTACTTCGCAAGGGAACAAAATTATATCGAATTGATAATGTTAAAGTGGAAGATTCGAATGTAGAATTTTCTATTGATGGCTCATGGTATAAGGCATCTGTAAAGGATGAACAACAACTTCTTTTAGATAAACTGGGATTCAAATCAGGTTCTGGTGACGGTGAAGGCAAACTGGATTCGCCAATGCCTGGTAAAATTCTGGATATTATGGTGAGTGAAGGCGATGAAGTTACTAAAGGTCAACCGGTGGCAATATTAGAAGCCATGAAAATGGAAAATGAATTGAAATCACCAATCGATGGAGTCATCAAAAAAATAGAGGCGGAAGTCGGTCAGTCCGTAGAAAAGAAAACACCAATTTTAGAGATAGAAGCACTTGGATAAATTTGTTATTGAAGGTGGAGGACCATTAACAGGAACTCTAAATATCAGCGGATCAAAAAACGCTGCACTGCCCGTTATAGCCGGAGCTTTGCTTGCAGATTCACCAGTAACTATTAACAATATTCCTCGATTACAGGATATTTATACTTTTAATAATGTACTGCGGGTAGTTGGTGCAAAAGTGGACTTTAACGATGCTTCTAATTCGGTTCAAATCGACCCGACCCTTGTTTCGTATTTAGAAGCACCCTATGACTTAGTTCGAAAAATGCGGGCATCGTTTTATATGCTTGGCGCCTTGGTTGGAAAACATGGATACGCAAAAGTATCACTACCCGGAGGATGCGCCTGGGGACCTCGCCCGGTTGATCTTCACCTTAAAGGGATGGAAGCCATGGGCATCGAAATCTCTTTAGATAAAGGGTATGTAATCGCAAAGGCGGATAAAACACTCCCAAAAGCTAAGTATACTTTAAGTCCTAGTAGTGTTGGCGCTACCGTAAATCTTTTACTTGCTGCCGTTTTAAGATCTGAAGAATTCACTATAAATAATGCTGCTAAAGAACCTGATGTGGTTCAGCTGTGTAATTTTTTAGTGGGTATGGGAGCAAATATTTCTGGAATTGGCACTAGTACATTAACTATTAGAAAAGTTGATTCCCTTAAAGGAATTGAAATCCATAATGATCCAGATCGCATAGAATTAGGAACCTATATGATTGCCGGAGCAATGCACCCAGGTTCGGAAATAACGCTAACAGGGTGCAATCCTGATCAACTCGGGAATTTTCCGGATCTTCTTCGCCAAACTGGTACTTCAGTAGATATAGACGGAACAGAGATTCATATTAAAGCTACTGATAGTCTTAAACCTATTTCAATCGAGACGGCTATTTACCCTGGCTTCCCAACCGATCTACAGGCGCAATGGGCTACGATGCTCACTCAGGCAAATGGTAAATCTACCGTAACTGATACCGTTTATTTTGATCGATTCAGTTATGTACCGGAACTTGTTCGTTTAGGTGCTGATATGCATGTGGATCAGAATACAGTCACTATCAAAGGGAAAACTACTTTAACTGGTGCTTCTGTTATGAGTACCGATCTACGTGCTAGTGTGAGTCTTGTATTGGCTGCGATGGTATCAGAAAATACAACCGAAGTTCTTAGAGTTTATCACCTAGATCGAGGGTATGAATCACTAGAGAATAAACTTAATCCAGTTGGTGCGAAGATCACTCGTGTAGAAGACAGTTGACAGTGATCAGTGGTCTGTGGTCAGTGGTCAGTGGTCAGTGGTCAGTGGTCAGTGGTCAGTGGTCAGTTGGAAATTATTCAACTATAGTATGGTATCAAATTCATACTCCCTGTTTACCGCTAACTGTAAACTGAAATCCTGATAACTGATAACTGATAAAACTGTTTACAAGAAAGCGTTTACATTAGTCAAAATCTCACGCTATATTGCACAGTCAGATAAAATATCTACAAAAGTTTTTATACTACATATTTACAGTTGCAGTACGCACAATTTACATATCAATTAAAATCAGCAGACGATCACCTAATTAATGAAATCGATCGTTTCTGCACCAATTTCTTTGGCTTTTGTACTTTACTACTCATTGTTTTGAAGCAAAAGCTATCAATCGATTCCATTGAGGAATCCCAATCAATTTCAAAAGAATTAAAAGGCGCCAAAAATAACGGCCACACTCTTCAAATTCCTTCAATTGCTCAATTTTCAGCCTGGAAGGTGACTAGAACCATTACAAAATTACGCAGATGGCAAGTTGTGACCGGAGATGAGTGCCTTGATAAAGTTTACCTAGATGAAAAATCAAATTATAATTCACTCTTCGGGCAATCAGAACCGAATCGCGCTAATCGAAAAAGGAGAGTTAGCGCAATTATTCATAGAATCAGAAGAAAATCAACGCACCGTTGGGAATATATATGTAGCCCGGGTTCATAAAGTGATGAGCGGTATTCGTGCCGCTTTCATAGATATGGGCACACCGAAGGATGCCTTCCTCCACTTCTCAGATGCTGGTGATCACTTAGACGAATACATTCGTATGTTAAATGGCAAGAATGCCATTCCAGCCAATATGAACAGCACGCTTCAGAATAAAGAGAATCTTACAAATGTTCAGAAACAACAATTAGCTGGTAACATTCTAAAAAACGGACAGAAAATGTTGGTTCAAATTGTGAAGGAACCAATTGGTTCAAAAGGACCTCGCGTTTCTACAGATATTACCATTGCTGGTCGATTTCTGGTATTGATCCCAATGGGCGACTACATTGCCGTTTCAAAAAGAATTAGCAATTACAAAGAACGCCGTCGTTTAAAAAGTATACTTAACAAAATGCTTCCAGATGGATTTGGAGTAATAGTTCGAACTGTTGCTCAGAAGCAAGATTCCCAAGCCATTGAAGACGATTTAAGAACTGTTCTTCACAAATGGGAAATGATAGTAGATCGTGTTGATTCGGCAAAACCACCTTCGCTCCTTTACAAAGATCTGGATATGACCGAAAGTTTAATCCGTGATCTTTTCGCTAAGAACTATGACCGAGTTCTTATCGACGATCCAAAAATGTATCGCCAAATAAAAGGATATGTTAGTCAGATCGCCCCACATATGGTGCCAAATGTAGAGTTATATAAGAAAAAGGAACATATCTTCGATTTCATGAAGATATCGGAAGATGTAAACTCCATCTTCTCCCCTCGTGTTCGCTTAAAAATGGGTGGATACCTCATTTTCGAACAGACAGAGGCCATGTATGTGGTAGACGTAAACTCTGGTCCTTATGCAGCAAAAGAAAAACAAGAAGACAACTCGTTAAAAACGAACCTTGAAGCGGCACGAGAAATTGCAAAGCAACTTCGTCTGCGTGATATCGGTGGGATCATTGTTGTTGATTTCATCGATTTGAAAGATGATAAAAATCGTAAGAAGATATACGATGAGTTGAAAAAGGAATTCCGAAAAGATCCAGCTAAAACAAATATAATTGGCATGAGTGATTTTGGCCTTGTTCAGATCACCAGACAGAGAATTCGACCTAGTGTGGTGAATTCGGTATCAAAAGTTTGCCCAATGTGTGGTGGATCCGGTAGTGTGGTTAGCCAGAATACAATCCTTACCGATATTGAAAGCTGGATCAGTAAATTCAAACATAGTACTAGCTATCGAGCACTAGACCTTTATGTGAATCCTTATCTCAAATCTTATCTCACAAAAGGGTTAATTAGCCGTCGTTGGAAATGGATGAGTAAATATGGAATGAAGATTTCCATCATTGGAGATGAGAATACATCCTTAAATGAGTTCCATGCTACACTGGCCGGATCAGATATTAACATCACCGATGCCGTAATGCGTGGTGAATCGATTGATGAACTGCTAAACCGACAGGAATTGGAAGAAATTAATAGTGGTCAACATGATCGAAGTAATTTAGAAATCACCAAAAAGTCGCCGAATAATCGCGGTGGTGGTAATAACCGTGGTGGTGGAAATAATCGTAACGGATCGTCAGGACGTTCTGCCAATTCAGGTAATCGCGGAAATCAGCGCCAGCCAAAACAAGCCAGATAGTCTATTTGGCTTGGTTCTTGCCAAATATTGATTAACCAAAAAAATTATTTATGAGTGTATTTGACTTACATGCAACCACCGTTGTAGGCATTATTCACAATGGGGAAGCTGCTATTGGTAGCGACGGCCAGGCAACATTAGATAAAACGGTGATGAAAAGTACCGTTAAGAAAGTTCGAAAATTACATGGCGGTAAAGTTCTGGCAGGGTTTGCTGGTTCAACGGCTGATGCCTTTACCCTTTTCGAGCGCTACGAAGAAAAACTAAACGAATATAACGGCAACATGCAGCGAGCCGCTGTAGAACTTGCCAAAGATTGGAGAAAAGATAAATTCCTACAAAAATTACAAGCATTGTTAATCGTAATGGACAACGATTATGCTTTGGTAATTTCAGGTCAGGGCGATGTAATTGAACCAGATGATAACATTGTTACTATAGGCAGTGGCGGAAGCTATGCCTTAGCAGCAGCTCGTGCCATGGTAAAGCATTCTCCAGAAATGAAGGCAAAAGATATCGTATCAGAAGCATTAAGAATTGCTGCAGATATTGATATTTACTCCAATCACAACAGAACCATTTTGCAAATAGATTAACATGATTGCAGAGAATAACTTAACTCCACAACAGATTGTAAGAGAGCTCGATAAATATATTATTGGGCAAAAAGAAGCAAAGAGATCAGTGGCTATCGCGTTACGTAATAGATGGCGACGAATGAATGCGGATGAGGAAATCCGAGATGAAATCGTACCAAATAATATCCTTTTAATCGGACCAACGGGTGTTGGTAAAACTGAAATCGCACGTCGGCTATCTAAATTGGCTGGTGCTCCTTTTGTTAAAGTTGAAGCGTCCAAGTTTACAGAAGTTGGATATGTAGGTCGTGATGTTGAATCGATGGTTAGAGATTTAGCTGACTATGCGGTAAACATGGTGAAAGATGAGATGCAGGATCGCGTAAAAGAGAAAGCTGCAGAAGCAGTTGAAGAACGTATCCTTGATATACTGATACCACCACTTAGAAAATCGAATGTAAATCCAACAAAAGATGCAGTTGGATTTAATGTTCAAAATGCAACCGATGAAGAACTCAATGAGCGTACAAGAGAACGTTTCAGAGAAAAACTAAAAGCTGGTGAACTTGAGGATCGCAAAATTGAAATAGAAGTAAAATCCTCTAAAGCGCCAATGATGCAAGTTTTCGGCCCTGGAGGAATGGAAGAAATGGGGGTAAACCTACAGGAAATGTTAGGTGGATTGGGTGGCCGAAACAAGAAATCGAAACGAAAAGTAACCGTTGCAGAAGCTAGAGATATTCTTTTAGATGAAGAATCTGAAAAATTGATCGATCATGAGTCTGCAGTACAAGAAGCGCTGGAGCGTGTACAGAAGCAAGGAATCGTATTTATTGATGAAATTGACAAGATTGCTGAACCATCAACTGGAGCTGGTAAAAGTGGCCCCGATGTGAGTCGACAAGGTGTTCAACGCGACCTCCTTCCAATCGTTGAAGGAAGTACGGTGAATACAAAACATGGAATCGTGAAAACAGATCATATTCTTTTTATCGGATCTGGTGCTTTTCATGTTTCTAAGCCATCCGACTTAATTCCGGAACTACAAGGTCGATTTCCAATTAGAGTAGAACTAAATTCGTTAACCGAATCTGATTTCATACAGATTCTATCTCAGCCGAAGAATGCATTGACAAAACAATACATAGCTATGCTTGAAGCGGAAGGAATAGAAATTAGCTTTACAGAAGATGCCGTTGATGAATTAGCTAGAATTGCTGCTGAAGTTAATGCTCAGGTAGAAAATATTGGAGCACGCAGACTACATACTATTATGTCGTCGTTGTTCGATGAGTTACTGTTTGCTGTACCTGACGACATCAGCAGCGGTTCAATTACCATTGATAAAGCTTATGTAGAAAAACAACTGGAAGGATTGGTAAAAGACAAAGATTTGAGTCATTACATCCTTTAACGTTGGTTTGATGGGTTAGATTTATTACAATGGAAACCAGAGAACTATCTACTTCGTATTTAAGTAATATTTATGACAGCAATTAATCGTTTGCAAATGACTATTCAGAGATTCTTGATTCCGAGTGTAATCATTTCCATTGTACTATTTACCCTTAATTTTACAGGTGTGGATAATGTCATCAACCAAAAAAATGATGACACTACCAACCTGACCAAATATGTTCAGGCACAACGAAGTATAGTTCAGAATTACTTCGGTACACCAGATGTTGAGGAGATGTATAAAAAAAGCATCGAATACATGATTAATGCTTTAACCGATTCAACACTCCAAATCGAAGGAACACCAATCGATACTACCTTCCCGGGAATTGAGATTACTTCTATTCGTGATTCCTATGAAAACTTTGAGTCTGCCTACCTCTATGTAGCGAATAATAGCCCCGATGAAGACATGAATCGATTAACCGAATTCGCGATACGTGGTTTGTTTTCGACCTTAGACCCACATTCTGTATTTATTCAAGCTAGAGATAGCGAAGTTGATCAGGAAAATTTCGCGGGTAAATTTCAAGGAATTGGTGTTCAATTCAACATTATTGAAGATACAATTACAGTGATAACAGCTATTGCAGGTGGACCAAGTGATCAGCTAGGTATTCAATCCGGTGATCGTATCATAGAAATTGGAGATTCTTCTTCAGTTGGATATACAAATGAAGATGTTGTTAGTAGACTTCGAGGTGAAAAAGGAACTAAGGTCGATGTGACCATTATCCGTCCCGGGGTATCAAATCCACTTTATTTCACAATTACCCGCGACGATATCCCACTTTATACCGTAGATTCTTCTTATATGCTGGACGATCAAACCGGGTATATCAAAATTAATCGGTTTGCTGCAACTACGCATGATGAATTCATGCAAGCAATGGATGAGCTTCGCCCTCAAGGTATGGAACGGTTAGTCCTTGATTTACGAGGTAATCCAGGTGGATATTTAGGTCAGGCTGTAGCAATTGCCGAAGAGTTTTTCCCAAGAGGAACAGAATTGGTGGCCACAAAGAGTCGGCATAATCGTTTTACACAAGAATATTTTTCACGCAAAGATGGAATTTTTGAGGATAAACCTGTGATCGTCTTAGTAGATGAAGGTGCTGCCTCGGCAAGTGAAATCGTTTCAGGAGCTTTGCAAGATCATGATCGTGCATTAATTGTTGGACGCAGAACTTTTGGTAAAGGGTTGGTTCAGCAACAATATGAATTAATAGATAAAAGTATGGTACGTGTCACGATATCTCGTTACATGACACCATCTGGTCGAGTAATTCAAAAACCATTTACTGAAGGTGGTGGTGAAGAATATGCGTACGAGATTTATCAGCGTAACGATAACGCTATGAACGATGCCGTTGAGTTTGTGGATGAGATACCCGATTCCCTCCAATACAAAACAGATGCTGGTCGCATTGTATATGGCGGTGGCGGAATTGTGCCGGATTATATTATACAGCAGGATACTTCCAGGTCAGGTTATCTTATTAATTTCGCTATTAGAAAAAGAGTATCCTTCGACTTTGTTCGTGATTATTTAGATGAAAACGGTGATGAGTTCCGAGCTGAATGGGAAGACGATTTTGAAAAATTCAGAAGTGACTTCACCTGGACTGAGGAAGATATAAATGAATTTAAATCAACAATGATTACTGAAGGTCTGGTAATAACCGATGATGTTACCACTCCGGAATACAGAAATGATTCTTTGTTTGTACCTCCAGGATATTTTGAAGAAGTACAGTGGATGGCTGAAGGTCGCATGAAAGCTGAGATTGCACGACAGGTTTGGGGAATGAAATACTTCTACCCGGTTGTAAACGATTACTTCGATACCACACTTAAAGAAGCAATGACTTTATGGGATGCGGTTGGCCGTCTTGAGAAACTTGCAAACGGCGAAACCAGCCTAAATGACGTATCAAATATCGATCCCGATGGAGGGAAATAAATCTTGACGAAATTTAAAAGCCCGACTCATTGAGTTGGGCTTTTTTTTGCTCGTTAGTTTGCAATTCATCTTTTCTTCATAGTAATTGTTAACATTCATGTTAAGTTTAAATACTGGGTGTATTATGCTGTGGGGTCAAAAATTACTGTTTCTCATATTCTCCTTAAACTTCTTTTTAGGTATTGGTTTTATTAATGCCCAGGATAGTACAATCATTAATTTTTTCCCTTACTCAGAAGGAGATTTTTGGGTGTATTCAGAGTTTAGTGAGGTAAAACAGAGCATTGTAAATGAGGTAAAATACACCGTATATGCGGATAGCTCCGATAGTTTAGGAAATAAGTATGCATTTGTTAGCATTGATAATAACAATAGCCTACGGTTTATTAGTTATCGAAAAGATACCTTGGGTAATATTTTCACAAATTTTGAAACCGAGGAGTTAAAGGTTCTTAAACAAAGCGTAACCCAAGAAATGGATTTTTGGGTAGGTGGTAAGATTTCTGATGATGAATACGCAATGTTGACATTATTGGAACGGAGTACATATTTCTTTGAAGGAGAAAACCGTGAAGAACGCAATATTGGATTATCGATAAGCAATGATACCACTGAAGCCTTTGGATTTGGTACAAGTGGGCAAATTTGGTTAGAAGGGTTTGGCAATACGGAGCAGTTTTCTGCCGAAGGAGGTAACAGCCTGAGTATGAAGGGAGCATATAAGAACGGCGTTGCATTCGGGGATACCACATTTTCAGAAATTTTAGTTGATACAGTACGCACCAATTTTTTCCCCTACAGCAACGGCGATGTGTGGGTGTATGACGTTACACAGGTTTCTACGGCAGTAGTTATTAAACAAGTAAGATACCGGGCCATTGCAGACAGCACCGATAGCCACGAAAACCAGTGGGTGATTGCCGAAAAGAACAACAATGGAACCACAGACACAGTGTACTACCGTCTAGAACCAAACGGAGATATTTACTCGGATGATTTTATTGGCGTGGACGCACTCAAGTTTAAAGGTGGGGCAGTTCAAAAAGAAGATTTCTGGGTAGGCCCTCAACTCAGCGAGACTAACTATGCGGTTTACCAATTGAGGGGAATCGGAGTGGCCAATCCATTTTTTAATAGTCAGGAGGTGTATGAAGATCGAAGTATTGATTTTTACAGTACACAAGACACAACCGCTAATTTTAAGTGTTGCGGAGAACGGACGTTTCAAGAAGTATGGGTGGCCAATTTTGGGGTATGGTTATATAGAGATCATTATTTGCCCGATCATGACGAACGTTGGCAATTGGTTGGCGTCTACAAAGAAGGGCTAGTCTTTGGGGACACAACCTTTACCATAGTTACCCCTAATGAGCTTGAAATAGAAGTTCCTGCTGCATTTAAGGTACATCAGAATTATCCAAATCCGTTTAATCCTTCAACAAATATCAGATTCAACATACCTTCGGATGCCCATGTTGAACTGGTTGTATTTGATATTCTGGGCAGAAAAGTGGCAGAACTTGTTAATGAATTCAGAATGCAGGGTTCACATACCATTACATTCGATGCTTCCTCACTTTCCAGTGGTATTTATTTATACCAATTAACGGTTGGTAGCGAAATTACTACCAAGCAAATGACTTTGATTAAGTAAGAACATCACAATTATATAAAGAAAAAGCCCAACTCATTGAGTTGGGCTTTTGTGTTAGTGGATGTACTACGCGACTTCTTGCGCAAACTGGTTTTGATATTCTGTTGGAGAAAGTTGCTGCTTCTTCCTGAACATTCGATTAAAGTAAGAGCGACTGTCAAACCCACATCGCATATACACTTCCTTAATCTTCATCTTTGGATTGGCCAACAGACGGGTTGCTAATTTTATCCTCTCATTATTGATGAAATCAATCGGTGAAATTCCCACCTCGTTTTTAAAGACCCGATGGAAATGTGATTCACTCATGTATGCTTTTCTACTGAGCTCTGTAATTGTGGGCGGCTTATCAAGATTCTTCCTTATAAAATCAATAACGTAAGCAATTCGATTATTACCACTTAACTGAAGCGATTGCTCGGTATATATTTCTTTATAATTCGCGCGAAGGATTCGGATGATGAGTTCCTTCAACATGAAATCAACAAATACATCCTTCGATGGATGATCTTCACTAAACAAAAAGAACAAGCGTTGAATAATCTGATTGATGGCTGCATCGTTCGTGAAATGAAAATTGTAATCGGCATATTTCCACTCCCCTTCGTCAACTCGTGGATTCTTGTCGTTCATAATATCCACTACCTCTGCAATCTTCTCTTCATTGATAGACATTGCCGAACATCGAGTGGGGTTATCCATTCGTGCTTCAGGGAAATCAATACACATGATTTCATCTGGTGGAAGAATAAGTGACTCACCAGGTAAAAAGCTGAATGCCTGGTGTCCATGAAGATGCATCACCTTCTTTCCTTCAATCATACTTGCCAAAACCGGCTCGTGAAATTGAAGTAATACTTTCTCCGCCTCCTGATGTGTCTCAAAAATATGCATCTCTGCATTATTCACAGAATAGCTTGTTTGGTTTTCGACCAGAGTTTCCAATCTCCGTCCTTCAAAAAAATGCTTGGGTAATTCCATGTAGTGCGACCCCTATTATTATTGTACCACAACAAAAGAGCAGAATTTTATACAGAACTCCAAATGTGTGCACAATTCTATCGCACATTTTATATGGTTTGCAAGATATGTGCACAACTTTGGCAGAATTGGTCACATAATTTCGCCTAAGTTTTTCATGAAAGCGCTTTTACGCTGTTTGGGTACAATACTTCTCTACAAGAAAGCGATCATAACACTAACCAAAATGAATTACCATGAGCGATTTACAAACCCTAATCGACAACCAAATTGAACGACCACCTTTCAAAGCTCAATATGAGAACTTTATCGGGGGTAAATGGATAGAGCCAATCAAAGGTCAGTATTTTGAAAACTCCTCTCCTGTTGATGGAAATAACTTTACACGAATTCCAAGATCTACAGAAGAAGATGTTGAACTAGCCATCGATGCAGCATGGGATGCGGCAAAAACCTGGAACAAGTCATCTGCCACTGAAAGAAGTAATATCTTACTGAAGATTGCCGACGTAATGGAGCAAAATCTGGAAGCCCTTGCCAAAGTAGAAACATGGGATAATGGCAAAGCAGTGAGAGAAACTATGGCTGCCGATCTTCCATTGGCTATTGACCATTTTCGTTATTTTGCCGGAGTTATCCGAGCCGAGGAAGGAACAGTTTCAGAACTCGACTCTAGCACTGTTTCAATGAACGTGTTAGAACCTCTAGGTGTGGTTGCACAAATTATTCCCTGGAATTTCCCGATTCTAATGGCAGCCTGGAAAGTAGCACCTGCCCTTGCCGCAGGTAACTGTGTTGTTCTAAAACCAGCTGAACAAACACCCGTTGGTATTCTATGTCTGGTTGAACTAATTGAGGATATACTTCCTGCAGGTGTATTAAATGTAGTTAATGGATTTGGTGTGGAAGCCGGGAAACCACTTGCATCAAGCCCAAGAGTAGAAAAAGTTGCCTTTACCGGCGAGACTACCACCGGTCAACTCATTATGCAATATGCAGCAAAAAACATTACACCGGTTACTTTAGAGTTAGGTGGTAAATCACCAAATATCTTTTTCTCAAATGTAATGGATGCCGACGATGAATTCTTCGATAAGTGTCTGGAAGGCGCTGTGATGTTTGCATTAAATCAAGGAGAGGTTTGTACTTGCCCGTCTAGAATGCTGGTTCAGGAAGATATTTTCGATGCATTTATCGAGCGTGTTGTTGAAAGAACTAATGCCATAAAGCTAGGACATCCGCTTGATCCGAATACCATGATGGGTGCTCAGGCTTCAAACGATCAGTACGAGAAAATCCTAAACTATATCGAAATTGGTAAAGAAGAAGGCTGTGAAGTACTGGCTGGTGGTGGTGCCGCTTATAATGAAGGACTTGAAGGTGGGTATTACATCCAGCCAACAATCCTTAAAGGAAACAACAAAATGCGTGTATTCCAGGAAGAAATTTTTGGACCTGTAGTGTGCGTAACACCTTTTAAAGACGAAGCTGATGCTATCAGAATCGCTAATGACACGCTATATGGTTTAGGTGCCGGAGTTTGGACTAGAGATGCACATCAAGCATATGGAATATCACGGGAAATTAAAGCCGGTAGAGTTTGGGTGAATTGTTATCACCTCTACCCTGCTCATGCTCCTTTTGGAGGATATAAAAAATCAGGAATCGGTCGTGAAACGCATAAAATGATGCTGAATCACTATCGACAAACTAAAAACATGCTTATTTCTTATGATAAGAATGCACTTGGTTTCTTTTAATCGAAAGAATGATTAAGCGAGTATCTGTTACACGCGAGGCAACTGAAATTATTAATCAGTTGCAAGAACAACATGGCCCTCTTATGTTTCATCAGAGCGGCGGTTGTTGTGATGGATCCAGCCCAATGTGTTTTGAGAAAGGGGAACTTTTACTGGATAATAACGATGTGTATTTAGGTACCATCGAAGATTGTGATTTTCACATGTCCAGAGATCAATTCGAATATTGGAAACATACTCAACTTACCGTTGATGTAACTAAAGGTCGAGGAGCAGGATTTTCCCTGGAATCACCATTGGGTGTGCGGTTTATAATTAAATCCCGCCTCTTTACCGACAAAGAACTGCAACAATTACCTTCCGTTCACTTTGTACCATGACCTATAATCAAAGTATAAAGTAATTCAAGGGCCCGGGGTTTGATCACTTCGGGCCTTTTCTATTCCATGACTTGATTTCTTATCATGTTCCTCGAACAAATCA
The DNA here is from genome assembly GCA_965229525.1 of Balneolaceae bacterium. GTDB lineage: Bacteria > Bacteroidota > Rhodothermia > Balneolales > Balneolaceae > HXMU1420-13. Next base: position 307,885 of record OZ245886.1, read on the forward strand.
AGCCATATGATAAAATTCAAGCTATTCGTCCTCTCATTCTCAGTACTACTATCTGTTACATCGGGCGTTGCCCAAATCTATCATCAAAATGGGATGGTGGTTTCCGAGCATCATATTGCTTCAGACGTTGGTGCACAGATTTTAGAACAAGGAGGTAATGCGATTGATGCCAGCATAGCAACGGCCTTTGCTCTAGCCGTGGTTTTCCCTCAGGCTGGTAATATAGGCGGTGGTGGTTTTTTGGTTTATATGGATAATGACGGCGTTGCTACAACTATTGATTTCAGGGAAAAAGCACCACTGGCAGCAACTCCTACTATGTATTTAGATGAGAACGGCGAATATATTTTCAGAAGTAATAATAATGGACTGCTTAGTGTTGGTGTGCCCGGAACGGTAGCAGGACTTTGGATGGCTCATGAAAAATATGGGAGTATGCCTTGGTCAGATTTAGTTCAACCTGCTATTGATTTAGCTGAAAATGGAGTGCCACTTAGCTTTACTTTGGCTCAACATGCAAAACGGTTTGAATCCAATTCTCCTGACGATTTCATGAAAAACTTCTACACGAATGGAACCGGTGTACCACTTAAAATGGATGAAATCTGGAAACAACCAGAGTTAGCTCGAACACTATCATTGATTCGAGATCATGGAAGAGACGGTTTTTATTCAGGCGATGTAGCCGAACAACTTGCCAATTATATGGCGGAAAACGGAGGTATAATTACCGAGGAAGATCTTGCAAAGTATGAAGCAGTTGAGAGGTTGCCGGTAACCGGGACCTACAAAGAGTTTGAAATTATTTCGATGGGTCCACCCTCCTCAGGTGGCGTCAGCATCATCCAGATGATGAATATGATGGAGCAAGTGGATTGGGAAGAAATTGAATTTAATTCAACGGAATACGTTCATATACTTGCTGAAAGTATGCGTCGTGCCTATGCAGATCGCGCTGAACATTTGGGCGACCCTGATTTCAATCCGGATATGCCGGTTGATCGTCTCATATCAAAAGAACATGCCCAAAACAGATTTCAGCACATTGATTGGGAAAGAGCTTCAGTAAGTGATTCCTCAAAATTTGGTCAGCTATATGATGGCCAGAGTACAACACATTTATCGGTAATGGATAAAGACGGGAATGCGGTTTCATTAACTTACACTCTCGAGTGGAGTTACGGTTCAAGAATGGGTTCGCCCGAATTAGGATTTATTTTGAATAACGAAATGGGTGATTTTAATCCCCAACCAGGATTAACAAACTCGCAAGGTCGTATTGGATCAGATCCTAATTTGATTGCACCAGAGAAACGAATGCTTTCAAGTATGAGTCCAACCATTGTAGCTAAAGATGGTAAGCCTTATTTGGTAATAGGAACTCCGGGAGGACGAACGATTATCAATACAACATTTCAGACCATATTAAATGTTCTTGAATTTGAGATGCCTATCGACGATGCGATAGAAGCCGTAAAAATTCATCATCAATGGTTACCAGATGTGATTTATTATGAACCGAATAAACTATCTCCTGATACACGCTCAGCGCTTGAAGCAATGGGGCATTCATTCTCAACTCGAAGACCAAGTCTAGGAAGGTTAATGGGAATTATTTTCGATCCTGAACTGGGTATATTTATAGGTGCAAACGATAGCGGAAGCCCTGATAGTGGGGTTTCTGGATACTAATGTTTTCACTACCTAATCCGCCCTCCTGAGCGAAAGCGAAGGACATTATCGGATATTCAGCAAGATCCTTCGTCCCGACAATCGTCGGGATCAGGATGACAAATAATTAAAATGAAATGTTGAACCCAAAGTTTAATAAGGTTTCAGAAGGCCATTTTTCTACTTTTCGAGTAATTAAAGATTGGCTAAAAAAATACTCCGCTAATCTCTAGATTATTCTTTTTTTTCAAAGCACATTAAAATTTTTAATAGGTGCGTCAATTCAACTAATAGACTGAATTTGTACATAAATTTATGAAAAACAAGTTGTGATATTTTACCATTTTTATTTAATTCTTTTAGGTTTCAACTTTAGGATGTGTGGCTAGCATTATTTTCATGTTAACTATGCACTCTAATTTCTGCTATTTATTAATAATCTTTCTTTTAACCAGTTGCAATTTGAGCAATTCTGGAAATGGCAAGGAACCTGTTGGAAATGCCTTTATAGACTCGGAATACCCTAATTGGAGTCCAGACGGTGAAAGTATTATTTACCTAAGCTATGGTATTATATCAATTTCTAGTGATTTAAATAGTTGGGTAGATGATATTGATTCGATTGGTGTTTGGATTATTAATAAAAATGGGAATAACCGAAGAAAAGTATATAACAGTACATATGCAGATTGGAGTCCCAACGGTGAAAAACTCTTATTAGAGATTAATTCAAAAATTTACACTGCTGATTTTAATGGAAATTCTATTGATTCAAATTCAATAGAACAAATAACATTTGATGGTGAAAATATCCAACCCGAATGGAGTCCAAATGGAAATTATATTTTGTTTGAACAGACAAATTGTTCCGATCTAGAATTCGAATGCGGGATTTGGATATTTAATATTGATGAAAATTCATTCTTCCTAATCTCAAATGGTGGAAGTAGTGCTTCTTGGTATAACAATAGCAATGAAATTGTATTTCGAAAAGCATATGGAGAAAATGGTCAAACTATTGGCTTCAGATTCTATGTATATAACTTAACCACAAGAGTTACAGAACAGATTTTGGAGATAGAAGGTGATAGTAATCATTTAAAAATGTCACCTATAGAAAACAAACTAGCTTTCTCAACTGGATTACGCGGTGAAAATCAAAATATTTGGATCTTTGATTTAGAAACCAAGACTCAATTACAATTGACATTTTCAGGCGCAGTTATGCCTGATTGGAGTCCTGATGGATCTAAAATAGTCTATATCTCTGATGGAATATGGGTTATGAATTCTGATGGAAGTAATAAAGTCAATATTAAACCTCTTCCAATTGTTGACTAAAAACAACGAAAACCAAAAACTACATCGACATGAAAAAAATCTTTTGGGGTATCATTCTAATCTTGCCTTTTGTATTAATAAATATCGCTTATGGTCAAAGTGTTGAAAATCAATATGAAATAACTATTCAGTTTACTAAAGAAACATTTAAAATGAGTGAGAATTCAAACTCAATTACATCATTAGAGGATCTTGTTAAATTAGAACCTTCTTTAAATAGAATCTTCAGGAATGGTAACATTTCAAAAATTTCAAGAACAATTCCTTTTTCACAGCAAAATGACTCAATTCGAGTAAATAAACTTGGGAAAAATATTCGACTACATGATGTAAATGATATATATACAATTACCTTCAATGGTAGATCTCTTGGAATTTTGAAAAAATTGAAAGAGAGTCCCTTTGTTTTATTTGCTGAAGAGAATTATTCAAAAACTCCGGATTCATTTACACCGGATGATGAGTACTTTATGAGTCAATGGGCAATAAGAGACGCTGTAAGAGGTATTAATTCGGAACAAGCTTGGACTATTACTAGGGGAAGTTCCAATAATATAATTGGAATCTTTGATAGTGGTGTTGAGAGCTTTCATACTGAAATTGGTTACAAACTTATAAGTCCAAATCAAGGATCTAGCAATAGTGTGAGTAGTGGTTGGCATTCACATGGATTTGCTGTCGCGGGTATTGCTACTGCAATTACCGATAATGACTATGGTATTTCAGGCATTGATTGGTATGCAAAAATTTATTCTAGACGTATGGATAATACCTCCAACTCACAAGATTATAACTCAATCATGAATATGATAGATAATAATGTCAATATTATTAACATGTCATATAAGATGTCTAGCTATTCAACTCTAATTAGAAAAGCACTTGCAAATGCCTACAATATGAATATTACCTTGGTTGCATCTATGGGAAATGACAACTATGGAAATACAAATTACCCAGCTGGTTTTGGTCAAGGGATTATAGCAGTAGGTGCGACAAACTTTAATAGAGATAGATGGCAAGCTCCAGAATTTGAAAACCCACGAAGAGGTTCTAATTGGGGTAGTCATATTGATATTTCTGCACCTGGATTTGCTTTTGCACCTGAAAAACCAGGAAATGTTCAACAAAATGATAATGATGATTATATACAGCTTTTTCAGGCTACATCAGCCGCAGCACCTCAGATTTCAGGTATTGCTAGTTTACTCCTAGCATATAGATCTGATTTGTATAATGATGACATTGAAAATCTAATTAAGCTTAGTGCGAAAACTACACCGACCATGAATGACCTTGGGGTTGAATGGCATGAAGAGTATGGGCATGGTATCGCAGATGCATTTGAAGCTCTAAAACTATTACAAAGCCCTTATACTCTGACACATCACACTGTTGGCAGTGGTACTAATATTGGAAATACAAATGGATATTGGATGTATTTGTATGGCTTCGATGGATTAAATGATGGTAATTACAGGGTTAAGAGACACGAAGTTACTAAAGTAATTACCTATCCATATATGGATGACCCTAATGTGTGGTGTAGAGGAGCTGACGATAATGGTTATTCAAGTGAAAGCCCTAATTTTGCAATGGGGTGGTGCCAACCTATATATTTCAATAATGATATTGCTCAATTACGAACTTATGTTTATGAGGTATATTCACCGTTTGGGAGTTATACACCTCCTTTCTTTTTAGGTTGGTATCCCTCACATCCTGATGATGTCAAATTCTCGTATACAGTGCATGGAATTCAAAGTTCTCAGCCATTTACAGCAGAAATTTTTGGACCTGTAAATGTTCAAACTGGGCAAACTGGGCAGTGGTTTGCTTCTGCTAGTGGCGGGCAAACTCCTTATTCATATACATGGCAACGTAGTACTTCAAGCTCAAACGGACCATGGACAACCGTTGGTAGCAATTCATCATATTCGCAACCCGTTTTTGGTGATATGTGGTTGAAATTAACTGCTGTCGAAAGTTGTGGAGGGGGTCTGTGTCCATCAGCTTATGATGTGCAGTTTATCTCATCTACAGGAATTCCTCTTAAAGAAATAAATAATCAAGATTCAGGGTTTATACCTGATAATTTTGATCTATTGGGCAATTATCCAAACCCTTTTAATCCGTCTACAAATATTGGATATGATATCTCTGAACAATCAGATGTATTGATTGAGGTTTATAATTTATTTGGTCAAAAAGTGAAAACTTTAGTCGATGAAAGTCAGTCGCAAGGTAGATATACTGCAGTATTTGATGCTAGAAATATGGCAAGCGGTGTATATATAACAAGATTAATTGCTACAGGTCAATCTGGTACTAGATTTCAAAAGACTATTAAAATGCTTTTAGTCAAATAATCGAAAAAATTTAGTCTTGGCATGTCTCGAATATTAAAAAATCGAGTTCTGTATCAATACGAAAGCGAAACATCATATTAAGTATATGACCCGATATTTTTGAGGTATTTTAACTATAACAGATAATGAAATAAAAAGTATTCTCTATCTAAGATTTTACCAAAAAGTGTTTATTTTCCATTGTTGTACATTTTAGTTATTGATTTGTATAACACACTGCTAATGTGGTTTCGTCATTGTACGGAACCACATTTTTTTTCAAAATTATTTTACCCCTATTAGTATTTATTTATTACACATAAGCATATTGTATTTAATTTATAAGCTTATGTGTAACATTTCAGAGACAATAAACTCTTTTAATTCTGAAGTTAAAATTTCTATAGGTTTGATTTAGAGTTACTTAGAGTATGATTATGGACTTCTTATGAGATAGGATTTAAAAAGTAATTCAATACTTAATAGAATTGTTTTTGCTGAGTTATGGTTCTGTTATTTATTATAAGCTCTTGTACATAAATAACTTATTCTAAAACTCAAAGACTCAACTCAAAAACGAAGAATCTAATAGAACCAAAAAAGGCGCTCGAAAGCGCTTTAAACCTGATATGTGATCAGGTAAATATTTACTATCTACTTTACTGCTCGTCTAGCTCTCGTAGCATCTGATCAACTGCTACTTCAAGTTGTTCATCGCGGCCGAAATCTATTACACCCGGCATATTTTTGACCAGGATATCAGGATTGGTTTGATTATTCTCCAGCCATTCTCCTGCTTTGTTTTTAGCACTCACGGGAACCACTCCCCAAACACTTCCATTTGGTAATCTCTCCCATCCAGCAAAACTACAGGTACCGGGAACCGGCATACCTACTGAAGTTCCTAAGTCTAAATCCTCAAAACCACTGGCATAGCAATGGCCATCACTATACATACTTTCATTAAAAAGACCGATTACAGGTTTCGTCCAGCGGGATGTCGGCTCTCCACCTACCACCATAGCTTCCGTTTCATAGCTTAGAAAACGAATTCCGGTAAAGAACATCTGAAGGTCAGCGACGAGATCGCCACCGCCATTATTACGTGTATCTACTACAATGGCTTCTTTATCGTAATGTTCACCTAACATTTTATCGATCACACCACGGAATTGACGATCCCCCATACCTGAAATATGAACATACCCGAGTCTTCCATTCGACCTTTCAAGTACCTCATTCTCGTTCATTTCTACCCAGCGGTCATACAGTAATCCGTATTCTGCACCAAGCGAAATTGGTTTTATGGTAATTTGCTGTGCATTTCTGCCTCGATCGTCGGTAATTTCCAATAAAGTAAACTCACCCGCTTTTCGATTTAGATAGCTTGCAACATCACGATCTGCAGAAACAACTTCCCCGTCAATTTTTTGGATGATCATTCCTGCCTCGATATCTAAATTTGCTTTATCAAGTGGCCCTCCCTCGATAACCTCTGCTATTTTGATACCATCATCATCGTGTTCATAATCCATGAAAATACCAAGAGAAGCTGTTGCATCCGGGTTTTCATGACTAACTCTCGCACGACCACCAGCATGAGACACGTTCAGTTCACCTAAGATTTCACTTAATAATTCTGCAAACTCATAGGCATTGCCAGTGTGTTCTATTTTAGGCTGATATGCTTCGTACATCATATCCCAATCGATGCCATGGAAGGTTGGCTCATAAAATATTTTACTGGTTCTTAGCCAAACATGATCGAACATTGCTTGTCGTTCAGCGTCAGCATCTAAGGTAGTTTCTGAACTAATAGATATACCAGTTCTTTTGCCAGCATCCGGATCTACTTTCGCCATTCTACCACCACTTAAGAGGTACAGATTTTCCATTTTTGGATCCCATTGTAAACTACCGCTACTTGCATCCAATGAAATTGCAATCTTGGTTTCTTTGGTTCTTAAATCAGTAACCCAAAGATTTAGACCGCCTTCAAAACGTGCTAAGTAGTATAATTTTGATGCGTCTTTCGACAGAACAGCATCGCCAATTCTTGATGAGTGGATAGTTAAACGAGCAATACGTTCATCCATATTATCCCATTCGAAGGTTAGTGACTTGTCTTCTTCTTCCTCGCTATCATCGTCTTCGTTGTCATCATCAGACTCTTCCTCTTTCTTATTTGCCTCTTCGATGGCTTTCATTAACTCATAGTCATCTTTACTCATATTGTATTTATCCCAGGCATCCTGAGTAAAGAACATTGAGTAGATATCATACTCCGTACTTCCGCTGGTCGCATAACTCTTTAATCCATTTCGGTTACTGAACCAGATCATTTGCTTTCCTTCATTCACCCACTGTGGAGAGACATCGTAATACCCACTTGGAACAAGTGTTCTCATCTCTTCCTCACCAGATGCATCCAACAAAATGATATCGCTATTATTTAGAAGCTTATCAAAGTCTGCTAGTAACCATTTACTATCCGGACTCCACGTGAAATACTTATCACCGTCTCGCATATGAAAAAGTTCATCAGGAGTAAGCAGCGTTACTGTTCTTTTAGATTCCAGATCCATCACTTTAACCGTTCTCCGATCTTCGACATAAGCCATTTTCTTTCCATCCGGTGAAATATTTGGCAAATAGTTATCGAATTCATTTTCAAGTAAAACCTCTTCTTCAAGTAAAGTGGCAGCATAGAAAAATGGTTCTACTTCTCTTACTTTTTTGGTTTGATAAATGCTCCACTTACCATCTCTTTCACTTGCATACACAACGGCATCTCCATCGCCGGTCCAGGTAAGAAAACGTTCTGTGGCAGCAGTGTTCGTTAGCCGTTTAGTGAATTTTCCTTCATTAGAAGTCACAAAAACTTCCCCTCTTGCGATAAAAGCAATTTCTTTACCGTCTGGTGAGACGGCCATCTCAGAAATGCCACCATTGATTGAAATCAACTCTTCGGCATTGGTTACATCTTGTGTTCGGATCGAGATATCAACCATTGTGGGCTCTCCACCCTCCTCCATGGTATAAAGTATTCCATGATGAGTAAATGCCAAAGTTCCATTACCAGCACTTAAGAATCGAACTGGATGAGTTTCAAATTCTGTTAACTGAGAAATAGAACCAGTATTTAGGTTCATTGAATGGACATTGTATGTACCGTTTTGTTCACTCAGATAATAGAATGCGGTTTCATCTACATTGAATACGGGGTTGCGATCCTCTCCACCAAAATCAGTCAATTTAGTATGCTCGCCATTTTCAGCATCGTAATGCCAGATATCTCTTGTTACGGAAGACTGATGATGTTTTCTCCAGATATCTTCACCTCCCGGTCGATCTTGATATAAAAATCCTGACCCATCTGCCTCCACCGATACATGTTGAGCCACTACTGTAAGTACCTGATCTATTCCACCACCCATTTTTGGAACAGAGTATAATTCAGCCTGAGTGCCTGTTGGATGTTGACGATGAGTTACTAAATCCTGACGAGAGGCGCCAAACATCACTGATTCATTATCGGCGGAAAAAGCATAAGGTGATTCTGAATTCGAGTGATAAGTTAATCTAGTTGCCGGACCACCAGCTGCTTCCATTATAAACACATCAAAGTTCCCATGGCGATCTGAGGCAAAAGCAATATGCCTGGAATCATTACTCCAAACTGGCATATAATCATGCGCTAAATGGAACGTAAGACGATGTGCTTCACCTCCTGTAGATGGGACGGTATAAAGATCCCCTTTGTAGGTAAATGCGATGGTTTGCCCATCTGGTGAAATTGCCGGATAACGAACCCACTCTGGTGTGATTTGAGCTTGAATTGTAGTGAATAGTAAGGCAAAGATTGCCAATGAAAACAGCGATTTCATAAAACCCGAAATTTTGTTAATTGAAAATTCTGATAAATGACGTTTACGGTATGAATTGGTTACAACGTAGGATTATTTATCAGAAAAGGGAAAAGTGAAAACGTAAAAATGAGTTTCGGTGATATTTAGGAATTAGGAATAGGGGTGTATGGATACTGAAACAAGTTCAGCACAGGCGCTGGGACAAAGAATGTGTTTCTATTTGAAGCTCGAATCCAAATTCTGTGATCGAAGATAATCCTCACCTCTCAACCCTCAACCCTCAACCTTCAACCCTCAACTTTTAGTGCTCAGTGCACTGTTCCTCCTGGATATTCCTAATTGAAATATTCCTAATTCCTAATTGTCAACCTTATTATAACAAGGCTCGGAAATGCTTTTTTAATCAGTATCTTTTGGTAGAAAATTAATTGATAAAAAAATGCCAGCTGTACATTTAACCAAGCAAAAATTCCTCGACGATATTTTCAATTATGAATCGGAAAAGGAATGGAATTTCAAGGGAGATAAACCTGCAATCATCGACTTTTATGCCGATTGGTGTGGGCCTTGTCGAATGGTTGCACCGATAATTGAAGAACTATCTGAAGAATACGAAGGTAAGGTCGCTGTCTATAAGATCGATACAGAAGCAGAACAAGAATTAGCTGCAGTTTTTGGTATTCGAAGTATTCCGTCCATCCTATTTATTCCGGTTGATGGTCAACCTCAAATGGCTCAAGGTGCACTTCCTAAACATACATTTAAGCAGGTTATTGAAGAAAATTTTGGGATTAAGGAAGACGCCTGATTATTTCGGAAAACGTATCGATTCTACCATTTCCTGAACTTCTTCGGGTGGATCCGGAAATACCATTCCAACGGCTAGAGATACTGCTAAATTAACTAGCATTCCTAGAGTTCCGATTCCTTCTGGTGAAATACCAAACCACCAGTTGTCAGGTGTATTTACTTCTGGAAATAGAATCTTGTAGAAAACGATATAGCTTAATGTGAACAGCAAACCTGCTACCATTCCTGCTACTGCTCCTTCCCTATTCATCTTTTTAAAGAATATCCCAAGAATAATTGCCGGGAAAAACGAGGCCGCAGCTAGCCCAAAAGCAATCGCTACTACTTCTGCTACAAAGCCTGGTGGATTAATTCCAAAGTAACCTGCAACAACTACCGCAGCTGCAGCTGAAATCCGCGCATATCGTAGTTCTGCTTTATCAGAAATATCAGGGTTAATCTGCTTTTTAATTAAATCGTGACTTACAGCCGTTGAAATTACCAAAAGTAACCCCGCAGCTGTGGAAAGAGCGGCTGCAAGCCCACCTGCTGCAACGAGCGCAGCTACCCAATTTGGTAATCCGGCAATTTCGGGATTAGCTAGCACCATGATATCCCGATCAACATAAAGCTCATTATCAGTGTCGGTGAGATAATTATTTAGTAATGGTTCACCGCGTTCGCCTCGAACGATTTCTCCATTTTCGCGAACAATACTTGGCGCGCCTTCGATGGCAGCTCCCGGTCGATAATCAATCAATCCATCTTCGTTTTTATCTACCCAGGCTAACAGACCAGTTTCTTCCCAGGTATTGAACCATTCCGGCATTTGTTCATAAGGTTGCTCACTAACTGTGTCAATCAAATTCGTTCGTGAGAACACAGCAATGGCAGGAGCTGTGGTATATAAAATTGCAATGAAGATTAAAGCGTATCCCACCGATATTCTAGCATCCTTCACTTTAGGAACTGTAAAGAATCGAACAATCACATGTGGTAGTCCGGCTGTACCCACCATTAAAGCAACAGTTATGAAGAACACATCCTGCATGCTTTTAGTACCAGATGTGTATTCTGCAAAGCCTAGTTCAGTATGTAGTTGATCAAGTTTATCTAATAGATACATCCCTGATCCATCATTCAAGGTAGAACCAAAGCCGATTTGTGGAATGGGGCTTCCTGTCAATTGCATTGAGATGAAAAAAGCAGGAACCATGAAAGCGAAAATCAACACGCAGTATTGTGCAACTTGTGTGTAGGTGATCCCTTTCATCCCTCCTAAGACCGCATAAAAGAATACGATCGCCATTCCAATTACTACTCCCCAAAAAATATCGACCTCAAGAAACTTGGAAAAAACAAGTCCAACTCCGCGCATTTGACCTGCTACATACGTGAAGGAAACAATCAAGGCACATATAACGGCTACTGTTCTGGCTATTTGTGAGTAGTAGCGATCACCGATAAAATCCGGCACTGTAAATTTTCCAAATTTTCTGAGATATGGAGCCAGCGTGAGGGCAAGCAGCACATAGCCCCCGGTCCATCCCATCAAATACACCGTTCCATCATAACCCATGAAAGAAATCAATCCCGCCATGGACAAAAACGAAGCTGCCGACATCCAGTCAGCCGCCGTAGCCATGCCATTTGTTAGTGGATTTACATTTCCTTCAGCCACATAAAACTCACTTGTTGATGCAGCCTTCGACCAAATGGCAATTCCAATATAAATAGTGAATGTTATTCCAACGAGAATATAGGTCCAGGTTTGTACATCCATTAGGCATCCACCTCGCTAACGCCAAATTCATGATCCAGGCGATTCATGAGGAATACATACACAAAAATCAGGATCACAAATACATAAATCGAGCCTTGTTGGGCAAACCAAAAACCAAGCTTAAATCCTGCGATCTGAATTTCATTAAGAGTTGGAGCCAGGAGAATCCCAAATCCATAAGAAACGATAAACCATATGGTGAGTAGTACTCCCAGATACCTCAAATTTTTACGCCAATATCCTTTCAGATCACGTTCTGCCATTGTACCTCCAAAATTTTGATGAGTATCTGCTTTTTGATGGATTGGTGCAAACATGTTTTATCAATGCACATTAATTAGTGCTTCCATTACCCTATTTTTTATTTCTGAAAATCATTTGATTTAGCTATTTATTAATTGAACACACTTGAATTGTTATGAATAACTCCGCCTGGCTCAATCTTCCAGTTAAAGATGTACCTACTTCAAAGCCATTTTTTGAGAAACTTGGCTTTAAGTTATCAGAAATGGAAACCCCGACTATGATTGGCTTAGAATTTGGTGAAGGCCCATTTAGGGTGATGCTATTTGAACATCCTGAGTTTCAACAGTTCACGCAATCTGAAGTCGCAGATGTTTCCGAATCCGCAGAAATGTTGATTTCAATGGAGGCTACAACTAAAGATGAAGTCGACCAACTTGCGGAAAAAGTAAAAGAAGCTGGTGGAATAATCTTTGCCGGACCTGAATTATGGCAAGGCTGGATGTACGGAATGGGATTCCAGGATTTAGATGGACACCGATGGAATTTAGCTTTTATGGATTGGGAGAATATGCCTAAATAAAAAACCCCGATCGGCGCTCAACCGATCAGGGCTTATCCTGTTTCTCCATGAAAGAAACTTTTCCATTTGCGATCCCTACTTGTCGGGAGAAGCAATCTCAGTAAATCAAGTCAAATCGTTGGGATTGCCGCGGGACTTGCTTTCGCAGAGTCCCTCGCAAAGACTGCTTTCAGGTTAACTGCAACCTGAGGTAGAGCCGCATGTAATACATTTCATACATGTTCCATTACGAACCATCGTCATGCTACCACATTCCGGGCAGGCATCACCAGTGTAACCTAATTGCTTTGCTTTGTCATACTCGCTTTCGTAGCTGGATGAAGCTTTTGCAACTGGTGCAGGAGCTTCCGGTGCTACCGGAGCAGCAACAGGTGCTGGAGCTGGTGTAGGGGCAACAGCCGCTACAGGAGTAGTTGGAGCAGGAGGTACCGCTTCTTCACCAATTGGACGAAGATCACGTGTGGTAATTTGATCCGATGGTACATGCGCTAAATCTTCACGTCCTAAGTAGGTAACCGCTAACTCGCGGAAGATGTAATCGATCACCGAAGTACTCATTTTCACATGTGGGTTCCCATTTACCATACCACTTGGTTCGAATTTGGTAAATACGAATGCGTCCACAAATTCTTCTAGTGGCACACCATGCTGTAAACCTAGAGAAATCGAAATTGCAAAACAGTTTAACAAACTTCTGAAAGCAGCTCCTTCACGGTGCATATCAATAAAGATTTCACCCAATTGACCGTTTTCGTACTCACCGGTTCTCAGGTACACACTTTGTCCACCGATTTTAACTTTCTGAGTGTATCCCTCGCGACGGAATGGAAGTCTCTGTCGACGAGCAACATATTTATGAATAATACGCTCTGCGATTTCAACCACTTTGTCCTGGGCTTCGGCAACAATTGGATCTGCCGGTGCTTCCTCTTCCTCGTCTAGCTCGTCAAATACATCCGCCATACTATTCAGAGGCTGGCTCAATTTCGAACCATCGCGATATAAGGCATTTGCTTTCAACATCATCTCCCATGACTGCATGTAGGCATCTTTCATGTCTTCAACAGTTGCTTCGTTCGGTAGGTTGATCGTCTTTGAAATCGCACCTGATAAGAATGGCTGTGCTGCTGCCATCATCTTGATGTGACCTGAAGCAGAGATGTAACGAGTTCCGATTCTACCACATTTGTTTGCACAATCGAATACCGCTAAATGCTCATCTTTTAGAGCTGGTGCACCTTCCACCGTCATTGTTCCGCACACATAATCGTTTGCAGCCTGAACCTGTTCTCTACTAAATCCAAGGTGCTTCAACATGTCAAACGTGAAATCTGATAGTTGCTCTTCCGTGATACCAAGAATGTCTTTACAGAAATCTTCACCTAATGTGAATTGATTGAATGCAAACTTAATATCAAAACTACTTGGTAGTGCAGCTTCTATAGCTTCGAGTTTATCAGCTGTAAAGCCTTTTTCTGCTAATGTTTCTGGGTTGATGTGCGGACATCCTTCCAGCGTAGCAGCTCCTTTAGCATAATTAATGATTGCCTCAGCTTCACTTGGCGAGTAGCCAAGATTTTTCAGGGCAGCTGGAACACTATTGTTGATGATTTTGAAGTAACCACCACCAGCTAGCTTTTTAAATTTCACAAGCGCAAAATCCGGTTCGATACCGGTAGTATCACAATCCATCACCAAACCGATTGTACCTGTTGGAGCAATCACAGTTACCTGCGCATTTCGATAACCATTCTTCTCACCTAGCTCAACGGCTGCATCAGAAGTTTCCTGAGCCGCTTTAAGGAGATACTCAGGGCAGATTGCAGCGTTGATTCCCAATGGCTTTACCGTTAGCCCTTCGTATTGATCAGGGTCTACGTTATATGCAGCTCGGCGGTGATTTCGCATTACGCGAAGCATGTGCTCTTTATTTTTTTCGTACCCCGAAAATGCCCCAAGCTCGCCGGCAAGTTCAGCACTGGTTTCATACGATTTCATGTGCATGATCGCAGTAATCGCGCCTGTGATCGCTGCCGCTTCGTCCGAGTCATAAGGAATACCCTGAACCATAAGAGCAGCACCAATATTAGCATAGCCAAGACCGAGTGTTCTGTAAACGTAAGAAAGCTCAGCAATTTCTTTTGATGGGAATTGAGCCATCAATACTGAAATTTCAAGAACGGTTGTCCAAATTCTACTCGCATATCTTAGAGAGGCAACATCAAACTCGGCATAAGAGTCGTTCGTAAAGAACTTCATTAAGTTTAGAGAAGCCAGATTACAGGCTGTATTATCTAAGAACATATACTCCGAGCAAGGATTGCTTGCGCGAATTTCCCCATCTTCAGGGCAAGTGTGCCATTCATTGATAGTATCATGATACTGAGTTCCTGGATCAGCACATGCCCAGGCAGCATAAGCGATTTGATCCCACATTTCTGATGCTGGCATCGTTTTGCAAGGCTCTGGCTCACGGCCTTCAGCAGCAGCCTTTTCTTTCTCTACCCTCCAATATAATTTCCATTCAGAATCGTCTTTAACAGCTTTCATGAATGAATTTGGAACACGAACAGAGTTGTTCGAATTTTGTCCTGCTACGGTAGCATATGCCTCTGAATTCCAATCAGTATCATATGTTTCAAACTCTAAATCAGTAAAACCCTGAGCAGCTAATTGAATTACACGCTCAATGTAGTTCAGAGGAACCTGATCTTTCTTAGCTGTTCGTATCGCTTTACCAAGATCTTTATTTTTTAGCGGATCACGGCTCATTGCACCATTAAAAGTCCGGCCTTCAATCTCAACCGGAGTATGGCATAGCTTGATGATATCCTGAAGGTGTTTCTGAGCAATTTTTGAACCAGCAACTAAGGCAGCCACTTTCTGCTCTTCTTTAACTTTCCAGTTGATGTATTCTTCAATATCAGGGTGGTCCAGATCAAGAGTTACCATCTTAGCAGCCCGACGAGTGGTACCACCTGACTTAATAGCACCAGCTGCACGATCACCGATTTTTAAGAAGCTCATTAAGCCAGAAGACTTCCCGCCGCCACTTAATGGCTCGTTTGAACCTCTGATGTTGGAAAAATTACTTCCTGTGCCGGAACCATACTTAAACAATCTTGCCTCACGAACCCAAAGGTCCATGATTCCACCTTCATTTACTAAGTCATCGTCCACACTCTGGATAAAGCAAGCATGGGGTTGTGGGTGAGTGTACGAATCTTTCGACTTAGTAAGTTTACCTGTTTTTGAATCCACATAATAATGACCTTGCGCAGGACCATTGATACCGTAAGCCCAATTCAAACCTGTGTTGAACCACTGTGGACTATTTGGCGCTGCCATTTGAGTAGCAAGCATATAGGCAAGCTCATCGTAAAATACCTTTGCATCTTCTTCTGTGTCGAAATAGTCGTGTTTCCACCCCCAATATGTCCAGCAACCCGCTAAGCGGCTGAATACCTGACGACTATCAACTTCATGTGAAAAGCGCTTTTCTACCTCAACATTTTTTAAAGCGGATTCGTCTGCTACAGATCGCTGTAACCAGGTTGGAACACCCTTCTCTTTTACTTTTTTAAGTGCAGCCGGCACTCCCGCTTTTCTAAAATATTTCTGCGCGATGATATCGGTTGCAACTTGCGACCAGCTTTCAGGAACCTGAACATTTTCCATATGGAAAACCTGAGAACCATCCGGGTTTTTGATCTCAGAAGTTCGGCTTACAAAATTTATATCATCATAGGGTGTGTCCCAGTGGGACTTAGTGTAAAAGCGGGCAAATTTCATGGGCGTATATCCGTAATTGTTTCTGATTTTCCTTCGTATTGTACAGTGAGTGATCCCGGATTTTCGAGTCAAAACTCCTAAAGAAGTGCTACCAAATATAGATGCCCAATTAGACCGTCACAAATTAAATCTGCATTTCTTTTCCACAAATAGTTTCACTTATCCACATTAAAAAATTTCTAATAAATATAAACTCAGGAAAAGTTAATTTTTATTACAAATAATCTATGATTTCTATAAAATCATACGCATTTATTTGAATATAAAATGAAGCTTAAAGCACTCATAAACATTGATTTTCTGATAATTTAATAATCCAAACTTATCCACACTCTTATTTAATCTTTTGTGGTAATTAAAATATTTTTATAAGTTTTATTAAATATTTATTTACACTTATTTATTCATTTATAACTCTGATATTTATTAAAATTATAGTCATTTTTCTGTATAATATATTTGTGTGATTTAATAATTAAATACTCATTCAATCTTTTCTTCTTATAAAATCAAAAATGCCTTATCGATCAAGAACAACAGTATTCCCGATCAATAAGGCATCGATAAAAAATTAGTAAATAAAGTTTCTAAACGGAGCTACAACTCAAATTGTACTCCAACATTGAAATGCATTCCAGGAGTACTAAATCCGTACACTTCAAAGTAATCGACATCTAGTATATTTTTTAAATCTCCAAAGAGTCGAACACCTCTCGTCAGATAACTACCTCCTATGTTTATCAACGTGTAGGAATCTAATTTCACTTCGGAAGAAACAAAGGTAGACGGATCAAAGAATAGATCATTTCGTTCTCCAACATATTCACCTGAAATTGATATGTCCAATCCGTTATTAAATGACCTTTGAAGATTGAGCCCAAGATTATGTTTTGGTCGTCGAATAAGGTTTTCATCTGTACCACCCGCCGACTTTCGTTCTCCATCTAAATAATTGTAGTATGTGGATAACTCAAAATATCGGTTAGTTAATCGTGCTGAGATCTCGATTCCCTGATCATTTTGTTCATCTGTATTGACATAACCCGTCTCAAAACCAGCATATAGAATCAAATCCTCAACTTGTCTTGAAAATGCCGTGAGTTGAACCTCGAGCATATCATCCAATAAATACAGCCTACCGCCGAGATCAATCGTAGCACTTTTTTGGGGCTTTAAATCAGGATTAGCCCCAAATGGTCCGAATAATTCATTTAGTGTTGGTGATTTGAATCCTGTACTATATGAAAACAGCAACTTGAAGGACTCATTTACATTATAAACCGGAGCGATATTAAATGTAGCATTTGAGCCAAATTCTGAATGCTGATTGATCCGCGCTCCTACCTCCCCTCCAAGTCCAATTTCAGTATTTATAAAAGCAGATATATACGGGCTGGTAATTGAATTATCTGCTTCTGCATCATTTAATTGATAACCCAAGTTTTGATGATTCAGACCAAGCATAATTCTGTTTCCACCCTTGAGATTATAGTAACCAAATACATCTGCATTGAATAATTGAGCGCTAGGATTGAATACACCAAAAGCATCTCTAAAACTTCTTTCTGTGTCTGTGTAGGCTAGCGCACCTCTAATATTGAAATCTGTAGCCTGAATTTTAAAACGTGATCCAAAATTCAAAAAATCGGCATCATAAGAATTTGGGGCATCGGTAAAAGCCCCACCGTCATATTTTCCGTCGAAATCACCAAGATTCACAAATGGTTGAAATGAAATATCTGTTGAAATGGGAATGTCCAGAGTAGCGGAAAGTGAGTGCTGAGTAAAGCCATCGTTGTCAAAATTTGGTTGATCAATGTCTTCCGGTGACATTACTTGCAAAGCATCGGATAATCCATCCACATCCCTGATTGCTCCATTAATTGAATATCCTACCCCATCCAGTGTACCCGTAACTCCAAGTTGGTAATTCTGGTCGTTGAAACTTCCAAAGGAGATACCCCCTACTAGAGAATATGTGTCATCATCCGGCCTTTTTGTAATGATGTTTATTACCCCGGCTATAGCGTCTGAACCATATAAGGTTGACATACTTCCCTTCACAATCTCAATTCTTTGAACATTTGAAAGGGGCAAAAGTCTAAGATCAAATGCACCTCCCTCTGATGAAGGATCACTGATTGGATAACCGTCGATAAGTATTACTGTGTATTGCGTCCCTGCTCCGCGAAGATAAACAGCTTTGTCTTTTCCAGGATTAGAGTTTGCCCCATTTATTAGTAGCCCGTTTTGCTGTTGTAATAATTGAGTCAGATCATTTGCACCGGAAGCCTGTATTTCTTTGAGACTAATTACATCGACAACTTTTGTCGTTAAACGTTCAGTGGTTTCAACTTTAGATGCTGTAATAAATATGCGATCAAGTTCGAGTGTATCGGCTATCTGAGCCTGAGAATAGAAAGCCAGCATGCTAAAAATAGCAAGCAAGCACATGTGCCTTTTCATTGATTAGTTAGATTGATCCCGAGCAAAGAAGATTTTCATAGTTCTGGCTCGGTCTTTGAAGCTTTTATCCCGAAAGCAACATCGATAATTAAGTAATGGCAGGTCTCCTGGCTTGTCTCATTGTAGCTGCCTTCCCATAACGCTTTGGCGTCACAGTGGCCGAAGTGAACTACAATACATTGATCTCAGACTTACAGTTGCGGGTACAGCTTCGGTATTACACCGAATTCCCTATTAATCCAAAAAGGAACCATTACGGTTTAGTTAAAATGATTATAACTCTTTCAGTTGCAATGAGAAAATTAAATTTAATCTTAGTTCCACTCTGACGATAAAATTCATTACAATCTAATACAGGTTCAGCTAACTATAATTGTGGAAAATTTAAGTTATCCTAAAGCACAGCTTCTCTTAAAGATATTCTCCCAAAAAGAGGAAGATTTAGACATTCAGCTTCAGAAAGCTTTAGAATGGGCTACGACTGAATTAGGCATGGATTTAGGGATTATCAGCCATATACAAAATGATACCTATACTATAAAAAAGTTTTGGCCTATATCAGATGATTTAAATGAAAATCAAGAGTTTTCACTTAACAACACATATTGTAGCCTTGCCATAAAACAGGATGATGTATTCTATGTCAATCATATGGCCCAAAGTGAGTTTAATGAACACTCCTGTTATAAAAAATTTAAACTAGAATCTTATATAGGAAAGCAATTCCATTTGGAAGGCACTTTATATGGGACTCTAAATTTTTCTAGCGTAGAGCCCAGACCAGATGGTTTTACAGAAGACGATGAAATGTTTGTTCGATTGCTTTCTGGTTGGGTTGCTTCGACCATACATCGTAGAGATATTCAAGATGCATTACACAAAGAACATAGGTTATATAAATTAATATCCACAAATAGTGCAGAAATGATTTGCATGCACAAATTAGATGGAACGTATACCTATGTTTCTCCTTCGGTAAAAAATCTACTTGGGTATAGCCCTCACGAATTAATAGGAACAAATCCTTACGATATATTCCATCCGGATGATTTAAAAAGAATTGCGGAAGAATCGCATGCGAAAACAGCCAGTGGTGAGACCGATCCAACAATTCAATATCGGATTAGAAAAAAAGATGGGAATTATGTTTGGTTCGATACTGCTACACAACCGGTATTTGAAAACGGAGAAGTTATTGCTCTCCAGACAACATCCAGAGATGTTACTGAAAGAAAAAGACTTGAGCTTCTATTCCAACAATCTCAAAAAATGGCCAATGTTGGTGGTTGGGAGTTTAACCTTAAAAGCAATGAACTTTACTGGACAGAAGAAGTGTATCGCATTCATGAACTCGACCCTAGTGTTCCCATTACTGTAGACAAGGCACTCACTTATTATCCATCAGAATCTCGTGAAAGAGTTGAATATGCCATGGCTGAGGCAATTTCTAATGGCGATACTTACGACATGGAGCTACCTTTTAATACGGAAAAAGGGAATCAGATTTGGGTTAGAGTGGTAATCAAAGCGGAATTTTTAGGTACTGAAGCCACGCATTTGTATGGTACCTTTCAGGATATCACAAGAAAAAAAAGAATAGAAGAATTATTCAAAGAAACCCAGGAAATGGCCAATGTCGGGGGCTGGGAATACTATCTTGAAACAGGCGATCTATTCTGGACAGATGAAGTATATAGAATTCATGAAATTCCAGTTGGGACCCCCGTTAAAGTTGAAGATGGCATTAGTTTTTATCCAGAGGGTTTTAGCCGCGACAGTATTATTTCAGCTCTTGAGCATACTCAAAAGTCTGGCGAAGCATATGATTTAGAACTACCGTTTGTAACTGCGAAAGGAAATGAAATTTGGGTACGAGCTATTGGTCATGCAGAATTAATTGATGGTAGGGCCGTAAAACTGCAAGGTTCATTTCAGAATATTACAGAGAGAAAAGAAAACGAAGAGAAAATAAGAAGTCAGCTAGCACAATTGACCCAACTAAAATCTACACGAGAAAAACTTTACTCAATTATTGCTCATGATTTAAGAAACTCAATTTATGGCATAACAGGTTTAACAGAATTACTGATCGACGAATTAAAAGCAGATGAAATCGATGCGGATGATTTAGCGGAAAAACTGACATTAGTTCAAATGTCGGCTGATAATAGCTACAAACTGCTTGATAACATGCTTACCTGGGTTAAGCTTCAGTCTGGAATGTTAAATTTGAACCTCTCGCAGTTTGAGCTGAATACAATTATTGCAAACATACTCGATCTTCTACGCCCGGCATTAGATTCAAAGAAAATTCAGGTTAATCAGAATTTACCCAGCGAATTAAAGGTATATGGCGATCAAAATCTAATTTCTACAATACTGAGAAATCTCATAAATAATGCCATTAAGTTTTCCGAAGTTGGGAGTTACATTAACATTTTGGTATCAGATACAGACAAAGAACAGATATCAATAACGGTTGAAGATCATGGCGTTGGCATGAGTGAAGATACCATCAAGAATTTGTTCAATTCCGAGATTAGACCCCGAAAAGAAGGAACAATGAATGAAAAAGGTTCCGGCTTAGGACTGATACTAGTTAAAGAGCTTGCCGAGCTCAGTAACGGTTTTATTCAAGTGAATTCGGAATTAAATAAAGGCTCTTCGTTTATTCTCACTATACCAATAGAGTATAATTCATAAGAAGTTCATCAATTCTTTGTAAGTAGTTCATGAATGAGGTTAATAAAGCCCATTGTTATGAAAAAACTAGCTTACATAAGTATAATTCTTATCACATTTTTGAACTTTAATTGTGCCACTACTCAAGAAACTTCTCGTAAGAGTGTTTTCTCATTTAGCTATAATGAGTTACCCTATCAGGTAGTTTCTTTAAACACATCAACCGGTGAAGGAACCAACATACTGTATGAGTTAGTTGATAGTGAGTCTGATCTTATCGCTCGTGATATAAATCAGGATGGCACCATAGATGTGGTTGTTCGAGGATCGATGACTTTAGAAGAATGTGATGAAATCTATAAAGCGGGTATCCAAACTGCTAAGCAATCCGGTAACTATCGTGAACGAACACCCTCTCGTAAATATGAATGGGATTTAGCAGAGTATACACTCTCAGTCTCAACCTATATTCCAAATATCGATCACATAAATAATGTATTTCTGATAAGGTTAAATGCAGATGAAACAGAGCATATTTATACTGATATTTTTGGTGACGGTGTTCTTAACTCAACTGAGAAAGGGCTTATCGGAATTGAACGTGCCCAGCAGCTATATGAAATGACTTTATTACGAGGCTTGGATGAGAAAAAAATGATATTTGAAAATGGAACGTATTATGTACAAGAACAGCGTTCCAGAACCTATCGTTATTCGAATTTGGACTTCTAAGTATGGTTATTGTGATACTTTCTTTATAAACGGTAATGATAATATTCAGGTTATTACAGGAAATAATCTGAAATGAAATATTTTACCATTTTATTGCTGCTACTGCTCTCTCCTTTTATAGTATATAGTCAGGAAGAAATTCGTGTACCTGTCACCGAATTCAACCCTCAACAACTGAACGAAGACATCGAAAATCCCAGATGGAGCGAATTAAGACTTCCAAGAAGAGATGCTACGTACTATTCGCTTATCGATTCTGCCGGTGTACTTGCAATTAAAGCAGAAAGCATGAATACGGCATCAGGCTTAGTGTATAAAGTGGATATTGATCCAGCTGAATACCCCATTCTTGAATGGTCATGGAAAGTGAGCGGCCCGTTAGAGAAAGGAAATTATCAAAGCAAAGATGGCGATGATTATCCGGCCAGAATTTATATCACCTTTGATTACAACAAAAGGAAACTGAAATTGGCTGAACGCATTAAGTATGAGACATTTCGCACTTTCTCTCGGTTTCCAATCCCCTTGCGTGCGATAAATTATATATGGGCAAATAAAGCGGAAGTTGGCACAATTGCCCCAAATGCCTATACAGATTGGGTATACATGATTGCAGTAGAATCAGGATCTGAGCATGCAAATGAGTGGAGAATACAAACTCAAAATGTATATGAAGACTTTATCAATGCATTCGGGGAACACCCCCCTCGCATTAACGGTATAGCAATTATGTCTGATACGGACAACACCAAGGGTTCGGCGGTAGCATATTACGGGGATATTATTTTTCGAAAGGCAAAGTAAAATCAAATTACTCAGCAGAGCGCGAAAAAAGTTTCGAAACATTGGTCTGGTGATGGCGTAACGGGCTCAATCTTAACCGCTAAATCAATGTTCAGAGAATGAAAACTCAACAATTCGGAACCTTTTTAACAATAACTGCACTGTCCTTACTTTCAATAACAGCTTGCAGCAATGGAGAGCAAAATAATTTTGATGACAACGACAACGACTCAACGCTGGTAATTCCAGTTGAAGTAATGGATGTAAGTCGTGGTACAATTTCAGCTTACTATTCCAATACGGCCACTCTAGAAGCTGTAGAAGAAGCAAGTGTGGTATCTAAAGTGCGTGGAATTGTACAAGAAATAAATGTAGAAGAAGGTGATTTTGTTCGAGCTGGACAAGTGATTGCTAAAATCGAAGATGATCAATACAGAATTGAAGCTGAGCGAGCCAAAGCTACCATGGATCGCATGTATAATGATTATCAGCGAAATGCAGAACTATTCGAAAAAGAACTTATCAGTGCAGAGGTGTATGAAAATTCTAGATTTGAGTATGAATCTCAAAAATCGGCATTTGAACTTGCCGAATTGGATTACGAGCACACAAATATTAAGTCTCCGATTAGTGGTGTAGTATCCGAACGTTTGATAAAAATTGGGAATATGATCGGCACAGATCAACAAGTATTCCAGGTTACTGATTTCGATCCAATCCAGGCAACTCTTTATGTGCCAGAGCACGAACGTTCTAAAATTCGTGAAGGTCAAAGAACAGAATTAACAGCTGATGCCCTACCTGGTCAACTCTTTTACGGAAGCGTTGAAAGAATTAGCCCGATTATTGATGCAACCACGGGCACGTTTAAAGTCACCATCTACATGGATCAGGGCCAAGAAGATTTAAGACCGGGTATGTTTGGTCGTGTAAAAATTGTCTACGACACACGCGAAAACACACGAATGATCCCTAAAGCAGCCATCATTTCTGAAGATGAGATCCAATCTGTATTTGTAATAAAAGATTCACTTGCTTATCGAAAAGTAATTCGTACCGGATATGTGAATGGAACATTCATAGAAGTTATTGATGGACTCGATGATGGCGAAACGGTTGTAACAACTGGTCAGGGAAGTCTCACAGATTCTACTAAAGTTAACATCGTAGGTCTTTAAGAGAACCTTCACTTGATTAGGGCAATACAATGAAATTGATTGATTTTTCCATCAAACGTAAAGTAACTGTGAGCATGTTCACAGTGGCCATCCTACTTTTTGGTGTGGTTTCGCTGACACGCTTAAACGTGAATTTACTACCCGATTTAAGCTATCCTACTTTAACAATTAGAACTGAATTTGTTGGTGCAGCTCCGATTGAGATCGAAAACCTGATTACAAAACCAATTGAAGAAGCAGTTGGGGTAGTTAAAGGTGTAAAAAAGGTTCGATCAATTTCTAGAACTGGTCAGTCTGATGTTGTACTGGAATTTACCTGGGGTACTAACATGGACATTACTAATTTGGATGTAATTGCCAAATTAGATGCCCTCCAACTCCCTTTAGAAGCTAAAAAGCCGGTAACTTTACGATTTGATCCAACCCTTGACCCGGTAATGCGCTATGCGTTGTTTTACGATGCAGAGAGTGTTGAAAATGAATCAGGTGATGAGGTACAAGTTGATTATGCCGCAGAAACGGAGGATATAAATAGTCGGGATGCAATTGCCGAATTAAAACAACTTAGAATAATTGCCGACGAGCTTCTAAAGAAAAATCTAGAATCATCAGATGGTGTTGCCGCCGTAAAGATTAGTGGTGGTTTAGAGGAAGAAATTCAGGTGAATTTGGATCAAAGAAGATTGGCCTATCTGAATATTCCGATTGAAGCTGTGACCAATATTCTAAGTGCTGAGAATGTAAATCTATCAGGGGGCCGCCTTGAAGAAGGTACTCAGCAGTATCTAGTTCGAACACTAAATGAGTTTCAGAACATCGAACAAATTCGAAATGTAATTGTTAGCACTGCAGGCAACAATACTATTTATCTAAAGGATATTGCAGATGTAACACAAGCATATAAAGAGAGAGAGGCTATTACCCGCTTAAATGGAATGGAAGCTGTAGAAGTTGCCATTTATAAAGAAGGTGATGGAAATACGGTAGCAGTTGCAGAAGTAGTAGAAGATCGAATTGCCAGAATACAGCAGACACTGCCAGAAGGAATGAAATTGGAGAAAGTATATGACCAATCCATCTTCATCTCTTCTGCTGTAAACGAAGTTAGAAATGCGGGTATTATTGGTGGTATTCTTGCAATTTTGGTACTCTATTTTTTCTTAAGAAATTTCTGGGCAACCGTTATAATTTCTGTTTCCATCCCGGTTTCAATCATCGCTACTTTCAATTTGATGTATGGAAATGACATCACCTTAAATATAATGTCGCTTGGTGGTATTGCACTCGGCATTGGTATGTTGGTTGATAATTCTATTGTAGTTTTAGAAAATATTGCTCGTCATCGGGATATGGGTAAAGGCATACTCCAGGCAGCACAAGATGGAGCTGGTGAAGTAGGTACAGCTGTAATTGCATCAACATTGACTACAGTGGCCGTTTTCTTCCCACTTGTTTTTGTGGATGGAATTGCCGGGCAGTTATTCCGTGATCAGGCGTTAACCGTTACGTTCTCCTTGCTCGCATCATTAGCAGTAGCTGTTACTTTGATCCCAATGATGTCCTCTTTATCAGGAAAAAAGAAAGAAATTGCACCTCTTGCACTAAAAGAGCCAAAAACTAAAGTAGGTAAGATGTTCAGAGCTCTTCGGTTATTTTTCTTCTATACTATTCCTTCCATCATTACAAAAGGTATAAAATATGTAGTAGGTGGGATTGCATTCATCTTCAAATGGATATTTTATTTCCCATTATTGGCATTTGACAAAGCTTATAGCGCAATCGAAAAACTTTATGAAGTTATTTTAAAAGGTGCTTTACAACATCGGCTAATTGTACTTACAATTGCCATAGCAGCATTTGCCGGATCATTAACTCTGATTGATAAAATTGGAATAGAATTAATCCCCCAACTTTCACAAGGTGAGTTCAAAGTTGAATTTAAACTACCACCCGGTACACCAATCGAACAAACAGACGCTGCATTAAGAAGCGTACAGGCTGCTACTAATGCGAATGCAAATGTACAATCAAGTTTTGCAGTTGCCGGTACCGGAAACAGAATGGATGCAAATCCTGATGAAGGTGGCGAAAACTGGGGTGAACTTAACGTGATGCTTGCTTCTGGTGCTTCATCGGCACTGGAGGAAGAAACAATGAGTTCAATGCGCGCTTCGCTTGGTCAGGTTCCGGGTTTACAATATAAATTTGCTCGCCCATCGTTATTTACATTCTCAACTCCTGTTGAAATTGAAATTAGCGGATTTGATCTGGATGATTTAAAAGAAGTGAGTGACGAACTTGCACGTAAAATGGATGCAAATTCCAGATTTGCTGACGTTAAAAACACGATGGAAATCGGTTCACCGGAAATCCAAATATTATTTGATCGTGATCGTGCCGCAGCACTAGGACTTCAGGTGCATGAAGTAGCAGACAGAATTGTAAGCAACGTTCGTGGTGATGTTGCCACTCGCTACACCTACCGCGATCGTAAGATTGATGTTCTAGTTCGTGCTCGTGAAGAAGATCGTTCATCTGTTGATGAAATCCAGCAAATCGTTGTGAATCCCGGTGCAGATCGCCCAATCCCATTGAATGCAATTGCTGATGTCAAAGTAGCAAATGGACCAAGTGAAATTCGTCGTGCCTCCCAACAACGTGTAGCATTAATTTCAGCGAACCTGAACTATGGTGACCTTGGTGATGCTGCTGCAGATGTACAAGAAATCATCAATACTACTAGCATGCCATTGGGCACGTATGCCAGAATTGCCGGGCAAAACGAGGAAATGTCGGATTCATTCAGATCCCTCCTTTTTGCTCTTTCCCTTGCAGTATTTTTGGTTTACCTGGTGATGGCTTCTCAGTTTGAATCATTACTACACCCTTTCATCATTTTATTCACCATTCCTTTAGCATTAATTGGCGCAATTCTGGCACTCTACATCACAGGAACAACGATATCAGTTGTAGTTTTCATTGGATTGATATTACTAGCCGGTATAGTTGTTAATAATGCAATTGTATTAATCGATTTGATCAATCAGACCAGACAAAAAGGTGTGGATAAGTTTGAAGCAATCATGGAAGGTGGAAAGTCGAGACTACGTCCAATTTTGATGACCACACTAACAACAACGCTTGGATTGCTTCCATTAGCAATAGGTTTTGGTGACGGGGCCGAATTACGAGCTCCGATGGGTATCACAGTAATTGGTGGCCTTCTTGTTTCTACCCTACTTACACTGGTAGTAATACCAGTGATGTATTCCATCCTGGACTTCAAAAATTATACTCAGGATGATGAACTAGAAGTTTTAACAGTAGAATCATGAGCTTTACCGAACTATCCGTACGCCGACCTGTAACCACCATGATGGTATTTGTGAGCCTCGTGGTGGTGGGGCTGATTGCCACCCGACTTGTACCACTTGAATATTTCCCAGATATAAGCTTTCCAGGTGCTTATGTAAATGTTCCTTATCCGAATGCTTCACCCGATGAAGTTGAGGAGCAGGTAATTAAACCGATGGAAGAAGCTCTGGCAACGATCAGTGGTGTAGAGCAAATTAATTCAAATTCAGGCGAGAATGGTGGTGGCGTTGTTGTCCAGTTCAAACAGGGCAGCGACATCCACATGAAAGCCATCGAAATTAAAGAGAAAATCGAAAGTGTAAGAAATCAACTCCCCGATGATTTTGAATACTATGACATCTTCAAGTTTCAAGATGGTGGTTCGAACACGCTACAATTACGGATTTCTTCAGAGCGTGATCTTTCAAATGCATATGATCTTTTGAATCGAAACCTAAAACAACGCATCGAAAGAATTGAAGGTGTTGGCCAGGTTACACTTTATGGTGTAGAAAAGAAGGAAATACGTATTGAGCTAATCAACGATCGGATTCTTTCTTACGGGGTAGATTTAAATCTATTAACTCAGACTCTTCAGAGAGCCAATTTCTCAACATCTGCAGGTAAGATTACGGATGCGGGACTCCGTTATAACGTTCGCCCTATGGGTGAATTAAGAGGAGTTGAAGACATCGAAGAATTAATCATCGGTGATAATAATCTGAAAGTTAAAGATATCGCAGAAGTTAAATATGTTGAGCCAATTCGAAATTACGCCCGTCATTTAGACCAGAAATATGCAATTGGTTTAGATATCGTAAAGGAATCATCCGCAAATACAATTGCTACTGTTGGTCGAGTATTAGCAGAAATCGAAGAAGTAAATCAGCTTCCAGAAATGCAAGGCATTCAAATTTATGAGATGTTCAATCAGGCAGACGGGATTATGCTTTCGCTCAGAGAACTTATGAATTCAGGATTGATAGGTGCGGGTTTATCAATTTTCATGCTGTTCTTTTTCTTACGCCAGTTTACCACAACAATGATTGTCGCAACGGCTGTCCCCTTCTCTTTAATTGTTACCCTTGGGTTTTTCTACTTTCTAGGTATTTCAATCAACATTTTATCTATGACGGGTTTAATTCTTGCCATTGGTATGCTGGTTGATAATGCGGTGGTTGTGACCGAAAATATTCACCGTCACCAAAGAATGGGATTCAAGAATAAACTAGCCGCAGTTATGGGTGCTAGACAGGTAGGCATTGCTGTTACCGCCGGTACACTTACATCTGTAGTTGTATTCTTACCGAATATTGTAAATGAAAGTTTTGTAGCACCCTATATGTACTACATTGGGATGCCAATTATTATCTCTTTAATTGCTTCTCTACTTATTTCATTAACGGTTATTCCGCTACTTACATCAAGAATTCCGGCTCCAGAAAAGATCAAACGTACGGTAATTGATAAGTTTGCCGATGTCTATGCAAAATTCTTGGGTTGGTTTATAGATAGAAGATGGGTTTCAACAATTAGTATCATCTTGCTTCTTTTAAGTGGTGCTCTCCCGCTTTCATTGGGCATGAATGTTGATATGTTCCCACGCGTTGAAGAACGTGAACTACAACTTCGATATAATCTGAATGCATCCTACACACTAGACCGAGTTAAACAAACTGTTGATAAGGTAGAGCAGTATCTGTACGACAATCAGGATAAATTCGAGATTGAATCGGTGTATACCTACTACGAGCCAGAGTTTGCAAATTCTACCATTATTCTGGTTGATGAGGATGAAGCTGAAAAATCAGTTACAGCCATTAAAAAAGAGATCGAAGATAATCTGCCATTAGTAACCATTGGTGAACCAAGTTTCGAGTTCCGTAGTAGGAATAATGGCGATGCCATCAAGGTGTATGTAAATGGAGAATCAATGGCAGTTCTTGAAGAACTCGCTGAACAGGTTGAATGGCGTTTAAGTCAAATCGAAGGGTTAGCAGATGTTAAATCTGATGCTGAAGTAGGTAGAGACGAAGTTCGATTAACGATTGATCATGAACGTGCACGCAATTATGGGTTAACGTCAACAGCCGTAGCACAAACTGTATCTAGTTCTGTTCGTGGCTTCAACCTTCGTCGAATTCGCGGAGAGCAGTCTGAAATCGATGTAGTTCTAGCTCTACAAAATGCAGATCGCCAGTCTGTAAATGATCTTCGTGAACTTCCCATTGCGATTGGTGACAATCAGAGTATCAAATTATCTAGTATTGCTGACTTTGAAGAGACCAAAGGTCCGGGGCGAATATTCCGAGAGAATCGAAAAACTTCGCTGGGAATTGCTGTGAATTTAGACGGCATTACCATGGACAAAGCACGACCAATCATTTCTGAAATGATGGACCAAATCATCTATCCGGCTGGCTACAGTTGGGGTTATGGGCGTAGCTTCAATAACGATGCAGAAGCAATGAATGTGATGCTATTTAATATTGCAATCGCCTTTTTCCTAATCTATTTAGTAATGGCATCATTATTTGAATCGTTAATTTACCCGAGTAGTATTCTTACTTGTATTCTTTATGGAATCGTTGGAATCTTCTGGTTCTTCTTCATTACGGGGACAACCTTTGATTTCATGACAATGATTGGAATTCTGATTCTGATGGGAATTGTGGTTAACAATGGTATCGTCCTAATTGATCACATTTTGCACCTTCGAAGTGAAGGCTTAAGCCGACGAGAGGCAATTGTACAAGGTGGAAAAGATCGTATGCGACCAATATTAATGACTGCAGGAACAACTGTTCTAGGTCTGGTTCCACTTGCACTTGGCACTACTCAAATTGGGGGGGATGGACCTCCATATTTTCCAATGGCGAGAGCTATCATTGGTGGGTTATCATTCTCAACAGTAGTAACCTTGATCGTGTTACCTTCGATATATGTAATTCTTGATGATATAAAAATCTGGACTCAGCGAATTGGGTTCATGTCCAGAATCAAGTAATTGTAAAACCCTCATTTCTGATGAGGGTTTTTTTTATGTTCATTCAAAAAAATTTTGGTGAGCAAACATCCATTCCATACCGAGCAGTTTACGATCCGGGCAAATGAGGTTGATTCGACAGGTAAATTAAGCCTGGGTGCAATTTGTAATTTCTTTCAGGAAGTAGCTGGTAATCACGCTAAAGTGCTGAATTTCGATATCATAGATATGAAAGAGCAAAACCTGACATGGGTTTTACATCGAATGGATATCAACCTTCATGAAACAGCAGAATGGAGAGACACGATTACGGTGGAAACCTGGCCGGCAGCAGGTGACTCTCTTCGAGCGTATCGTAATTATCGAATATTAAATGCTGATGGAATAGAAATAGGAAACTGCCTGAGTTATTGGATGGTCCTAAATCTGGAAACTCGTCGCCCAGAAAGAATCCCCCAGGATGTACTTGATACTCGACTCCTCGATAGACCACATGTTACCGAAGCAAAAAGTAATCGACTACGACCATTTAAAGAAAAAGGAGTTGAAAAAGAAATTATAGTGCGGCGCTCTGATATGGATATGAACAATCATGTGAATAATGTGCGCTATATGGAATGGATGCTAGAAACAATTGAGCAGGAGCTGACTCAAGCCATTCGTCATTTTGAAATTCTTTTTATGAGAGAAACATTTGTGGATGATCGCCTCACAACATCATCCTATAGTTATGGTGACGTTATAAAATTTAAGATTTCCAATCAGGATGGAAACATAATTTCAATTGGGGAAGCTACTTTCTAAACATTAAATAGGTTTTCTGACGCTATGCCAGAATAAGCCAATCCGACAAACACTCTGTTTATTTTACGAGCGTCATTTTTCGTGTCATCACTTTGTTTCCAACTTCTAATTGGTAAATATACATCCCACTTGGATATCCTGATGCGTTCCATTCGTAATGATGCTCTCCCGGACTCACCACCCCCTCTTCCAATACTGCAATTGGTTGTCCAACAACATTAAATACTGACAACCTAACTTCTAATGCTTCCGGTAAATAAAATGAAATAGTTGTTGCCGGATTAAATGGATTCGGAAAATTCTGATTTAATTCGATCTGCTCTGGTGATTCCTCGTAGTCTTCAACGAATTCAGGAGAGGCAATTAATAACTGATATTGTTGATAAATTGAATTTCTTCTCAATCTACTATCAACATCTGATTCTTCACTTTCGTCATTTGAATCAACTATATATTCGATATCGAACGATTCACCCGGGAATAATTCTGTCCGTTCATTCGTCTCTAAATCTTCAATGAATAGACGCCATCCACCTTCCATGTTCCACTCTTCCAACTGCAATGAAATTTCGGTGGATTCGCTATTCAACAAACCTATAGGGTATGCCAGTAGAATTTCTTGTTGGTATGTTAAATTGATTTCGCTTCTCCAATGATCATAATTGAAGGTGGCAAATTGTGGTTTTTTTGTATTTGAGATATTGAAACCTAAATCAAAAACAGGATGTAATATTGATAACGGTATTTCTGACTCGATATCATAAAAATTAAACCCAATTGAAGTTGAGCCAATCGGTGATTTTGCACTGATCGCAAAGTTTGAAATGGGATCATCTATTATTTCAGGCAATTCATGAGTTATCAAAGGCAAATCATTTTCAAATGAAATCTCGACTTTTTCAATAATTGAATCTGCTTTTACCCAAATAAAATCATCATCGTAAATAAAATCTGATTCATCTAACGGTTGAAATGAAGCTGAATCAGTAACTGTGAATACCATCGGGTGAATGAAATTATCACCTATTTCTCTTTCAATTTGCTGAATAAAATGAACTACTGATATTGAATCCTGCCCTTGAAACCGAACAAAATTATACCCCTCTGCACCATTTATTATTCCATTTTCATCGAGATCTGTTGCAGAGATGGTTATGAATCGATCGAATTCAGTTTGAAAATCAGTCTCCATCATCAGAGAATCTTCATAATTAGATTCAAATTGAGAAGTTTCTGTGTAAGGAGTCACATATTGAAAGAAACTTATTCCAAGTAACGAGTCTGTTTCTATAGATGACACTGCTCTAAATCGGGATAATCGTTCATCCCAAAAAACAGTTTCTGAATCTGATGTTTCTGTAAATGAGCTTACTGGAAACCATCCAGTATTTTCTGAAGTTGCTTCCTCTTTTTCTGTTTTCTGTTTTAAATCTGATTGTATTAACTCCACTACATTTTGAGGAGACTCAAATTCAAGAGTTATTTCCTCTTTTTTCGATTCTGTAATTTCTGTTTCGGCTTCAATTTCCCGCTTAATATTCAGTTCGGATATGTTATTACCACTTCCGTCAGTGAGCTGAATTAGAGTGGCATCAAATTCTAATTCTGTCTCTTCGTCACTCAATGTTTTGATGTCATGAGCGTTAATTCTTCTTTGTTCGAAAGGAGCCAACTCAATTAGATCCTTTAAAATATAAACGTCATCATCAATTTTTAGCTCCCATCCATTAATGTTTACATACACTCTTTCATTATTAAATAGCTCAATATAGTCTTCATTTGGCTTGTCACTATCAAAGACAGACGTTATCGTAACGTCAGGAATCTCATTATCCATTATAAAGGCGGCATGACTAACAAAATCGCCAAAATTTCCGGCAGAAAGGTTTTGTAACTCAAAAAATACTGTCTCTCGATCCTCAAATATTCCATCATCATATTGTGGAATTGCAATTTCGTAAACTGCATCACCAATTAGACCGGTAAAATTATACGTATACGATCGGAATGAGTTAATGTCGTTTGTATCTGCAGTACTAAATGCTTCATTCAGAATAACATCAACAGTTAGCCTGGAACCGTCATGCTCGTAAATTGCAACATTCAATGGAATACTATCCCCTTCCGATACTGTAGAAAGGTTCTGATTGAATACCACTACAGGAGCGGATAAGATTCTAAAAGAAGTTCCTAATTGAGAGAATGGCTTGTCAGATGATTTCCAGTTTGCTGGATCAGTAATCATATTTCTGATCATCTTTTCCGTACCACTTGCACCATTTTTTAAATAATACTGGTGATTTGATCCATTGCCAAGCTTAATAAATGGGATAGTAGTACCTATCCCGACCATAGATTTTTGATCATTATCCCCCCAACTGGCATTGAACAAAATCCTTGAATTTTCTGACTCTTTTTGAAGTATGGTTATTTGATCGGATTCGGTGTTTAATTTTAATTCCCCAACCATACCTAATTGTTCGGAAGATTCTGTCGCCAATAAAATTGAGTTCCCGGCACGAACACTTAAATTTAATCTAGCTTCTAATGTTACGTCTGGATCACTTCCAACTTTTAGCGATAGAACTGTATTTTCATCGATATCAACCAAAGGAACAATCTCAACGGTGGAGTTAGTAGTATTAATTGACACTACTAGAATATCACCAGGGCTAAGCGAAGTCTGAGCATACCCAGACCCTGACAGTACCCAGAAGAGAAGTAGAGACGATATGATATTGACCAGTTTCTGTACTCTTGATAGTAGCAAATGAGCCATAGGCACTGTGCTTTTTGTAGAGTTAAACAGAATTAAAGACTTATTTACCAGAATGGCATATTAAATGTTCAATTTGGCAAAATTTTAATCTTCGAGATTAGGCTCATGTAATTTCCCTTCAGAAGCGGCTACTACATACGAAACAGCAGCATCTCCGGTAATATTTACAACTGTTCTGCACATATCCAATATCCGATCTACACCCAGGATGAGTGCAATACCTGCAGTTGGCACATCAATCGATTCCAGCACAACGACTAGCATTACAATTCCTGCACCCGGAACCCCTGCTGCGCCTACGGAGGCCGCTGTCGCTGTAAGTACGATCATCAGCTGTTGGGTAAAGGTAAGATCCAACCCAAGAGCTTGTGCAATAAATACAGCTGCTACCGCTTGGTAAGCACTGGTTCCATCCATGTTTATGGTTGCACCAACTGGTAGAACGAAACTTGCCACTTCTTCATCCACACCAAGATTCTTTTCCACTCTTTCTAAGGTTACAGGTAGGGTTGCTGAACTAGAACTTGTACTAAATCCTAATAACATAGCCGGACGAATTGCCTTAAAAAAAGTCGTGAGTTTCATTCTTCCTTTACTGAAAAATTTAAACATCGCTGCATAAACCAGGAAAATGTGAAGAATCAGAGCGGCCAATAGTGTCAAACTATACTTTCCTAAAGCAGCTAATAACTCGAGTGCTTTACTTAAGTCGTCACCGGCTAAATCCACAATTAATCCGGCCATTAAAGCAAATACACCATAAGGCGCCGTTTTCATTATTAGGTCAACAATCAGGATTATTACATCATTAAATGCATCGAATACATTGACTAATAATTTTCCTTTTTCTCCTCCAAGATGAATTATCCCAATACCAAGTAAAATGGCTACAAATACAACTTGCAGCATGTTTGCATTATTAGATGCAGATGCGAAAAAATTATCGGGTACTATATCTACAAGAATATCAAGTTTACCACGCTCTTGTACTGCTCTGGCTGATTGTTCTCTACCTTCGATAGATTCGCTATAGGTTGCCTGCAAGCTCTCTTGTGTTTCCTGAGGTAATGAAGTGCCCGGTTGAATTAAATTCACAGTGATCAGACCAATGGAAACGGCAAAAAGAGTTGTACATAGATAAATGAATACTGTCTTTCCTCCCATCCGCGAAAGTTTTGTAGTATCATTCAAACTAGTAACACCAGCTACCAGCGATGCCAAAACAAGTGGTACTGCTATCAATTTAAGGAGCGTGATGAAAATGGTTCCAAACGGTTTAATAAACTCGAGAGTGAATGAATTTAGCCCAGCCACACTTGAAATAAGACCATAGACCAGCCCTAAGATTAGACCTATTACGATTTGCCAGTGTAATTTTTTATACCACATATAGAATGCATCAAATAGAGATTGAATGTTAACTGATCAAAAGGAAGACACCAATTGCCAATATTGAAGAAACTCCTGATGAAACCCAGTTCGTAAGGTTATTATCAAAAGTTCGAATTTTATGATTAAAGAGTGCCGTTGTTGATTCGTTCAATTTAGTACCCTGAATATAGGTGCCGATTAGTGAATCAACAAAGCTTCCTATAAAACCAATGGAAATAATTATGATTAAGTAGCTAATTGGTGCCTCTTGATAGAAAATCCAGTAAATGGAACCAATAATACTTGCTCCTGCAAGTGTTGCTAATGTCCCTATTACACTAACGCCACCATCCACACCGGGTTCAACTTTGTTAAATGGTCCAAATAGCCAGGTAGCTCCTTTTACTCGATTTCCTCCAATTTCTGAACCCCATGTATCGGCGGTAGAAAAAGACATTGCAGTTACAGCAGCAATCAGAAATACCATGGAATCTGATGTAAACCAAATTATCACCCAAAAAGCGAACCAAAATCCATTTGACCAAACCTGCAGCCCATTTCTACGAAAATGAATGGTTGATAGTCCATCACCATCAGTTAAATCTTTCGAAAGTAATGATGAAGTTATGAAGAAACCCAGGATTACAGTTGCGCCAACAAGACCACCTAAACCCAGGGAGATAACTCCGAACAGAATTGCAGATGCCGCTCCATCTAAGGTTAACCAATTCAATAAATATGCACCGATCACAAAAATTAATGACAATCCGATTGCCGAAAAGAACCGTAGATGATCTTCCCCTTCAGAGAATAATAAAAACACAAAGATGGTAGCAAAGAAGAAAAAGATATTTAGCTGCCGATCCAGCACAATTAGGAGTCAGTAACTGAACTTGAATCAGGTCGATCGTGCTTCATAATGGCAAAAATTACGATTACATAACCTGCCATAATCACAATTGGGGAAATATAAAGCGAAATGATTCCCTTCACTTCATTCTCTAGTAACATTGCAGTAAAACCTCCAACAATCAATAAAATTGCAATACCAATAAGTCGATAATTGAAACCGGAAAAAAACATCGGTTTAGTATCGGAAGAGGCTTGTTTAGCTTTGGGCATTAGTCTTAATATTACTTTACGAAATTATGGTTTGAAACGGATTATGAAGTTATTTAATTATCCAACAACTCCAAAAGGAGAGACGACACCTGTATGCTAAAATTTGTTCTGGCTTCACAAAGCCCTAGAAGAAGAAACTTACTAAATCAGCTTGGTTTAAAATTCGAAATAATCCCAAGCCATACCGACGAAATTATTTCATCGGATGACCCAATTTCTGTGGTAAAAGAGCTCTCAGCTCAAAAATCAATGGAAGTTTCTAATCAAGTGGATAACGCATACGTTATCGGGGCCGACACAATTGTAGTATTTCAAAACGAAATACTTGGGAAACCATCAAACCAATCTGATGCATTTAATATGCTAACCATTCTAAGCAAACAAACTCATAGTGTTTATACGGGGGTAAGTGTTGTAAAGAAAGTGAATGGGGAAATAACGGCACATCACCAATTTGCTGAGCAGACCAAAGTTACATTCAGTCCGTTAACGGATGGTGAAATTGATGCCTATATTAAAACTGGAAGTCCTATGGATAAGGCTGGTGCTTACGGGATTCAGGATGATTGGGGCGCAGTCTTTGTTAAAGAAGTTCAAGGAGATTTCTACAATGTAGTAGGTTTTCCACTCAATAGATTTTACCAGGAAATGAAAAAGTTGGAACCAGAGTTTTTCAATCAATCCCTAAAAAGTATCAATAAATGAAAATACCACCGTTGTTTTTGGCATTGATTATTTTGATCTCGTCGTTTACTTCAGATGTAATAGCCCAAACAAATTCCTCTTTTCAGGTAGCTTCCAGGTTGATTCAGCAACAGCGGTATGATGATGCCCTACCTATTTTAACAAGTCTGCATCGGCAGGAACCGCAAGTTTTTGTTTTTCTTGATAGATTGGTCGAGTGCCATATTCAGCTTAAAGAATATGATGCAGCAAAAACGTTATTAGAGAATTCCATAGCTAGAGGATTAAATATTGGGTTTACCAACGTTCTACTAGGCAAATTATACCATTTGGAAGGTGATACATTAACTGCATTTGATGTTTGGGACAATAATTTGAGTTCATACCCTAATCAAATGCAACTTTACTACAATACGGCCAATACCCTAACAGAGCGAAGAGAGTTCGACAGAGCTATTGACGTTTTCCTAAAAGGCCGCGAAGTCTTCAAGAATGATGAACTCTTTTTGATGGATATCCCAAATGTGTATATGCAGGCGGGAAATTATCAACAGGCAATTTCAGAATGGCTGCTATTGATTGACAAAATCCCGGATCAGGCAAATGTATTCCGTCGTAATCTTATTCGTTATAATGATCCCCTTTTATTCGATGATAGTATTGCAGAGATAGAATTTAAACTCCGAGAAATGTCTGTGACAGACGCGAATTACAGAACCTTTTTCGACTTACAAAACTGGCTTCTATTCGAAAACAATTTATATCGTAGAGCATTTGCTGCGGCACTTAGATACGAAAGATCCACACTAGATTTTAATTACACTTTGGATCTGGTTGGACGGCAACTTGCAGAGAATAATCAATTTGAATTAGCCTTAGATGCTTTTGCATACTATCGTGATAATGCAAATACAGAGGTTAAAATGATGGCCTATGAGAAAATGGCCGATGTAAACGCTCGTTGGGCTAAATATCTTGAAGATTATAATTTAGGTGAACGAAATCAGATTCGTGACTTGTATGAACGATCTATTAGTATTCTTGATACTTTGATAAGCGATTACAGTTTCTATCGAAGAATCGATCATATCTATCTACGTAAAGCAGAATTAAGCTTCGATCAGATTTATGACATAGAAGAAGCTAAAAAAGCTGTTGAATTGTATAAAATGATTCCAAATAATTCAGGAACAGCACAGGCTCATTACCTAGAAGGCCGCCTACATCTGGCCGAAAATGAGTATACCCTGGCACGAATCGAATTAACCAGAAGTAATCGATTAGCAGGAACCGGTCAATTGGCTGAAAAGACCAGATATTTTCTCGCGCTAACTGATTTCTATTCCGGAGATTTTGAATTTGCAACCATACAGCTCAAAACGTTAAGCCGTAGAAATACCTCGTTTTATGCGAATGATGCATTGAAGCTTCGTTTATGGTTGCAAGAAGGTACATCTGTAGATACTACCGGAGTTCAGCTACAATTGTTTGCTGATGCCATGAAAAGTTTAAAAACTAATCCCTTCACTTTTGATGATAATATTTTATTGGATTTCATTGATACCTACCCTGAAACAGTGTTGCAAGATGA
The DNA here is from genome assembly GCA_965229525.1 of Balneolaceae bacterium. GTDB lineage: Bacteria > Bacteroidota > Rhodothermia > Balneolales > Balneolaceae > HXMU1420-13. The sequence goes on from OZ245886.1 coordinate 346,836, forward strand.
TATTTACCTCGCTCTCGCCGAAAAATCGGACGTTTTGAATCCAAGATTTGCTATACGTTTAAACGATTTTTTAGATGCTGAAACTCCTTCCCCATTACGTGAAAACCTGTTATGGCTTCGGGCGAATAAATCGGAGTATACCGGCAATTGGGTTGTTGATTCCATGGAGGGATCAGGAATCGAAAATGAAGCAATTACTAAATCAACAAGAGAATTATATGAGCAATTAATCATCGAATACCCGAATGGTTTTTATGCCCCTTATGCTCGAAAAAAATTAATCGAATTGCCCTTATAGTATGAAACGACTTCTGCCCATCATTTTATTTTTGATTTTTTTGATGCCTTTAAATACAAAAGCACAGCAACAGATTCTAATTCCAATGGATGCATCACAAACTGATCACCTGAAAGCATATGGAGTTGTTTTTAATCATATCAATGATGGCTTTCCGGCAAAATGGCTGCTGAATTATCGTGGCGGTTCATTTTTAGTTGTTGTTGATAATGACATCGTACGAAAATCCTTGCTAAGGAATGTTAAAGTTGAGCAAGTTAGCTCCGGCCAGGCAGTTAATATAATCAATCAGGTAGAATCTCCAGGTTCAAATACTTCGGTTGTAAATCTCGAGAAAGCTCCTAGAATTGCAGTTTATACCCCCGATCAAGCCCTACCCTGGGATGATGCGGTTACTCTGGCTCTAACCTATGCAGAAGTAGAGTATGATAAAATTTGGGATATCGAAGTGCTGGCAGGTGAACTCGACCAGTATGATTGGCTGCATCTTCATCATGAAGATTTTACCGGACAGTATGGTAAGTTCTGGGCAAACTATCGAAATACTCCCTGGTATATTACTCAGGTTCGCCAAATGGAGGCAATGGCTGCTGAACTTGGATTTTCTAAGGTGAGTGAACAAAAAAAGCAGGTAGCTCGTGAAATAAAAAACTACGTTGGAAACGGTGGATTTTTATTCGCTATGTGTTCAGGTACCGATACATTCGACATCGCCCTGGCTTCCGAAAATGTTGATATCGCCCCTTCTCAATTTGACGGCGACCCAGTTGATCCAAATGCCCAAGAATTATTGGATTACAGCAAAACATTTGCCTTTAAGGATTTCAGTGTGGAATTAAGCCCCTATCAATATGAACATGCGAATGTTGATGTACCAGTTGCAATCGACATAGTTGATGAAAGCCTTGATTTCTTTACTTTATTCGAATTCTCAGCTAAGTGGGATCCAGTGCCAACGATGCTAACTCAAAACCATGTGAGTAGTATCAAAGGGTTTTATGGTCAAACAACTGCCTTTAGAACCGAGAAAGTAAAGTCTTCAGTAGTCAATCTTGCTGAGGCACCGGGACGGGATCAAGTGAAATATTTGCACGGTAACTATGGAAATGGCACTTTCACATTTTATGCGGGTCACGACCCAGAGGATTACACACATCGTGTAAATGACCCCCCGACAGATTTAGCGCTACACCCTAATAGCCCAGGATATCGGCTGATTTTGAATAATATTCTCTTCCCTGCTGCAAAAAAGAAAAAGAGAAAAACCTAGTTTGATTAAGAATTAAGGATTCTGAATTATGAATTGGCTAGCTTTAAACAATTCTTAATTTTTAATCCCAAATTCTTAATTCATATATGCAGCCAAGTCGCAATTTTGATGACCTCGTTAAACTTGTTTCAATTCTTCGTAAAGAGTGTCCATGGGATAGGAAGCAAACCCATGAAAGCATAAAGGATAATCTTATTGAAGAAGCTTACGAAGCTATTGAGGCTATCGACAATGAAGACTTTGACGAGTTTAAAAAAGAACTGGGCGACCTCCTGCTTCATGTTGTGTTTCATACTAATATGGCAGCTGAGAAATCAGAATTTAATATCGGCGATGTCATCTACACTTTGATGGATAAATTGATTCGCAGACATCCACATGTATTCGGAGATCAGATTATTACTGGGGATGAAGAAGTAGCTGAAAACTGGGAAAACATCAAATTAAAAGAGGGAAAAAAATCAACGTTAGATGGATTACCAGTGCATTTACCGGCATTGATCAGAGCCCAAAGAATGCAGGAAAAAGCAGCCAATGTCGGATTCGATTGGCCTGAATGGCGACAAGCATGGGACAAAGTTCAAGAAGAGTTAGTAGAGTTTAAGAATACCTTGGAGCATGGATCAAAAAATGACCAGGCGGATGAATTTGGTGACCTTCTATTTAGTCTTGTTAATGTGGCCAGATTCTTCGAACTAACAGCTGAAGATAGCCTGCGACTCACCAATAAAAAATTCGAAGACCGTTTTCGGTATGTTGAAAAAAAAATTAAAGAGAGTGGTAAATCTATAAAAGACTCAAACCTCGACGAAATGGACAAACATTGGGAAGATTCTAAACAGGCTCTGTAACGTCACCTCGGGTATATTTTTGGAGTATTTCCTTTTTCCTTTTCTTTAATATATATGCACCAATGGCAACCGTCATGGCCGTACCCGTTGCAACCAGTACCCAAAAACCCGCAAATCGAAAAAACCGACTAAATGTTTCGGACCAAAATGCCGCGTAAAGCCCAATTATTGACCAATTCATAAATTCATAATGAAATTCCAGCCAGGTCTTTTCAGGTTTTTTAAGATATGCGGGTATTATCCCTCCAAAAAGCGAAGCAAGGCTTATTAGTGCCGCATAGTGGAATGGTCCAAAGTGCCCGAATAATTGATAGATCATTAAGGCAGTAATATTGAGAACTAACATCATTGCTGTATACGCATACCCAGCCTGCACATGAAACTTTGTGCCTTTTTCTTTTAGAACAACTATTGCCCCGAAAGCCATGGCTAACAATGCCGATCCAAAATGAATACCCCCTAATAAATTAAACTCGTATGCGTCCATCACCTCAGAATTAGTTGCCGAACAATTACGTGATATTTTTTACAAGGTTTCGTTACAGAAAACCGCTTTTAATACTTATAAAATTCACACTGATTGTGTACCTTTGCAGTCCAAAATGTATCGGGATCAGGAAAATTTTTGGGTCAAGAAAAAATCAATCCTGTTCTCTAAACATCCTGTATAGAATCTAGAAAAAATTAGGAAAGAAAATGTCTAACGACTTACACACCGGCTTTGATGAAACGCAATATCCACACATTAATAAGGGATTAGATGGTATCGTCGCTTTTTCAACGACAAAAAGTTTTATCGATGGACAGAAAGGTGAACTTATTTATGCTGGATATAACATTGATACACTTGCAGAAAACGCGACTTTCGAAGAGGTTTGTTTTCTGCTCTGGAATGATCGACTACCAAATGCCAAAGAATTAGAAGCTTTAAAAGCTGACTTAATTAAAGAAAGAGAGATACCTGAAGTTGTTTTGAATTATCTAACTACAACTAGTAAAGATTCTGAACCAATGGCCGTTTTGCAGGCTGCGGTTTCGATGATTGCAGATTTCGATGAAACAAAAGGAGCTTATGATCCAAAATTTTTCATGAGTCAGGCTATCTCTCTCACTGCAAAAATTCCTACGATTATCGCAGCTTTCGATCGTTATCGACATGACAAGGAATATGTTGCTCCATTAAAAGATGGTAGTACTGCTAAGAACTTCCTTTATATGCTTAATGGTGTTGAACCAGGTTCACAAGCCGAAAAAACTATGGATCTTTGTCTGATCCTTCACGCTGAACACGGTATGAATGCATCTACATTTACAGTACGTACAATCTGTGCTACCATGTCAGATATGTTTTCAGCTATTGCTGGTGGTATTGGTGCTCTTAAAGGACCACTTCATGGTGGAGCAAACACAGCAGTAATGAACACCCTCATGGAATTGGAAAAAATGGGTGATAAAGCTGATGCTGTAGCATTCACAAAAGATAAGCTTGCGAAGAAAGAAAAGATTATGGGATTTGGACACCGAGTTTACAAAGTATTCGATCCACGTGGTTATCACCTTCAGAAAATGGCAAAGGGACTATCTGAAGAGACTGGTCATGAAGAATTGTACACATGGTCTATGGATATGCTTAACACCATGAAATCGGAAAAAAACATTGATCCAAATGTGGATTTCTTCTCAGCAACTGTATACTACTCTATCGGTATTCAACCAGACTTATACACGGCGATTTTTGCAATGAGTCGCATTTCCGGTTGGACAGGACATTACATGGAGCAGGCTGCAAATAATCGCTTGATTAGACCACGCGCATTGTATGTAGCAGAGAAGAATCTGGATTGGGTTCCGGTTGAAGAACGATAAGACTTTATATCTGATTTAATAGAATAACCCAGCATATATATTATGTGCTGGGTTTTTTATTTCACTACTAAATTCACAATTCGTCCTGGCACAAAAATCTCTTTCACCAGGGTACCCTCTGATAGATATTTCTGTACTTTAGTATCCGATTTGGCCACCTCTAATACGAAGTCTTTGTTCTTTGCATTTTCTGCTGGGACATAGATATCAGCACGGACTTTCCCATTCACCTGAACAGGGAACATCACCTCGTCTTCTTTCAGATATTCTTCGTTGAAATTAGGCCAATATTGGTATCCCATTGAATCGGAATTGCCAAGTCGTGACCATAATTCCTCTGAAATATGTGGAGCAAAAGGATTTAGAATCACAAGAAAATTAGCTGCAATAGATTTCGGTACTGTTTTCCAGGAATTCGCTTCATTAACGAATATCATCAAAGCAGAAATTGCCGTGTTAAAACGTAGCCCTTCAATATCTTCAGTTACTTTCTTAATGGCTGTGTGTAGTACTTTTAACTGGTCTTTAGTTGGCTCCTGATCAGTAATTTTTAATTCTCCGGATTGTTCATCCACCATCAATCGCCATGCACGATTTAAAAATCGATTCACGCCATCTACCCCTTTTGTACTCCATGGTTTTACTTGTTCAAGTGGCCCCATAAACATTTCATACAACCTCAAAGAATCAGCGCCAAACTGTTCAATAACGTTATCGGGATTGATGACATTACCTCGACTCTTGCTCATTTTATAAGCACGAGCTTCAAGCTTTACATCTGTTCCTTTTTGATAGAATGAATCCCCCTTTTTCTCAACCTGGTCTTCTTTCAATTTGGTCCCATCAGGAGTTGTAAATTCCATTTCTCCAAGAATCATCCCTTGATTAACCAACTTTTGGAAAGGCTCTTTGGTAGATACGATTCCTAAATCGAATAAGACTTTATGCCAGAAACGTGCATATAAAAGGTGCAATACTGCGTGTTCTGCACCCCCAACATACAAATCAACCGGCATCCAATATTTCTCATAGTCCGGATCAACAGGACCACCATCCCAATCCGGAGAAATATATCTTAAATAGTACCAGCAAGAGCCTGCCCATTGAGGCATTGTATTCGTTTCACGAATCGCCTTTTTACCTGTCTCAGGATCAGTGGTATTCAACCACTCTTCTGCATTTGCTAAAGGAGGTTCGCCATCACCAGTTGGCTGATATTTTTCGACCTCAGGAAGTTCTAGTGGAAGCTGATCATAACCAACAGCTTTAGCTTCGCCATCTACATGAATAATTGGAAATGGCTCACCCCAATAACGCTGGCGTGAAAACAGCCAATCGCGGAGTTTATAATTCACTGCTTTATTGCCCGCACCCTGCTCTTCTAACCAATCAATGATTTTGTCTTTCGCAGGCTGAATTTCTAAACCATTTAAGAACTCAGAATTGATTGCAGGTCCTTGACCGGTATACGCTTTCCCATCAAAACCTTCTTCCGGTTGAACCGTTCTGATAATTGGTAAATCGAATTTTTCAGCAAATTCCCAATCACGCTCATCCTGACCCGGAACCGCCATGATTGCACCAGTTCCATAGCTCACCAATACATAATCCGCGATCCAAATAGGAATTTCTTTTCCATTCGCAGGATTGATTGCATGCGCTCCGGTGAAAACACCTGTCTTATCTTTATTCAATTCCTGGCGATCTAAATCAGACTTTTTAGCTGCTTCTTCCTGATAAGCCTCAACAGCAGCTTTTTGGTCTTGTGTCGTGATTTTCTCCACTAAATGATGCTCTGGAGACAAAACCATGTAGGTTGCACCAAAAATTGTATCCGGACGAGTTGTATACACACGCAGCTTATCATCATATCCAGAAATCTGGAAATCGATCTCTGCGCCAATGGATTTTCCGATCCAGTTTCGCTGCATATCTTTCAACGATTCTGGCCAATCTAACTCATCTAAATCATTCAATAAACGCTCTGCAAATGCTGTGATTTTCAAGACCCATTGCCGCATCGGCTTGCGAATTACCGGGAATCCACCTACTTCACTTTTACCGTCAATAACTTCCTCGTTTGCCAAAACAGTACCAAGTTCAGGACACCAGTTCACGGCGACTTCATCCTCGTAGGCCAAACCTTGCTCAAAGAGCTTCAGGAAAATCCATTGCGTCCATTTAAAGTAATTTGGGTCCGTCGTGTTAACTTCCCTATCCCAATCGTAGCTAAATCCAATTGCCTGAAGTTGCTCCCGAAAACGATTGATGTTTTTTTCGGTTGTAATCTTGGGATGTGTTCCCGTTTTCACAGCATACTGCTCAGCGGGTAATCCAAACGCATCCCACCCAATAGGATGTAGGACGTTAAACCCATTCATGCGCTTATATCGCGCAATAATATCCGTTGCAGTATATCCTTCGGGGTGACCAACATGTAATCCAGAACCACTTGGATATGGGAACATATCCAGCACGTAAAACTTGGGCTTTGAGGTATCGGTAGGTGTTTTAAACGTCTTGTTTTCGAGCCAATAATTTTGCCATTTCGGCTCTATCTCTGCTGGATTGTAGGAGTGCATTTAGCGCGTAAAGTTTTGTTTTATTTAATAGGCAGTTTCAATACTATAAGTAGATAAAATACGACTTAACTACACTTTATTCGAATGAGAATTGCAGTTTTCAGAGTACTATTATTCTTGTTTTTATTTCCACTAGCGCAAAAATCTATTGCACAAGAAAAAGGCTGGATTAAATTCGATTTTAATGTTGATTACATCTACGTATTAATTGAGGAAGAGACTACTAGCGACGAAGTTGATGTTTATTATGTTACTCCTGGTGACAGTATTGAAGTATCGACGGGGCTAAAAAAAATGAGAATTACTTACCAGTTTATGATAGACGAGTTGTCTGAAGCGATTGTAGAAGCGGGAAAAACAAGTTATAAATTCTTCAACTTTTCCAATTTTGGAAGAAAAATCCCGAATTCTTTCAGAAATGCTGCGAGTGAATATAATGTCCTAATTCATACTGAGCCAAATGGTGAAATCTATGTAAATGGTATAAAAAAAGGTAAAGGGATGGCTCAATTATATTTGACCAATAACAGGCACAGCGTTGAGATTAGGCATCCAGATTATGGTGATTTAAAGTTCGATGTCAGTCCAAAAAACTATATAAATAGAACATATGGTTATTATAATAGAAACCCACATGATCGATCATTGGCGTTTAAATTCCTACCCGCAGGTGCATTCATTTCAAATAAAGAACATGTTAAAACGGGACTAACTTTAGCAGGTTTCGCATTTTTAACCTATTTATTTATTGACAATAACAATCGCTATAATGAATTAGAAAGTGAACTCAATGAATTACAAAGCAATTATTTAAGTGCCAGAACGTCAAACTCTGCAATTATATGGAGGGAGACAATTGAACGCTCTGGGCTAACATCAGATTTGAGTCAGCTAAATGATGAAAGGCTTTATTTAATCGGTAGCGCGGTTCTTTGGCATGGATTAACTACTTACTTAGGATTCAAGAAACCAACAAGAGGTTATATCAGCTATGATCTAGCACCATCTTTTTCACAAATGTTAACCGCAAAAGTCAATTTCTGAATCATGCGAATACTTGTGATAATTTTAATTAGCTCAATATTAATTTTGACATCCAGTTGTCGAGAAGTCCCTTCTAGCGGAATAAGTGAGTTTAATCCTCTAGATCCGTTTAGTCCTGAATTCACAATACCATCAGTTATTACTATTTCAGTTATTACACTAGAACTTGATGAGGTGATTTATAGAGTACAGTGGAGTGTTGAATCAGGATATTTTGATGGTTCTGAAGTGGAGGTCCAATATCCTGGAAGTACAAATTTTGAGTTTATTGGCAGTGTAATACAGTCAGAGCGTTTCTTACAAACTGAAATTGTTGTCTCTGATCCTGATCCAATTTTCAGAGTTAGAACTTTTATTTTTCAAGCTGATGGTTCAAAAAAATACTCACCTTGGTACTCACAATAATTTTTTGGGGTTAAATATATTTCAACTAATGTTTGTTCAGATTCATTTTGCTTTAGCCAAACAACATGTTTTTAACTAATGGCTTTAAAAATAATTAAACTACTTTTTCTTGGTGTTTTTATACTTCTATTAAATGCTTCAGAGGTTAAAGGCCAACAATTTGGATCAATAATTATTAAGTCCAATGTTGAGAACCTCTACTTAGTCATCGACAATGATTTCGATAATTACAAACAGATATCATCTGGTGATACCTTATTATTATTATCAGGTGAAAAGCAATTGCGATTGATCTCACCCTACTTTGCGGATTATGTTCAAAAGGTTAGCGTTTTCCCAAGCATTACAACTACTGTTGAGGTGAAACTAAAGAATGTAAGTCGAGTTAACAAAAGCTCTTGGGAGATCCTATTTATAGAGAATAGAATAAATTCAATTATTAAAACTGACGATGATTCACAAATATATATTAATAACGCGTTAGTTGGATTTGGATATTATGAGGGATTTTTAGCACCTAAAAAACATTCTATCGAAATTGTTCATCCTTCTTTCGGTTCTTCAAGTTTTAGCTTTTCCGCGAATCTATTTGATACCACTTTTCATCAAAAATATAATCAAGACCCGGTTACTGTATCATCAGGTTTGCAATTTTTACCCGGGTTTCGATATTTAAAAACAAAACAATTTGGCAAAGCTACACTTACATATCTTGGGTTAATCTCAACGTCACTAGGTTTAATGTCCATTAAAGATAGATACGATTCAAAACAAAGTGATTATAATGATGCATTATTCTTATACCAAAATGCTACAACCATTAGTGGAGCAATTCGATACAGAAGAGAACTTGATGAAATTAAGGACGAAATGAATCTAATAAACAACATCAATTATGCCGTAATTGGGCTGGGTGTAGCAATAACTACAATTTCAATCATAGACGGATTTAAGAAACCAAAGTCTGGTTATAAATTAAGTAGATATGATAATTATAATATCGCACCTACTTTACAAACTACATATGTAAATAATAAAAATGCGATTCCATTAGTAGGGTTTAAAGTGTCATTATGAGATTTGCGTTTAGATATATTCTAGTTCCTCTAATTCCATGTGTATTATTTGTGTCGTGCTATAATGTTCCAACAGATACACTAAACAATGAAAATGACCCTTTGGCAAGTAATTATATACCACCCGCACCCCTAAATTTTTCATCTAATTTTTACAACCGAAATACAAGAATAAGTATTAACTGGACTATTAAAGGAGATGTTATTAACGGTGTGGACGGTTTTGTTGTTAAACGATCACTTGTACCTCTTGATGCTTCAAACCAGAATTATTACGCGCACTTCCAAACGGTTCCACTAGATGCATTCGAGGATGATCTTAATTTCTCGATTTCTCACTCATCGCAAACTGGAGTATTTTTCTATTCTTATCAAATTCAATCCTATTTTATAAAAGAAGCAGATACACTTTTCTCTGAACCCTTGATTTCAAATTTAGAGAAACCGATTCGAATTTCTAATTCATTTGCAGTCATCAATCCATTTACCGATCCACCAAACTACAAAATTCATGTGTCTGGAAATTTTGATACTAATACAAACATCAATGTATTTAAGAGATATCAAGATGATACTTTTATTGAATTAGCTTTAATCTCAGCACATTCTGATACAACACTTCCACTTGACGTTTATGACGAGAAACATTCACTAGTATATCAACTTACGAGTAATAATTACGTTTCTAGTTTTTTTGAATTCAATAATAATCAAACCCAACTCGATATTCAGAATTCGATGGAATTGACCTCTGAAAACTTGAATTCTTTTTCGATAAAAATCAATTTTGGCGAAAATTTGCCTGATGACCCAACTTTAGTACAGTATAAAAGTATCGATTCAATTGATGCAGAATTAGTACGCATTTCTAATTCAGATTCATCAATGGTAGTTGATACAACACTTAATGTTGGTGAAGCATTTGTTTATAAGAATGCTAATACATCTAATAAGTATCAATTTAGGTTTAAAGTACAAAAAGGAAATTATCGATCCTTTTTATATACTCTAAACATAGAATATAAATTTGATGAATTTAAATGGGGCGTCGAAGAATTTTAAGAGTTGAAATTTTCAAATAACCGGAACCCCATCCGGCTACCACCACAAGTTTGGTGTTTGGGCCTGACTTAATTTTTTTTGTAAGGAAGACCACTGATATCGGTCTAACCTGGTATGGAAAAACAAAAACGTTTTCGGGATTCATCATTACGTTTGCAATCCTATGATTATTCACAAATAGGGCATTATTTCATAACCATTTGTAGCAAAAACAGAGAATACATTTTTGGGGATGTCCAAAATGGTAATATGAATCTAAATTCATTTGGAAATATTGCCAATGAATTTTGGGGGCAAATTGAACACCGGTATCCCCAATGTCGATTGCATGAATTTGTAGCAATGCCGAATCATATTCATGGGATCATTGAAATCTTTTCAAATCCAAAACCCGTGGAGACAATTCATGAATTAACGCGGTCACAAAATGATCAATCAAATTCGGAATCCGTAGGGACAATTCATGAATTGTCCCTACGAAATACGAAAACATCAAATAATGAATCAAACCGCAAAAAACGTCGGAAAATGTTAATACCCTTGATCATCGGGTGGTATAAAATGAATGTATCGAAACAAATCAACATCATTCAACAAACACCAGGACAATCGGTTTGGCAACGAAATTATTACGAGCACATCATCCGTGATAAAAAATCGTTTGATAATATTTCGGAATACATTCGAATGAATCCACAAAAATGGAATCGGGATCGGTTTTCTATTTAATAATTAATCGGTTTCAAATCACCATATCGTAGGGTCAATTCATGAATTGACCCTACGATAAATATTTTTTAATCGATAAAATCGTAATCGTCAAATAACCGAAATTCCGTCTGGCTCCCACCACAGATTTGGTGTTTGAGCCTGACTTAAAAACTCGGTGTGTAGCTCCTCGAATTTTTCTCCAGCGGTGAAGATAGTTTGAACCGCATTTCCATATCTCTCTTTAAGTTCTTTTAATTTCGACTCATCCCCCTTTATCCAATGAAGGGTGAAATCCAGTTCCGGGAAATCCTCGCTTTCCTGAATTAAGAAATGATCCATCCAGGCCTGGTCTCTAGCAATAGACTTGTTGTAGGCAAATTGATATTCCAAAGCAGGTGTAGGTCGTTTTAGTTGAGGGTTCTTTAACCAAAAAGCTTCCACATAGTCCTGGAAATGACATTTCAGGTTTTTAAATCTGGTCGGACTAACAACCACTGCCACCGATCGGCAACCCTGACCACCATATCGAAATATAGCCTCGACTAAATTCTGCACTACTTCAGGTTCTTCACTGGTGATATAGGCCATCGAAAATTTGGCGGTCCGAATCATGAACTCAGATTGATCAGTCACAGCATTCAATTCTGTAAGTTGTTGCTTTACCGGTTCTACTGATTGTTCTGACCCCGCAAACAAGACTTTATCTGCCTTTAAACCTTCAAAAGACTTCAATTCTGTTGAATATTCTATTGAATTCTGAAGTCCAGCGTCATTCAAAGCATCGAGATAAGTTGCCAACAAATACGGATCTTTCTTTGAAAGCTTCCCATGATAATCAGCACCGGAAAGAATGGTTCCTAAAGCATCTTGAAACCCCACCAATGGCAGATTCCCGGCATGCAAACACAGTACCTTCTTCCCATTTTGATTCTGGTCTTCATTCAGGCCAGCTCGATTCGCCCATTCAGAGACTTGACCTACATCCACTTTTTCCTTCAGCGCAAGAATTGCAAACTTGATGTCCTCAAAGGAAAAAAACCCTTCTTGGACGGTTCTATCAATCGCTTCTTTTAGTTGGAGATTATCCGCTTGAAACCACTTTCTGGTGGCTTGATCAATGAATTGTATGTGGGTTTTGATAGTCATTCTGAGCGTAAGCGAAGAATCTGCAAAATAATATAAACGTGTAGATCCTTCGGCAGTAGCCTCAGGATGACATTAATTAAATACGACACTCGATTCACGCTAATCATCAATAAGAAAATTACAGCCACGTACATTCAGAGGATTCCAACGACCCAAAACCTGAAATTGCCCCTTTTCGTTTTGGATTCCTTTGTCTCCGGTAAGAAGAAATGAACACGAATTGATGTTTGCGAGATCAATGATCCCGATTAGTCCTTCTTTACCATCGGGCATTATTTCCATTGGATTTTGTGGATTTCTGATCGTTACCATCATCCAAGCAACAGGTTCAAACCAAAGACTACCCTGACTGTAAGCCTGGCTCAACAATTCAGTCATTCCATACTCTGAGTGAACCTGGGACTTTGATATCCCAAATCCGTCCGCTAATTGTTGATGAAGTTCCTCTTTCGACATTTCACGTCGATGCGTTTTCATGCCACCCGTTTCCAAAATAATTGAGTCTTCAGGAAGATTGGGCGACCCCATTTCAATTAAATCCAACAACCCAAATGCTGCACCAAAGAGCATTACCTTTTTACCCGTTGATGTTAGTTCATCAAAATCATCGAGGTATAAAGCTTTTCCAAGTTCAAGAAAACGACTTAATCCGGATTCTTCATTTTCAATTAATGTATTCAACATCCAAATTAGAGATGAATTCGGGTTTTCGTTGTAACCAGGGGTATGAGCAAGAATCACATACTCATCTAAATCATAAAACTGATTCATCCCTTGAACGATCGACTGTCTATACATCTCCGAATCTAAAACAAGATGCTTACTTCGCTGCATCCCACTTGTCCCTGAACTTTCGAATTTCAAACCAGGTTGTAGATCACCTGTTAAGACTATTGCATCTTTAAAAGCCTGTATTGGCAATAGCGGAATCTCTTCAATGGAACTTACATCCCGAACCACTAAGGCGTCACAAAATCGCTTATAAATCTTGTTGTTTGCTTTTTGATATTCGAAGATTTGAAGAGCCTTTTCTTCGAATGGAATCGTTAAATCGAAAGGATTAATCATTTTTTCTTTTTTCTATTCTATCCGTAAAAAGATAAAATTTCGCTAACTCCGACTCTTCAAATGATATTGATTCAATAAATTCTGGTTGGGGTGGGTACGTATAGGTTTCTATCAATATTCCATTTTGTGAATATTGTGATATCGCATATCGATTACAGCAATGGATGACTAGTATATCATTTTTTCTGATATCAATACGCGCAGGGGAAGTCTCATTGATCTCAAAATTATTAGAAAAGCTGCCATTCTCATCAAATTTAAAAATGGATTTTGTGCTTTCATCATACATAAACAACTCCCCAAACTCATTGACAACTACGCGTGTTGGCCGGATTCTTCGATTTTGAAAAGCTGATTCACCAGTGATGGAACCTAAATATTGAAATCGACGATCGAAGATCTGAATCCGGTTATTCCCATAATCTGAGACATAAATTTTTAGTCCATTTGTTGCATCAACATCAATGGGTGAATCAAATTGATAGTCACCACTACCTAGCCCACCCAAAGTTTCAATCAGATTCCCATCATGATCTAACTTCAACATTCGATGTTTCCCAGACTCAACCACAAACAGATGGTCCTGGGTCGCGTAAATAGATGTGGCTTTATCAAGTCCAGAATAAATTATTTTCGATTCCTCATCTTGTGCATGCACAGTATTACTGCCTATAAACACAATTAGTATTATCGATAATAAACGGATCATGAAAGATGTTTGAGTCCTTTGGCGCCGATGTCTGATCGGTAGAATGAACCTTCGAAACTGATATTCTTTATAGCGTCATAGGATTGATCAATGGCTTCTTGTAGTGAATCGCCCGATCCAACCACATTTAGAACACGTCCACCATTTGTGAGAATTTGATCACCTTCTAGCTTTGTTCCAGCATGGAAAATCAATGCGTTTTCAACAGCATCTAAGCCAGAAATAACTTTTCCTTTTTCATAGCTTTGAGGATATCCGCCAGAAGCTAACACCACAGTACAGCGGTACTTGTCGTCGAATTTTATTTCCATTGAGGATAAGTCCCCTCTTGAGAGGGGATTTAGGGGTGTGTCAGTACAAGCCACCAATGCTTCCAATAAATCTGTTTCCAAGCGTGGTATAATTACCTGACATTCCGGATCTCCAAACCGGCAATTATATTCCACTACTTTTGGACCAACAGCGGTAATCATCAATCCAACATACAAGAATCCTGTATATGGATTTTCTTCTGCTCTCATTCCATCAATGGTTGGTTTAATAATAGATTCCTCGACTTGGGCTAATAATTCATCAGTAACAATCGGTGCCGGTGAATAGGCCCCCATTCCGCCCGTATTTAATCCTGTATCACCTTCACCTACTCGCTTGTGATCTTGAGCATTGCCAATCACTTTGAAAGAGTTTCCATCACAAATTGCAAAAACGGAGGCTTCTTCACCAACCATAAATTCTTCGATCACTAAACGGGAAGCTGCTCCGCTTAAAGAACCGGATTTCAGTTCTTCTAAAGCTTCCATGGCTTCTATTTCGGACTCAGGAATCAAAACACCTTTACCACCAGCTAGCCCATCAGCTTTAAGCACTACCGGATAGGAACCCTCGCTTTTGATGTAATCTGCAGCTGCATTAAATTCTGTCTGATCAAAGACTTTATAAGCGGCAGTCGGGATGTCATGTCGAGCCATAAAATCCTTGGCAAATTCCTTGCTACCTTCAAGCATGGCAGGCACTTTCTTTGGTCCAAAGACTTTGTGCCCTCTTTCTTCTAGGAAATCAGCAATCCCGTCAACTAAGGGCTGTTCTGGTCCAACTACGGTAAGTTTGATGTCGTTTAAGTCAATGAAATCAGCAACCGCTTGATGATTAGTAACATCCAAAACTACATGTTCACCTAATACATCTGTGCCAGGATTTCCAGGTGCAATAAATAATGTATTTAAGAGCGGTGATTTTGCAATTCCCCAGGCAAGTGCATGTTCACGTCCGCCTGAACCAATAAGAAGTACGTTGATTTTCATTTGCTAACAATTAGAAATATAAATGTCGTCACCCTGAATTCATTTCAGGGTCTGTATAGGTTACATCTATGCTGTAACTGTGATTTAAAACAAAGTCTCACAGATCCTG
Source organism: Balneolaceae bacterium (assembly GCA_965229525.1). GTDB lineage: Bacteria > Bacteroidota > Rhodothermia > Balneolales > Balneolaceae > HXMU1420-13. The sequence continues at coordinate 362,334 of OZ245886.1, forward strand.
AATCAATACTGAAATAAATTCAGCACAAAGTTCAGGATGACCACAGGTTATAATTAAGATAATTTCTCTGCAGTGGTGATTAGTGAAGCGAAATCTTCAGCTTTTAAAGAAGCGCCACCAATTAATCCACCATCCACATCAGTTTGACTTAATAATTCTTCTGCATTTGCTGGCTTCATACTTCCACCGTAGAGAATGCGGATTTCTTCTGCAGTTTCCTGATCATATAAGTCAGCAAGTGTAGAGCGAATATGAGCATGCATTTCTTGTGCTTGTTCCGGAGTTGCAGTCTCACCCGTTCCGATCGCCCAAATTGGTTCGTAAGCTACCACTACATCCAAAGCTTCATTGTTACTTATACCTTCAAAAGCAGCAACAATTTGGTTTTTTACTAAGTCGAAATGAATATCCTGTTTGCGCTGATCTAAACTTTCGCCCACACAGATGACAGGTACCAAGTCATACTCCATGGCTTTTTTGGCTTTCTTATTCACGGAAGAATCAGTTTCTCCAAAGTATTCACGTCGCTCTGAGTGCCCGATTAGCACAAAATTACAACCTGCTTCGGTAAGCATCATTGCACTAATTTCGCCAGTATACGCGCCATTTTCTTCGAAATGAATGTTCTGTGCTCCAACGTTAATATCAGTACTATGCAAATATTGAACACTCATTCCTAAACTTACAAATGGAGGGCAAACCAGTACATCAACGTCTTCTGATATATTGGGTTTAGCAGTTTTTAATCCCTCAAGTAGCTCAGCAGCCTCCACAGGGCCACAGTTCATTTTCCAGTTTCCAGCTATTAAAAATCGGCGCATAACGCTATTCGTTTAAATTTAAAGTTTCAGTGATTCCGGGAATAATCCCGTCAAACTCTTCCCCGATATACTTGCGAACCATATTTCCCTCAGCATCTACAAGTACGCGCGTAGGATAAAATTGAATATTAAAATCGTCGGTTATCTGTTGATTATCAAATGAAGGAGGATCTGCCAGAGCCCAAAATCGATCCCGTTCTTCGAAAAATCCTATGATCGTATTTACACTTTCATCAAATGGAATAGTAAAATACTGCAATCCCTGTGGTCCATAAATCTGGTAAATCACCGTACTCTCATCATATTGCTGCTGATAAAGCTGATTCGCCATTAACGTAAATTCAAGGATATAAGGATTTCCTTTAAGCGACTCGTTAGTTATGGTATCACCCTCTGAGGTTGTAAATTCAAAATCAGGTGCCGGCTGGCCCGGAGTTAACTCATACAACTCGAAACGAACGTTCTTGTACCAGAATGAATAGTCCTCGTCGTCTTCAAATTTGCGTTCATATAGAGAAAGGAGTTCCTTGGCTTCATCCACGTACAGGCTGTCCAGGTGAAGTTTAATTTTAGCCTGTTCAAAAACGATTTCGACATCTTCCTCTTTTGCGAGACTTTGAACTGAATCGAGATAGGCGATTGTGGCATCAAAGCCTTTAGTTTCTGCGATATACTGTTTTCCCAGAGTAACAGCCATTGCGTAGGCATAGTCTTCATCAAAAGAACTATTAATTTTCGAAATCATTTCTGGCTTATTCACTCCCTCTAACAAGGTAATTGCGTTTTCAAAGGCAAAATTAGCAGCAAATGTCCCTTTTTGGGATTCGTAAACTTCCCAGTATAAATCAGCAAATTTCTTTAACTCGAATGGAATCTCTTCGATGGGCATTTGCCCCGCCTGAATGAAAAGATTGACACGATTGAAGTTATTATCTACTCGGTCGAACAATTCCATTGCCCGATTTTCGCGTGAATCAATTTCCAGGGTTTGATTTAGACCAGGAAATTCGGCAGTAAAGGTGATTGTATCCTCATCTGCCAAAAGAAAGCGGAGTGAGGCCAAGCTTCTGCCATTTCTGATTAACTGAACCGGATAAGCGCCGGGGGTATCAAATGGAATCGCACCTTCGAGCAATCCCGTTGTATCCGTTTCTCCGAAAAATAATGTATCAATTGGATCGCTAAGTGTTCGTCTATTATATACCAGAAACTGAAACCCTGAATAATCACCAGTATTATCTATGGAATCTGCTACCGTAACCTGAGCAGAAAATTGAGTTTCAAGCATTTCAGGAGATTGAGAACATGAAATACCGATCAAGAATAGGAAAGCTATCAGATAGCCTATTTTTTGCATACGGGTTTAACCTTCCAGTTTTTTTGTAACCATTTGGGTTACCATTTTTGGGTTTGCTTTCCCTTTAGAAGCTTTCATTGCCTGACCTACAAAAAAGCCCATAAGCTGCTTCTTCCCCCCTCTAAAACGTTCTACTTCATCGGGATTATTCGCAATGATTTCATCCACTAGTTCTTCGAGAAATCCGGAATCAGAAACCTGTAACAAGTTCATCTCCTTAGCCAAATCTTCAGCTGATTTGTCTTCTTCCAACATGGCGTTGAAGATTTGCTGCATGGCCGAAGAATTAATCTTGTCTTCTTCTTTCAGCTTAATGAGTTCTCCAAGTCGAACCGGTGAGATTGAAAATTCTTGAATATTGATACTTTGCTCATTGAGAATTCGTAGAACTTCACTCAACACTAGATTAGATGCTGCTTTTGCATTTCCGGCTGCATCCGCGGTTTCTTCGAAGAAATCGGCCAAATATCGGTCTTCCGTTAAGGTAACTGCATCCACTTCACTCATTCCATAATCAGCCACAAAACGCTTTTGGCGAACATCCGCCAATTCAGGGAGTTCAGCTTTCACTTCCTCCAACATTTCAGTTGTAACGATAATTGGTGGTAAATCCGGCTCCGGGAAATAGCGATAATCATGCGCTTCTTCTTTAGAGCGCATTATTCGAGTCTGATTTTTTGATGTATCCCACAAACGTGTTTGCTGTACAACCTCTCCACCACTTTCAATCAGTTCTATCTGGCGATAAATCTCGTACTCAATCGCTTTTTCCACATTTCGGAACGAGTTCATATTTTTGAGCTCAGTCCGAGTACCAAACTTCTCCCGTCCTCTTGGGCGTACAGAAACATTGGCATCACAACGAAGTGAACCCTCTTCCATGTTTCCATCACACACTTCCAGATACTGAACAATTTGTTTGATCTTGGTAAGGTAAGCGTACGCCTCCTGAGGAGTTCTTAAATCAGGTTCAGAAACAATCTCGATCAAAGGAGTACCGGCACGATTTAGATCAACCAAAGTATTATATGGATCCTGATCATGGATAGACTTACCCGCGTCCTCTTCCATATGGATACGAGTAAGACCAATTCTTTTGTCGTACTCTTCCAGTTCTATATCTACAAATCCATCGTAGCAAATTGGAGTCTCGAACTGCGAAATCTGATAGCCTTTGGGTAAATCAGGATAAAAGTAATTCTTTCGCGCAAAGATAGATTTCTCAGCAATTTTACATTGTGTAGCCAAACCCATTTTGATGATATATCTCACCAAATTTTCATTAACAACGGGTAGCGTCCCCGGGTGACCAAGACAAAGTGGTGTAACCATAGTATTCGGTGCTTCCCCATAAATCGGAGCAACCGGTGCAAAAGCTTTGCTGTTGGTCAATAATTGGGCGTGGACTTCCAGCCCGATAACGGCTTCAAATCGTTCGTGAGCAATGGTACTCATTCAGTAAAAAATATCTTCATCGATGAATTTTGAGTGAGGAAGATACTCAAGTTGGGAATGAGATATGAAGTTTAATGTGACTTTGATTTTTTGATTTCCTACGTTGTTCAGAACCAATTCTTTATATCTAAAAATGAAATATCTTTCATTCCTTCTTTTTTTCAGCTCTACTTCAATATTTGGATATCAGACTCAGTTCACAGATTCATCTTTTACGATAAATAGTGTTGAAATTATTGAACCAGCACAGGATTTGGCTGAAATATATTTCTCTGATCTAAACCAGGACGGTTTTATAGACATAATATTCAGAGATTACCGTTTCGGAGTATTCTTCGAAGATCAATTAATTAGAATACACTTTATTCCAGGTTCGGAGGATGGTTTTTTACTCAATGAAAAAAAAGTTTTAATTACCGACAATTTTATTGGTGCTTTCTTTATTGATGATTGGGACGGCGATGGTTTCCAAGATTTAATTACAGCAAAAAGTCGATTTTTAGAAGGTGGTGGTATGACAAACGATGTCATTGAAATCCTTTACATGGAAAAAACAGAGGTCAGAGATACCGTTTCATTCTTTGCTCCATATGAAATTTATAATGGTCAAGAAACCAATCCCAAAATCCTTCATCACATTATTGATATGGATCAAGATGGAAAAAATGACATGGTTTTCTTGGGATTTTCACATGTTACTGTTGGGTGGAATAATGGTAGTGATATACCTGTATTCGATGAAATAACTAATTTTGGTCAAAACACATACAACGCCGAATTTTTTGATTTCAATCAGGACGGGTATCCTGATTTCTTAAATGATGATCAATATCTTGATGAACCTGTTGTTCATATAAATAATAAAGACCGAACTTTTACACGAACTAAAGTTGGTTTACCAAAATCAAATCCTAATATACCTGAAAGTATGTATTGGGAGTTCAACTCGTTTTGGTTTAATGACGATCCATATCCTGATTTAATCATTCAAAAACCCGATTCCAATTCAAATGGTGGCTTCTATGAAATTTATATTTTTGATGACTCCACACAAACTTACCTTGCAACAGATACCGAATTCGCCGGAGATCAGCTAGGCCAACTCACGCCTATACATATTAATAATGATGGCTTTACTGATTTTATCCAAATAGATAAAAACACGGCAACATTTTGGTTAAATAATCAAAACCTTGACTTTTCTCCAATTGAATTAGAAACTGAATTGCCCCATGAAATAGTATCAACTCCATTTTATCTAGATCAAGACAATGACGGTGATTTAGATATCCTTTTCACTATCCACAATTCGAAGTTTCTTTATCAGATTATCTCGGAAGAAAATATTCAAAATGCCACACCCTCTACCCCAACTGTAAATACCCCTTTTATATCTGATGACCTTGAGGTATCACTATCATGGATTCCAAGTAATGATGACAACTCACTAAATGGTCATATTAAATACTTTATAAATATTCTTTCAGCTGAGGACAGTTTAGAATTTGAAACTCATTCTAATGAATTAGCGGTAAAGAACCTTCCTGTTGGTGATTACCAAATTTCCATTTATGCAATGGATGCACTATTGGCTAAGTCAGGGGGTTCTGAACCAGAGAATTTCTCAATCCAGAGAATATCAAATGAGAATAGGCAGGATCTACCTTTAAGCTTTATCCTCCATCAAAACTACCCGAATCCATTCAATCCGACTACGAATATTTGGTTTGCACTTCAAAGTGATAGCTATGTAACATTAACAGTCTATGATCAATTAGGCAGAGAAGTACAGGTTTTATTTGATGAGTATTTGTTAATGGGCAATCACGTTGCAACCTTTAACGCAAATAATCTTTCCAGTGGCATATATTACTATACCATTGAAGCTGTAGATTTAAATCAGCGTGCAACTAAAAAAATGACTTTAATTAAATAGACACGTTGCGAGGAAGTCGGCGAAGCACAACCGCGGCAATCTCATCTGGATTGTTTCGCTTCATTCGCAATACTCATAACTCAAAGCTATAACCATGAAAAAACTATCCCTTTTCACCTTTTCCCTTTTACTACTCACTTTTACCATTAATTGTAACTCCCCGGAACAAGCGGAGGCTACGACAGACAACACAGAGACTGAAGCAGTGACCTCTTATAACGACATGACTCAGGATGAATTCAAAGCCTGGGAAGCTGAACTTCCGGAAGATGTGGTAATTCTGGATGTACGTACCGACGAAGAAGTAGCTGAAGGTATGATTGAAGGAGCAATCCAAATCGATTACCGAGGCGAAAACTTCCGTGATGAAGTAGCCAAACTGGACACTTCAAAAACATATGTTGTTTACTGCCGAAGTGGTGGTCGTTCTTCTGCTGCCTCTGAAATGATGAGTGAAGAACTTGGTTTCGATAATGTGAACAACCTACTCGGTGGATATTCAGAATATTCATCTGCGGAATCTGACAATTAAGTTAATTTATATGCTCACAACACAAGGTGTTTGGTATGCAATAACACCTTGTGTAACCGCTTTTCCAATTCATATAGCAGGATTTTAATTCTAGCACAACTACCAGATCATTCGAAATCTTTTCTAAAAGTCAAGCAAAATTGATTGCTTTCACAAATTCAAAAAATCTCTACTTTTTCAAAAAAGTTTAACGCATTTATATATTTTTTACTAAATAATTAAAGTGATTTTCGCTTGTTATAAAATAGCTTTAACCAGCTCCTTTCATTATGAATGGGGTTCTATGCGGTGCATATATCCGTATCTTTTTTGAACCTTAGAAACCAATACATACTGGAGTAATGAAAGCGGATTATAACGTTCATCCCAAGAGCCATGTAGGACTCGATTATCTGGGACTGGAAAATAATATAGAGGTATACTGGAATTTAACGCCTGCTGAATTATACGAACATGCAATCCTTCACGGTGAAGCTATTCTAACCAAAGACCATGCATTGTTAGTACACACAGGAAAATTTACGGGACGTTCACCTAACGATAAATTTGTTGTTGAACAACCAGATATTATGCACGAGATCGATTGGGGGCCAATCAATCAGCCGACTACCGAGGCAGTTTTTGAGAACTTATTCACCAAGGTTCAAAATTATCTGGGTGACAAGCGACTTTTTGTAAAAGATGTTTTCTGTGGTGCTGATGAAGAAAATAGACTAAAAGTTCGGGTAGTATCTGAGGTGGCTTATCACGCACTATTTACAGATAACATGTTTATAAATCCCACAGATGAAGAATTAGCTGAGCATGTTCCTGAATTTACTGTAATGGCAGCACCGTTCTTTAACGCAGATCCAGCAGTGGATGGTACCAGAACAAGTACCTTTATTTTGGTAAACATGGCAAAGAAAATCATCCTGGTTGGTGGAACCATGTACTCTGGCGAAGTAAAGAAAGGTATTTTTTCAATCATGAATTACCTGCTTCCTAAACGAGGGGTAATGCCCATGCACTGCTCTGCCAATCACGATGAAAATGGCAAAACAGCTATTTTCTTTGGCCTTTCGGGAACAGGGAAAACTACGCTTTCTGCGGATCCTGATAAAACTCTTATCGGTGATGACGAACACGGTTGGAGCAACGAGGGAATCTTCAATTTTGAAGGTGGTTGTTATGCTAAAACCATCAATCTAACCGAAGAAAATGAACCCTTGATTTACGCTACTACCAAAATGCCCGGTACTATTTTGGAAAACGTAATCCTGGATAAAAATCGTGAGCCGGATTTTGAAGATGTGAGCTTAACCCAAAATACTCGTTGTTCATATCCGCTAAAATTCATTCCGAATGCTAGTGCAACCGGAAAAGGGAATCATCCCGAAAACATCATTTTCTTAACTTGTGATGCTTTTGGTGTACTACCTCCAATCAGCCGATTAACCCCTGAACAGGCTATGTATCACTTTATTAGTGGATATACCGCGAAAGTAGCAGGAACTGAGCGGGGTGTTACAGAACCACAAGCTACCTTCTCAGCTTGTTTTGGTTCTCCGTTCATGCCGTTACATCCATCTGTATACGCAGAATTATTGGCCGATAAAATTCGTAAACACGATTCAAAAGTTTGGTTAGTGAATACCGGTTGGACAGGTGGCCCATCTGGCATTGGTGAACGGATGAAACTCACATTCACTCGAAAAATGCTTTCTGAAGCAATTGATGGTGGACTTGAAAACGTGGAATACGTTAAAGATCCAATTTTTGGTTTCGATGTACCCATTCAGGTTAAAGGCGTTCCATCAAAATTACTTATTCCACGATACACCTGGAGTGATGCGGTTGAATACGACAAAAAAGCCCAGGAATTAGCGGGAATGTTTATTAACAACTTCAAGCAATTTGAAGACAAGTGTAGCCCGGAAATTAACGCTGCTGCGCCTCGACTATTCAAATAAATTACTCGCTTTATCAAAACTATTAGCCATCAGCAGGTACACTGTTGATGGCTTTTTTTATTACCAAGAGGATTGTTTTCTAGCTTCATCGAATAAAAAAAATTCTTTTCGGAGCCTATTTCATAAAGTCTTCACGATTCATGCCCATCTTCATACTTGTAATAACAAGTGCATATTAAACCATAATCACAAACAGTTACAATTATGCTTACTCTCGATAAAATAGAGGCTCCAACCAAAAATGAACACCTTCTGAATTGGGTGAAAGAAACCGCAGAATTGACCAAACCTGATGAAATTGTTTGGTGTGATGGGTCTCAGGAAGAATATGACAGACTTTGCCAATTAATGGTAGATGCAGGAACATTTACTAGATTAAATCCTGAGTTACGACCAAATAGCTATTTAGCTTTTTCGGATCCTTCAGATGTAGCACGTGTAGAGGATCGTACGTATATCAACAGTTTAAGAAAATCTGATGCTGGCCCAACTAACAACTGGGAAGACCCAAAAGTGATGAAACAAACACTTAATGGTCTTTTTGACGGTTGTATGAAAGGCCGTACCATGTATGTAATTCCATTCAGTATGGGACCAATTGGATCTCCAATCGCTGAAATCGGTATTGAAATATCTGACTCTGCTTATGTAGCTGTGAATATGAGAATCATGACCAGAATGGGGCAGCAGGTACTAGATACACTTGGAGATGGCGACTTTGTTAAGTGTTTACATTCCGTAGGTGCACCACTTGAACCAGGCGATGTTGATGTATCATGGCCATGTAATCCAGATACTAAATATATCTGCCATTTTCCGGAAGAAAACAGCATTATTTCTTATGGATCAGGTTACGGCGGTAACGCTCTTTTAGGTAAGAAGTGCTTCGCACTTCGCATTGCTTCAACCATGGCAAGAGACGAAGGATGGTTAGCAGAACACATGTTAATTCTTGGTGTAGAATCACCTAAGAAAGAAACTACCTATGTCGCTGCTGCTTTCCCAAGTGCTTGTGGTAAAACTAACTTTGCTATGATGATTCCTCCAGAAGGTATCGACGGCTGGAAAGTTTCTACTATTGGTGACGACATTGCCTGGATCAAAAAAGATGCCGAAGGCAATTTAAATGCCATCAATCCAGAAGCCGGTTATTTTGGTGTAGCTCCTGGTACTAACTACGATACAAATCCAAATGCTATGGAAAGTATCGCAACTGATTCTATCTTTACTAACGTTGGGCTAACTCCTGATGGCGATGTATGGTGGGAAGGTATCGGCCATGACTGCCCTGAAGGAACCATCAACTGGCACGGTAAAGTACATGATCCAGAATCAGGTGAAAAAGTAGCGCATCCAAACGCTCGCTTTACAGCTCCTGCAGCTAACTGTCCATCCATCGATCCTAAGTGGGAAGATCCTGCTGGTGTACCTATCAAAGCTTTCATCTTTGGTGGTCGTAGAAGTACAACTGTACCGTTAGTATACCAAACCTTTAACTGGAACTTTGGTGTATACGCAGCTGCAACCATGGGATCTGAAATGACAGCTGCTGCATTCGGTAATATCGGTGCTGTACGTCGTGATCCATTTGCAATGCTTCCATTTGCCGGATACCACATGGGTGATTACTTCAATCACTGGCTACAAATGGGCCGTGATCTACCTAATGCACCACGTATTTTTGCTGTAAACTGGTTCAGAAAAGATGAAGATGGAAACTTCATTTGGCCGGGATTCGGACAAAACATGCGTGTTCTAAAGTGGATTGTTGAAAGAGTTCATGGTGATTCATTTGCAGTTGAAAGTCCTCTTGGCTGGATGCCACAGTACAAAGATATGGACTGGTCTGGATTGGAAGACTTCACGGAAGAAGATTTCAATGCATTGATGACCGTTGATCGTGAAGCCTGGAAACAAGAACTATTAAGCCACGAAGAATTATTCAGCAAGCTATACGATAAGCTTCCAAAAGAATTCTTCTTCATGCGTGAATTATTGCTCTCAGGTCTATGGAGATCTCCAGAGCAGTGGAAACTTGCCGCTGAGCGACCTCACTAGATGGGTCGCTCTAACGCAAAACTCTTTTCCCAAGAGTGTTGTGGAGTGATAACTAACCCAAATCTAGTTATTTAGTGATGAGAAAAGCCCGTTGAGCGACATCAGCGGGCTTTATTTTTTTACGATTCCGCCATTTCCTGCATTTTTTCCAGGTTATCCTGGACTCGCAGTGCATCAATTACTTCTGCGATATCACCTTTCATTGCATTGTCTAGATTATATAATGTCAGGTTGATTCGATGATCCGTTATTCGACCCTGAGGATAATTATACGTTCGAATCTTTGCCGACCGATCACCGGTTGAAACCTGGCTTTTACGATTAGCTGCTCGCTCTTTTTGCTTCTTTTCCAATTCGATGTCATACATCTTCGATCGCAGCATGGTCATAGCTCGCTCTTTATTTTGATGCTGAGATCGCTCCTCCTGACATTCCACTACAATTCCAGTTGGTTCATGAGTAATTCGAATTGCAGAATCTGTTTTGTTAACGTGCTGTCCACCCGCACCACTAGCTCGGAATGTATCAATTCGTAGATCAGCAGTATTGATTTGGATATCAACATCTTCAACTTCTGGTAAAACAGCCACCGTTGCAGCCGAAGTATGCACTCGTCCCTGACTCTCTGTGGCCGGAACTCGCTGCACTCGATGCACTCCAGACTCAAATTTCATTTTCCCAAAGACTTCATTGCCTTCTAGTGAAAATGCAATTTCCTTATATCCACCTTTTTCAGATTCATTTAGACTCATCAAACTCATTTTCCAACCCTGACCATCAGCAAATCGGCGATACATGTCGAACAAATCACCAGCAAAAATAGCTGCTTCATCTCCACCAGTACCAGCTCGTATTTCAATAATGGCATTCTTAGAATCTTCCGGATCTTTAGGCACTAGTTTTATCTTGATGGCTTCTTCAAGTGTTATGAGCTCATCCTTAATCTCTTCGTTTTCCATTTTCGCCATCTCGGTGATCTCCGGATCTTCATCCATTTCGATGAGCTCGTTATTTCCTTCTCGACGATTGATGAAATCTGTCCATGTATCATAATCGTTGGCTAGCTCTTCAATATCACTTCTCTCTTTGGTCAAAGCTGTGTACTTATCAGGATCTTCAAAAACAGCAGGATCGCTCATTGCTGCATTTATTTCCTCAAATCTCGATTTAATTTGCTTAAGCTTATTTTCAATATCCATGTAGGAGAGTTGGGCTATCTTTAATGGCGTCAAATTTAAGTAATCGCAACATTAATAGAATGTAGAATATAGAATTTAGCTAACAAGAATTTTTCTTCGGTAAGATCCAAGCATTTTGCTTACCTCAGTTAAATCATTTTTTAGGGTTGACGTATCTGCAAAACCTAGATCTTTTATTAATATTAAATAGTACTGACACTCTTCAAGCGACCCTTCTGCTATATTCATAAATCGAGCTTTATCTTTTACACCTCGTTTTCTAAAACCTTCGGCAATATTCGCTGCTATTGAAATACTTGCTCTCCGAATCTGAGACGTTATTCCATATGCCTCAGTTTTAGGAAAATTTTCAGAAATCTTGTAAACATTAATTACAAATTGATGTGCTTTTTGCCATACCAATAGGTCAGTAAAACTTGTAGCCGGTTTTCGATTCATTTTTTCTCCTTTGTTCTAAAATTCTAGATTCTACCTTCTTATCTTAAGCAGGAAATAAAAACGAAATTATAGATATTGGCAAATTCATTAAAAGCAACAACTAAGTTAGGTTTTCTAGGCGCCGGGCAACTTGCTCGAATGAGCGCTCTTCAGGCATTCAGATTTGGGATTCAAATCGCATCTTATTCTGATCGACCAGAAAACGAACCCGTACAATTTATGTCTCCTTTTTCCTATTCAGGTACCTTTGATGATGTTGATGCAATGGTAGAGTTTGCTAAAACCTGTGATGTGGTAACTCTGGAAAATGAGTTCATTAATTCTTCGATTTTAAAAGAGGTACAGAGGAAGAGTGGCACTCCAATTTATCCATCTCCGGAGAGTTTTGAATTAATCGAAAATAAACTCATTGAAAAACAGACTTTTGAAAATGCAGGAATTCCTGTTACTCCCTATAAAATCGTTGAAGATTCCATCGATTTAAAAGATTTTGGTACTAAATATGGCTGGCCCTATTTATTAAAGTCGAGTAAAGGGGGATATGATGGTTACGGTAATAAAACGGTCCGAAATCATACAGAAGCTGTTAAAGCTTTTGAAGCTTTAGGTGGAGCTGAAGGCCATGATATTCTCGCTGAAGCTTTTGTTGACTTCACTCATGAATTAGCAGTTCAGGTAGCTCGAAATGAAACAGGAACTGTCGTTTATCCTTGTTGTGAAACCGTCCAGGAAAATCACATTTGTGTAGCGGTTCTATCACCTGCACCGGTTGATGGATCCATTCAAAAGAAAGCTCAGGATTTAGCGGTTAAAGCTACTGAAGCAATCAATGGCAAAGGGATCTACGCCTTTGAATTTTTCTTAACGACTTCAGGTGAGGTTCTTTTAAACGAATCAGCTCCCCGACCTCATAATTCTGGCCATTATACCATTGAGGGATGTATTGGATCACAATTTGAAAACCATGTTCGTGCGGTTATGGGTCTCCCATTGGCGTCAACTGAAATGACGGAACCTGCTGCTGTAATGATCAATTTATTGGGTACACATAAACGTCCAGCAGAAAGTGATCGTATTGTCGAAGGATTAAAAACCCGAGACGGTCATCTTCATATGTATGGAAAAGTGCAAAGTAAAATTGGACGAAAAATGGCGCACTATACATTACTTGGGGATAATCTTACAGAGACGTATAAAAAAGCTAAGGAAGTGACAAAAAATATTGAGATTTAATGATTCAGTATCAGATCGAAGAACGACTTGATCCCGCTGAATTCCTCGAAGTGTTGAAGAAATCAGGCCTTGGTGAACGGCGACCAATTGATGATTTCGATCGCATCGTTAAAATGGCTGAAAATGCGAACTTAATAGTCACAGCCAGGGATAATGGAAAATTGGTTGGTATCGCTCGTTCAGTTACGGATTTTGTGTACTGCACCTATTTATCTGATTTAGCCGTTGATTTGGAGTATCAACATCAAGGAATCGGCAAGAAATTAATCCTTCAAACAAAGCTAGTTGCTGCTGATGCAACCCTTATTCTTCTCTCTGCACCAGCTGCTACCGATTACTATCCTAAAATAGGTATGGATAAGCACGATGCATGTTTTATTTTAAAGGAGATAGATAATTTGAAGTAAAGCATTGCATGAGATATTTAGGGGTACTTTTATTGACGTCGGTTTTTTCATGTACGGAAATCAATGCACAAATCCTGTTTGAACAAGGAAATCTAATGGGTGAATTTCTCGGATATGTTCGAGGGGATATGCCACCCGAAGATTCAGAAGGGTTTATAATTCCCGATTCATTAGAATTAAAGCGATGGAAGCGAATGATGGATTTGTTCGTCAACGAATCTTTTGAACAAGCTGAGGACTCATTATCACTTCATTTCAGTGATTTTGAAATGGTAGCATTAACAGATACCAGCCTCGATCATGCACTTTATTACTTGATAAGAGAGCGTTCACCAATTAAAAAAGGTTGGGGATTTTATGCCTTAAATCCATCTCATCATAGAAATATGATCGTTGCTATTCCCCACCCCGAATTCGACTCATTCACCACTCAGGAAGGTGTAAATTTGTTCCGCTATCTCGGAGGAAGAATGCTAGCAATGGCAGGTACTCATCGTTGTGCAAATGATCAGGCAGCAATGAGTGATGGAACAACAACAGCGTGTAGTTCAACTAACACTTCAGAAGATTTTAAGGTCTCTGATATGGCCCATTTCGATAGTACAGCATTTCAAATTGCCCATGAGTCTGTATTTGAATTGTCTGCTTAAGTATATGCGATTAATCTTCACGGACATGCGAATAGCGCCTGTGAAGATGTTTTTCTTTCCAACGGTCGCGCGGATGACCCAAAAACAAATTTACAAACAGTTCGCGACTCTTTGATTTCTTATGGCGTACATGCCGCAATGACCGGTGATGGCTCAGCCTGTCCTTTAATTGGATCTACCAATGTTCAGGGAAGATTAATAAATGGGTCTTCAAATCCGGCAGATGATCCACCCACTTCAAATACCGGGTTTTTCTTCCATATTGAGCAAAGTAATTCAATTAGAAGATCATTAGATGGATATGCCCCAATTATCCGTGCATTTGGAGATCTGATTCCTAATGAAAACCCAAATTCTCATTTACCTGAACTACCTGATTTGGTTTTTAATGAGATTCATGCTCACCCAACTGCCGATGCTAATAATAATGGATCTGTGCAAACAGTAAGTGATGAATTTGTTGAGATTGTTAATACCGGTTCTGACCCATTGAATATCTCGGATTGGATTTTTTCTGATTCAGGTCAGGATCGGCATGTTATAAATTCAAAGACTACCTTACTCCCCAATCAACCTCTAGTAATTTTTGGCGGGGATACTCCTACAGGTGATTTCGGTGGCGCTGAAGTACAGGTTGCATCATCCGGTTCTATGAGTTTGAGTAATTCTGGAGAGAACATTTACTTTAAAACATCGGCTCAGGATACTATTCTCCATATCGACTTTCCCGGTGGATTTACGGGTGAGTCAATCAATCTAACTCCTGATTTAATCGGTTCTACTTATGTTGCTCATAGTAGCGCTGACACCGTTGATCACTCGGTATTTTCGCCTGGCGCTGATATTTTTGGTAATCCTTTTTTCTCCAACCAGGTATCCACAGAAGATAATGAAAGAGTTCTTGGGTTTGTGCTTTATCAAAATTACCCAAACCCTTTTAATCCCAATACTACTATTAAATATGACTTACCTGTTGCAGGAATTGTCAAACTGGAAGTAATTGACATCCTGGGCAGGCATGTTTCAACATTAGTCAATAAGTTTGAGCACTCTGGTTCTAAAACTGTAAATTTCGATGGTAGCTACCTCAGTTCTGGAATATATTTTTATGTTCTTGAAAGTGATTTTGGTCTTAAAACAGGCAAAATGATTTTGCTTAAATAGTTACATTCCCTCGAACTAAAAATTGATATAGAGATGAGTAATTCACCTATAGTAGGCGTGGTAATGGGCAGCGACAGCGATTGGCCAACCATGAAGCAGGCAGCTGATATCCTGGAACATTTTGGAATTCCATTTGAAAAAAGAGTGGTTTCTGCTCATCGGACGCCAGATGACATGGCTGACTATGGAAAATCTGCTCGAGATCGTGGTATTCAAATAATTATTGCGGGTGCCGGTGGTGCAGCTCATCTACCTGGAATGTTGGCTAGTCATACCACACTCCCTGTAATTGGTGTACCTATCCAAACTTCAGCTTTGGGAGGCATTGATAGCTTGTATTCCATAGTTCAAATGCCAAATGGAATTCCAGTGGCAACCGTTGCAATCGGTAAAGCTCAGAATGCCGGACTACTAGCAGCAAGAATACTAAGTACTACTAACACTAAATTGGCAGATGAATTAGCAGAATATCATCTTCAGATGGCACAACAATCTAGAAAGAAGACGGAGAACCTAAACTAATATTATATTGACTGTTTTTATTTAATTTGATTTTAAGTACGTTATCACAAGATTAAAGTGTGATATATGTCAAGATCAATTATCAATTGGGGTTTAATTGGAACTAAACTAGTATTGCTCAGCTGCTTTGAGGGATTAACTGGCTTTACGCCAAGCTGTTTTGAAAATCCAAATGAAATAGCACAAACTGATATCATTGAACTGGTTGCTAGTTCTGATTATTCATCATTCGAAATTCTACGCTCTACTAAGATCGATAGAGGTAATACAAAAATACCTTATCAGGGAGACTTACATTACTTTAAGTATTCACTTGGTGGAGAATATGCTTCATTTTTTAGTTATGATAGACCAAGAGGCAAAAAGGTTATCAATTATGGATCAGCAGTAGAAAACTATAGCAGTAATTTTGGTCCATTTCTTACAACAGATGGGGTGCTTTCACCGAAAAATGGATCAATTGGTGACATAGAAATTAATACAGTTTCCTATCCGATATCATATTTACCTTATACCGATGCACTTATATCAAATTATATAATCGTTTTAAGTAATATTCATAGTTCAACTGTTGACACTTTACAAATTGGACACAAACCCTACTATACTGATTCAATTTCTGTCCGCTCGAATTATCTGGAGAACCTGAATTTTGATGATTCAGGTAATTTGTTGGCAATCTCAGCAACTCTTGACTCGAAAGTTGAATTGGTTACTATACTTTGGGGCGCATCATATCGTAATGTTATAAAAAAAATTACGGATACAAGCTTCATCCGAATTAATTCCGAAAATGATATTGATACATTATTCAACTTTCCTGCTTTTACAGATTCGATTTCTAGTCCAATACTAAATGGTCTTGACGACTACTATAATTTTGAATTCGAACCAACAAAACACGGAATCTTTGTAAAAAGAAATGGAAACGTCCATTTACTTAACGAAACCATTAAAGAATTATCAGAGCCACTATATACAGGTGATTTGCCAATTCGCATAAGTCCTAATGGTAAATATGCACTAAATAGAACTCAATTAATTAATCTTCAAACAAAAGATGTGATTGAATTGAGTGAAAAATATTCAAGTTATCAAATTGGAGATATATCAAATACAGAACTCGTTTTAACCCACAGAGATTCCGAAAGTATTGCAATAATTGACATTGAATCCATGGATTTAGTAGAAGAAATTACCTTGGTAGATCTTCCAAAATTTCAGGAATTCCAGTTAGTAGATTATGATAGAAAGCTATTAACTGAGCCTATCTTCAATGAAAATGAAGAATTGATATTTATTCTTGCAAGGCATTCTCGACAGCTTGACCCAAATTATGATTGCTATGACTAGTCTATCAAATGTTATTAACCATTATTAATAGACTCTTCAACAGCAGACTTATACATTTGGGAAAAAAATGAAAAGCCTCTCTCTATTGGCGCTAATCTGCCTTATTAATAATAATTTATCGCTTTTAGCCCAGGATTCTAATCCTCTACAACCCTTTGAGTTTTTAATAGGAGGTGAATGGAGTACAGAAACTACTGTTCAAATTTTTGAATGGGGGGTTGGTGAGCAATCTGTACATTCAAAACTCTATTTTATAGCCGGCAAGGATACAACGTTATCCGGTGAAATTACCTGGTTCTGGCACCCTGAACTAAATATAATCAAAGGTTATGGCCATCTATTAAGCGATCAAATCTCATTCTTTGATTACAGCACTGAATTTTCAGATCCTAGACGAATGAACAATTCTATAACTGGATTTGGTAGAAATAATCTAAAAATCCCAATTCTTGAATCGATCGAATTTATAGGAGAAAATCAATATCGATGGACCATGTACGAACGTGTTCTAGACGAATTGAAGCCGGGTGGCAGCATTGTTTTTAATCGTAAAAATTAAATCTTATCACACAATTAATTTGTGAAGAAGCCAAATAAGCGTACTTTTGCAGTTGGATATAATATTGAGATGATCTCCATAACCTTCATTTTCTGGTTTGTTGCTTCGTTTTTTATTCAATCCGTCCCTTTAACTTAATTTTTTTGATATGAACATTTATGTAGGAAACTTGAGCTATGGAGTTTCCGACGACAATTTACGCGAAGTATTCGAAGCATTTGGTGCTGTTAGCTCCGCGAAAGTAATTACTGACAAGTATTCTGGACGATCTAAAGGATTTGGATTTGTTGAGATGGACAATGATGCTGAAGCAAATGCAGCCATTGAGCAATTAGATGGAGCTGAGATTGATGGTCGATCTGTGAAAGTTAATGAAGCACGGCCAAAAGAAGATAACCGCGGTGGCGGTGGCGGTTATAGAGGTGGTGGTAACCGTGGTGGCGGTGGCGGTGGATATCGCCGATAAATTCCACAGAATCATTTTAAAAGCCTTCTTATTTTTTAAGTAGGCTTTTTTTTGTTCCAAGATTTTGAGTAACCTTTTTTAAAATATATAGTAATACGGCTGAACTATTTATCACTCAAATGGAGATTAATTATGATAATGAGTACTACAAATTCTTTAGAAGGCAGACAGATAGGTAAATATCTAGGGGTTGTTACTGGAGAAGCAATTTTAGGAGCTAATATCTTTAAAGATATCTTTGCTGGTATCCGTGATATTGTAGGTGGGCGCTCTGCTTCTTATGAGAAAGAATTACAAGAAGCTCGTCGCCTAGCATTTACCGAGCTTGAAGAAAAAGCTCGCCGAGTTGGAGCGAATGCTATTATCGGAATTGATATTGATTATGAAACCATTGGGGCTAATGGAAGCATGCTAATGGTATCGGTTAGTGGTACTGCAGTATTAGCTGAATAAAAAAATCCCGCACACCTTCTGATGTGCGGGATTACTCCTTTTATCTCCCTCTTCTCGGGTTGGTTCTCTCTGTTCTCTCGTCAAGTAGTTCGTCTCTCAATGTCTCTGCGAATCGATACATGATTCGGCGATGTTCGTTCTCATTAATTATATTTCGTCTTCTATTCGTCAGTTTCAACTCGCTAAACCGGAAATACAGTCGTTCTTGCTTTTCTAATTGATGAACAAGTGATGAGTATAAATTTATCGTTCTGTTCTCTCTTTGATTGATACCGTTCCCTCTTGAGTGCATTCGTGGGATCCTCCAGTCTGGCTCTCTCTTAGAATAAGACTCCCCATCATAAAAACTTGAAAAGCGATAAAGAGCACGTCGAGTTTGCTCAATTTCTCGTTCCATATCTCTCAAGATTTTTCGTTTGGAAAACCGAGATTCCCTCAAGTTGTTTCTCATCATTGCATATGAAAACTGTTCTAGTTCATATTCAAATTCCCTGAATTCCTGTCTGTTCATTCGATATTCTTCACGATCATATCCAAGGTAATTCACATAATACTGAGCGTATATCCCTGTGGTGGAAAGTGCTGTAATCAATAACAATAATTTTAACCGTTTCATGACGTCTCCTTATTTGGATCATTCTCTTGTAATTAAAACGATCCAAAGCAGAGGGCGTTACTCACATCTTGATGTGAGGCGCTAAATTAAACGGTAACTATTCATGTCGAATGGCATCGATAGGATCTAACTGAGAAGCTCGCCATGCTGGGTAAGTCCCAAATGTAACACCAATTAATACGGCAAGAATCAAAATAATAATTACTGAAAGCGGGTTTATTACTACTAAAAACTCAATATTTACAAACTTATTTACTATTGGAACAAAAGCTAAGACACCAAGCATACCAATTATCCATCCAATTATAGAACCTACCATTGAAATGGTTACAGATTCAGCCATAAATTGATATACAATATCTTTCTTTTTGGCACCGGTAGCCTTTCGAATACCAATTTCTTTTGTGCGTTCAGTTACTGAAATTAGTAATACATTCATGATTCCAATTCCACCAACGATTACCGAAATTCCTGTAATTGCACCCATTATCAACTTAAAAAGAAGGATTCCATCGCTTAATTGCTCTACCCAATAATCATCAGATAATAAGCTAAATGCCTCTGCACCTTGCTCAAAATTATCATCCAACCAAATAGTCATCTCATCTTTAATAGAAGGTATATCTTCAACATTAAAAACTTTCATTGTTATTGCTGGGAAAGCTTCGTCGCTCTCATCAAAAAGTGTAATAGGTATCAAGGCCCTTGGACCATCAAGCGCTAAATCAAGAGTGCCAATTATTTCATACGCTTTATCTCCAACATAAACCATAGCACCCAGTACAGATTGGTTTGTATCTGGAAATGAACTGGCAAATGCGGAATTAACTATCATTACTTCACTTCGTCCTTCAATGTCATTTTTATTAAAAAAACGACCAGTAGACATTTCAGCCTCCGGTAATAACTGTAATGCATTCTCCATACTTCCATGGAGGTACACACCTAGAGTTGAATCTTGAACGACCGTTTCGATCGATCGAACGGTGATATATTCTGTCACTGCTCTATCAATAAATTTATTTTCAATCTCCCTTGCTTGCAGATAGGTTATTTTTGGGCGATTCTTAATTGCTACATTGATTCCATTCAATTCCATCCTTGCATTCGAAGTAATGGTAAAACTCTGAACTGATGTAGTTTTTGAAATTTGATTACGCCCAGCTTTTTCTAGGCCATCACCTAATGCTAGAATTCCAACTAATGCAGCAACACCAATAATTATTCCAAGCGTTGAAAGTAAGGTGTGTAAAGGATTTGCTTTTATATTCTGTAAAGCAATTTGAGCGGATTGTAAGAAATACTTCATTCCCCGTTTTTTTGGAAACCAAGTACGATGAAATCAACGCTCGGTTTCGATTACTTGATCCTGATTTTATGCTCCTTTGAGATAGCATCAAAGGAAAAGTTAGAATCATCCCAGGAAGCCGGACCAAATCTGCCCCTTGCATTATTTGAGAAACCATATCGTTCTTTTGGGATACCGACGAGATTCGTATCAAGTTTACCATTACCGTTTTTATCGTGATAAACTGCGATCGCATATTCTCCAAAGGGAAGTTCATCTACTTTCCAAACAATCGTAGTGCTGTCTACCGGTAGTACTACCGCGAATACGGGCTCTTTAGTATATGATTCCTGAGAATTAAACATTGCAATTCTCAATTCCCCTTCTACTTTACCCAATCCATGTACTTCGAGAATAAATGAAGCAGTACTTTCTGTAATATAATCTGATCTTTCTTGAGCAAATGAATTAAAACTGATACCTAAGAAAAAGGTAAAAAGTATTAGTCTTGTCGTCATACTCCTTAAGTAGAATTTAGCGTTCTCTTTGTTGGTTAATTTTCGGTTGAGTTAACACCAACTTTTGCCAAATCATTCTGCCATAATGAATTATCCCAGTTTTTTACCATTCATCATTTTTTTATCTGGTACGGCGAGTACGACATCACCATTTTCGTCATAAAAACCGGTTATTAGGCATTGCGACATGAAAGGACCAATCTGTTTCTCTGGAAAATTAACCACCCCTATTACTTGTTTTCCCAATAATTGTTCCATTGTATAATGATGTGTTATTTGAGCAGACGATTTTCTAATACCAATTTCTTCTCCAAAATCGACAATTAGTTTATACGCGGGTTTCTTTGCTTCTGGAAAATCTTCAACTTCTAAGATTGTACCTACTCTTAATTCAACCTGATCAAATTCCTGCCATGTAATTCTTTTCATGCTATAAAATAAAAAAACCTGCACCCATTTATGGGAGCAAGTTTCTAACTTGGATGAGTAAACGAAAGTCTTATCCGGTTACTGTTTTCACAGTTTTGATAATCTGTGCAGCAACCTTGTATGGATCAGCATTCGACGCCGGACGACGATCTTCTAAGTAACCGCTCCAACCGTGAGTAACTGTATAAACCGGAATACGAATAGAAGCTCCACGATCCGAAACACCATAAGAGAACTCGTTAATAGAAGCTGTTTCATGATCTCCCGTTAAACGCTGGTCGTTAAACGCACCGTAAACTGCGATATGATCATCAACTACTCCACGGAAAGCTTCACATACTTTCTCGATTTTTTCTTGCGAAGCAGCTGTTCTAATATATTCGTTTGAGAAGTTTGCATGCATACCTGAACCATTCCAGTCAGTTTTACCAAGTGGCTTTGGATGGTACTCAATGTATACACCATACTTTTCGGTAAGTCTTTCAAGTAGGAAACGTGCAACCCAAATTTGGTCGCCGGCAGATTCAGCACCTTTAGCAAAAATCTGGAACTCCCACTGGCCTGCTGCTACCTCACCATTTGTACCTTCCACATTTAAGCCGGCTTCTAAGCAGATATCTAAATGTTCGTCTTTAATTTGACGACCGAAAGCATTCTGCCCACCAACACCACAATAATATGGACCTTGCGGAGGTGGAAAACCACCAGCCGGGAAACCAAGAGGCAATTTCGTGTCTAAATCCATGATGAAGTATTCCTGCTCAAAACCGAACCAGAAATCATTATCATCATCTTCAATATGAGCTCGACCATTTGAGTCGTGTGCACTTCCATCAGCAAGTAGTACCTCAGTCATTACCAGGTAACCATTTTTAACTTCTGGATCAGGGAAGATAGCAACTGGCTTCAATAAACAGTCAGAACTATCACCGGTTGCCTGTTGAGTTGAACTACCATCGAACGACCATTCCGGGCATTCCTCTAAGGTGCCGCCAAAGTCGTGAACGATTTTTGTTTTACTTCGTAGTGATTGTGTTGGCTTGTAACCATCCAACCAAATGTATTCGAGTTTTGCGAACGACATATTTTATCTAATTATTTAAATGTATTCGAGGAAAAATCAGAACAAATATAACGTACTTTTCAAGAAACACTCAAAAAATTAATGTATAAGTTTTCCACATCTTAATTTGATTAGTATAAAAGCGCTTACACCTTAAAAATTAATCTGCTTTTAAATATCCAAATGTTTTGAATTACGGGTATTTTCACATTTTTTAAGTCAACTTTTGGTTTAACAGTGCGTGTTTACTGGCTATCTTTGAGCAAACTTATTCACACCTATTCTTCTAATCACCATTAAAAATTGAACCCATCTAAGCTAAAAATTTGGATTGACGCTTCACGTCCAAAAACACTTGCGGCAGCTTTTACTCCCGTACTTGTTGGAGCTTCGATCGCATGGAATGAAAGTCTATTTGTATGGATACCTACTATTATTGCAATGCTTTGTGCTTTCCTCATTCAAATTGGAACCAACTTCGCGAACGACTATTTCGATTTTAAAAAAGGTGCTGACACAGAAGAAAGAATTGGTTTTGTAAGAGCTACTGCAGCCGGACTTGTAGCGCCAAAAACAATGCTTGGTGCAACAATTTTTGTCATGTTACTTGCATTTATTTTTGGCTTGTACCTAGTTTGGATTGGTGGCTGGCAGATTTTAGTGATTGGTCTTTTATCTCTACTCTTTGGAATACTTTATACAGGGGGGCCATATCCACTTGGCTACAATGGTTTAGGAGATATATTTGTGTTTATATTTTTCGGGATTATTGCTGTAACGGGAACCTATTATATAAATGCTCTTGAATGGTCGGAAGCTAGTTTTTGGGCTTCTCTAGCTGTTGGAGCCTTGTGCACAAATATTCTGGTGATTAATAACTTGAGAGATGTTGAACAAGACGCTAAGGTCGGGAAAAGAACACTGGGTGTACTTTTTGGAGATACTGCTCTTAAATGGGAATACTCTTTGATGCTACTACTGGCATTTGCGATTCCACCTCACTTCTATTTTCAGTTGGGGTATTCTATTTGGATTATGCTACCCTTTATTCTTTCGCCTTTGGCATTCATACATGCCAATAAAGTGTGGAAAGAATATCACAAACCAAACTTGAATAAAGTACTCGAACAAACCGCTCAATTCATGGCTCTTTTTGGACTTCTCTTTTCAGTAGGCATAATTCTTGGATGATGCTTTCCTATTATGCATTCAAAATACCGTTCAAAACTCCATTTCGAATTTCGAATCAAACAATAACGACTAGAAATGGAATCCTTTTAGTTTTTGATGCTGGCGATTTTTTAGCCTATGGTGAAGTCGCCCCTTTACCCGGATTTTCAAAAGAATCTTTGGAACAGGTGCTCTCAGTGTTAGTTGAAAACCATAGAACCCTCGAGGCAGCTTTTAGAAGTGATGAGGCAGAACAATTGATATCCATATTGGATGGAATCCACAATTTTCCTTCTATTTCATTTGGGCTAGATACGCTTCTGCTCGATTTGAGATCAAAGAAAGCAGGTAATTTAATTACTCAGGAGCTTTTTAATCATTCTATATCCAACCCCAAAGTTAATGGAGCGATTGGAATCCAAAATGTTGAAGAAAGTCTTAAAAAAGCTGATGAACTGATTAGTGACGGATACAACACATTAAAGTTGAAAGTAGGGGTTGATCATCAACAAGAAAAGAAGGTAATAATGGCAGTTCGTGAAGCATATCCAACAACGAATATTCGAATTGACGCCAATCAAGCATGGAAAACGAATGAAGCGATTCAATGCTTAAAAGATTTTGAAACATTCGACATTGAATATTGCGAACAACCAGTTTCAGAGTTTGATATTTCTGGAATGAAAAAAGTGAAAGATGCAGTTTCAATCCCCATAGCAGCAGATGAAGCAGTTAGAAGTTTTCGCCAGGCTAAACTGCTGATCGAAGAAAAAGCATGTGATCTACTAATCCTAAAGCCCTCCCTTTTTGGGCGAATTAAAAATTGCATCGTAACAAAAGAATGGGCGAATTCTCATAATATTGATGTTGTTGTAACCACAGCGTTCGATACCATTGTTGGAAGGACAATTACCGCGGTTTTGGCTTCGGGCTTGGGTTCCGAAAAATATGCTCATGGCTTAGCTACCGGGCAGTTTTTAAATGAACCTGGAGATGACTCGAAAGAAATTCATCATGGAGCCTATATGCTACCAAAATCACCGGGAATTTCTCGAAACATCGATTTATCCTATTTCAAAAAAATAAACTGACAGTGTTTAAATCGAGATTACACATTTTCGAATTTAAAAAAACGGCACCAGATTTTGTATTTCTTGCCTCGAAAGAAGGCATGTATACGTACAATGATCTTGACCGCTTTACAGCGTTTTTTCAGGATATTTTGATCCAAAGATCTGATTCACTTAAATGGCCGGTTGCCTTTTTATCTGAATCGAGCGACATGCTGGTTTTGTCTTTAGCTGCGTGCTGGCAACTAGGGGTACCCTTTATCCCACTCGACCCAAAATTAACTACAGAAGAATTAGAATCTCAGATATCGGCGCTTAGTCCCAGCCTAATTTTTTGCGACTCTAAAAATCGCAAGAGAATTCAGAGTGATGATATCGTACACATGGATGAAAATTACTTTATCAATGCCTTCACTTTTGATATAGCAAATTCGGAGCTACCAAATCCAAACAAATTTGAGAAGAACGATATCTTTGGGTATTTCTTTACTTCCGGCACCTCAGGGTCGCCAAAAATTGTACCGCTGAAACGACGGCAGATGTATGCAGCAGCGAAATCATCAGCTAAAAACCTACGGCCCGACCCAAATCACTTTTGGCTACTTTGCCTTCCATTAAACCATATTGGCGGGATTTCTATCATTCTTCGGTCACTTATTTATGGTACGGGAATTTATCGGCTGGATGTTTTTCATGAGGAAATGATTAAAGAATTTCTTGTTGAAAATTCGAGGTTCCAGGCAGCATCACTGGTCCCAACTATGCTTAAGAGATTGTTAAAAGACCCACTCTTTAGAACACATCGAAATTTTAAAGCCGTGCTACTTGGTGGCGGCCCATCTACAGAAAAACTATTAAGGAAGGCAGTTGAGCGTGGTATTCCAATGATTTCCAGTTATGGTATGACCGAAACCTGTGCTCAGATAGTTGCAAATCCAATGCTCGCACCATCAGGCACCTATACCCCGCTAACCAGTGTCGGAAAACCATTTTCATCTAATGCGGTTGAAATACGAGATGAATATGGAAAATCGCAACCAATGAATGAATCTGGTCTAATTTGGCTGAAAGGACCACAAGTTTTTGATGGTTATTATGCAAAAGAAGATGGAGACATTCATTTTGATGAAAAAGGTTGGTTCAATACCGGAGATTTTGGCCATTTAAATGGCAATGGCCATTTATTTATTGAAAGCCGCCGAACTGATTTAATTGTATCAGGTGGTGAAAATATTAACCCGATTGAAGTTGAACTGGCAATCGAACGATTGAAAGAAATACACGAAGTTGCTGTAATTGGTATTGATGACGAAGAATGGGGACAAAAGGTGGTTGCTGTGGTTACTCTCGCAAATGGTGTTCACCCAGATTTAGAATTCATTCGATCCGAATTGAAAGGCAAAATTGCTGATTTCAAACATCCCAAAGACCTTAAGATTGTGGATGAACTACCCAAAACAGCTACGGGAAAAATCAAAAGAAAAGAGCTCAAAAGACGCTTTTCTGACTCTTGAGGAAATGTCTCATCTTGAATAGATTTGGGGTATGAATTTAAACCCCGTTATTCTTTCAATACCTATTTTTTTTGGTTTGATGAGCATTGAATTGGTGTATGAATCCATCACAAAAAAAAGAACCTATCGCCTAAACGATGCCATCACAAATATAAATCTCGGAGCTTTAAACCAGATAAGTGGCATCTTCACTAAAGTTGTTTCAGTTGGGATTTATACCGTGGTTTATGAATGGTTTGCATTTACAACACTTCCAGCCAACTGGATCACATTCGTAATTCTGTTTGTGTTGTACGATCTTTGTTTTTATTGGAGTCATCGTATGGCACACACCATCAGTTTGTTTTGGGGTGGACATGTAGTTCATCATCAAAGTGAAGACTTCAATCTGACAGTGGCATTACGGCAAAGTTCAACGGCATTTATCTGGAGTTTTCCATTCTACCTTCCCCTCGCTTTTATTGGATTTGATCCAATACAATTTGTGACGGTTGGAGCTTTCAATTTGCTTTATCAATTTTGGATTCATACCGAGCATGTTGGCAAAATTGGTTGGTTGGAATATATCATGAATACACCCTCGCATCACCGTGTTCACCATGGTCGGGATCCAAAGTACATCGATAAAAACTACGCTGGTGTATTTATAATTTGGGATCGACTGTTTGGGACATTCCAGGAAGAAGAAGAGCGACCAACTTATGGTATCACCAAATCATTAAATAGTTGGAATCCCGTATACGCAAATTTCGCGCATTACATTGATCTTTACAGATACGTCAAACGATCGAAAAGCTGGAGTGATACCAGGAATATGTTGTTCCAACATCCCGGCTGGTTACCAGATTATTTAGGAGGCGTTCAATCCCCAACAGCAATTTCACCTGAATTTCATAAATACAATGCCGACGTCTCTTTTATTTGGGCTAAGCTATATATTTTTATTCAGTTTGTAGGTTTGATGCTCGTTACATCACTGTTCCTTTTTACCTATGATGACTTCACTGATGTTAATAAAGTTGGGTTTTTAGTTTGGATTATTTGGACAACCGTCAAATTGGGGATGCTCTTTGAATCGAGGTCAACCATCCTCATTGTGTCAGAGATACTTCGGTTGCTGTTTCTTCCGATTGGCTTCTATTTATTGCAGATTTCAGGTCAATATTTCCCCACCTGGCTGTTTTTCACCACTCTTGCATATTGTGTACTTAGTATTTTTTCGATTATTTGGATTATCAATAAGAAATAGGCCTTATGATTGATTTAGAGCAAAATAAACGTAATGCGATTGCCTTTTATAGGATGGCTTTTCTTGGAGAACCCCGAAAAGCTGTAGAAATGTATGTTGGGCGAGAATATATTCAGCATAACCCTGATGTTGGTGATGGTCCTGACGGATTCATCAAATATTTCGAACGTATGCATGCTGAGTATCCAGAAAAAAGAATAGAGTTTGTACGGTGTATTGCTGAGGGAGATTTAGTGGCACTTCATACACTTCAAAACTGGCCGGATCATCAACAATATGTTACTATGGATTTTCTACGTTTTGATGGAAATGGAAAAATTGTAGAGCATTGGGATGCAATCCAAAAAGTCCCTGACTATGCCGCAAATGAAAACGGAATGGTTTAGCATAGTAAAAGCTACATAAGTATGTGGTTCATTTCTTCTTTTTGATCATTTATTTGCTAGTAACATATAACAAAAAATTTATAGCCATGAAACAATCACTCATCTTATTACTTCTATTTTTGTTTAGTTCGAATCTACATGCACAACTAGAACCAGATCATTGGATGGATCTTAACAAAAACGATGAAGAAACTTTAATAAACGCATCTGAAACTAAAGAACTTAAAATTTGGACTACGGGTGGTGATGGATATTTATACATAGATGATAATGAACCATTGTTAATTAGAAATGGTGGCCTTGCAGTTCCCGCAACTGGAATTATCCGAATAAAAGCAAAAGTAGACGGTGTTACTTTTAAATGGATCATTCAAAATAAGATAAAAGACTTATCTGCTAGTCAAATTTCAGAACCTGATTCAAAGTGTCTAAATGGAGTTTGTGGAGTAGTTGTTACTAAAATACTTCAAGTAAATTCAACAAACCCAACTGTATTCGATTTCTATACTGCACATCCAAATAGTTGTGGAAATAGTATTTACCGTAGTTTTAGTACAAACTCGGAAATAGCAGAAAGGAAATTTGCATTAATTCAGACATCTTTAGAAAATGGGCTAAAAATAAATGTAGCTGAAAAAAAGAATGAAAATGGCGAAATTGTGTGTACTTCAACTAGGCAAGAAATTGATGCAGTCTATTTAACACCAATATCCATCTACAGTTCAAAAACTGATGTTTAACTTAATCTAACAGCCCAGGCCCACCAAATTAAAAGTGGGTGAATGGCCAGTAATCTTGCCCAGCTAATCCATTCGGCGACACAAAGTCCTCCTTCGATACAACTTCCAATTTGAAGAAAATAAATGTGAGCCGGAATGAAAGAAATCAACAGTACAACTAACAAATTGCTTGACCATTTTCTTGTTTTTGGAAAAAGTACTCCAATCCCTAATACTATCTCAGCGACCCCACTTATGTAGTTAATTGCTTCGTGAAATGGCAAATAATCGGGAATCAGTCCATAATAGAATTCGGGGTCAACAAAGTGATTAATACCAGCGAACACATAAAACCCTGATAGAAGAAATACATTAATTTTTTTCAAATCCATTGCACTTTTCCTTCTTCGTGAGCTTTTTTAAGTATTAAAAAGAATGGTATCCACCAGATAAAATCATTGGTAAATAATGTATAGATAAATTCAAATGGTACGGCTCCCGAAGCGTAATTAACGAAAAAACCAATTGGACCAAAAATTTTACCTAGAAAGCCAACTGCTACAATTGGCCAATGGGTGATCGGTGCTTGAGCGGCCCACCAATAACCAAGTCCATACACACCAATTACCATTCCCATGCCCTGCCATATCATAGGATGAGTCGGTAATTCCATTCCAACTAATTCAAAAAAGTGATTAGGAAATAATACTACCCAAGCCCCCCAAATCAGATTATAAAAGGCAGCAATTCTGAGTGTGAGTGACATTTGTTTTGTGCTCATAATTCGAAAATCATTTTTTTAGAATGAGATATAAATCAATTAAAAATACTATCGACCAGAATCCTGTTCTCCATGTATTTACCGAAACCAATTTTTGAGCTGAATCTACTATTTCAATACTAGCACCAATTTGATTGTGTAATGGAACTGCAAATAAAAAAGTGTTAGCCCAGGCTAATAGAATAAACACAATGGCGGTTACGGGTAAAAACCCGGCAGACTGTGTTAAGTGATAAATATGGAATCCAAGCTGACCAAACATCAAAGGCATTACGAGAATAGATATTCTTAAAGTATAAGAGGCATGCCATCTCTGTAAATCTGTGGGATCGAATTGTGCGAATGATGGATACACAATAAGTTGAGTCATCCAAATCAATACAACAAGTCCGAAGTCAAAAAGCAGTTTATAGGTCATTTCTCTCTAGTCGAGAACTAAATTTCCATCTTCAAACATAAAGAATCTAAAACAAGTTCAGGTTAGTCTACTATTAGGCTAATGCCACCAATAAATAAATACTTAATATGAAATTGTTCAGATTGAATTTTTAACTAATATTCTAGACTTTCTCACCAATAACTAACAATCCGGGGTTAAGAATATGTCTGAAGAAAAAGAAAAAGGGAAAGATTCGATTTTAAATTTTAAAACTTTCCAGGTTATTATCGGGATTATCATCGCATCTGGATCTTTCTACTTTACAGTAATTAAGTATATGCAGAGCCAACCAAACATAGGGGTTCATGTAAATTCATTTGATATCGAATTCCGTGGGGAAACAGATGTATCGATGCTTAATTACCGACTTGATGATATTGAAGATCGCTATATAGACATTACCGATTTTTGGGTTATTGATATGATTGAATTCTTTGATTCAAGTAATGTTGATTTATCACTTAGCACGATAAACAATCGAATATCAGAAACTGTTACCTATTACAAACAATTGTTACCCACTATTGAATCTGACTTAGTATTTGAAGATGACTACGCCTACATGCGAACAGATGATATGGTTGAAATTTATTTAGAAGATGCACTGGAATACTATTTTGATGAACTCCCAAATTCGTCTAAAGATAAAATTAGTTATTTATATGAAGAGGCCGATACATTAACACAAGCTGATATTGATTTTATAAAAGACCTGACACGGGATTTACTTGCAAGAGAAATAAATGGCTTGATTACTGATTTGATTTCAGTCCAAAATGATATGGGGATGCTAATCGACCCTGAAGATTCATTTGTAATTTTAAATATCTCTTTTGAAAACAGAAGTAATAATCAAAACGTGATTCATCCTAACACTTACTTATTCATCTCAAATGAATTTAGTGATGATATTGAGGCGAGTAGTTTATATACCATCAGGTTAAACCTAAAAAGAAATATCAATATCGAGAGGTACACCATTAGTAATCATACTCTTACTTCAGAAAGTATCAGCAAGACTATTGGCGATTTTGAAGCCAACAAAGAAGTGAACGAAGGTCCTATGGGTGAACCTGAGCGTATAATGGTTAGTGCTTTCGATCAAGATGAAGTTAAAAACGATAGGCAACGCTTTTATAAGTTTTTTAACCTAATCTCTCAAACAGCAAACGACACTTTGGAAACAAATTTTATGTTTGGTGTACGAGATATACACTCCAAATATTGGTGGAGTTCCGGTATTGTAAATGAATTAGGTAAAGCTCAAAATGACCAGAAATTTTTTCAAGAAGCTGTTGACTATACAAAAGGTTTTTTTGGTATAGTTTTTTAATTCAAGCCAACTCTTTCGAAAATCGTATCTACATTCCTCGTATGATGTTTTAAATCGAAGGCGTCATCAATTTCGTCCTTACTTAACTGTGAAGTAATATAAGCATCGCTTTCGACTAGAGGTTTAAATGGTTTCTGTGCTTCCCAGGCGTGCATTGCTAAGGGCTGAACGGCATCATATGCTTCTTCGCGAACTACCCCCTTTTCAATGAGCTTATTCAAAACACGTTGAGAGAATACTAATCCGTGCGTTTTCCAAATATTGGCTTCCATATTTTCTTCGAATACAACTAATCGCTCCATTACACCAGCAAAACGAGACAGCATATAATCCAACAAAATGGTCGCATCAGGAAGGATAATTCGTTCTGCAGAAGAATGAGAGATATCGCGTTCATGCCATAGCGGGATATTCTCAAAAGCCGAAACCATGTATCCTCGAAGAACTCTTGCACAACCGGAAATATTCTCTGAACTAATTGGATTTCGCTTATGTGGCATACTTGATGAACCTTTCTGCCCTTTTCTGAATGCTTCTTCAGCTTCACGAACTTCACTTCTTTGAAGATGTCGTACTTCGACAGCCATTTTTTCTAGTGTCGATCCAATTAACGCAATTGTTGACATATAATGTGCATGTCGATCTCGCTGTAATGTTTGGGTAGAAATTGGTGCCGGAGTCAACCCTAATTTCTCGCACGTATATTCTTCAACCTCTGGTGGGATATTTGCAAATGTCCCAACTGATCCGGATAATTTTCCAAATTCAACATCAGCGGCTGCTTTTTCGAAACGTTCAAGATTACGCTGCATTTCCGCATACCATAGCGCACATTTTAAACCGAATGTTGTAGGCTCTGCATGGATACCATGAGTTCGCCCCATCATTACTGTATATTTATGGGCCTTGGCCTTCTCTGCTAGTACATTTATGATTCTCTCTAAATCTGCTTTAAGTAGTAAATTGGCTTGTTTTAAACGTACGCCCCAGGCAGTATCAACCACATCCGTAGAGGTAAGCCCATAATGAATCCACTTTTTTTCATCACCCAGGCTTTCAGAGACTGCTCGTGTGAAAGCAACAACATCGTGGCGGGTTTTTTCCTCAATTTCCTTAATTCGATCAACATCAAAAGTCGCATACTCGTATAACGTATCAACATCTTCCATTGGAATAACTCCAATCTGAGCCCAGGCCCAACAAGCGGCTAATTCTACATCTAACCAGGCTTTAAATTGATTATGCTCCGTCCAAATATTGGACATTTCCTTACGTGCGTATCTCGATATCATGAATGTGATGTTTTTAAAATTTCTGGGCAAAGATACGGCTTTGATGCACCTGATGTATCCGAGATTTATGAATAATCACATCAATCCATGAGTAGTAAACGCTTACAACTGCAAAAAAATAAGTAAAGCAAAGAAGCGGTTTCATTCAATTTATTGAATTAAAAAAGCGCTTTCACATTCTATATTTATGCTAATTATAATTATTAACTAAAAATATTTGTTTGATTATTGTAAATGCCTAACTAAGTTTGTATCCGAGAATATATTCTCCTCACTCATCACTAAATAACTTACTAATGAAGTTCAGATATAAATTTATTCTTAGCGTACTGGCTCTTATGACATTGAACTCGGTTCAAGCCCAGGAACTGGCCGCTGAGACGGTACAGGATAATCTAAATTACATATGGACCATTGTCGCTGCCTGTTTAGTATTCTTTATGCAGGCCGGATTTGCTATGGTGGAGGTTGGATTCACCCGCGCTAAAAATGCTCTTAACATCATCATGAAAAATGTTATGGACGTTTCTGCTGGTGGTTTGGCTTTCTTCTTTATCGGTTTTGGTATCATGTTCGGAACATCTGCAGGTGGCTGGATCGGTACAGATGGTTTCATGCTTATGAACATTGGCGACTATTCGGTAGAATGGTCGTATACGTTCTTCTTCTTCCAGGCTGTATTTGCTGCAACTGCGGCTACAATTGTTTCTGGAGCAGTTGCTGAAAGAACCGCTTTTAATGCTTATTTAATCTTCTCTATTGTAATTACTGCATTCATTTACCCGGTTTTCGGATCTTGGGCATGGGGTAGTCTTTTTAATGGTAGTGGATGGTTAGAAGGACTTGGATTCATTGATTTCGCAGGCTCAACAGTTGTTCACTCTGTCGGAGGATGGGCAGCTTTAGCCGGGGCATTGGTTGTAGGTCCTCGGGTTGGAAAGTATATCAATGGAAAACCACAGATTATTAAAGGACATAGTTTACCAACTGCTGCATTGGGTGTATTCATCCTTTGGTTAGGCTGGTTTGGCTTCAATGCGGGTTCAACTACAACTGGCGATACTTCTGTAGCATTAATCGCTTTAAATACATTCCTAGCTGCAGGTGCTGGTGCATTCGCTGCAATGGTCGTTACTTGGGTAACTACTGGAAAGCCTGATGGCCTGGTTACACTTAATGGAGTACTGGCTGGTCTTGTTGGTATTACTGCTGGTTGTGCAAACTTAGAACCAATTTTTGCAATTATTGCTGGTGCTGTAGCAGGTATTATCTGCCATTATTCAATGATTTTACTAGATAAGTTCGTTGATGATGCGGTAGGTGCTGTTTCTGTTCACGGTGTTTGCGGAGTTTGGGGTACCCTTGCTGCCGGACTATTTGACTCTGCTGGATTTAGCTGGTCGGTAATGGGCGTTCAGGCTATTGGTATTGCGGCTGCATTCTTATGGACATTCCCAGTAAGCTACGTGATTTTCAAAGGTATCGATGCACTTATACCACTTCGTGTAAACGGTCACCTGGAAGAAATGGGATTAGACTTACACGAGCATGATACAGATGCATATCCAGAATTTGGAGAAAAAACTGCTGCTCCGGCTCCGGTCTAATCTACATATCAAAATTGAAGAGCAAACTTCACTTATTTGCTCTTCAATTTTTCTTTAGATGTGATATCACATCAAAAACTCATCACTCTCACACTCACTCAAAGAAGGAATTACAATGAAAAATTTAAAAAAACTATTATTGGTATTAGCGCTTACTATGCCTGCTACTACTGCACTTGCTCAAACAGAAGTAAGTACCGGTGTTGATTTCTACAGCACGTATGTATTTAGAGGAATTGCTTTTGATGGTCCATCATGGCAGCCATCTGTTAGCGTTACATCCGGCGACTTTTCGGTAGGTGCATGGGGTTCTCAAGGATATACTGGTTTCCAGGAAATGGATTTGTACGCCGGTTATCAGCTTGGCGATCTTTATGTTGGATTAACTGATTATTACTACCCAGGCTCAGCGTGGGGCAGCGAAGATGCGCATGCTTTTGAAGTAAATCTTGGCTACAGTATGGATGCCATTAGCCTTGCCGGTAATTATATCCTTAACGAAGGTACAGTTGCAGGTTCTGCAGGTGGCGACATGTACTTTGAAGTAGGATATGCCTTAGATCAGGCTGATGTATTCGTTGGCGCTGGTGATGGCTGGCATTCAACAACTGGCGATTTTGCATTAGTAAACATCGGAGTTAGCACAGGCAAAGACATCGTTATTACAGAAAATTTCACTTTGCCTTTAAGTGGTGCAGCTATCTGGAACCCTGATTCAGAGCAATTTTATATCCTGGTTGGATTTTCTTTCTAAACGATTCTTTTTAACTGACTACATCAAGGGAGGCGCTGTGATGGCGCTCTCCTTTTTTTGTTTACTGAACCGGGATTTTTAAGATTGTTCCTCTCTGTATCTGCTCATCAAGTTCAACCTGGTTTAAAATAGCGACATCTAATGGCTGAATCCCCATTGGTAAATTCGACGGAATCAACTCAGAAAACACCCCACTTTGCCGTACTCTTTCTAATTCAAGTCGAACCGGTTTAACGTTTAACACATCTAAATCATCAACCTCATCAAACGAGAAGAATACTTCATTAAATGAAGGCTTATATGTCTCGAATTGTGAACTTGTTGTATAATTCAGAAATCGATAAATATTGCCTCCATAACTAACGGCATTCACACTGATCGTTAAAGGAGTTCCGTCATCAGTAGAAGCTGAAACAGTGGCTGAATACCCATCAAGGCCATTAATATTTTGCGATCCTTCATCAACCAGAGTAATTCCTTCCTGGCCGGTAAAAGCATTCACAGAAGACATTGGAGAGTCATTTTGGCTATCAATGGTAAACTGTATAATGGCATCCTGAGCTTCATTAAATAATATCACAGCAGAAGTCTGATTTACCAACTGAAAGCCGTTGGGTACTTTAAATTGAAATTCTAGATCAGGATGATAGAATGTATTTCCTTCAACAAAACCTTCTCGAGGATTATCCCCATACATTATACCATTCATCATTTCCAGAAACTCCTCTCGGTTTATGATGTCCATTTCATATCCTTCAGCTTCCCATTCCGCAGCCATTCGTGGTATATTCTCTTCTCTCTCACCTGGATTCGGGTGAGAGGATAAATGTGAAGGGATATTTACACCTGCTTTCTCTGATATTCTTTTGAGTGAAGTAAAAAACTTTCCTCCTTCTGCCGCTACATACCCTTCCATTGCTGAATATTCTACACCTAATCTGTCCGATTCTCTCTCATCGTCTCGACCGTATCTTAAAAATAATAATTGAGCGGTTGTTCCACTCATCTGAAGTATTTGTCCCCCATCATACCCGAGACTTTCACCAATAACCGCCCCGCCAATTATTGCGAGTTGACCAAACTGCTGTTCTGCCGCTCTTTGGGATGCATGACGAGCTGCTACATGCCCAATCTCATGCCCTAGTACAACCATTAATTGAGCCTCGTTATCCAGATGTGCAAGTAATCCACGAGTAACATACACATATCCACCGGGAAGAGCGAAAGCATTCACAACCGGGCTGTTTAAAACTCTAAATGTAAAAGGTGTTCCGCGATATTCTGCAGGTGTATCAGGGCGATTGAAATGGCTTACTGCTAATAATTCTTGGCCTAAACGGTCAATATATTCAGTTACTGCGGGATCATCATATAATCCATACTGAGCAATAATTTCACTATCAGCTTCTCGACCTAGTTTTAGCTCATCTTGCCAACTATAACCGTAAACTCTTTTATTTCCTGATACCGGGCTCGTTTGTACAGAAACACACCCTGATAGAAAAATCAGTATTGTTAGACTTAAAATATTTAATGGGTTTTTTCTATCGACCATTTTGGACTTCCTATTAAAAATTGAGTGAATGAGTATAGATAATTGAACAATATTAGCTAATTACCAGATAATATTTGAGTATAGAATTACTGAATTCTACCAATAATATTAACTTCTCTCTCTAACTTAATACCAAATTTCTGAATCACATCTTCTCTAATCAATTCAGATAATTCAAAGAGTTCTTTACCGGACGCATTACCATAGTTCACAAGAACTAACGCTTGCTTGGCATGCACTCCTGCATCTCCTTTTCTAAACCCTTTCCATCCTGCTACATCGATTAACCACCCAGCAGGAACTTTTACCAAATGTTCTGTAACGGGATATGATGGAATGACTGGATACTGTTGCTTTAATTCATCGTAATGGAACACTGGAATAACAGGATTCTTAAAAAAACTTCCATTATTACCAATAATTTCCGGATCCGGAAGCTTACTCTGCCGAATCTTAATAACGGCATTAAAAACTTCTTCTATGCCTGGTTCAAAAATTTGATTTGATTCGAGATGGGATTTTAACGCACTATAACCAACATTGACTTCGCCTTTTTTTTGTAATCTTAGTGTTACAGATGTTACAATCACCTTATTTTTGAGAGCATTTTTAAAGATGCTATCTCGATATCCAAACTTGCACGCACGTTTATTAAATACCAACATCTCTTTTTTGTGGATATCAAAAGCTTCGAGTTCTACAAATGTATTAACCAATTCTGTACCATAAGCACCGATATTCTGAATGGGAGCAGCTCCAACCGTTCCGGGAATTAATGCAAGATTTTCAATTCCATACCATTGCTGTTTAACGCAGAAATCAACAAGTGAATGCCAATTTTCTCCGGCACCAATTTTTAGTTTAACCTGATCATCTGTCTCATCAATTACTTCAACTCCTGATAACTCATTTTTGATGATAATCCCATCAAAATCACTTGCAAAAAGTACATTACTTCCACCACCAAGAATCAGGCATTCTTTGTGTGTGGACTCTACGAAATTGAATATTTCCGGTAGTGTTTCTAGCTCTTTAACAGCAATAAAATACTTTGATGAGGCTTTAACTCCCATGGTTGAATAATCAGCAAGCTGTACATTGTGTTGAATATCCAATCCACTATTGTTTTGCATTCTTTATCAGGCTTGGGAATCAGGTTGTTTTTTTGTCTCGTTTACTTTTACCCGAACTTTTTTGATCCTATTATTTTGGACAGAATGAACTGTTAATTCCAAATTCTTAAATAATAAGCGTTCTCCAACCGTAGGTAAATTCTCTGTTGTGTGATAAATAAGTCCACCAAGTGTTTCGAATTCATCATCTTCGGCTGTTAATTCACAATCTAAAATATCCTCCATATCATCGAGGTCAATTTGAGCATCAAAAATGTATATACCACTTTTGAAACGCGTGTACATATCATCGTCTTCGCCCTCCTCATCAATAATATCTCCTACTATTTCTTCGAGGATATCATCCATGGTTACAATTCCTTCTGTACCACCATATTCGTCAACAACTACAGCAAGGTGCGTTTTCTCTTGTTGAAAATCGCGAAGTAAGTCGTCCAGTTTTTTGGTTTGAGGTACATATAGTGCTTTTCGACATATACTTTTCCAGTTAAATACCGGTGACTTACCAGCCTGGCTTAAAAATGGCAATACATCTTTGGCATAAATCACACCAAGAATAGTATCCAGATCATTTTCGTAAAGTGGCATCCTCGAGTAGCCTTCTTCTTTAATCAAGGAAAGAACATCTTTAAGCGAATCTGAAACTGAGACACCGACCACATTAACCCGTGATGTCATAATTTCGCGAACGGTAGTTGTTCCAAAGTCGATTACATTCTCAATAATCTCTCGTTCATCTTCTTTTAAAGATCCTTCCTGTTCACTAACCTCTGCCATTGTTTTAATATCCTCAGAGGTCATTTTTGATGTAGGCTTTGGAAGATTTCTCTCTAAGGTTATCGCACTTTGAGCAAGAATGGTAGCAACCGGTTTTAGGAGTATATAAAGTGCGTATATCAATCTACTTACACGACGAGATACACCTAAGGGGTCGTTAATTGCGATAAGTTTTGGCGTTATTTCACTTAAAATCAGAATAATAAAGGTTAATACCACTACTTCAATTGTGTAAACCAAAACTTCTGAGAGGCCAATGATACTCAGTAAACTTCCAGTTATAACTGCAGCCAGAACAGACGCAATGATATTTGAGAAGGTATTTCCAATTAGAATGGTTGCGAGCAATCTGCGGGGTTGATTTAGCATTGAAATGATGCGGAAATCAGCAGACCGCGCATGTTCATCTTGTTGTAAATCTTCCATTCTTTTTGACAATGAGAAGAAAGCAACCTCAGACCCGGAAAAGAATGCAGAAAAAATCAGCCCGAGTATCATTATTACGGCTTGGATAGTAATAACGAGAACATCAATTTCGCCATTTGAACCAACTATGCCGAGCACATTTGCATTATTTAAGCTACTAAAACTAAAAGGGTCTTCGATAAGAGTATTATTAGTACCGTTTTGACAAATTTAATGAGGTAAATAATCTGTACAAAATTAAAAAAAGCGATAGAGTTACCCCCATCGCTTTTGCAATAATTTAGCTTCAATTAGAATGGCAGATCATCATCCATATTGTCGAATGAACTATCAATTGGTGTGGCACTCGACATTTGCGGGTTTTGTTGGGTGGCTTGTTGCTGCATACCTGGAGCACCCTGATTTTGCTGTCCACCACCTCGACTATCAAGCATAGTCATTTGAAGAGCTTTGATCTCTGTTGTATATCTTTTCTGGCCCTGATTGTCTTCCCAAGAGCGGGTTTGGAGTGGACCTTCAACAAAAATCAAAGAACCTTTATGAAGATATTGCTGGCAAATTTCTGCAAGACGTCCCCAGGCAACAACTCGGTGCCATTCTGTACGCTCTTGCTGTTCGCCATTCCCATCTTTATAACGTTCGCTTGTTGCTAAACTCAACGTTGCAACTGCTGTATTAGATTGGGTATATCTTACTTCTGGATCCTGGCCAAGTCGGCCAATTAACATTACTTTATTTAATGAACTCATTACGTATCTCGCTGTCTATTAATTAACGGTTATTTGCAAGGTAAGACCCTGACCAATTCAATTCCTTACAAAAAAAAATTTATCCATTGGTCTATCATTAAGTTTTTACTTAATGATATTTTTTTTGGGATACTTTTTACTCGCAATTCAAGCCATTGCTGAGCGAATGATTGTTCTTTTTAAGACTCACTTTTAACAAGAACCAATTGTTGTAAATCAGCTTTTCTAACATCGTTTAAAAATTCCCTTAACTCCCCATAATTATCCGCAGCAATTTCTCTTTCTTTCATTTGAAAATTTCGCCTAAAAATAAAGGAATTATCATCATCAACTGTCAAAGTAGATTCATATACAGCGAAATCGTTTTCCAGATTCGTATCTCTTGGATATGCTTCTATTTCATATCCTTCTGGAATGCGAATTGTAACGGTATCAGATTCGCTGAATGCATAATTGAACTTAATTGGGAGCACACGATCGTTATCTACTCCAAGACTAAAACGCCACCTATTTAACTTATTAACGGGAATAAAAATACGTTTTGATGAAGCATTGGCATAATTATCCAGTTCGGCTTTAAAACTAATAACTGATTCATCAGATTGAGAATTAACACCATCAAAATCAGCGAATTGAATATTTTTTGAATCTCCTTCTAATTGATTTTTCAACCATTCAATTTTTTCTGCTCTACTTACTGATAGTAGTCTGTATAAAACAGATGACTGATTTGCTCCGGCATAAGCCAATGATCCTTCAACTGCGGCTTTTCCCTGATCATCAATAATTAATGTATAAATACTAACCTGTGAATTGTCTATGTATGATTTATCAGGTGTTGAGACAATCTCACCTCCATTTTCTGAAACCAGCAAAGCTTTCTTGCTGTAACCATCTCCCAGATTATTTGGCGGCAGATATTTACTTGTACATTCTAACCAAATTTCTTCCCCATTTTCTAAAACTACGCGTAGTACAACATGATTGAACTGATTCCCAGAAAACTCTTCAATCAGTGGCCTTGAGCTTGTTGCATTAATCAACACAGCATCCGCCTTAATTCCAACATGTTCCAGTGCTGCCTGCATATAATTCGTCAATGCTTTACAATCACCATAACTATTATTGAATACATACTCGGCTGTAAATGGCTTCCAACCACCAATACCAAGTTGAATACTTACATACCTATTTTTTCTCTGAAGATAGTCGAATAAGATTGCTACGATTTCTTGTTGATTTGTAACTCCCTCAACAAGTGCATCAATTTCAGCTTTAGCAGCGGCGGGTAAGACTCTGGTTTCAGCACCTAGATCATAATACCATTTCCCGAAAGCCTGCCATGTTGAAGCATCGCCGGAAGATCCACCAATCTCAAATTTCCCCGGTGAAACTAATAGGTATGGTATATTATCAATGACCGAAGAATAAGGTTCCGTTTCTTTTGCGATCTGATCATTGTATTGCCAGGTATATACTTTGCCTTCAATCGTTATGCTTTCAAATGCTTCAGTTTCAAAATTTACAGCATGTGTTCGTACACCGGTTCCTTTATCGTTCAAGGTAAACGTAGATTTAATCACCGATTGATCTGGTTCGACCGGGTACCATGTAGGTAAATTTAACGTACCGAAAAGTGTTTTCTCATACTCATATTCAACGGTATAAGGATATGAATTACTGTAAGTTTCTATGACTTTTACACGATTATCAGAGAAGAATGAAACCCCGTCATATTGACTAAAATCTCGAGCATCCTTCATTGAATAAGTTCTGACCACTTCACCTCTCTTATTGATGAGACGCGCGTTCATATAATTAACTTTACTTAGCTGATCGTATGGAACGCCAATAATAGATTTTCGGGCGTGTTCTTCATCAAGAATGGTAATGGCTACTCGCTCACGGTATATTGCTGTTGAAGCATTCTCTATAACCAACTCTGTATTGCTTTCCTGAATTACCGAATGTGCATTGATCCGATATTTGACATCAACATTTGAATAATCACTATTGCTGAACTGGTATAGTAAACCCGGGCTTGCACAAGTGCTTAGGATCAATAAAGTGGAAAGTAATAAATACCTCATGAGGCTTTCTTTAAAACTATATTTTCTGAATGAGTTTTAACCAGATTGTCATACAAATCTTTAAGCCCTGCATACTCGTTTGGCATGAATTGTGGCTTATTTATTTTCAGTATATATCTCATCATTATAGCTCCACTTCCTGCCTGCAAAATCCGTTGATATTCGGCTGAATTATCTGGCAATCGATAGATTATTGGTTGAGGGAGCTCATCAACAGTCCAACCTTCTGGTAAGGAAATATTCATTGTGACCATTTCCTGGAATGGGTAATTGTAATCTACTGGGAAGAATCGGTCTTCTAGTTTAAATGGATTTTCCGTCATTTGTCCAATTACCATTGGATTGAAATAAATAAAGTCACCATCAACTGATTCTTCATTCTTAAACTCTAGCAGATAGTTGAATCCTTGTTCAAAATCATCCAAAACTCCAGATACAGTTGATACTTGTGTAAATGATTCTGAGTCAAATAATAGCTCCTGAAAATAACCCACTGAATCTTGTTTGTTGTAAGTAGATCTTAGATTTGCAGAATAATATC
The DNA here is from genome assembly GCA_965229525.1 of Balneolaceae bacterium. Taxonomy (GTDB): domain Bacteria; phylum Bacteroidota; class Rhodothermia; order Balneolales; family Balneolaceae; genus HXMU1420-13. Next base: position 404,388 of record OZ245886.1, read on the forward strand.
CTGAAGTTTGTGCTCTAAGTGATCCATTATACCCTTTCTCAGTCAGGTTTATCATTACCGTTTTTATGCTGGCGTTTTGAGCGGTATTATTGATAGGCATCCATATAATTTGCTCTAGATAAACAAGCAATCCTGTTGTTCCTAAAACATTATCTGGTAAAAGATTAAACGACCTATTTTTATCAGTTGCATCGAGGATGAAGGCTTGCTCACCCATATCAACATAAGCGAGCGTATGATTGAATTGATCTACAACGCCTAATAATGTGTTTACTGGTCCATTATCATGAGTACTTGCCAATAAAGGATAGGCATTTATATCAGCATCTCTAAGCATTTGAATAAGTGTCATATTGATTTCTGACCCAGATCCTCTTCCCTCTTTGTAAGTTTTTATCACATCCTTATCTAAAAACACTCCATAATACCCGTCCCACTCAATTTGCTCCAAAACCAGATTATATATGATTTTCATACGTTCAACTTCATCATCTACTCCATATGTATAAAGTTGATTTGTAGTTTTAAAATCATTGTTCGTCTTAAGTTTCTTCCCAAAGTCTGAATCGTCCAGTAAATCTTCGATTAACTTACTCCATGATCTAGTGTAGCTGTATCTTTGTTGACCTGGGTATTGCACATGAGTGAATTGAAATTCAACTCTCGCTTCATAATCTTCACGAGCCCGCATATATGGTTCATCAGGTAAAGCAGGAACATCTTTCATAACCAGATAAACTTTTTCTGCTTCAAAATCTACAATTTCGGTAACCCTTCTTCCCATATTACTGTTACCCAATCGATTTGTACCGCTGCTTATTTCGTAGTTAAATCGAATTCGATCAGTCATTTTTTCCGATTCTTTGATAAATAAATCATGAGCCCCAAAAGGTTGATAGGAAAAAGTATAAAACTCAGGAACTTTAGTTCGATATTCACTCCAAACGGTTGGTATATCACTTTGGAAATACCATGTTGGATACCAAAATAAAAAATCCATTTCCATCTCATAGCTGTACTCAAAAACAGTACCCTTAGATACTCCAGGAACCGAAAACTTCAATTCTGACCAATTTTTAGTGTCTTCTTCCTTAAAGGTTTCCCCTCTAGAAAGGTTTTGTGTTGTAATTGATCCGTTTAGCGCATACGAGTATGAAGTAGCTTTTACATTACGAATTCTCTGTTCAGGATATTCGTGTCTGAAAGGAATTGCTACATTCGCTATACTGGTACCAGCATCTTCTAAAACTTTTATTCTTGTGTGTCGGGTATAAACTAGCTGAAATCCTTCATCCTGATCATATCTCAGTTCCGAATTCCCTTTATCGAATAGAATTACAGCTTTGGCTGTTGAATCATATTCATAGTTTGTCATTTCTATTTGCTCAATGGGAACATCACCATAGTCGAAATTCTGAGCATTCAGCTTTATTGATGTTCCAATTAGTAACACTAACAGTGTAGCAATCCTCATAGATGAAATAATTGTATTCATTTTTAATTAAGACTCTTTTTTCAAAACAATATTCTCAGCCAGACTTGTGACCATTTGATCATACATCCCTTTTAAAATTTCATATTCTTCTGGCATAAAACGGATCTTATCGATCTTAAAACGATAGTTCATTGAAATCTGGCTTTCATCAGCTCTTATAATTCTTCTGAACTCACCAGATCTTCCCGGCAGTCTATATAAAACTGGTTGGGGTAGTTCTTCAATATTCCACCCATCCGGTATTACTATATTCATTACAATACTTTCATCAAATGGATACTCATAATCAACCGGAAATGATCTCACTTCAGATTCAAATGGGTTTTCATCAATGTATTTATAAACCATTGGATTTATATACAATACACTATCAGTTCCAAGATTATCGATCGATATATCAGCAACATATTTAAATGATTTATCCAATTCAGTTTGAGTTATTTGAATTGAGTCTAATTGTGCATTCTCAACTAACAAATCCTTCTCGAAATTTGAACTTGAGTCTGCATCAATTAATTGTCGATGATAGTTATATGCTAGTAACCCATAAGATTGTGAGTTTACTTTATATCTAGTTGTATTAGAATCTATAGTAGCAGTTATGTACTTCAATTCATTATTAGTTCTTTTCGAAAAAATATCTAACCAGATTGTCTGAGATTTATCAATTATCAGCCCCTTACTTCCAAGAATTTGTGATGAATATGTATCATATGGTAGCAAACTATTATTGGGATCTAAAAGATGATAGGTACTATCAAATAAGACAAAGGCTAGATTCCTATTAAATTGAGATATATCCGGATAATTTGGAATTACTTGTCCATTAATCCGTGTACTCGTAAGAAAAGGATGGGCATTTAATCCAGCTTCTCTCAATAATTGAACTAGTAACAAATTTTTATCCCCACCATTACCAGTGCGTTCTTTAAATACATCATCAAGAGTTTCATGATAAACATTCTCAACAGAAATTGAGTCTCTAACAAAATCAAAAATGGCTTTCATTTTATCTGACTCATTCTCAAGTCCTGCAATCAGTGAATCAACTTCTCCACTCAATAAATCAGTTGATATTAACATACCACCAAAGCCAGGATCATCTATTAGATCTTCTATTAAACTTGACCAGGATTCTTGAATTGGACCTGAGTAACCTCCTGGGAAATCAACGGCATTTAAATACAATGAAACTGTTGATAAATAATCAACATTTGGTCTCATATAAGGTTCTTCTTTTAATGCTGGAATATCTTTCATCCAAAACATGTAATTATATCCATAATAACCTAATGCTGTACCCCTAAACCTTAAATTACCATTGTATCTAACCCTCTCTTGGAATGACAATTCATGATATCCTCTTATGTCTGGATAGAACCTGAAATAATTTGGAATTTTGATATTAAACCTACTTTCGATAACAGGAATTTCTTTTTGGAAAATCCACGTATTAAAGTCGAATGCAAATTGTGAATCAATCTCATATGAATATTCAATTACTGATCCCTTTTTAACATTTGGAATCAGGAATTTTATCTCATAAATATCATCTACGATATTTTCTTCAAATGTATCTTTTTCATCAACTTCTTCTATTGTTAATTCACCCGATTCCGAAGAATTATATACTGAAACTTTTAGGTTTTTAACTTTCTGTCCGGGATTTCTTTTCGAGAATGAAATTGATATATCTGCTAAGTCAACAGCATCATCTGCTAATATTTTAATGCGACTGTGAAATTTTAGCGTTGATTCGAAACGATTGTTTCTGTACTCAACTAACGCGTCGCCAATTTCAAATAAAACAACCGCGCTGGCAGAGGAGTCTTTTTCATAAAAATCCATCTGTAAGTGTTCATCTGGAATATCTCCGAAATCGTAAGTTTGTGCGGCTAAAGTGGTTGAGAGAAATGCAATTATTGTAACCCAAAAGACTTTTTTCATTTGTATCTAAATTCTTGAAAATATAGCTCCGAAATACGTGTTTTTACGCACAAACTTCAAGCAATACAGGATCAAAAAATGGGATGAAGAATAGATGAAGGGATGACATCAATATGCCTATTGAATTAATAATGTAACAACTGAGGAACAACCCGCCTCTTACAGGAGTAAATATAACGTCGATAACAGGAGCACCGAATCAACGAAGTACTATGAATTCTACTCCATCAGTTGTTACCACAGCTACACAGAATATAGGTTTGCCCACCTACATTGGGCCCTGGGAGAAAGCTCAAGCATCCCATTTAGTTCGGAGAACGCATTTCGGAAACAAAATAAGTGATCTTAATAGGGTTAGATCATTTGCAAATGCAACCGAAGCAGCAACTACGATTGTAGATGAAGCCGTAAACGCAATATTACCTGACGACCCAGCATGGTTTACCAACAATAATTCGGGCGACATACTGGATATGTACGACATTCAATTTCGATGGATGGATGGTATGTATGGTGGCGGTTTGTTGGACAAAATGTTGCTCTTCTGGACGAATCATTTTGCCGTTTCCTATCAGAATATGAACGACTTACCTGGAAAAGCACCGAATAGCTATTCCAGTCACATGTACAAGTATGTGAAATTGCTTCAAACAGATGGGTTTGGTGATTTCAAACAGCTTGTTCGTTCTATGAACACAAATTCGGCTATGTTGTACTATTTAAATAATTACAACAATAGGGCTGGACAACCCAATGAAGATTTTGCTCGTGAATTATTGGAATTATTTACGCTTGGAACCGAAGATAAAAACGGGAATCCAAACTACACAGAAAATGATGTAGCTGAAGTTGCCCGCGCTGTAACCGGCTGGAGAGTAAATGACACCACTCTTACCGGCTTATTTGATGAAGAACGTTATGATTCGGGTCAAAAAACGATTTTAGGTCAAACAGATAATTACAATATGGACTCTGTTGTTGACCTTATTTTCAACACAAAAGCAGAGGAAGTATCTTGGTTCCTTTGCAAAAAACTGTACAATTTCTTTGTGAGTGCAGAACCTGAAAACCAGGCCATTCAGGCACTAGCTGATTTTTGTCTTAGCGTTAATTTTGATATTGCAGAGACACTAAAACACCTCTTTTCAAGTGCACATTTTTATGAGGAGCGTTTTTTTGGTTCAAGAATCAAAAGTCCCATTGAAGTTTATATGAGTTTCCTTCGACAGTTTGAAATTGTGCCTTCAAACGATCTTAAGGAATTTATTCGACTTCAAATGCCTGATCTCAATGAAGAACTTCTAAGACCGGAAACGGTATTTGGTTGGAGCGGTTATAATCCACCAGATTCTGATGGAACACCGGGACATTACACCTGGCTAAATACAAATTTACTACCAGCCAGATGGGCTTCAATTAGCGATTTAATATATGGTGCAGATGGAGCAGTTGAACGATACGATCCGATTAGGATTGCTGAAAAAGTATCTGATCCCTTAAATCCTTTTAGTTTGGCTGAGGATATTGCAGAGCATGTTTTATCTCTACCGCTCGACCGGGTTGGAATCCGAAATGTGGAGGAAGATTTCGCTGGCGATCCTGCTTTTGCACCGGATGTTACCGGCTTTCCAGAGCATAAAATCAATCTATCAAAAATATTACTTGGTCCTATTCCCTGGTACGAATGGACAGCAAACACCGATAATGACGGTAATTTATACTACGATGATTTATTTGCTGAAGCACTTCGGCAATACATCTCCTATCTCATTCAACTACCAGCCTACCAATTAATCTAGAGGGACCAAATTATGTGCAAACATCATCATTCTTCGGAAAAGAACCGACATGGAGCTAGCCTGGAACATGGCGAAGCACACGAACAAGATCATCAATCGTGGACCAGGCGTTCATTTTTAAGCACATTAGGAATTGGAGCACTTGGTTCTGGTTTAATGCTAGGGGGAATCCCCGTGAATGCTATGGCAAGAACAAAGTTTCTGAACCGATTAGTTGCTTCGAACAATAACAGGGTGCTTATTCTAATCCAGTTAGGTGGGGGAAATGACGGACTAAATACCGTAATCCCTTTCGAAAACGATGTTTACTATCAACAACGACCAACCATTGCTATTACAAAAGAAGAATCTATTCAACTTAGTGATGAGATTGGAATTCATCCGGCGATGGCCTCTCTTCAACCCATGTGGGGAAATGGAAACATGGCCGTTTTTAACAATGTAGGCTATGAAGATCCGAATCGTTCGCATGCCCGTTCCACAGATATCTGGACATCAGCCAGTAATTCTGATCAAATGCTAGGAACAGGCTGGGCCGGGCGTTTTCTTGTAGAAGACAATCCGGATTTCATCGCCAATCCACCTGAATTTCCTCTTGGAGTAAGAATTGGCGGATCATCTACCCTTTTCCAAAGTGAGTTTGGAAACCTTGGTGTTACATTCGGTGGTGCCAGTCAATTTGCTCAATTCCTTGAACAAGGCGGTTTTTATAATGAAGAAGATGTCCCCGAAAATGAATTTGGCCGTTCACTCTCATTTGCTAGAAAAATTGCAAACTCTTCCTTCAAATATTTAGAATCCATTCAATCAGCCGCTGATAATGCTACAAACCTCGCAGACTATCCAGATTCAAGTTTATCCAGAAGTCTATCGGTCGTTGCCCGATTAATTCGTGGTGGACTTCAAACAAAAGTGTTTCTGGTATCAAAAGGTGGTTTTGATACACACAACAATCAGGGGTCGACAGAAGGCGGGCATGCTGATTTACTTAGAGATGTTGCCGATTCAGTACAGGCATTTTATGCTGACTTAGAATCGGATGAGTTAGATGATCGGGCATTAACCATGACATTCTCAGAATTTGGCCGAACTCTTGTTGAAAATTCATCTGCTGGAACCGACCATGGCTCTTCTGCTCCGGTGATGGTTTTTGGTCCGGTTAATGGAGGGATTTACGGCGAGCATGCCGATTTAATTAATCTAGATAGATCCGGCGATCCTGTTTTTGGGTTAGATTATCGAACGATTTATTCAAGCATTTTAAACACCTGGTTTGGTTTAGAAACAACTGATGGTGTGTTAGAAGGCGAGTATGAGGATCTAGGTTTCATCAATCTGCAAACTTCAAATGAAGGTTCCCAAAAACCACGTGCCTTTAAATTGCAGCAAAATTACCCGAATCCATTTAATCCAGCAACAAATATCAGCTTTGTACTACCCACTTCTGGAAAAGTACGATTACAGGTGTTTGATCTTCAGGGTCGACTTATTCAAACATTGGTCGATAAATCGGTAAATGCGGGAGAACACACGCTAGTATTTGATGCCAGCTCACTTTCAAGTGGAATGTATGTGTATCGTCTCGAAACACCTTACGGTACAAGCTCTAAAACAATGACTTTAATTAAATAACAGGCAATGGAAAAAAGGTTCAGAATTGTCGCTCTTATAGTTTCTCTCGTTAGCCTTTTTGTACTCAGTAATTGTGATGCAGTTGATGCAATTACAGGCTCGGATACTGATGATGATCCAATCGAAACTCCAGTTGAAATCACAACCCTACACCCAGTGCTATTAAACGGAGAATGGGGCTACATCAATAATAGAGGCGAAATTACCATTGCCCCTGAATATGATGAAGCAAGAGATTTTTCAGACGGATGGGCAGCAGTAAGAATAGGTACGGATTGGGGGTATGTGAAAGAAACAACTTCACAGCTTGAAATTCAGGCTAACTTTCGAGTTGCCGGAGATTTCTCCAATGGTTTGGCTCCTGCTCAACTTCCAAATGGTTTGTATGGGTTTATCGACTCTACGGGTTCTTTTGCAATCGAACCTCAATTTGATTTTGCCGGAGCATTTACAGAAAATCTAGCCCCGGTACGCTCTGATGGCTTATGGGGATATGTTTCAACCAATGGAAATGTGGCCATACAGCTTGAATATAGCGATGCAAAAAACTTCTCGGATGGATACGCAGCCGTAGAAACATTTGAAGGTTGGAAATACATTAATGAATCGGGCACTGTGGTAATTAATCCGGGATTTCAGCTAGCTGCAGCCGGGGATTTCTCGAATGGATTAGCACCCATTCAAACTGCTGAAGGTTGGGGGTATATCGATACTTTCGGTACGCCCATCATTAACCCAAAATTCAGTGCCGCAGGTCCGTTTAATGATGGTCTCGCCTGGGTGATGGAAGAAGACTATATCGGTTACATTAATACAGATGGTGAAGTAGTTATTCCCTATCAATTTGCAGAAGTTCGACCTTTTAGTGAGGATTTTGCAGCGGTTCGTCTGAGCAGTGACTGGTATTTCATCCATCGAAATACTGGAAAAATTGTGTTTAATCAGCCATTTGATAATGCGGAAAGCTTTGAGAACGGAATTGCCCGAGTACAAGAGGGTGATGGTGAAAATCCACGTTTTGGCTACATAAATACTAACGGCGAATTTGTTTGGTTTCCAACGAGGTAGAATCATGAGACAAGTATTAAAAATTACACTACTAGCATTATTATTCGTGGGATCTAACTGTGACATCATTGACTCTGTTACCGGCAATGAATCTTCTGAAATTCCTGCGATTATAACAGATCAACCCGTTGAGCTATATCCCGTGCTTTTAGATGGTGATTGGGGGTATATCAACAAACAGGGAGCAATGGTTATTGAACCTGAGCATCAGATCGCTTTTCCTTTTAGTGATGGTTTAGCTGCGGTTCGGTCAGGTTGGAGATGGTATTTCCTGGATGAAAATGGTGAATTTGTAATCGATGGATCGTTCCAGGAAATCAGACCATTTAGAGAAGGTAAAGCTGCCGTAAGAGTTGATGGCCGGTGGGGTTATATCAATACATCAGGAAATTTTGTGATCAACCCCAGATTCAGAGGAGCCACCGATTTTTCTGATCAACGGGCATTTGTTCGAAGCCTCGATTACCGAGAATATCATTACATCGATGAAAATGGGCAGAAATTAGATGCCTTGAATATGCCAAATGAAATGGATTTCATTGAAGAAAATGCATTTGATAACGAACGTGCTTTGGTTCGAGATGATGATTTATATGGATACATTGATCCGACCGGCAATACGATAATTGACCTGCAATATTCAGAAGCTCTCCCCTTTTCCGGGAATTTAGCAGCAGTATTAATCAGTGATCGATGGGGATTCATTGACTCTGTTGGAAACATCGCGATCAGTCCCCAATTTGTAAGCGCCGGTCTTTTTAATGATGGATTAGCACCAGCTCGAAAAAATAGTAATCAATTTGGTTTCATAGATAAGTCAGGCACGTTTGTTATTCCTGAACAGTTTGATGAGGTTCGTCCATTTTCAGAAGAAAGAGCTCCCGTAAGAATCGGCGATAAATGGACTTTTATAGACACAAATGGAGCTCAAATTTTGGATGCTGTCTTTGACGAAGTTGAACCCTTTTACAATGGATTAGCCCGTATCACCCAATTCGTGCTGAATGATGAAAACGAATTAGAAGAGGAATATGGCTATATCAACAAAAATGGAAAATTTGTTTGGTTCCCTACACAATAATTAAGTTTAAATGTTGACTACGTAGGTAAAAGGGGGCATCGATTCGGTGTCCCTTTTTTTGTGTATGGATTTTTGTCTCTTTTTTAACACACTATTTGTTACTATTACGAACCTGTTCAACTATAACTAATTGGGTACCAATAAAATGAAGAATATACTCTCATTACTAATTTTAAGTCTGATCTCTGTTTCTGCCATGGCACAGCTATCTGAAGGAGACAGAATGTTTGCTATAAAATATTTACAAGCGTCACAGCAATATGTAATTGACACTGTATCTGAACTTGACGAAGAAGCTTTTAACTGGAAACCAGCTGATGGTGGCTGGTCGGTCGCAAATTGTTTGGAACATATTTTATCCACTGAGGCAGCTTTCCATGGTATGGTTCAGGGTGGAGTTGCTTCAAACGAAGCCGATCCGGAATATGACAATTCATTAGCTGATGGTGTATTAATCGCAAATTTGAATAACCGAGCAAATGCAGTAACAACATCCGAAGCCTTTGAACCTTCCGGTAAATGGACTACCAAAGAAGAAATGCTGAATGCGTTAGAAGAATCCAGAAATATGCTTGCTGAGTATCTGGAATCTACAGATCATGACTTGCGGCACTACCGTATGACCATTCCAGTAGGCACTGTTGACGCCTATCAAATCTATTTGTTGATTTCAGCTCATGGCCAGCGTCATACCAACCAAATGTTAGAAGTACTTGCAGAAATGCAGGAAGCGATGTAGAATTTTATTTTGCCAAATTGTAAAAGCCACTGATCACCTCAGTGGCTTTTTTGGTGGGTGGTTCTACTTATTTAATAAGTAGCATCTTTTTTGTTTGCCGAAAGCTTCCAGCCTCAATGGTGTAAAAATATACTCCACTTGAAAGCTGAGATGCATCGAAACTAACTGTATAATTACCAGCCGGTTTTTGCTCATTTACCAGAGTTGCAACCAGTTGACCAAGTGTGTTAATCACATACATGTTAACGAAGCCTGCTTCAGGTAGCGCATAACTGATGTTTGTTGAAGGGTTAAACGGATTTGGATAATTATTTTTAAGCTCGAATTCTACCGGAAGTCCATGTTCTTCAATAGAGGTTGCCAGACCTTCTACTACCAATTCAAGAAAAGTGGTATCGTTAGCTCCCGCATTATCAGTTACGATAAGACGAACTTCATATTCCCCATTTTGCTCAAACGTATGGGTAGCATTGAATTCTGTGGATGTATTTCCATCGCCAAAATCCCAATTTGAAAATAAGATTGCCCCATTTGGATCTTTGTCATCATTAGATTCATTAATAAACTCAAATACCCCTACTTCAATCTCGCTGAATTGTGCCACAGCTTCCGGGGCGTCATTTACCGGTGATATTGTAAATAAGGTGGAATCCACAGTAGTTTCACCAAGTGGGTCTGTATAATAGAACCATACCCAATGTTGACCATAAAAATCTTCTTTTGGGACAAATGAAAGATGATAACCATCAGAACTCATATCGTAGGCCATGAATATCTCTTCTTCGGCTGTAAACAGCTCCATGTTGTCATAACTTCTGAATTGATCATCCAGTAGAATTTCTTCTGTCTGGAAGGTAATTGGCTGATCTTCTAACATGGATAATGTTAGTGGTAATTCTAAGGTGGGTTTATAGTTTTTTGTTAACCAAACCGGATCGGAATCTATTCGATTAAAACCATCATCAATTACGGCAACTTTTACCCCAAAGGTGATATCTCCACCAGATAGTGGGAATATATTATCTTCATAATTATCTACATCAAACAGGTTATAATCATAGGTCATCGTAGTATCAGTGATAAACCGTAGATGAATGAATAATGTATCTCCAGACGGTATTGAGATATTTCTGAATGGAACATATTCATTTAAGTTCGATTCATAATCGGATTCCCAGACATCGTTTATTGAATCGTAATCGCCTGGATCATACTCTTTAAAAGCAAGATTAGCACTTTCTCTACTTGTACCAATGCCTAATCCATAAAGATGATCTTCTAAATCACTTTCATCGTTATACCCTACTGATTGAACATAAAGTGAAAGTGAATCGGAATCGTTATCCTCAATGATAAGTGGAATGGTAACTGTATGACTTTGCTCAAAGAAGGCCAGCTTATATTCTGTTATATCCTCTTCATAAATATAGTTTCCATTTTCATCTTCATACTCGAGATAAAAATCAGTATCACCAAATAAATCGCCGTAACGTTGAATAGATATTTTTTTTCGATCGTCAAATTCCGATCTATAATATATTTCTGGACCTGAAATAGTAACCAAACTCGGAGCTTCTCCAACCTTCGCCTGCACAATAGGTATTTCCCCAATTTCAAATCCAAAAATGGTTGTAGAAGAAACAGCATCCCGATCATCATGATATGGCAACCATGCTCGATAACTAATTTCACCTGTTGGGCTCACGTAAGCCGTTGTAAACGTATTATGGAAGTAGGTACTTCTATCAATCCATGTGTTGTAGGTAATAGATGGGTCGAACGGTTTGTATCCATCAAAAAGTGTTAGATAACCTTCTCCAGGGATCATTTTTGCGATACGATAGATCGAACCGTCTGTAATTCCGTAATAAAGTTCGCGGTTGCCGTCTTTCATTTGAGTGATTAACTCAACACGGCCGTAGAGTCTTAGATTATCAGAAATAGAAGTTGAAAAGTCCGAGTCGTCGTACATTACCATAGCCTCATCAGGAAATTCATCCATCTCACTTCCGCCAAACCAAACAATGAATCTTTTCTCCCCTGTTGATGAATTGTACGCAATTGTTGCGATATCATCATACCCGTCCAGATTAACATCACCGGCTGCAAAAAACGATTCCTGGCCATAAAGATAGGTTTCGCCATTAATATCGATTTGGCTTGATTGAATGGCTACATCAATCCCAATTGTAGATACATCATCATTACCAAAAATGATTTTGGCATAGTTTGTCCCATCTTCAGCTGAATTATTAAAACTATCAAGCGAAATTAAATCATTGTATCCATCTCCATTTAAATCACCAACCGACAGTAAGTGAAAACCAAAAAGGTTCCCGTTTCTCGGAGTATCTAGAGTTATGTCAATTGGAGTTTTACTTTCCAAATTGGCACCTCCTTCCCAAATCCATGCTTTAGGCACTAAATCAACTTCAAAAGATTCTCGATAGTCACCAATAGCTATGATCTCGTCAAATCCATCATTATTTAAGTCAATAAGCATTGCATTGTAAAAGAAATGATAGGGTAATTCGGAGGGTAAGTCTCTTATTTTGAGCGATATTTCCGAATAGTTCAAGATTCCATTACTTAGGTATACTCCGATTCTATCACCATTATATGTAGTATGCATAATGTCAGGAATATCATCGCCGTTATAATCTCCGGTTTTAATAGTTAGGTACCCTGTACTTCCAAAACTCTGATCGTCAAAACTAAGAACTGGTTCTTCGTCTATCCCTGAATTTGTGCCAAGATGGATATGCAGGAAATCGTAATCGTTACTTACAACGGCAACATCTTCTATGCCATCTAAGTTGATATCTCCTATGGTTGTAACTTCACGGAATTCGGTAAAGTGATTGCCATGATTTGGGTCTTCCAAATAGTTAAATGTGTAATTGTTATCTGAAGCACCAAATGCTGTACTAATTCCGGAAGTATTGGATTCATTGTCTGAATATGAATTGAACAAGTCAGCAATACCATCCCCATTTATATCGAATTCATTGGCAGCCCAGCTAAAGAAGGCTGACGGAATCGCTGAGTTTTCATAGATAAATTCTGCATTATCAATACTGATGTTTTCATACACTGTAGCACTGCCGTAATGAATGCTGTTTCTATCACGTTCACGAAGCTCCTCAAATCCGTCATTATTAATATCTCCGACTTTAGTAAAGCCTATTTCGCCGCTGTATACAGGGGTTTCATTGAATAGTTTTGTGTCTTCATTAAGCTCCCAAATGGTAGAATTTCCATAAGTTCCAACTCTATCACTCACAATTAATTCTGGTGCTCCATTACCATTCGCATCTGCCAATACAACATCTGGGAAAGATTCAACAGGATATAGAGTCTGCTCACCTAAAACAGATATATTTAATGATTCTTTATCATAACTAATTGGCAAAACTTTAACCTGGTATTGATCGGTAATGGACGAGATGACGAGAACAAAGAGATTTTCTTCTGGATATGGGAGTACTTCTAGTCGCGGAAAGTAGGTAAATGAAGAAAAGTCTAAATTAATTGGAATGTTTTCTAGAATCGTATCTCTGTCGTAGTCTGCATCGCTATTCCCAAACCTTAGAAATAGATCGTATGAGGTAATGGTGTTTCCATCTATTTGACGGTTTGATAAATAAAAACTGTCTGAAAACCCATCATTATTCAAGTCTAAATTTTTTGATCCTGAGAATAAACCTGTTTGGCTATAAGAACTTCCAATTCCGGTTTCAGATCCGAAGAATATGTAACTAAAACCTGCAAAACCATACCAACCATATACGTCGTACAGGTATACATCGTCATATCCGTCGCCATTTGTATCTCCGAGGTACTGTAAATCACCATAAATTACAGATGGCTGGCTTATCGTATTCCCACCAAGAAAAACCAGAGATTTTGTGAATCTATCCGAATATGAATCAGGTGATAAGTAGTTGTTTATATATGCCTCAATGGCAAAATCATCATTCCCATCTCCATTTATATCTCCTAAATGTATAGGTCTACTATAGTAGGGAACATCTATTTCACCATTAATATTATCGAAACTTTTTAATTCGCCAATAAAGTCGTAATTAAAATTCTGAATGATGGATAGATCTGTACCATTTGAGTTAATTTGACTTGATAGATTTTTTTCGAATTCCAGCAACTTATTCATGTGTTGAAATTCTAACCCAGATGAATTAATGTTTGATTTTTGCAATCTGGTTGGTTCGCGATCATAAATTTGATCTTGATCTTGAGCCTCTGCATTTACTGCCAAACAAACTGCAAACAGTAGTGTTAATCGTAGCCATTTTGTATTCATTGATAATTCCCCTTATTTAAAAGTTTAGTCTGTAAAAATTATCTTTGGTTCTTTTTTTAATCACCACATAGCCATGTGGTTTATCGTTAGAATGCTTAGAACAGATATGGTAAGAGTAAATACTAAAGCATTGATATTATTTGCCTTTGGCAATAAATTTTGGGACTTAACTTATATCTTTAATTCTTTGTAGATAGCTGAATACAATCGCATAGCCCTAAAAAAAGTCCCGAAAACGGTATTCCGGGACTTGGGTTGGTCATCAATATTGAAGGCTTCCAGGATCAGAAAGTCCTTCTGTTCTCATCAATTACATTTCCATTCAAATCAGCAACTTCTCTATCAACTACAATTACATCACCGACCTGATAATCATAATCCGTTGCAAAAAGAATGGTAATTACTGTTGCACCAGGAGTTTCCGAGTTTCTGAATGAATCATTTTCTATGGATAATATGGCACCGTTTACTTCAGAAAAATTCCCGTTACCCTGAGAATCTCTTTCAATGGTAAAATTTGATACCTGATTTGTTAACTGATAATCCATAGGTTCAGAGAAAGTAATTTGAATTCCAAGTGTATCTGCTCCATCTCTCACAATAGACACCCCTGATACGTCTGGATCCTCTTTATCTTCTATAGTTATCGTGTTGCTGTATCCACTTCTTTGAAGGTTCTTACTAACTGCACGTACTTTGATTTGAACATTTTTACCAGAAATTGGTTGGTTTAGGTACCCTGTTTCGTACAATGCTCCAACCCCGTAGCTAAATAGGATTTCACCAAAATTATTTCTCGATTCAATATCCAGATTTCCCGCAAATGTAAATGGTGCCCCATTATCTGATTCAAATACCTCATAATATGCAAGTGGAGTATTTGACTCATTCAGCGGTATGCTAAATCTTACATTGCCCCCATTGTAGTTTATGATACTCAAATCATCGGAGTTAGCATTTAACGTAGGTATATTTGGTAGTGCATTATTATCACCTGTTGAAAATGGGATAATACCGGCAGTGAAAGAATCACTAAATGGGAAATTACTACCAAACCGTAAAGAATTATTATATCCATCCACAAGATTATCTAGTGCATCAACCATTGTGAACGTATAGTATTTTCCATCTTCCAATTCCTCGGTAGGAGTAATGATTATCGACTTCATATCGGTACTGTATGTTATATCTAATTCAAAACTACCATCAGCTCGTTTTGCTTTCGATCCAGTTTCAAATAGATATATATCATCGATAATTGTTCCATTTCCGAAGCCCAGATCAGTTCTGGTGTACTCGGTTAATGCAAAAGGTTTATTGAAGGTTACCGAAAATGAAACCTGACCGAACGTTAAATCTGAATCGTCATTTGGGGACACAGAAGTAACGTAAAAATCGGTGCTGTTATCGGCACCAAAAGGCCGGAAAATACCCAGATCAACTGTATTTGGCTCGATACTGGCAGGAATACTATAATCATCTGTAGTAAAAGAAATCTGATTTGTGACATCATCAAGTTTCGTAACTTTAAAATATACATCTGTAGCCTGTTCCACCCCATTGAATGAAAAACTACCGTTTGATGAAGTTGCGACCTCTGCTAACTTCACTTCGGTATAAAAGGCAAAATCCGTGAAATCGTCGGATAAAAACATTTCAACTATCGCCGAATCTACAGGTTCGTTGGTTACCGGGTCTAAAATTGTTCCATTAACTGTAGAGTTTTGTTTCCCAAGTGGGAGTACAAGATTTGAAATTAAATCTACAGCAGCACCACCACTCTCAGTGGACTCAAATGCCAGATTAAATAATTGTATATAATAGTTGTCCCGATATTCTGGTTGATTGGATAAATCTACATATAGTCCATATGGAAAATTTGTTAAAACCACATCGGTATCTTCTGCAATGGCCGTTCCTTCCATAACAACAGGGACATCTTTAAATACAAATCTACCTTTGGAGTCGGTTATACTGGTATCTCTTTCCCCTTCCTGAGGATAATTTAGAGCTACAATCACTCTTTCAAGTGGTTTTTGAGTAGCAATATCAACTATAGCGCCACTTATCGTCCCTTTTGGTGAAAATGGTTCAGGCCCAACGTTACCATCAAGTGCTTCACAAGCAACAAAAAACAGCAACACAAAGATGAAATAGATAGAAATTCTCATTGTTAATTGATTTTGATTTTTTTCAATCTTTAGTTCTGTGAAAGAAGATTGAATTATTATGATTATTCTGATTTTAGTGACTAATAATCAGAATCTTACTGCATAGGTATGCGGTTATTATCAAAATCTGGATGTAGAAGTATCAACGTGTTAGAAACATTAACTCTGAATAAATGGATAAATTATTAACAAAAAAATACCTCGACCTAGTTAAAGATCGAGGTTCAAATAATAGAATTCTTAGGTTATTTATCAGTCAAGGAACTTACACCTGGCAACTCTTTTCCTTCCAAATATTCAAGGCTGGCACCACCGCCTGTTGATACATGAGAGACCTTGTCTGATAGTCCGGCATTTTTAATGGCTGAAGCAGAATCACCACCACCAATAATGCTGGTTGCGCCAAATTCTGTGGCTTCCACTAATGCCTGAGCAACTGCGTTGGTTCCTTCCGCAAAGCTTGGCATTTCGAACACACCCATTGGGCCATTCCATACTACTGTTTTAGCAGCCTTAATGGTATTACCAAAAGCAATTGCAGATTGTGGTCCAATATCCAAAGCTTGCCAGCCGTCTTTAATACTATCTTCATCTACAACTTCCTGGTTGGCATCATTATTAAAATCATCAGCAATTACAAAGTCGAACGGAAGCATAAGGTTTACACCTGCAGCTTTTGCTTCTTCCATGAGTTCTTTAGCAGTTTCAATCATCTCTTCCTGAAGCAATGAAATTCCAACTGATTTCCCATTCGCCACGAGAAATGTATACGCCATACCTCCGCCAATGATAATAGTATCCACTTTTGAGATAAGCTGACGAATCACCGGAATCTTATCCGATACTTTTGCACCACCAAGGATAGCTACAAATGGTCTGTTTGGGTCATTTACACTATCACTTAAATATTTGATCTCTTTCTCGAGTAAATACCCTGAAGCAGCGGGTTGTAGGAATCTAGTTACTCCGGCTACAGAAGCATGTGCTCGGTGAGAAGACCCAAAGGCATCGTTAACAAATAAATCAGCATGAGCTGCCAACTGCTTGCTGAATTCCTCATCATTTGCTGTTTCTTCTTTATAGAATCGAACATTTTCAAGAACTACAATTTCGCCTGGCTTCGCAGCCTCTATCACAGAAGTTGCTGATTCACCAATACAATCTTCTGCAAATTGTACCGGAGCATCAATTAAAGTAGCCAGGTGATCAGCTACTGGCTTTAATGAAAATTCCGGCTTCTTCTCGCCTTTTGGTCTACCAAGGTGACTTGTTAAAATGAGTAGCCCACCGTTTTCAAGCACATAATTTATAGATGGAAGTGCCGCACGTACCCGGTTGTCGTCTGTTATTTTACCATCAATGATAGGCACGTTAAAATCAACGCGCATCATCACTTTTTTTCCAGTTACATCAATATCGTTAAGAGTGAGTTTTGCCATGAGTTAGCAGGTTAAATTTCTGGTTTGAATAGTATTTCTGAGAAGGTACGAGGTTTTATTTCGAAAGTATAATTTTCTCTAATAACGAACTGTGAACTTGTTATTGGGCAAGGCTTTACACACATTTCAAAGTCTATTCTTATTGATTAACCAAATATGCGGAGTATGTTATGAGAAGTTTGATACTACTATGCACGATTGGCTTTTTAAGTTCTGTTTTATCTGCACAGACTTTTGAAGTTGTTAGCACCTATCCAGAGGATGGGGCGTTTGGGGTACTTACAGATTCGATTCTGATCACTTTTTCCGAACCGGTTTTTTTAGATATTGAAATCGATGATTTAGAAGAGAGTGGCTTTTATGCTGGACTAGAACCCGAAGACGATTTTGAACCAGATTCGATTGCGTTAAGTGAAGATGGGTTAACTGTAAAATTCTTTGGATCCTTTGAAGATGATACCGATTTCCTACTCTATATAATGGGAGCGGTATCAGAATCTGGAAAAGAATTGCACTCACCTGTAATAGTTCAATTTACTACGGCTGATGCAAGAGGTGAGTTTGTAATCAGGGGGTATTTAGATGATTGGGCATTGGATCAACTGGAGATCAATGACTTTCATGGATTTACTGCAATTCTAACTTATTCGCCACCGGAATTCTTCTTTTTTGACTCCGATGATGAACATGGCGAAAATGGGAACAATGGTGAAGGAGAGGCATCCTCTTATACTAGCATTATGAAAAATTACATCACGCCATTCATTAGCATTAATGAAGAAGATATTGATGAAGGTGATCAAGAAGGCGAGGGTGATATAATTCCGGTTTATGCGACCATTGTGGATGCAAACACGGGTGAATTTGAAATTACTGGAGTTCGCGAAGGAGTTTATTTTCCACTCGGATATAATCTTTTCGAAATCGCTGAATTTGAAGAATTTGATGAGAATAGCCCGGCTGATGGTGTTGGGTTCTTCTTTCCAACAACTTTGAGATATGATGCGGACGGCGATCTGGGGATAGATTCCATCATTGTAAATTCAACTGAGGTGCCTACCGATACTTTAAGTAATATAAATCTTACACTAATTGATTTACATCCAATTACTCTAAATGAGGCTTTAGGTAGAGCTTATGAGATAATCGGTGAAGAAGCTTCAGAAGAATGGGAAATAAGAGGTGGATTTACAGAATATAAATTAGCCGACTTTATTTTCTTTGATGATAGTAATGAAGAGAAGTCTACTGTTTCTGATATCAATACGACATTCACTCAATTGGTTGATGGTACAAGTTTGGTTTGGAATCTTATCAGCATCAATGAATCTATTGACTCTGTTGCTGTCTTTGCATTAACCCCAATTAGTTTTGATGTTGTTGAAGAATTAGGCCAGGAAGATGTGGACCCTGAAACTGTTTTCAGTGAAATTAGGCCAATTCCATCCGATGCCTTAGATAGTGATGCCGCATTTGAAATAATGCTTGAGGAGGGTTTAACGGCAGCTTTCAATGAAATGGAAAGCGTGTTTGGTTTTAATTTTTTCTGGGATTTTGAGCTTCAACTATTTCATGAATATTGGAATTTCACTCCTGACCCAGACTCAAATATACCGCTTATGTGGAAAGGCACATTATATGGCAGCTATTATGATTATGGCGATGATTATTTCTATGAAGCAGAGTATGTTATCTTCTTAGATGCAGTTACCGGTGAATTAACGTACGATTTCGGTACACCTGTACCTAACGTCGAGACTTTCTCACTTACCGATTATGAATTCCCTGAAGGTGAAGTGAATCCGGCAGGTGATTCCTTAGTTTTTCACTTTAATAGTGAACTAGAGCTGGATTTATTAGCTGATGATCCCGAGGAAATAGGCTTTCTAATATTTATCGAACCGGAAGATAGTGTCGAAATTACCGGCTTTAATTATGAAGCAATCGAAGGTGGATCTATTGTTAAAGTCTTTGTTGACCTTACAGAAGACACAGATTATATCGTATTCCTGGCAGAAGTAAATGGAGCTAATGGCGAAGTACTTGATCAGCCTTATATACTCCAATTTACAACCGGTGACGAATCCAATCGATTTACGATTTCTGGTTATCTCGAAACGCCGGATATTGATATCAACAATTTCTTCAAAAACATGATTGTAATGTTGGTGGAAGAAGAGCCTGACTTTGGTTTCGATTTCTTTGGTGAGGATGAAGATTTTGAAGAGTCGGATTCAGTTAGTGATAATCATGGTGATGAAGACGAAAACGATTTCATTCCATTATATGCAGCGAATGTTGATTCAGAATCCGGATATTTTGAAATCTCATTAATCCGGGAAGGAAATTACTATCCGGTGGCTTTTGATGTAACCGACGATGGCGATGAAGGGGAATTTGAAGAATTCTATATCCCAAAAATATATTACTACGATTCTAATGAAGATCGTTTCCCAGATATTCTGGAAATAAATAGTTCAACAGCACCAAGCGACACATTAGGTGATTTAGAATTGGCTGCACTCAGTTTCGATCGATTCACGTTAAGTGAAGCCATCGAACTTGTTCAACTACGGATAGATGATTTGGGAATTGGAGAGGTTGAATTCATGGGTGGAGCTACATTCTTCCAGTTCTATGGGTTCGAAGAAATGTCTTACGTGAAAGGTCTTAATAATTTCCCAACCGCCATCATAACAGATCATGACAGTGGCCCGCTTGGTGATCCATTTTTTATGAAAGCTGATGGACGAAATTTCATTTGGGAAATATTCGTGTATCATCCTGCTAAAGATTCTGCTCTAGCAACTTATGTTAGTCCTGTTGGCGCATATATTGAAGGATACTTTGGCGAAGATGACATAGAAGATCCAATTGAGTTTGATGATCTAAAACTACTTCCAGAGAACTATATCGATAGCGACTCTGCAGCTTATCGGTTTGCTGAAGAAGGTGGCGATGCCTTTGTTGAGTTCCTTGAAGACACTTACGAACCTGGATCTTATTATTGGTACCATGATATTCAGGCATTGCATGAATACTGGGATTATCCATTTGGCGCTTCGCCAGATCAACCCGTGGCATGGAAAGCGACTTATGAATCGTATGCATACGATAATAGTACAGGAACTGAGTATGTCGATTCATTAATTATCTATCTGGATGTCTCAACAGGGAATCTTCTATTTACAGAATTACATGTAGATAGTGAACTCGAGCTAGATACCCCACAAAGAATTCAGCTTGGTCAGAATTATCCGAATCCATTCAACCCCAGTACGAATATTCCATTTGAGCTATCCCAAACAGGTGTAGTAAATATTGAAATATTCAATCTGCTTGGGCAAAAAGTAGCTACTCTTACCAATGAGTTATATTCAGCCGGTCGCCATACTATTGCCTGGAATGCTTCAAATTATTCCAGTGGAATTTACTTCTACCGTTTAACCGCCGGTGATGTAATCCAAACCAAAAAACTGATGCTTATTAAATAGCATTAAACTACTATTTATTGAACCCCACTCATTACCAATGTGTGGGGTTTTTTATGCACTGACTTTTGCTCACCGATTCCCTAACTTTTGCGGATAATTAGGAAACAAATATGCGTACAGTTTATTTAGATCACGCGGCAACTACCCCGTTGGATCCAAAGGTTTTAGAGGCGATGTTACCATATATGACTGAGAATTATGGTAATGCTAATTCAGCTCATCACTTAGGGCAAAAAGCGAAAGTAGAGGTAGAAGATGCTCGTGAGAAAGTCGCAGCACTCATCAATGCAGAACCTGCAGAAATCATTTTTACAAGTGGCGGTACAGAAAGTGATAATGCCATTATTAAAGGTGTGCTTACCCTTTCAAAAGGAAAATCAGAAATCATAACATCTGAACTTGAACACAAAGCTGTTCTCCACCCTATTGAGATGGCAAAGCTCCACGGCTTTATGCCTGTCTATGTTAAGCCGAAAGACTGCGGGACAATTACTGTCCAGTCAGTCTCAGAAAAAATAAGCGACCAAACAGCACTCGTAAGTATAATGCATGTAAATAATGAACTTGGATGCATTAACGAAATTAAAGAGATAGCTGCCCTCTGTAGAGAAAAAGACATTCCTTTTCATACAGATGCTGTACAAAGTCTTGGTAAAATCCCAATCAATGTTCAGGATCTAGGTTTAGACTTTTTAAGCGGTAGCGCGCATAAATTTTATGGTCCCAAAGGTACAGGAATCATGTATGTGCGAAATGGTTCTAAATGGATGCCCTGGTTAACAGGTGGATCACAAGAACGCCGAAGAAGAGGTGGCACTATAAATGTACCCGGAGTTATTGGATTTGCTAAGGCATTAGAACTTGCACATGAAGAAATGGAGACGAATACAGCTCATTTCAAAAATTTACGCTCGCTACTATTGTCACAAATGGATGAAAAACTAACTAGCTGTTCTTATAAGATTAATGGTAATCCTGAAACGGGTGTGCCTCATATTCTGAACCTTTCATTTATAGATTCTGATGGTCGTGGTGTTGATGGTGAAATGCTACTACTCAATTTAGATATCGATGGTATTTGCGTTTCAAATGGCTCTGCCTGCACTTCTGGGGCTATGGAGCCTTCTCATGTACTAACTGGAATTGGTTTAAAAGATGGAATTGCAAACTCGAGTATTAGGGTAAGTTTCGGCAAGAAAAACACAGAAGATGACGTCATTTATTTTGCAGACAAGTTAAATAGCGTTCTTAACCGTATGTTCTCTTTAGTTTGATGAAAAAAGTATGCGTGTACTGTGGATCAAGAGTTCCAAATGATCCCGAAATCGTGGAATTAGCTAAAAGACTGGGATCAACATTTGCTAAAGAAAATACAGGTTTGGTATATGGTGGCGGTAAAGTTGGAATTATGGGTGTGATTGCCGATGCCTGCCTCACAAATGGTGGCGAAGTTATTGGGGTAATCCCAACGGCTATCAAAGAAATGGAAGTTGCGCATACAGGACTTACAGCTTTACACGAAACGCAGGATATGCATACTCGTAAAGCCATGCTCGAATCATTATCAGACGTATTTCTTGTATTACCAGGTGGATTTGGCACTCTAGATGAATTTTTTGAAATACTTACATGGCGACAACTTGGCTTCCACAACAAACCAATTATTCTGATGAATTTGAACGGTTACTTCGATGGCCTAATGCACTTTGTTGAACGTGCACTTAAAGAAGATTTTATTCGAGTAAAAGCGCTCGATTTATTTTCAGTCGTTACTAATTTTGATGACTGCATGGAACTGATTCGAGCCTATTAAAGGTTCACTGATCTATGAAATTAATACTACTATCATCAATTTTTCTTTCAGTTCTAATGTTTTCTTCATCCTCAAATAAATTGGACTTCATTCAAGAAATTGAAAATCCATTACCAGAATGTCCATCCTCACCAAATTGTGATCGACGATCCATAACTGTTGAGTATGATTCTGCAAAAGTAATGAACACAATTGATCAAACGCTTAGAGCGATGAATGCTGAGACCATTGAATGGAACGAAGACTCTAAAATCATCAACTCTGTTTTTAGAATCCCACTTTTCGGTTACCGCGACGATCTGGACGTTGCTATCCGACAAAATGGAACATCAACAGTTATCTTCATTCGAAGTGCCAGTCGTGAAGGGTATTCCGATTTAGGAGTGAACAAACGCAGAGTTAATAAATTCATACGTAAACTTAATATTCTATTATCATCATGAGTAATATGAAATCTCTCACATTATCATTAGGGGTGCTTCTGGTAATCCTTGGTCTTGCTTCCTATTTCGGGTCAGGACGAGAAAGTATCACTGCAATGATTCCCTCCTTTTTTGGACTTGTTTTTGTAATCTTTGGATTATTAGCTGCAGTCGAAAAAATTAAAAAGCATGTAATGCATGCTGCCGTTGGATTCGCTCTACTTTCCCTAATCGGAACATTTAGCGGAATTCTTGGCTTGTTTACTTTGATCTCTGGTGGAGAAGTTGAGCGACCACTCGCAGTGTATTCTCAAAGTGCTATGTTTCTAATGTGTACTGTATACATCATCTCAGCAGTGAAATCTTTCAAAGCAGCAAGAAAAGCTCAACAAACAGAAGAAGCTTAATTTAATTTTTGAAGGCCCTCTATCTGGGCCTTTAAACTTCCTTCAAGGATATAAACATTATCCATCTGTTCGATATTTGGAATTGGATAGGTTCCCAATCCTGTCTTCGACTTCAGGTCAACTTCCATTACTCGATTTGACAGCTTTTCGTTAGTTGGAATAACACGTAGATATCGTTTTCTGGTAGCTGATATCCCCACATATCCTATATTATTTTCGACCGAGAAATCCATTCCTCGACTGAAACCGTTGGTTTCAATTGAGCCAATTAACTTCCAGCTTTTATCATAGATTTTAGTGGATTTATCACTGCTATCCTGAATCCAGTATTCATTATTGATTAACCTCACTGTATGTGGACTCTGAAGTTTTAGATGTTTGATTTCACCTGTTTCCAGGTTAATTACTCCACCATCTCCTTGTCGCCGAACCAGCATTTCTAAGACTATGCGATAATACTGCCAGCCAGTAATATTATGAATCAATGCACAAAGGTTTCCATTGTAATCTAGGAAAGCCTGATTGCAATGAAATCGGTCTTTTACCTGACCTTCAGCAAATTGAGTTTTATCCAGTTCTTCTCGAAATGAAGTTAAAGATAAGCGCTCTGTTACCTTATCAAACTTAATATCATAACAAACTACTTCATCATATTCGGTATTGGCGATTGTCAATATTCCGTCATAAATATGAATATCGTGAATATCACCCAGCTCTGGAATATCAAGTGCTGAATATTCACCTGTAATAGAGTTAACCTGAAAAATAACTTCATTATCTGAGACGTAAAGTTCAGCATCATTGGAATGATGCCAAGCTATCGAACTAACTCCTACTTTGCCCCATAAATTAAAAAATGTGACTTCTTCGAGTTCACCAGTTCTCCTAAGAATTTGAACAGGCCTAATTTGATCACGAGTAAGATCCTGATCCTCGACCTTAGAATTTTGAGAACCAAGTATTAAAAGGTCGTGCTTTAAACTCATTAATTAGGCAGAATCATCTTTGAAGATATCAGTAATTTGGTCTGCATATTTCTCTGCAATAACTCGGCGTTTTACTTTAAGTGTAGGCGTTATCTCGCCAGTCTCCACTGTGAATTCATTTGATAGGAGTCTGAAATCGCGAATTTTTTCATGAGATGCTAATTCCTTCGAAAATGCTCTCATCTCTTTTTTAAAGATATTTCTTATTTCATCTTCTTTGATCAATTTTGCGGGGTCGCGCTCTTTTATACCATTATCTTTGGCAAATTTCTGGATAGCTTCAAAATCAGGCACAATCAATGCAGCCATAAAATTCTGAGCTTCCCCAACTACTACCAACTGATCTATCCACTTGCTGGTTTTCAACTTATCTTCGATAGGTCCCGGGTAAATATTCTTCCCCCCAGCATTTACAATCATATGCTTAATACGGTCGGTGATTTGAAGATTACCGTCCACAAAACGACCAACATCCCCTGTATGTAGCCACCCGTCCTCGTCGATCATTTCTTTAGTAGCCTCTTCATTTTTCCAGTAACCAAGCATCGTATTTGGTCCTTTATTTAGAATCTCCCCTTCTGCACTAGTAATATTTGTAGGGTAATCTTCGCCGCTAATCTCTGCTATAATTTCTCCGGTATTCAAATCTTGTATTCCTACCGTTACGCCTGGAATTATTTGGCCTACAACCCCAACTACTTCATTACCTGGTTTATTGGCGGCCATTACGGGTGAAGTTTCTGTTAATCCATATCCCTGCAAAATAGTTAAACCAGCACATCTGAAGAACAAATCAATATCTGGTGGCAAAGCTGCCCCACCTGAAACGAATAATCTAATTTCACCACCTGTACGTTGCTTTAATTTGTCGAAAACAAGTCGATCAGCCAGAACTTTTTGAATAGAAACAAAGCCTCTTTTTCCTTCTGAATATTTGCGCCCAACTTCTACTGCCCAATTGAAGATAGCTTTCTTAGTATCACTGCCCTCCTCAACTGATTTTATGATCAGATTATATATTTTTTCAAAGAGCCGAGGCACACTTACCATAACCGTCGGTTTCACTTCCGGCATATTCTTCGAGACGGTATCCACACTTTCTGCATAGTAGATTTCGGCTCCACACGAGATAATCGCATAATACCCTCCTGTTCTTTCAAAAGAATGGCAGAGTGGTAAAAATGAAAGTGATCGGTCCTTTTCGTCCCAATAAATATGTTGCGTTGCAGATTTTACATTGCTTACGATATTATTATGCGTGAGCATCGCGCCCTTTGGGTTACCAGTTGTGCCAGAGGTATAGATTAATGTTGCGATGTCTTCGGGTTCTACTGCGTTTGCATATTTAGCGATAGTAGCTTCATGCTTTGGATAGAGCTTAGCGCCCTCGGCAAGGACATCCGAAAAAAGACTAACATACTCTTTTTCCAAAAGTGCTTTCACTTTTGGCTCGTCGAATGCAACGATCTCAACCAAATCAGGACAATTATCAAACACTTCCACTGCTTTCTTAAGCTGAATTCCGGTTGAGACGAAGAAAATCTTGGTATCAGAATCTTTGAGAATGTACTCGCACTGATTAGGAGGCAAAGTGGTATATAGAGAAACATTGATACCACCGACCAATTGAATAGCTAAATCCACAATGGCCCATTCATATCGGTTTTCGCTCAGGATTCCAACTCGATCACCATGTTTAACACCGTGCTCCACTAAGTAGGCTGCCATAGAATGGACGTCGTCTTCCACTTGTTCCCAATATACAGGCTCATAACTGCCTTTCGGGTCTAGTTTGTGATGAAAAACTGCTTTCTGCTGACCAACATATTTTTTAGCAAGATTTTTGAATAACTCGGTGAGAGTTTCAAATGGTACAATAATTGGCATGTTGTGATGTGTGTTTATTCCGATTCCGGTCTGAATATAATACTCTTAAAAGCAAAAGCACGAGTTTCAAAACCAATCTAACAAGTCGTATATTTGTACAAAAATTCCATTAAATGGCACATCCAGCACACGAAGATACCATTGAACTTGTAAAAGAGATTTTCAGATCATATTTAAAAGAAGGTAATCAACGCCAGACTCCTGAGCGTTTTATGGTTTTGGAAGAAATCTATCGTGCAGATGGGCACTTCGATGCAGATGACATTTTCTTTCGTATGCAGGATGGGGGCACACGTGTAAGTCGCGCAACGGTTTACAACACCCTCGACCTTCTCGTTGAATGCGGATTGGTTCAGCGCCAGCAGTTTGGAAAAAGCCAATATTACTACGAGCGAGCTTACGCATACCAACAGCATGATCACATTATTTGCAACGAGTGTGGACACGTTTTAGAATTTTGTGATCCACGAATTGGAGAAATCCAGGACTTAATCGGTAAGATTCATGGGATGAACATCGACTCTCACTCGCTCCACTTCTATGGATCCTGCCAGGATATTGAAGCCTGCGAGCATCGAAAAGCAAATGCCGGCAAGAAGGATTTGGTGAAGTAACCAGTGGTCAGTGGTCAGTGGTCAGTGGTCAGTGGTCAAAGAAAATGTAATTGACAACCGTTTTCTGAGAAACTGTCACCCTGAAATATACGTCTCTTCGATAAATTTACGCGCGGCTATTCTACTCCCAATCCATCCCATCAAAACTGAGAGCCCGAACATGGCGGCAACCAGAAAATACCAACTACCAAATGGCCAGCCCATAATTCCCATTTCCGGCAAATAAAGAGGAAGCACAAATTCGAAGATGGCGAACATCAACCCAACAGATAGTGAGCCTGCAATTACACCCTGAAGAATTCCTTCTACGATAAATGGACTTCGAATAAAACCATTAGTAGCACCCACAAGCTTCATTGCTCGAATAAGTTCTCTTTTTGCGTAAATGGTTAATCGAATGGTGTTATACACTAAAATTACGGAAGCAAGTAGTATCAAGATTCCAATACCTCCGCCAATCATACTGAACAAATTTAGATTAGACTCCATTACACGAAGTAATCCTTCGTTGTATTTTACCTCATCCACTCCTCTTTGATTAAGCATCGTGCTTACAAAATTCGAGATCTGATCAACCCCAGCTTCAGTATCCACTTTTACACGGAATGAGGCTGGCAGGAAATTCAAAGCAACCAATTCATCTACACCAGGACCGAATTCTTCTCTCATAATAGCTGATGCGCTGTCTTTGGAAATGTAGGTGTATTCCAGAACCAGGTCGTTCTCTTCAAGTGTATTTTGAACCTCCAGGGTTGTTCGTTCATCAACATCGAAAAGAAAAACTTCTACCTCGATCAGGTCTTTGAAAGACATGGCCTGCACATAAATGTTGTACGAAACTCGAGATAAGATCCCCAAAAGTAGAATCGCGATAAATAATGAAAAAATGGAAGTAGAAGCAGCTAATTTTGCTCTTTTAATACCTGCAAAGCCTTCTTTGATGATATAAGATAGATTCATTCTTAGTTTCTGAATTGTGCTCGAATTCCAACGATTAATCGCCGACCGGGCATAGGTAACGTGGCCGCCTCAAAGTACCCCGCCTGACCAAATCCGTCAAGTACATTTTCCCATCTCATCAAAATCATCATCGAACGTAATCGTGCTGATAATTCGGCATCCATTCTAAAAAATGCATTGATTTCAGCCTCGTTAAGTGCTGCGTTTTCCCAATACTGCAATTCGGTATTGAACAATCTTGAGCGATAAGGTAAGGGACTAAATGTGGTCAGAACTCCAAGTTTTACAAATGCAGCTCGATCAAAAACATATCCACGTACATACGCATTATTCCTGAACCAGAATTTTTGATCCGGGTTATTGTTTAGTTCTAGTACACTGTTTGGTTCGGTTGCCGTCGCTGCATGCACAGTTCCAGAACTTTCTATTGTAAATCGATGATTTTCAAATCTGCCGTACAATGTTGCGGAAATAACCGAGTAAGCATCACTATTTACAAACGTGCTGTCTGTCCCTTTGAATATATCATTATCGATAAGTTGCAGTCTACCAGAAACACCAATATCTAAATAGCTTCCTATACTTTTTTCTAAAGTAGATGACAGGCTGATTCCACTCGAATTTTCTAAACTATCCCGACCAACAAAATCATTTGAGGTCCAATACATTTGTTGGATAGTCGGTATTCTTGAAAACACTCCTGCATTTACATTAAAACGTAGATTTCCATTCAGCTGCAAACCAATATTAGATTCAAATCCAACGTTGTTATCAGTTCTGTATTCAGCGTGATTTTGGGTATAAAATTCAAATGTAGGGGAAAATTTTAGTTGTCCATTTAGACCAGCATCAACTATTCCCCATTTCGATTTTGTGAAATTTGCACTCTTCTTTGCATTGTATCTGTTAAGAGAGAATTCGCCTTTTAGATTCAAAGCGCCAAATGAATGGGTTGCAAATCCTTTTAACGCCTGAGTTCTAACATCCCAATTGAGGGTATCTCCGGCAAATGGTAATCGAAATTCATTTTTCGACTGATGGATTTCTAATCCCCACTTCTCTTCACTTAGTGAATCCGTACGGGCATACAAACCAAGGTTGATATCTCGTCTCAAATTATCTGAACTTCGATTTGTTTGATTTGCCTGTGTTGAAAATTGACTAAAAGCAAAGGTTTGTGGGTTCGCTACTACATACCCAAAAGACTCATCCCTTTCGAATTGATTCCTGATCAGGATTCCGCGAATCTGTAAATTTTGATTCAGATAATGGTATCCTTTCATTAAAATCTGGCTGCCCTGAACATTATTTTCAGGATAGGTACCGCCATCCCTCCGATCCCAAAATGAAATCTCTGCATTCGTCCGTTCTTTGAAGTTTTGAGCCACCATAAATTCCAGATTCCTATAATCCAGCGCAGATTCATCGAAATTTAAATAACTGAGTGGCTCTATTAGGTAAAAATCTCTAAGACGAATGTTAGAATTATAATTCGCACCTTTAGATTCTGTCATAAAACCAACTCGATTTGCTGGCACATGATTGTAATTCACATAACCGGTCACTGGATTATTTAGTGAAATTCCATTCAAAGTAACTTTCTGCTCCAAGGGAGAATATCCATCAATCTCAAAAGCATCGAGTCTACCGATAGTACCCTGTCGATACGAGATAACGTCTTTCCTATATGCAAAATAGTCGCCCCAGTTTGGCCAAATTTCCCATCTAAGTAAACTATCGTTCGTTACATTTTGATATCCAAAATCACGAACTGTTTTCCAAGGTATAATTGGTTCAACAATTTTTTCAGTCGTATCAACAGCGGCAAATTGTTGAGGTGCTGCAGTAATACCCGCCGGAATTTGTGCTAGAATTCCCCCGCTTTTCAAAAAGCACAACGAGAAAAGAACTAAAATAAAGCGGATTTTCAAGCGAAGTCTTTGGTTAATGAATATGGAAGTTCTTCAATATTGGATAATATTCTTCGGGTTATTTCCAGAGCTACAATAGTTGTGCGTTGTTTGTTTACAAGCCGATCTTTAGTGAACAACGCTTTTACTGCAAAATGTTGTTCTTTGCTATAAAAACCAATCCAGACTGTACCAACAGGTTTTTCATCACTTCCACCACCCGGACCGGCTACACCTGTTGTTGAAATGCCGATATCAGCACCTGTTGCTTCTGCAACTCCTTTTGCCATTTGAAGTGCTACTTGTTTACTTATCGCTCCATATGTATCCAGATCAAATTCCAAAACTCCTAGCTGATCTCTCTTTACCGAGTTTGAATAAGAAACAATACCGCCCATTACATAGCCACTACTCCCTGGTATATCTGTAAGAGTATTTGCTATCAAACCGCCTGTACAACTTTCTGCTGTTGCAATGAATTTTTTCTGATCTATCAATAATTGACCTACCCGATCACTTAATGAATGATCTTTATGAGTACCAAAAATGTAATTCGCAGCTTTTTCATTGATGTATCCAATGAGCGCCTTCGATTTTTCAATGGCCTCTTCTTTTGTTGATCCTCTCCCTGTAATCCGTAATGTTACCTGACCGAAGGATGGAAGGAATGCCAGACTTACATTCTCGTTTAGATAACTTGATAAGTCGCCGAGTATGTAATCCGAAAGTGTACTTTCTCCAATTCCCGCAGTCTTCAGGTATTCTGTATGGATGAATCCTATTCCATTTGTTTGTTCACGAAGTTTCGAAGAAACACGACGTTTCATCAAATATTTCATCTCGTAAGGAACACCCGGTAATACAGCCAAAAAACAATCATTTTCATGAAACCACATTCCCGGTGCAGTCCCAGCTTTATTAAAGAGAACTTCACAATTTTCAGGAACCATTGCCTGCCATGAATTTGACTCGGAAAATGGAATATTTCTAGACTTGAATAACTCTTTCACGTAATTAAGTACACTAGCATCCTGAACCATTTTCGCATCAAACAACTCAGCAATAGTAGTTTTAGTGATATCATCATGTGTTGGACCTAGTCCACCGGTTGTGATAACTAAATCAGATTCTTCCATACTTTTTTGAACCGTAGATTTGATGAGGTCATGTTCATCGGAGATCGTATGAACCCGTGTTACCTCAATACCAAAATCATTTAAGAATTGCCCCATCCAGGCTGCATTGGTATTGATTGTATCACCAATTAGGAGTTCATTACCAATGGAAATAAGCTGTGCTTTCATAGGACCAAAATTCCGCATTCATTTTGGCAATTTCCACCAAAAAGGAAGGATAATTCTATTCGAAAATTTATCTGATAAAATAATTCCTATCTTCCTGCATGCACCGACTTCCAAATATTCTTAGCGGGGTTCGAATAGTGTTGGCCCCGGTGTTTTTATTTCTCTTTTTTCAAGATGATTTTCTAATGAAAGCTATCGGATTAGGAGTGTACATAATTGCTGCAATTACCGATTATTACGATGGCTACTTCGCAAGAAAATATAAAGTATTTAGTGATTTTGGTGCTTTTCTCGATCCTCTTGCCGATAAATTCCTCACATTTAGTGGTTTCATCGTACTTCCATTTATAGCGCTTGAACAATTCCCATGGTGGGCTATCATATTGATCATCATCAGAGATACCGTAATAACTATTTTACGTGTATACATGAAACGTAAGAACGTGAATATGCAAACACGATTCACAGCTAAAATAAAAACGACCATCCAAATGGTATTTCTGTATATCGGATTAGCCGTTGGACTTTTCCAGGGAGTAGATTTCTTTGCCGGCGTTTGGGTAGATTGGATTTTGAGTACCGATATTCTTCTGTATTTAATGATTTTTGTGACCGCGGTTACTGTTTATTCCGGAATCGAATACCTGGTAGTTAATAGAAATCATTTGAAAGTTTCCGCTTCAGCATGAGCGGTTTTAAACGCTTTATTGGTGCAGGCTTCGGAAGTGGATTTAGCCCAATAGCACCAGGCACAGTGGGAAGTTTGTTTGCATTAATTCCTGCATATTTTGCTTTATTCATTGATCCGATCATAACACCATTACTTCTTGCCCTTTTTTTTTCTCTACTATCACTTTGGGTTACCCAAAGCTGTGTTGAGGCATGGGGAGATGATCCCGGTAAAATGGTGATCGATGAATTCGCAGGACAAACCATTGTATTCATATCTATCCCAGTTACTTTTACACCAGATGATTGGTGGATCATTCTTAGTGCATTTATCCTTTTCCGAATCTTTGATATTTTAAAACCCCTCGGAATTAATAAAATCCAGGACCTCAAAAATGGCTGGGGAATTTTATTTGATGACATCCTTGCGGGTTTTTACGCGCTTATATGCTTGAAAACTCTTATTTTCCTTGCTACGAAATTTTCAGGAAGCTGACCTGTTTTAAAATCAGCGCTTATATCCATAATAATTATGATTATAAACGAAACATTTGCCCGAGAATTGGCTGCGCACCTTTTAGAGATTAATGCGGTAATTCTTCGACCAAACGACCCATTTACGTGGGCTTCGGGCTGGAATTCGCCCATTTACTGCGATAACAGATTGACATTGCACCACCCGGAGATAAGAAAAAAAATCGCAAACCAATTCACAGATTTTATTCAAAATGAGTTTCCAAATGTTGATGTAATCACTGGAACAGCCACGGCAGGAATACCTCATGCAGCATGGGTTGCAGATAAATTATCAAAGCCGATGGCCTATGTTCGCGCAAAGCCAAAAAGCTATGGAATGGGAAATCAAATTGAAGGTGGAGTAGCTAAAGGTGAAACCACTGTAGTTATTGAAGATTTAGTTTCTACAGGCGGCAGCGCACTATCTGTAATTGATGCTCTACAATTCGTTGGTGCAAATGTAGATGCTTTGATTTCGATTTTCACTTATGGATTCGACGTTTCCATGGATAATTTCCAAAAAGTGAATGTTCCACTATATACACTCACCGATTATACTACTCTGGTGGATGTAGCTGTTGAAAAAGGGTTCGTTAATTCAGAAGATTTAGAAATTCTAAGTAGCTGGCGAACCAATCCTGATACATGGTCGAACTAAGAATTTATTAAGAGGTATTTTTTGAGTAATAAAAAATTTTATATCGAGACATACGGCTGTCAAATGAATTTCGCTGATTCTGAGATTGTGAATTCTATTTTGATCGAAGAAGGAATGACGGTTGCTCAATCTGCGGAAACAGCTGACGTGATTTTAGTGAATACTTGCTCAATTCGTGAAAATGCTGAAACAAAAGTCTGGAATCGGCTAAAGGAATTCCGTCATCTTAAGAAATCAAATTCAGAGCTAACGGTAGGTGTACTTGGCTGTATGGCTGAGCGCATCAAAGATCAAATTATTGAGGAAGAGCAACTAGTCGATATTGTCGTTGGTCCGGATGCATATCGCGATATTCCTCGCTTACTTGCAGAAGTAGACGACGGGAGAAAAGCGGTTAATGTGCTCTTATCTCTAGAAGAAACCTATGCAGACATAGCTCCAATCCGAACTACTGGAAACGGGGTTTCCGCTTTTGTGAGTATCATGCGTGGATGTGATAATATGTGCTCGTTTTGTGTAGTTCCTTTTACTCGTGGAAGAGAAAGAAGCCGCCCTATGGAAAGTATTCTGGGCGAGATTCGTC
This sequence comes from Balneolaceae bacterium, assembly GCA_965229525.1. Taxonomy (GTDB): domain Bacteria; phylum Bacteroidota; class Rhodothermia; order Balneolales; family Balneolaceae; genus HXMU1420-13. The sequence goes on from OZ245886.1 coordinate 438,303, forward strand.
AATTGAGTGACGAAGGCTACAAAGAAGTAACGTTACTTGGTCAAAATGTGAATTCATACAAAGATGGTGAAAACACATTTACAACTTTGATGGATGCAGCGAGTTTGATTAATCCTGAAATTCGATTCCGATTTTCTTCTCCTCATCCTAAAGATTTCCCGGATGATCTGTTGCATCTAATTGCTGAGCGACCAAATCTGTGTAACTATATTCACATTCCTGCTCAAGCGGGGTCTGATTCTATGTTGGAAAGAATGCGTCGCCCGTATACTCGTGAACAGTACCTAACATTGATTGATAAAATGAAATCCATCATTCCTGGACTTTCGTTATCAACCGATATAATTGCTGGATTCTGTGGTGAAACAGAAGAAGAGCATAACCAAACAATGACCTTAATGGCTAAGGTTGAGTATGACCTGGCTTACATGTTTGCTTACTCCGAAAGAGAACGAACTTTAGCGTATCGTAAATTTGACGATGATGTTCCTGAAGCTGTCAAAAAGCGTCGATTAACGGAGATTATTACTCAACAGATGGAAATCCAAAAACAAAGAAATACTCAAGAGATTGGAAAACGTCATCTGGTACTGGTTGAAGGGACATCTAAACGTTCTGAGGAACAGATGAGTGGCCGAACAGATACCAATAAAATGGTAATCTTCGATCGGAAGGATTTTCAAAAAGGTGATTATGTTGAAGTAGAAATTACAGATTCAACTTCCGCTACCTTAAAAGCAACACCAATCAGAAAAACTACACTCGTAGAATATTACGGAGCGGCTGTCGAAGCATAAGTGAATCAATCCAGGACATACTTTTATTCAAGGGTACTTCTTTTTCTCCTGATTAATGTATGTGGATGGTCTGTAGTAAATGCTCAGAATACTCCTGCTACACCTTTTGGGATTAGCTTTTCGCCTGATGTAAGTGATGATGAGATTCTGACGTCTATGCCAGAACTGATAGAAAATGGAATTAGCGTAATTGAACTTATTAGTCACAGATCATTATCCATTTTAGAAGAGTTAAGTGAGTTTCCAGTACAAATATTAGTTAGGAGTGATATTCAATTCCTGACGCAGCATCAATTAGAAAATTCACAAGAGATTCAATCAAGACTCAGGTATTTCGTCGAATCATATGGTTCTGATAGTCGGATAAATGGCTTAGGTATTATCAGCTACTCTGATGAAGTACCTATCGGTTTAATGATTGACCACGCATTTGCGGACTCTGTTTTTATACACTATAAAATTGATACTGCACCAGGAGAGGACTTCTTCACTTTTGTTCATTCAGATTATTATGATGCAGATGAAAAAATTAATGTTGTAGTATTTGAGGCACCTTTTTCACCAATTGATATCAATACATTAAGTCTGGCGATTGACAATTTTGAAGAAATAATCTTAATGGATTGGTACTGGTATTCTGAAGCTTCACAAAGTGAGACTTATTTTCTTGACGCACTAATAATAGCTGCGAATAAGGAAGGAAACTTATTTCCAGTTGTTGAAACTATTCATGAAAAAAAAATACCTGACTGGCCGGTAATAATCCTGGTTTTACTTTGGATAAGTCTTGGAATTCATCTTCGATCGAACCTAACCTATCGCCCACTACTGTTTCGATATTTTACCTATCATCGATTTTTTGTGGATGACATTATGCGTTACAGAGAACGTTCGGCAGCACCCGGTATAACTTTGTATATACAGCACGCCTACTTCACCGGACTTATCGTTTATATCCTCAGTATTACATTTATCAGCAATAAAGGACTTGAAGCTTTTTATCATCACTTACCACTGTTGGCTGTATTTGGACAAAATTATTTCACATTATTTGTACTAGCAGTGATATTGTCTTTAGCAATCAGTTTTATTTGTTTGCTATGGTTGTATGTACCTAGTAAGTCGATGAATCATTTCAGTCAGGTACTGAATCTTTATACCTGGGTTTTTCATGTCGATTTCCTACTAGTGAGCATCAGTTTGATATTATTGATTACCGGAGGCTCCCAGACATTGATCTTAATCCTAGGCATACTTCATTTTCTGATTTGGATTCTCGGATTTATCGTCACAGCCTATGATAGTTCAAAATATTTGATGAAAGGCAGAATAAAATATCTCTTCAATACCGCAGGAATTTTGCTGATCGTTACAATTACAATAATATTGGCTTTTATATTTAGTGGATATCCTATCGATATACTTCAATTAGCATTATCTCTTTAGCTAGTTTGGCAAGCTGATTTTCCCTAAATGCACTTCGTTTCCTTCTATATTGAAGCCTTTCTCTTGAAGTAATTTATATCCTAAAAATGCTATTAATACTGCTTCTTTAGCATCTCCGGAAATCCCAAAATCTTCAATAGATAAAAACTTTGCTCTAGGTAGATCTCTTTCTAAACCTGCCAAAATCGTTTTGTTATGAAACCCACCACCGCTAAGAATTAAATCGAATTCCATTTCTCCTATCAAATCATCTATAGATCTAACTATACTTTTAATAGTTAGCTCGGTAAGAGTAGCAACTAAATCTTTCGGACTTATTTCTATAGAGTGACTTTCCATCAATCCTTTCACCCAGTTTAAATTGAATAATTCTTGCCCGGTAGATTTTGGAAATGATTTTCTAAAAAATGGATCAAGTAAGAGGTATTTCACTAACCCCGAATGAGAATTCCCTTCACTTGCTGTTTGCCCACCATCATCAAATGGTTTATCGAAATAGGCTATCATTGCATCATTTATCAACGTATTGGCTGGGCCTACATCGGTAGAAAGTGTCTTCTTTGAGGCAGAAACTGGAAAAATTACCGTCAGGTTTGCAATCCCACCCAGATTTAACGCAATTCGAATTCTACGCTCATCCTGGAATAAAAATTCATCCAAATATTTTGCCAGTGGTGCTCCTTCCCCACCAATCGACACGTGTTTTTGTCGGAAATCACTGATTGTAAGTACCCCCGTTTTTTGTGCTATGTGATCTCCATCAACAATTTGAAAAGTATTGGTAACCGAGTTTTCAGGATCATGAAATATTGTTTGCCCATGACTGGCAATAAAATGAACGTCCTCAGATTTAACCCCCCATTCCTTTAAAGCAGTAAGTACTTCTTCAGCAAAAAAAAGTGCCATCTTAGTATGTAAATAGCTGATATCACCTAGCGAGACCACTTCTTTACTTCTTGTTTGCCTAAGTTTCTCTGTAATAATTTTCGGATAATTTATCGTCTTAAACTTCTCTTGAGTAATCTTTTTATCTGAAACTCTGCATAGTGCAATATCCAGTCCATCCAGAGATGTTCCAGACATCAATCCGACGATCATACACTCGGATATATTCGTAATTTCGGAAAGTCGGTGCAAAGCCTTGTTCATACCCAAAACTCGAGCTATTTTGCCAATCAAACAAATCTCTTTGCCATGAGTGCCCCAGAAGAAATTGATTATAAATCATTCGAAGAAGATCTCAACGTGCTGATTGATACATTAAAGGACAGTTTCGAAAGCTCGGATGCCGAGTATCATATCGATGAAGTGAATGAAACACTTTACATCAAACTGGAAGGACTTGACGATTACTCGCAGGCTGAAATTGTCGAAATTGCCGGACCAATTCTTGAAGAATTGGACATGGATTTTGAAGAAATTGTATTTATGCCTTACTAGGCTCAGGAATCAGAAAAGCGCTTTTTTATTTATTTTTTGATAATGAACTAGTTCGTAACTTTGGGAAAATTTTGAGGTACTTTAGATGTTCACACCCAATACAGGTTACGAAATCCGTTGCATCTCCTGCGGAAAAATTAACAATGAAAACGAGACCAATACGTATTGTGCTTTCTGCGAAGAAGTGCTGGATGTTCATTATAAAATGCCGCTGGATCAGATACAGCTTCCTCTCAGAGATTTCGCACCAGACCCACTAAAATCTGGGCCAACATCCTTAAAATTTTTATCTCGACTATCTAAACAGTATGAAGCTGATCTTTATGCGAAAAATGAGTTTGAGAATCCTACTGGGTGTTTTAAAGATCGAGGAAGTTACATTGAGGTTTTAAAAGCTATTGAATTAGGAAGAGATGCGATTTGTTTGGCATCAACCGGAAATATGGCCGCTTCAGTGGCTGCATATGCTTGCTATTTCAAGATTCCATGTTTCGTTTTTGTGCCAGAAAAAACACCTGAAGCAAAACTCGCACAATCAACAATTTACGATGCAACCATCGTTAAAATTCAGGGAGACTTTAAAACATGCGAGGCACTTTGTAGAGAATTCGCTAAATCGGGTAATTACTATCTAGCCGGGGATTACGTCTTCCGCCAGGAAGGCCAGAAATCATTTTCTTACGAATTATTAGAACAGGGACTCACCGACTTTGATTATATCTTTGTTCCAATTGGGGCGGGCACAAATTTCGCTGCAATTTTAAAAGGATACAAAGAAATGAAAGCAGCAGGTTTACTTTCAAAAATTCCACATTTTGTAGCTGTACAACCTGAACAAAGCTCACCGGTAGTTGAAGGGATTTTTAAGAAAGAGAAAATAATTGCTGACAAGGTGAACACAATGGCTGATGCCGTGGCTGTAGCTAATCCATTTGATTTCTATAAAGTGTACGATGGAATTCAGGAAACAGAAGGGCTTGCATTAACGGCAACAGAAGATGAATTGCTCATCTCTATGAAAGAAATGGCTGTTGAGGAAGGCTTCTTTACCGAACCTGCCTGTGCAATTCCATTAGCTTGTTTCAAGAACAATCTGGATACCTTCAAGGGAAAAAAGTGTCTATTTGTATTAACAGGTACGGGACTTAAAAGTACGCACATCGTTGCAAAATACTCTCTTTCATCACCAGTCTTAGATCCTAATCTGGATAGAATAAAACAGTACATCGATTCAGGATTTTCCGAGCTACAACGCAAAAGCTGGGGGCAATCTCGTGAAATGATTATGGGGGATACCAGCATGAACTCTGAACATACCCGACTATATAACGAGTATGTGAGTGGCTTCGATAAAAAAGGAAAAACACTACGAGAAGAAGAAATTAAAGCATTGAAATCTCTGATTTACCAGGAAGATGTTGATCTGGAGTTTCCAGTAAAGGTATTAGACTATAAACTCACTATGCGTAAAAATAGCCTGGTTAGTGCCGCTGTAAAACTTGAACTACCTGATGGCGAGGAAATTTTATCCTTAGATCAAGGGGTTGGTCCATTGGATGCCGTACTTACAGCAATTAAAAGTGAAACCGATGAATTTCTGCCACTTGAAGTCTTGAGTCATCAGGTTGAAATATTAAGTCCCGATACCGATTCATTGGTGATTTGTACTCTATCATTAAAAAGAGGCGATTATACATTCACTTCAAAAGGAGCTTCACCAGATACTATTGAAGCTTTAATTCAAGCTTTTGTAAAAGGTCTGGCAATTGCCAATAAGGCGTTGTTTGTTTGATGAAAGTTCTTATCACAGGTGCCAATGGAATGGTTGGTTCATTTATTCTGAAATTTCTTTTAGACAGTGGTTAAAAAAAGTCTTGTCTATTGGAAGGAATAAAACCGGGGTCTAAAGTTTAAAACTTGAAGAAGTTATCTTGCCTTATTTCACGAGAGTTGGTGATTAGAAAAATCAACTTGGTGAGACAGACGCTTGTATTCATTGTCTTGGAGTTTATCAATCACAGGTTTTTGAGAGAGTGGATATTAAAAAAATTAGTCCAGAGCTAAGCCAAACTCAGCTCTGGTTAACTTTTCTTCTCAATCGAATCCAAACATCGTATTCTCGTTAGCAAGATTTTCAGTTGGAATTGGCTGAATTACATCCCAATGTTCAACTGCTTTTCCATCCTCAAATCTGAATAGATCATAAAAAGCCTGATTCTGACCACTCCACTCCCCTTCACTAATTGTTAGCACGAAGTTCCCCATGCCAAGCACTTTGTGGATCTTGGTATACTTGAACATGTTATTTTGTGCAGTTAAATATTCAACCGCTTCTATGATTCCGGTTAATCCATCTTTTATATCAGGATTGTGTTGATGATAAGTTTCGGCACTAATGTAACTAGTAATGTTTGCTGGATTTTTACCCATCAGTACATCCTCAATAATGGAAGTAGCTAATGCTTTATTTTCCTCCGTTTTATCAAGGTCTGTGACTTCAGTTGGTCCATCCGTTTGAGATCTGCCACTCGCCGTTTCGGTAACTAAAGGGGTTAACGCATCCCAATGTTCGGCAATAAGTCCATCTTTACCTATTCTTAACACATCGAACGCTACCATTTTTTCCGCACCAAATGGAGTGGCATTATGCCAAATATTGTGGAGTACAACATAATCACCATCCGCAAACATTCGAACTGTTTCCGCTCGAGTTCCGAATTGTTCCAGAACAGGAAATAAGCCTAAAAACGGTTCTCTGCCGGTTGGTATAAACGGATTATGTTGAATGTATTCGGGATGTACCAGATCTCTTACAGTATCAATATCGCCGTTATTAACAGCATTAATAAATGTTTTAACTGTTTCCATATTTGTTGTTTCGCTTTGTTTAGTTGTTTCGTTTTTATGTTCAGAAAGTGGTTGCTCAGCACTCGTATTCTTACACCCTATAAGATCGAATGTGATTAGTAGGAGTAGTAAATGTTTCATGATGTATTAGTATTGGATTATTATTACTTGCAATTCGAAAGCAATAATCGGTTTTTTACTTTTATTTTGCAAGTAATTTGAAATTTAAATTTCAATTCGCAAGTAAAACCGTATTTTTAGGTATGGATGTAAAGTTTAGATGTGATTGCCCGATTACCTCAGCACTTGATCTCTTAGGTGATAAGTGGACGATGGTGATCATCAAACAAATGCTATTAGAAAACAGAAAGACCTTTAAAAATTTTTTGGAGGCTGATGAAGGTATTGCCACAAATATTCTTTCAACGAGGCTAAAATGGCTGGAAGGTTTTGAACTGATCACTAAAGAAAAACTACCCGACAACAAGAAGACAAATATTTATCGATTAACCGAGAAAGGTTTATCCCTTACTCCTATCGTTGTTGAATTGGCGTACTGGAGTAATATTAATCTAAGGGAATTGAATCCAATTATGAGGGAAAGTATCCCCCAGCTAATGAATGATAAGGTCGGGTTTAGTGATTTTTTAATTCAGAACTATAAAAACACTAATACTGAATAATGAACTTTTCAATTTCAAGATCAATTGAAATTCTTGAACGTACTCCTACAGTTCTGGAAAGCTTATTAAACGGAATTTCAGCAGATTGGATTTACAGAAATGAAGGTGAAAATACCTGGAGTCCTTATGACGTTGTTGGACATCTTATTCACGGGGAAAAAACGGATTGGATTCCGAGAGCAAAGATTATTCTTTCTAATCAATATGATAAGACTTTCACTCCTTTCAACCGTTTTGCTCAACTAAATGATAAAAGAAATCTACCCATCCATACATTAATAGAAGAATTCAAAATCTTGAGACTGCATAATTTAGCTGAACTTAATGCTCTTAATGTCGACGACGAAACAACACTAGCTGAAATTGGAATTCATCCGGAATTTGGTGAGGTAACCTTGCAACAACTATTAGCTACCTGGACAGTACACGATCTAGGACATATTGCTCAAATCTCACGAGTAATGGCAAAACAGTATAAGAATGAAGTCGGACCCTGGATCGAGTATATCAGAATTCTTCAATAGTAAAGCCTCTATTCAGTGATTTTTTTAACCATCTATTGTTTTGATAAAGAATAGCTATCATCAAAAAATTTGTATGTACAAACATTATTTGTACTATTTGGCGTGATGGAAAACAAGACCTCGAAATACTGCGACTGCCTATATCATTCTGTGAATGCTCTTTCAAGAGTTCTCACGAAAATGGCAGATGAAGAATTCACAGTTACCGGGCTTACATCATCATATGCACTCCTCCTAATGAGTGTAAATGAAAAACCAGGAATACAACCGAAAGAGATTAGCAGAGAAATGCAGCTTACCCCTTCTACTGTTACCCGCCTTATCGAAAAATTAGAGATGAAAGGGTTGGTTGAACGTAGTAATTCGGGGCGTTGCACTTTGGTTTATCCAACCCAGCTTGGCATCAACAAACAAGAAAGTATTAAAGATGCCTGGGCTTCATTGCATAATCGATATTCCGAATTATTAGGGAAAGAAAAAACAAACCTGCTGACATCAGAAGTTGGTTCATCGATACAATTATTAGGTGTAAACCCTGAATGTCGCATCAATAATTAAATTATTAAATCAGAAAAATATGTCTAGTAAAGTATTTATAACCGGAGCAAGTGGTGGATTTGGCGCATTAACTGTAAAAAGTCTACTGGAAAATGGTCACTCAGTAGTAGCGACCATGAGAAATGTTGAAACAAAGAATAAAGAAATTGCTGAAGAACTTACTTCTTTAGGAGCTCATGTCGTAGAGTTAGACGTTACAAGTGATGAAAGTGTTAACTCAGGAGTTGCCAAAGCAATTGAGTTATTAGGTGGCCTAGATGTTGTGATAAATAACGCAGGGATTGGAGTTCTTGGAATTCAGGAAACTTTCACAATTGCTGACTTTCAAAAATTATTCGACGTAAACGTATTTGGTGTTCAAAGAGTAAATAGAGCTGCCCTGCCTCATCTTAGAGGCCAGGGTTCTGGGCTGGTAATTCACGTTTCGAGTTTATTAGGCCGTATGACGCTTCCATTCTATGGCCCATATAATGCATCAAAGTGGGCATTGGAAGCACTGGCAGAAAACTATCGCATCGAACTTTCAGGATTTGGGGTTGATTCAATACTTGTTGAACCGGGTGGATATCCGACGTCTTTCTTTAACAGCTTGATTTTTCCTGGTGATACTTCTCAAAATGAAAGTTACGGTCCTATGGTAGATGCCCCAAAGCAACTATTTGATAGTTTCGAAGGTGCTTTAGCAAACAATCCAGACCAGGATCCACAACATGTTGCAGATGCTATTGTAAAGTTAGTTGAAACACCCGCAGGTGAACGCCCTGTTCGAACTACCGTTGATAATATGGGGATGGGCGTTCATATCGCTCCATATAATGAGCAACTTGAACAAATTCACCAGGGTGTATTTGGTGCATTCGGCATGGAAGGCATGTTAAAACTGAATGTAAAACAAGAAGCATAAAGAGAAATTCTTTTTCTCCCATTCGAAGGCGATCAATGGATAATTGGTCGCTTTTTTTATTTAAAAATTTCTAAAGCATGAATTGTTCACGAGATATGCTTTGTTATATTCATTTGAGAGAAACGATTTAATAATAACTATAAAAGAGATGGAAAATTTAAACAGTATTGGACTTGATGTAGCTAAAAGCGAAGAGCTAGCGGGATTGCTAAACGATCTATTAGCTAACTACTCTGTGTTCTATCAAAATACCAGAGGATATCATTGGAATATTCGAGGGGATAAATTTTTTGAACTTCATGTAAAGTTTGAGGAATTGTATAACGACTTATTCATAAAAATTGATGAAGTAGCTGAACGTATTCTTACTCTGGGACATATTTCTCAACACAAATCTTCAGATTACCTTGAAATTTCTGATATCACAGAAAGCAATGAAGTATCAGATGGAAAGAAAGCTATTGAAGAAATCTTATCTGCTTTTAAGATTCTAATTAATAAGCAGCGCCACATTCTTACGTTTTCAGGTGATATGGATGATGAAGGCACGAACGCTCAAATGAGCGATTACATCAGAGAACAAGAGAAACTAGTTTGGATGTACTCTGCCTACCTAAACAAGTAGCTCATAAATATTTGTAAGCGATCTGGATTTCCAAATCGCTTTTTTTATTTCAATCAGAACTAACGTACTGATCATTCGCTATATTCGCAGCCGAATTTATATTACCTCACCACATCCATTGAACAATGATCTACTTACTTGGGATAGCTGCATTCTTAGTAATCGCTACTTTCCTGTATATGAGGCATCCAAAATTTGGGAAGGCGCCCGCGGGGGAACACTTCAAGTTAATTTCTAAATCACCAAATTTTAAAAACGGTGTATTCCAAAATCTTAGTTTTACTCCAGACTTAACCGAAGGATATTCCTATTGGAGCATTATTAAAGATCAGTTTTTTACCAAACACCCTCGAAAAGCTCCATCAGATGCTATCCCTACAACGAAAACCAATTTATTTAATCTCAAAGATGATGAGAATGTACTCATTTGGTTTGGGCACTCATCGTACTTCATTCAATTAGAAAGCGCTAAAATTCTGATTGACCCCGTTTTTAGTGGTAGTGCATCTCCGGTTCCGGGCACAGTGAAAGCTTTTCCAGGTACCGATCAGTATTCTGTAGATGATATTCCTGAAATAGACTATTTACTGATCACTCACGACCATTACGATCACCTTGACTATAAAACAATTGTAGCCCTTGAAGAAAAAGTTAAACATGTTGTATGTGGTTTGGGGGTGGGATCTCATTTCAAACATTGGGGATATCCTGAAGAGAAAATAAATGAATGGGATTGGTATGATACCTTTGATATGAATGACAGCATCAAAGTAAATGTGCTACCGGCCAGGCATTTTTCGGGCAGAGGGTTCAAGGCTAAAAACACACTTTGGGTATCTTATTTACTTGAGATATCTGATAAAAAAATCTATCTGGGTGGAGACAGTGGGTACGATACGTTCTTTGAAGAAATCGGGAGTAAATTTGGCCCAATAAATCTCGTAATACTTGATAATGGCCAGTATAATAATGCTTGGAAAGATATACACTTTCATCCCGAGGATGTGATTAAAGCCGCACGCGACTTAAAAGCTCAACACCTCTTCCCCGTTCATTCATCTAAATTTATTTTAGCAATGCATGAATGGGACGAACCATTAAAAGAGGTGGATCGAATTAATCAGGAAAGTGAACATCCAATTCCCCTTTTTACTCCCATTATTGGCTCAAAAAATGACCTCGATAATATAAATCCAGTATTTGACAGATGGTGGGAAGAGATCAACTAGCTAAGCACTAATAACTCTTTATAGTAAACCCTACCGTTACAAATCGGTCTTCTTTTTTCTCACCTGCTATCACAATACTCTCATAGGTATGTTGATAATTAAACGTGATATTTAAAAATTCTGTAATGGGTAGTGCAATACCTGAATTGGTTCTCCATCTAAAATTATTGCTTTCTTGAAGAGATGGCTGATAAAAGCTTTCATGCATAAGTATTAGTTTATCTTCTACCAATTCATATCTACCGTTCATCCAAAAAGTACCTCTGTAGGTATTTAATGTTGCATCTCCATCATATTGAGAACGGTTGTAGTTCGCATTGCCAAATTCAGTATGTTCAAATTCGGTGGTAACTGATATTTGCAGCGAATTATTCTCTTCATTTAAAACTCTATAAGAAAGTCCGGCACCAATTATATATCGCAAATCTATCTCCCTCCTGAAATTAGTGCTGATAAATGCCAACGCCAATGGGTACAATTTTCGATCGGGATTAAAATTCAGAAAGTTTAAACTGAGTATATCTTCATCAGCTTTAGTTCTGCCAAATTCTTGAAACACATAAGAGTTTTTAGTTTCAAAAAAGATGTTTCTGTAGGCCTTAACACTCAAAGTTGAAGCCGCTCTGAAGATCTTTGTTTCCACATTCCCCGCTTGATAAAATCCTGAAAGATTTAAGTCTGCTTTCCAATTGGAAGCATCTATTGAACTCTCTTGGGCTACTACTGAAAATGGAAATAGTAATAGCAATAATAATATATTTTTCATTTTGAGACGCCAGACACAATTTATTTAATATTACACCCAAAATTACGGATGAGCATAGAAATAGACCAAATGAAATAGTGAGAAATTCATTGATAAGTAATAGATAAATAAACTTTATAATGCATAAATAAAAGGGATTAAGCACTAAATTAATTATACTCTCAACCGGGAATTAAGTAATTGAAGCCTCACTCATACTATCAAAATAAATCGGAGACAATGAAACAGATTTCACCACTTTTAATAATGGCATGCATCATTACAATTACGGCATGTAGTACCGAACAAAAAGAAATTCCTGTATCTGCTGATGGATGGGCAGTGAGTTTCTTTGATGATTTTGACACATTCAATACCGACAACTGGCAAGACCAGCGTATTTGGGTGAATAACGAAACTCAATGCTATGTACCCAATGGAGAATATGGCACACGTGAAGTAAGTGATGGAACTCTAAAACTAAAAGTGGTGAACATTGGCGAAGAAATTGAATGCGACAACATGGATAAGTTTGGTGTGCAACATCCGCCTACACAGTATGTAGCTGGCAGAATTGCATCAAAAAACAAAAAAGAATTCATCCAGGGAAAATGGACTGCACGTCTAAAAATGCATACCTCTGGTGAACCAAGCCAGTTTCCAGCCTGGTGGATTCTAGGTGCTCAAAATAATGAGCCACCCGTTCAGGAAGCAGATGAATATGTTTGCTGGCCTTTAACTGGTTCCGGCGAGATTGACATCTTCGAGCACCATGGCGATCACATGCATAACGAATTCACTACGGGAGCGATTAAAAGTTTAGATGCTTGTGATAAAGGAGATTGGTGGAGCTATCGGGCTAATTTCCCGGCAGAAGTAACTGAATTCAATGAATATTCCGTTGAATGGGAAGGCATGGATCTGGTGTATCGCCTTAACGGGGATGAAGTGTATAGAAACGACAGTTTAGGTGTTTTATATCCGGAACCCATGTTTGCAATTCTAAACTATGCCAAGATTACCGATAACCCAATGGAAGGCGAATGGGTTATGGAAGTTGATTGGGTGAAACACGAATACAGAGTTGAAGAGTAATTAAGTACTTTTAATACACTTTGAAACGACAAATCATAGCATTAGGCGGAGCCGGATTTTCTAGTGATTCTGATAACCCAAGGATGGAAAATTATATCCTAAGTCAATCAAACAAAGAGAATCCAAAAATTTGTTTCATCCCTACCGCCAGTGGTGATGCTGAGACATACATCCAGAGTTTTTATTCTGCATATGAAAAAAAGAATTGTTTCCCGAGTCATCTAAGCTTATTTAGAGGTCATACGGAACACATCGAAGAATTCATTTTAGAACAGGATATCCTTTACGTTGGAGGTGGCAATACTAAAAATATGCTCACTCTATGGAGGGAATGGAGGTTGGACCAAATCATTAGGAAAGCCTATCAAAACGGGACGATTCTCTCGGGTGTTAGTGCTGGATCCATCTGCTGGTTTGAACAAGGGTTAACAGATTCCATACCGAATCAGCTTACAAAACTTGAATGTTTAGGATTTCTTGAAGGTAGCAATTGCCCACACTTTGATGGGGAACCTGAGCGACAAGAAGTGTACAGAAAAATGATCCAATCCGGTGAAATGAAACCTGGAATTGCTTGTGATGATGGGGTCGCTCTTCACTTCATTGATGAAAAGCTCGAGAAAATCGTTGCTTCTCAGCTAAATAAACATGCTCTCAAATTTGAAATGAAATGGATGCTCAAAGAGATGGTATTTGAGCCAACATATTTAAAATAGCTTTTTGAATCTCCAGTGAAAATGCTGTTTATTGAGACCATTAACGGAGTACAAGCATGAATACCTCAGTTTCAATCACTATTGAAAAACCGAAAGAAGAAGTTTGGAAAGCTATCACCGATTTCGAAAACTGCTCATCCTATATCCATAGCATTTTAAGCCTGGAAATTCTTGAACAACCCAAGGATACTCTGGTTGGATTCAAATGGAAAGAAACCCGTGAAATGTTCGGCAAAGAAGCTACAGAGACTATGTGGATTACCGATGTATCTGAAAATGAATTCTATCAGACCAGAGCTGAGAGCCATGGTTCATTTTATATTTCACAAATGGCAGTTGAAGAGGTAAACGGTCACTCTAAATTAACCTTTTCATTTACCGGAGAATCCGTCACTTTTTTTGCTAAGATCATGTCTGCGTTAATGGGCTCTATGATGAAGAAATCACTCGATAAAGCTATGCTGAAAGATTTGGAAGATATTAAAGCGTACGTGGAGTCGAAATGAGTACGGTTGGTAGCCTGTTACATCACATATTCAAATAGAAATTTGTTCGATTGGGCTCTTAATATCCTTCATACTTCTGTTGCTCACATGTGTATAAATTTGAGTGGTAGAAATATGTTTATGACCTAACAATTCCTGGATAAATCGGATGTCCGTTCCATTATCTAGTAAATGAGTTGCAAAACTATGCCTAAAAGTATGTGGTGTAGCTTTCTTTTTAATGTTGAAGTCGAAATCGATGGGTTTTTTGAGTACTTCTTGGTATAAAAATTTCACAGAGGCCAGTAATTGTTTCATCATTGAATAGCCATATCCTGTTTCAATGGCTGAGTGCTTAAAAAAGTTTTGTAAGACTTGAGGCGTTACCTCTTCCACATCATTCTCTTGGATATATCTAATAAAAATTGATAGGCCGCTTATATAAACCTGTACCGTTCTTGTACTATAGTTTTTTAGAATAAGCGTAGCTTCATACTTTGATATTAAATAGTTTTTATTCACTTTACCCCTAGATTTATTTAGAATAAAATGAATAACACTTAAAGATGAAATAGGGATAAAATGAACCTGTCTGCCGACAGGTAGGCTTAGTTCATTTTACTCTGTTGTTAGGCACAATTTGGAAAAATGAGCAAAGATTTTTTTAATACACCATTCACGGAAGACACCAACGTAAAGCTTGAATTGTACCGTGAGTACCTTAAAAAATGGTTCCCTGTTTTCATAGCTGCTCATAGGCCTTTTGTTCACATAGTAAATCTGTTTGACCTTTTTTGTGGTACGGGCAGAGATTCAGAAGGTACCGCAGGAAGTCCAATAATTGCTTTAGAAGTCCTTAAAGAGTATGAAGACCTTGTAAAGACGACTAAAGTTCAAATCAATTTATTCTTCAATGACCAGAATAAGCAATACCTCGAGCAGTTAGAAGAAAATATCAACGAGCTTGGATACGACAGAACAAATATTAATATCTATTTCCACAATGAAGATTTCGTAGACTTGTTTCCTAAGCTGTTACCAAAGACCAAGAAAGCAGCTAACTTGATGTTTTTAGACCAGTTCGGAATCAAGTACGTAAATAAAGAAAGGTTTAAGGACCTTATCGAACTTCCAGTGACAGACTTGATGTTTTTTATCTCATCATCGACATTTAATAGATTTCCAAATGACCCCAACGTAGTTGATATTATTGGAATGGAGTCTCAACAAATAAGAGATACGCCCTTTTATGACATTCACAGACTAGTCCATGAAAAGTACTCTGATTTGATACCAAGAAACCACTCATATGGGTTGGCACCTTTTTCAATCCGAAAAGGGACAAACATATACGGTTTAATTTTCGGCAGCGGTCATCCATTGGGGCTAGAAAAGTTTCTTGAGATTTGTTGGGGTCTTGATGGAGTGACAGGAGAAGCGAATTTTGATATTCAGGGTGACCAAAAAAAACAACTTCAACCTTCGCTTTTTGCAGAAGACAATAAACAAAATAAAATTTCAAAATTTGAAGATAATTTACGCTCAAAAATACTTGATGGAACACTGAAGTCGGATATTGATGTATTCCTATTTGCTTTAAACAATGGCTTTATTGCGAAACATGTTATACCTGTGATTAAAGAAATGAAGGCAAGTAAATTAATTAGAGTATCGAATCCTTCATTTAAGTGTTCAACAGTTTGGAAGAAAAGTCGTGAACCTAAACAAATAGAAATATTATAAATGGCACAATCAAGCATAGAATGGACTGAAATGACTTGGAACCCTACTACGGGTTGTTCTAAGATATCCCAAGGGTGTAAATTCTGCTATGCAGAAATTATGTCTAAGAGACTGCAAGCAATGGGTGTGGAGAAATATAAGGACAATTTTCAGGTGAGAACTCATGAGAGTGCTCTCAGAGTACCTTACACATGGAAAAAGTCAAAAATAGTTTTTGTTAATTCCATGAGTGACCTTTTCCATAAGGATGTCCCATTAGAATTTATTCAAAAAGTCTTCAAGGTAATGCGTGATAATCCGCAACATGTTTTTCAAGTTCTCACAAAAAGAGCAGACAGACTTTTGGAACTAGATAATCAGCTTAAATGGAGCCACAATATTTGGATGGGCGTTTCTGTAGAAGATATGAGAGTGACAAAACGAATCGACCAATTAAGACAAACACATGCAAAAACAAAATTCCTATCCCTTGAACCATTAATTGGACCACTTCCAAATATGAATCTTGATAACATTGATTGGGTAATCGTTGGTGGAGAAAGTGGACATAATCCTAGACCTATGAAAGCCGATTGGGTAATAGACATACAGGAACAATGTGAAAAGAATGAAGTAGCGTTTTTCTTCAAGCAGTGGGGTGGAAAAAACAAGAAAAAGAACGGGAGAATTTTGAACGGTAAAACTTATGATGAAATGCCTGAAATTGAACTACAATTGAGTGTTTAAAATAAAAAAACTGTGCCTAACAATGGGTATAAAACATAGGGCGAACAGCGGTTTTTGAAAGTTTCGGGTTCATAGCAAGCTTTGTCTCGGTGGACAAGTAAGCAGCTCCGAAATGCCCTACGTTTCATACCCGAGCCGTTGTGTGTAATAACCATTACCCAAATTGACTCGGTATAAAATTTGATAAAATACCCATAATTGGTATTTTTAAACTAAATTTGAAGTCATGAGTAAGAACACATCAATAACATTAGGCAGCTATTTTGATCAATTTATTCAGTCCATTCTAACGGAAGGGCGTTACAAAAACGCAAGTGAAGTGGTTCGTGCAGGGCTGCGACTACTAGAAGAAGAGGAAAAGAAAACTGCTGTTCTTCGTCAAGCTATAGAAGAAGGTATAAACAGTGGTTGGGCTGAAGATTTTGACCCAGATGAGCATCTAAAATCGCTTAAAGCAAAAAGAAAATAAATGGCAAAGTTCAGATTAACGAACGATGCCGTAAAAGACCTTTCTGCCATTTGGAATTATACCTACGACACCTGGTCAGAAAAACAAGCTGATAAATATTACAAATTGCTTTTGGATGCGTGTGCAGAATTAGCTAAAAAACCCAAACTAGGAATAGACTACTCGGAAATCTACCCTGAATTAAAAGGTCAACGAACATCGAAACACATCATTTTCTACAGGGAATTGGATAAAAACACACTTGAAGTCGCTAGAATCTTGCACCAAAGAATGGATCTTAAGAATAAATTGAAAAAATAGAATACACATAACAGCACTTACGCTCTATGCTCGTTCATTGTTTATGTGAACAATTCATTTTGAAAAACTATTCCTAACTTGTAAGACAAATTTGGTAGCAATCTGCATGGTGCTTAGCTGCCGAACGTTACCTCAAAGCATCTTCCAACTCTAACGAAGCATCCGAATTTTCATCGCGGTACTTCACAATAATTGGGCATGCCATGCTTAGTCCCTCCTTCTTTGCCCATTCCGACTTCATAGGGCGAGTTCCCGGAATAACGACGGCACCTTCGGGGATTTCCGCACCTCGTTCTCTGATTTCTTCTTTAACAGCATCATAAACAGGAATGGATTTTGAAAGAGTCACTCCAGGGGCGATCACAGCTTTAGAACGAACTAATATTCCCTCAACAATAACAGCCCCGGCGCCGATAAAACAATCATCTTCAATGATTACCGGGTTCATTCCAACAGGTTCTAATACTCCCCCAATTTGAACACCCGCCGATAAGTGTACATTTTTTCCAATCTGTGCACATGACCCTACCAACGCGTGAGAATCAACCATGGAACCTTCATCAACATATGCACCCACATTAATGTAAGCTGGTGGCATGATTATGACTCCGGATGCAACATAAGATCCCCGACGAACAGACGATCCACCTGGAACTAATCGAACACCATCTTCTGGTTCAAAATACTGTGGCGGCAGATTGTGTTTATCCACAAAGCCTTCATAAATCCCCTCATAAGAAGCATTTGTGCCATTTTTAAATGCGGCCAGAATAGCTTCTTTTACTTCGATATTCGCTTCCCAGCTTCCATCTTCAAGTTGATTGGCTGAACGGACATCACCGTCTTCTAATTGATCAAGGATTTCTTCGTGGGTCATTATTATTAAGTATCAGAGTTACGGAGTTACAAATTTACAAAGTGACAGACTTGTAAAGATAGTTTTGCTGGGCCATTAATCTCAATCGCAATTCACGTTTTAACGCATTTAATACTTTATCCTCAACCAAACATTGCGCTTCTTATTATTCCTTGATACCATAGCGATTCATTTTATACTTGTAGTAAATGAAGATCAATCAGATTACCGTTCCCTCGTTAGATCTTGAAAAATCAGTTCCTTTCTATCAAAAATTTGGATTCGAATTCATCGTACATGCTGCTCCTCATTATGTTCGGTTTCTTTGTCCGGATGGGGAGTCTACCTTTTCAATTCATAAGGTAGATGAACAACCAAAAGGTGGTGGCATATTCGTTTATTTTGAACGTGATGATCTTGACGAATTTATAGAAACCATGGTCGAAAAAGGTATCATTTTTGATGAAATGCCGGAGGACAAACCCTGGCTTTGGCGCGAAGCACGAATCAAAGATCCTGATGGGAATCAGCTAATCATTTACAAAGCAGGGAAAAACCGAATCAACCCACCCTGGAGGGTACAAGAAGATGCTTAAACGAACTTCACTTTTACTAATCATTCTATTTTCAATTTCAACGATTCATTGTTCACAAAACAAGAAACCTATGAGCGAACCCAATTCAATTGATGCCTATGCAGAAACCTATAATCCCGGGGATGCATGGACCCTTGTTTGGTCGGATGAATTTGATGGAGATTCTCTAAACATGGAAAATTGGAATCGACAAATAGTACAAGCCGGTAGATTTAATGAAGAGTGGCAACGCTATACGGATAGTGAAGAAAACTCATATGTAGAAAACGGGAATCTTGTGATTAAGGCAATCCATGAAAGTGATGAACACGGGATGGATCAATACACCTCCGCCCGACTTAACACAGCGCAAAAGCAAAACTGGAAATATGGGCGAATTGCTGCTCGAATTAAACTGCCGTACGGTCAGGGAATGTGGCCGGCATTCTGGATGCTGGGTAGCAATATCAACGAAAATGGTGGCGATACTCCATGGCCTCAATCAGGAGAAATTGATATTCTGGAGATGTATGGTTCGGTTGATGATGCCAACATCGAAGGCAACTTCCATTATGCAGATGAAGAAGACAAACATGCTATGTATGGTCAGGTTCACTACAAGCTTGAAAATGGAATATTCGCAGATAATTTCCATGTTTTCGAATTGGAATGGGATGCAGAGAAAATCTCCTGGTTTGTTGATGGTAATGAATATGCTTCTGCAGACATCACAGACGAAGTTTACGATGAATTTAGAGAAGAATTTTTCTTGCTTTTAAATATCGCCGTTGGTGGAACATGGGCTGGACGACCGGACGAAACCACCGAATTCCCCCAATATATGTATGTGGATTGGGTAAGGGTGTACCAAAGAGAAGTCTAATCCTGAACATGCGATAATTTCTTAAAGTCACTATAAAATTTCAGCAATTGGATTAGGTGCCTGACAGCTTGGAGTACATTCTCGGTGAACATTTTTGCCCTAATCCGAATTCCTAATTATCCTCACTGATGATTTCAATTCAGGGCATTTTATTCGATAAACACTCTTCATTTCAACAAGGTCCGGCAATAGCTCCTCCTTTAATCAGGGAAGCTTTATATTCAGATTCTGGTAACAGTTATTCAGAGGATCTAACTGATGTTAACTCCGACCTAATTTCCGATAGCGGAGATTTTGAGATAACGGATTATTTTCAGATCGAGGAAATCACCAGAAACAGTCTCAATACCTTTGAGAAGGTATTAACTTTAGGTGGCGATCACTCCATTACCTATCCAATTATTAAAGCATACCGTGAGAAATATCCAAAACTGGATATCCTTCAAATTGATGCGCATGGTGATTTATATCATGATTTTGAGGGCATGAAATACTCACATGCCTCCCCTTTTGCCAGAATTATGGAAGCAGGATTGGTTAATAGATTGGTGCAGGTTGGAGTTAGAACGCTAACTCCGCATCAAAAAGAACAAGCCGAAAAGTTTGGTGTGGAAGTACATGAAATGAGAACTCTGGATTTGAGTAAAATCCCTACTTTTGATAATCCACTATACATTTCCCTCGATTTAGACGGGCTCGATCCTTCGTTTGCTCCCGGTGTTTCTCATCATGAGCCTGGCGGCTTATCAACAAGACAAGTTATTGATTTAATTCAAAGAATAGACGTAGAAGTTGTTGGTGCTGATATAGTTGAGTATAATCCGCACCGAGATTTTAAGAATATGACAGCCTATGTTGCTGCCAAACTAATGAAAGAAATATTAGCTAAAATGCTTCAATGAACTACATCCTCAGAAATAAAAATCTTGAAGTTAAAATAGATCATCCGCTAGAAAATTATCGGTCTTCAAGGTTTGATTGGACAGGAAAGGTAAGTGAGATAAGGTATCGCGGGAAAACAATGACCATCACGGAAAAACCAGATGGGGAGAATGAAAATATTTTCGGCAAAGGTTTATTTAATGAGTTTTCAATGGATACTGCTCTAGGCTTTGATGATGCTGAGATTGGAGAGTGGTTTCATAAAATTGGTATTGGTCTCTTAAGGAAAGACGGACCTGATTATGAATTTTTTAAGGAATATGAAATCAAACCTGCACATTTCGATGTCTTTGTTGAGGTTGATCGAGTTAAAATTGAATGCATTTCAGCCGTTGTGAATGATTATGCATACATTCTTCGTAAAGAATTTATACTTCGCGATAACAGACTCGATATCAAATATTCACTTGAAAATTCTGGAAAAAAGGATTTTGAGGTAGAAGAATACGTTCACAATTTTATGGCATTCAGTAATGAACGGGTTGATTCTGACTATACACTCAAACTGCCTTTTAAGATCACTAGAAATGAAGATGCCGAAACTCTTAATCCTGATACCGTTCTTGATTTTGTAGACAGGGAAGTAACATTCAATGGGGAAACGGAAAATCAATTTTTTGCCAGTTATTTAAATGGCCTTGAAAAAGTGGAGTCAAAGTGGGAGCTCATTCACTCAGATCAAAATATTGGTGTTAGCGAGACAGCGAGTTTCCCTACTAATAAAGTAAATCTTTGGGGGTGGAAGCATGTAATTAGCCCCGAATTATTTCATGAATTCCAACTAAAACCCGGAGAAACCGAAGAGTGGATCCGGACCTATCATTTCTTTGAACTCGACTAAATTATCTTAATAGCTCTTATCAATAAACATTAGAAAAATATTCTCAATGTACATTCTTGAGAGAAAGTGTTATATATACACTTAGTGAACTTATTCAAGCTTCTTCTCTCTCGAAATTGGATACAAATAAATATATATCTGTCGATTGTGTTGTTTTTGGTTATGATTCTGAAAAACTAAATGTATTAGTTGTTAATCGTACACTAAGCTCAATCAGTTCAACATTCGAAAATTTTTCAGATTACACGCTCACGGGTAACCATGTTTATGAAGATGAGAAAATTGAGGATGCTGCAAATCGAATTTTATTCGATCTAACCGGGCTTGAAAATATTTATCTGGAGCAATTTAAAACCTTTGCCGATCCGGATCGATTAAACCATCCAAATGATCAACAATGGCTAACAAGTATAGGTAGAGACCCTGCAATGAGAGTGGTATCCATTGGTTTCTTTGCCCTCCTTTCCACTCGTGATGTTATCCTTGAATGGAAAGGTCGAGAGGTTAAATGGATGCCAATAAGTGGGGTGGGTAAACTAGGGTTCGACCATAATCATATTCTTGAAGAAGCTCTTATTGCACTTCGAAATAAAATGAAACACGAACCAATTGGTTTCGAGCTTTTACCCCCTAAGTTCACACTCACACAGCTTCAAACTGTGTACGAAAAAATATTCGAGACCCAATTCGATAAGCGAAATTTCAGAAAGAAAGTGGGCCGAATGAAATACGTTGTCCCTTTAAATGAAAAGCAGAAAGGGGTTTCTCACAAGCCTGCCCAATTGTACATGTTTAGTCGAGATATCTATGAAAAAACTAAAACTGAACAATTCGATTTTATAGTCTAACCAGTCAAAACCAAGCCTATGAATGCCATCAATAAACATAAACTCCCATTTTTAGAAAAAGTTGGATACGCCTTAGGTGATGGTGCCGCTAACATAGCTTGGCGCGGTGTAGCAACCTTCTTATTTATTTTTTATACCGATGTTTTCGGTCTCACACCAGGTGCAGTTGGATTACTCTTTTTAATAGCTCGATCAAGTGATGGTGTCAGCGATGTTTTGATGGGTATTGTAGGCGATCGGACAAAATCAAAGTATGGTAAATTTCGTCCCTGGGTATTGTGGTCAGCCATACCTTTAGCGGCAACTCTCTCCCTTCTGTTTACATCTCCCGATTTAAGCGATTCCGGAAAACTTGTTTATGCGTATTCCACGTACATCATCTTCACTCTACTATATACCGCTAATAATATTCCTTATGGTGCCTTAATGGCTGTTATGACTGGTGATGATAAAGAACGAACCAGTCTTGGCTCATTTAGAATGGTAGGGGCTTTTGCCGGTGGCATGCTTGTTCAGGGTGCAATGTTGTTTTTGGTTGCCTATTTCGGAAATGTACATCCCGAAATCACTGTAAATCAGATTTCTCAGGATTCCTACTCAGTAACTGTCATGGCAACCATGGATGTCGAAAATGCCAATATCAAAACTGAAAATGGCATTGCTACTTTTGAATGGGCTGATGGTAATAATTCCTCCAGTGATGGCTTGAAAACCGTCAGTTTTTCAATGGAATCAGGGAGTGAATATTCATTCATCGTTTCTGGTGAGAAAGATTTAACTGCTGAAAGCATTTATCTGGTTGATCAACGGCGAGGATATAGTCAAGCTATTTACTTGATGTCGGTATTTCTGGCGATATTTATGATCATAACGTTCTTCACCACCAAAGAACGTGTACAACCACCTGTAGATCAACAAACAAACTTGAAACTCGATTTCTACGATTTAATTCGAAATCGTCCATGGTTGGTTTTACTTGTTATTGGCTTGCTATTCAATGTATACAATTCTATAAAGCAAGGAATAACGGTAATTTATTTTACTCATTATTTACAGGACCAACTCCTTTCGGCTTCATACTTAATTGCATTAATGGTAGCCTCGATAGCCGGTGCTATGGCAACTGCTTTTTTAAGTAAAAGAATCGGGAAAAAAGAACTTTTCATTGTCGCGCTTCTTTTCTCGGGTGCTGTAAATGCTTTACTCGTTTTTTGTGGGCCAAATAATGTACTTGCCATTTTTACGATTGGGACTATTTCAGAATTTGCGGCTGCAATGTTTCCTACCCTATTCTTTGCCATGTTGGGCGATGCTGCTGATTTCTCAGAATTCAAAAATGGCCGCCGAGCAACCGGACTTGTGTACTCAGCTGGTTCTTTCGCAACAAAGTTTGGGGGAGGACTTGCAGGGGTAATTATCGGAGCCATCCTTGCATCCTACAATTATGATGGTTTGGATCAGGTTGCAATTCAGGGTGCAATCCCTGGAATCATCATGCTAATGAGTTGGGTGCCCGCAATTGTTGCCGGAATTGCCGCTATAGTGATGCTATTTTACCCCCTAAATCAATCGAACATGGATGAAATTACTATTGAGCTTAATCGCCGTCGTAGTGATGAACTCCCACTTTCAACAACTTAATTTCTTTCTGATTCATGAATTTCGGACACTTTGATGATGCCAATAAGGAATATGTAATTACAAATCCAGAAACACCCTGGCCGTGGATAAATTACCTGGGAAATCAGGAATTCTTCTCTTTGATCTCTAACACCGCAGGCGGATACACTTTCTACAAGGATGCTAAATTTAGGCGGTTGACCCGATATCGATATAATAACGTCCCAATAGATGTGGGAGGACGATATTTCTATATAAAAGAAGGTGACACGATTTGGTCACCAGGTTGGAAACCAACTAAAACACCCCTGGATCATTATGAATGCCGCCATGGGATGAATTATACGATCATCAAAGGTGAGAAAAATGAAATCACCGCCGAAGCCTTGTTTTTCGTACCTCAAAACACGAATGCAGAGATTCAAAAACTCACCATAACAAATAGATCTTCAGAAAAAAAGACTCTCAAATTATTTTCTTTTGCTGAATGGGCCCTTTGGAATGCCGCCGCTGATATGGAAAATTTTCAGCGTAATTTTTCCACCGGCGAAGTAGAAATAGACGGTTCTACCATTTATCACAAAACAGAATATCGTGAGCGCCGGAATCATTATGCCTTCTACCATGTAAATACTCCAATTCAAGGATTCGATACAGATCGTGAATCTTTTATGGGATTACATAATGGGTTTCATGAACCGAAAGTTGTTCTTGATGGAAAGCCAAAAAATAGCCATGCTCACGGGTGGTCGCCAATTGCCTCTCATTACCTGGAAATTGAGCTTGACGCCGAAGAAGTAAAAGAATTCGTCTTTGTTTTGGGTTACGTAGAAAATGAACAAGACGAAAAGTGGGAATCAAAAGCAGTTATCAACAAAAAGAAGGCAAATGAACTAATAGCCAGATTCGATTCTGTGGAAAAAGTCGATGCTGCACTTCAAGAATTGAAAGACTATTGGGACGACCTTTTAAGTATTTACACTATTGAAAGTGGTGATGAAAAACTAGATCGGATGGTTAATATTTGGAATCAATATCAGTGTATGATCACCTTCTGTTTTTCACGCTCAGCTTCGTTCTTTGAAAGCGGTATAGGACGAGGAATGGGATTTCGAGATTCCAATCAGGATTTGATCGGCTTTGTGCACCAAGTTCCGGAACGAGCCCGACAACGAATTCTAGATATTGCCTCAACCCAGTTCCCAGATGGAAGTTGTTATCACCAATATCAACCACTCACTAAGCGTGGAAATAATGACATTGGAAGTGGATTCAATGACGACCCAATGTGGCTGATTCTTGGAACCACTGCTTACATTAAAGAAACCGGAGATTTTTCCATTTTGGATGAATCTGTTCCATACGATAATGATGATAGTTTATCTCAAAGTCTATTTCATCATCTTACATCATCATTCGATCATGTGATAAATAATCTTGGTCCACATGGATTGCCGTTAATTGGTCGTGCCGATTGGAATGATTGCCTGAACTTGAATTGCTTTTCAAATGATCCAAACGAATCATTCCAAACTACCGAAAACAAAACGGAAGGAAGTAAAGCAGAATCACTTATGATAGCGGGTCTTTTCGTTGTCTATGGCCGTGATTACGTTGAATTGTGCAAAAACCTTGAAAATGAAACTGAGGCCATCAGAGCCCAGAAACATATTAAAAATATGGTCGAGGCCATCAAAGAACATGGTTGGGATGGCGATTGGTTTTTACGTGCCTATGACTTTTTTGGTAAGAAGATCGGGAGTGCGGAAAACGAGGAAGGCAAAATTTTCATTGAATCAAATGGCTGGTGTTCCATGGCTGGAATAGGTATGGATGACGGTTATGTTGAAAAGGCCCTCGATTCTGTTAAAGAACGGTTAGACACTCCACATGGCATTGTACTAAACAATCCTGCCTACACAAAGTATCATATTGAATATGGCGAGATTTCCAGTTATCCGGAGGGATATAAAGAGAATGCCGGGATATTCTGCCATAATAATCCATGGATAATGATCGGAGAAACTGTATTAGGGCGCGGGGATCAAGCCTGGGATTATTACCAAAAAATTTGCCCCGCATACCTCGAAAATATCAGCGAATTGCATAAAACAGAACCCTATGTGTATGCTCAGATGATAGCAGGTAAAGATGCTTCCAAGCCCGGTGAAGCCAAAAATTCATGGCTTACTGGAACCGCAGCATGGAATTATTACACTATCACACAGTACATTTTGGGGATTCGCCCGTCTTATCAGGGGTTAGAAATTGATCCTTGCATTCCCAGGGACTGGAATTCTTTCAAGGTGACCAGAAAATTTCGTGGCGCAACCTATCATATTGAAGTAAAAAACCCTGATGGAATTTCTAAAGGAGTTTCCTCCGTCTCTATCGATGGCGAAGCTATTGAAGGCAACATAATCCCAATACTACCCAAAGGGGAATATCATATTAACGTTGAACTTGGTTAAATACCTAAATCATGAAGAAATCATACTTTATTCTAACCCTTATTTTCGCAGCATCATCATTTTCTTTTGGATGTAATGCGCAATCAATAACTCAAGATGACATCCTGGTAAATCAAATCGGTTACCCAGAAAATGCAGCTAAAAAGGCACTAATTCGTGGGCAAGCTGAACAATTTGAAATTAGAGATTCTGACGGGAATACAGTATTTCAAGAGGTTGTTTCTGAGCCCAGGTATTGGGAACTATCCGGAGATGCCGTGGGTGAAGCTGACTTTTCATCCCTTTCCAAGCCTGGTGAGTACACGTTATGTGTGAATGAAATGTGTTCCTATCCTTTTTATATCGCACCAAGTTTATATGGCGACTTAGCAGATGCCGCTCTAAAATCCTACTACTATTCCAGAGTGGGTGTAGATATTGAAGAAGAGTTTGGTGGAAAATGGAATTTTAAAGCAGGTCACCCCGATACTGAAGTATACATTCACGCTTCTGCGGCTGATGAACGTCGGCCTGAAGGTTCAACCATTTCTTCACCCGGTGGCTGGTACGATGCCGGCGACTATGGCAAGTATATTGTAAATAGTAGTATCACCACTTGGACCATTCTTCAAAGTTTGAGATTAAATAACGATTTCCATTTGGATCAAAATCTAAATATCCCCGAATCTGGAAATGAACTGCCGGATATATTAGATGAAGCCCTTGTAAATCTGAAATGGATGATGACCATGCAAGATCCAAATGATGGCGGATTATATCATAAACTTACCACCAAGAATTTTGATGCGTTCATCATGCCGGAAGAAACAACTAATCCGCGGTATGTTGTCATGAAAACAACCTCAGCGAGTCTCGATTTTGCATCAACAATGGCAACAGCTTCCAGAACGGTAAGAGAATATGGAATGGATGAATTAGCTGATGAAATGGCTGGTGCTGCAAAAAGTGCATGGTATTGGGCCATTGAAAACCCCGCAATTTTTTATGATCAACCTGAGGATGTTTCTACAGGTGCATATGTAGATACATCTTTTGTAGATGAGTGGTTTTGGGCCTCAGCAGAAATGTATGTATTAACGGGTGAATCGCAATACAAGGAAAAGATGATGGAAAATTATGAAGACCCAATTACTCCAAAATGGGATGTTGTGAATGCATTGGGGATAATTTCTCTACTTACTTCTGATACTAGATCAGAATTTCCAGAATTTGAAGAGGATTTCATTGCATATGCTGATTTAATGCTCGAAAAAGAAAAAGCATCTCCCTATCTCATCAGTATGGACAAATTTGCCTGGGGTAGTAATTCTGATGTTGGAAATGATGGTATGTTGAAGCTTGTAGCCTATCAACTTACAGGAGATGACAAATATGTCGCTTCTGCTCAGAATGATCTCGATTATATTTTAGGTCGTAACGCTACAGGATATTCATTTGTAACTGGGTTTGGTGATAAAACACCGTTAGATCAACATAATCGAATTATGGGTGCAGATGGGATCGATGAACCGATTCCAGGGTACATTTCCGGCGGACCAAATACGATTGTATTATCTGATTGTGAAGCTCAGGGGGTTGTTCGATCCGAATTTCCAGCAGTCTCATTTACAGATACCCAGTGCAGTTATTCAACCAATGAAACAGCAATTAACTGGAATGCTCCATTAGTGTTTTTAACAACGGGGCTCGAATTGTATTACTCTGAATGAAATATCAATTAGTTTGGGAAGACAATTTTGAACACGAGGGGTTTCCGAACCCCTCCTATTGGTCATTCGAATCTGGATATGTTCGCAACAACGAATTGCAATTCTACACAGTTAATGAGCTTAAAAATTGCAGGATCGAAAAGAACCAACTTATTCTTGAAGCCCGAAAAGAGAAGATTGAAAAGTTCGAGTATACCTCTGCAAGTATCCATACAAAAGGAAAGAAAGAATTTTTATATGGGAAGATTGTTGTTCGCGCTAAGCTTTCAACCGGCCGTGGCATTTGGCCTGCAATTTGGACTTTAGGCACCAATATTGATGAAGTACAATGGCCGCGTTGCGGTGAGATTGATATCATGGAAAATGTAGGCTTCGATCCGCTTAAAGTTCATGGAAACATACATACTAAAGCATTCAATCATAACCTTGAAACCAATAAAGGCGATTTTACTGAGTCTGATACTCTGCATACCAATTTCCATGATTTCGCAATCGAATGGACAGAAGATAACATCGACTTTCTATTTGACCATAACTGCTATTTCACGTTTAAAAAAGAACCTCATTTCACTGAAAATGAATGGCCCTTCGATAAGCCACAATACCTATTAATAAACCTGGCTGTAGGTGGATTTTGGGGAGGGAAAAAAGGCATCGATAATTCCATTTTTCCACAACAATTTGTTATAGATTCCATCCGGTACTATCAAAGAATCAAATAGAAAAATGGACATCAAAATACGAAGAGCTCAATTATCCGACCTTCAGGAAATTCATACTCTTTTCGTTGAAACAATTCGGGCAATTTGTTCGCAAGATTATTCAGGCGAGCAAATAAATGCATGGACATCATCCGTAGAAAATCAGGATCGCTGGAAAAGACTTATTCTTAATCAATTCTCTATAGTCGCTGAACATGAAGGGAAAATAGTAGGTTTGGCAGCGTTGGATGATCCTGAATACCTTGATTTTCTGTATGTGCACAAAGATTATCAGAGTCAAGGAATTGCCACCCTATTATTTGATGAATTGAAGCTTGAATCACTTCATAAAGGGAAGTACAAATTAATTTCAGATGTGAGCATCACTGCCAGGCCATTCTTTGAAGTGAAAGGGTTTGAAGTTGTTAAAGAAAATCGAAAAGAAGTCCGAGGTGTTGAATTAATGAATTATCGGATGAAAGAAGTGTAAAATTACTCGATTCTCTAAAACCATTCATTCATCTTTCGATCGGCTTCGATCAGGGCTTCTTCCGTTTCCTGTGTCATATCTTCTCGAACTAAAGGTAAGCGTACCTGATCTGAATTAATCCAGCCTTTATGAAAAAGCAATGATTTTACCGGAATGGGGCTTGGCGCATTAAAAAGTAAATCCACACAAGGTACCCATTCTTCAAGCAAGGCTTTTGTATTTCCTGCGAGGCATAAATCAAGATACATT
Source organism: Balneolaceae bacterium (assembly GCA_965229525.1). GTDB lineage: Bacteria > Bacteroidota > Rhodothermia > Balneolales > Balneolaceae > HXMU1420-13. The sequence continues at coordinate 467,820 of OZ245886.1, forward strand.
CGGGTTTTCTTCGGCCACACATTAGAAGCCACAGAAACATGCCCAATCGCCCCCAGATCTACAAATTCTCTAATTAGATTATCATCACCGCAATACAAAGGAGCTTTAGGTTCAGCATTAAAGAATTCATTGAATTCATCAATACTACCACTGGCTTCTTTTAGTCCAAGATAATTACCGAATTCATTATAAAGACGTGCAGGAACCTCAGGATCCATTTTCTTGCCCGTTCGGGAAGGCACATTGTAGATCATGCATGGAGTGTCTGTTTCAATCATTAGAGAACGAAACCATACGTACTGCCCTTCTTTTCCCGGCTTTGCATATAATGGGTTTACCAGTAGAAAAGCATCCACTTTTTGGTCATCACAGAACTTGATGAATTTGATCTGAGATTCCAGGTCAAATCCCCCAATTCCCACCATCAATGGTACTACCAGATCAAGAGCTTTTGTAAACTTTACGATTTCCTCTTTCTCAACCAGATTCAAGTTCAATCCTTCTCCAGTGCTACCTAAAATGAGCACCCCATTTCCGGCAAGTTCCTGCTCTTTTAACACCGATTCCAGACTTTCGAAGTCTACCTCGGCATAATCATTCATTGGCGTGACCACAGCGGTCCAAAGCGGGAAATTGTGTAAAGAATCAGACATTGGTTGAAAGGTCAAAGAGTTCCCCAAAAGTATGAACTCCATACGTTAATTGCTGATTTGTTACCAATTGTTCAGCCGCCCAAATAGCCCCTTCCGCAAAAATGGAACGGTCCATCGCTTCGTGTGAAAGCGATATTTTTTCAGTGCCTGTTTTAATAGTTAATTCATGAAAACCGTTTACATCACCTTCCCGTGCTGAAGTAATATTAACCGGTTTATTTAACCAGTTTTTCCATGAAATTGCCGTACCACTTGGGGCATCTTTTTTATGAATATGATGCACCTCATGAATATGAAAAACTGGGTTTTTCAGAATCTTGGATCCAACGCTCATACTTTCGATTGCTTTACGGATTAGATTCATCCCTAAACTAAAGTTATTAGCCATCACCCATTTGGTTCGCATGGTTTGAACTCTACGATCTAAATCATCTGGCCATGAAAATCCAGTACTTCCCCAGGCAGCCCGTGTGCCAGAAGCCAGTACCATATCAATAATATTTACGACAGATTCACCTGGTACAAATATTATCACTGCATCTGCCTTCTGCAGCTTTTCAACTGTTGGCAAATTGTTCTCATCGAATGCATCCAGCAAACGATCTCTTAACATCTCAACTACTTTGCTTCCGGTTTTTCCAGTACCTATAACTGATATTTTCATCATTCGATAAATTTATTGTGAATCAGTTTTACGATTTCTTCTCCACTTTTTTCATCTACTAAAAAGCATAAGTTGAATGCCGAAGCACCGTGACATACCAAACGAATATTGTAGTCTTTCAGCAGCCCAAAAATTTGACCACTTATTCCACTTGTTACATTTAGGCGGTTTCCAATAATTGCAACGAGCGATAAATCCTTTTCTATTTCTACATCGCAAAACTCGTTGAGTTGGCGAAACACTTTTTCGGTTAAATCAACTTTATTCGAGGCTTTCAGCGCAGTGTCGAGCGTAAGGGAAACGCTTACCTCTGATGTTGTTACTAAATCAACAGAAATTTTATTCTCTGCCAGAACTTGAAAAAGACGGGCCAGAAAACCATGCTGATGTAACATCTCCAGGCTACGAACAGTCAGTAAAGTCTGATCTTTTCGAAGTGAAATGGCCCGAACTACCGGTTCTTTATCAGTTTTTGTTACAATTGTGGTCCCAACACGCTCGGGTCTCTTACTATCTGCAACTCGCACCCGAATACCGCTTCTCATGGCAGGTTTAATGGTAGCGGGATGCAAAACTTTTCCACCAAAAACAGAAAGCTCTGCTGCTTCATCAAATGTTATCTCCTTGATAGGTTTTGCTGCTGATACCAACTTTGGGTCTGTGGTATAAACGCCAGCCACATCCGTCCAAATTTCTAACTGATCTGCGCAAATGGCTTCAGCAAATAGAGCTGCAGAATAATCACTTCCTCCTCTACCCAAAGTAGTTGTTGAACCAAAAATGTCAGAACCGATAAAACCTTGGGTCAGGTAGATTTTATCTCTTTCAATAAAAATATCAACTTTCTTTTTTATCAATTCTAAATCCGGATTGGCATTTCCAAATGTCGAATCCGTTTTTATGATTTTTCGAGCGTCCAACCATTCGGCACTAACCCCATTTTCTTTTAGTACTTCAACAAATATACGTGTGCTCATTAACTCACCGAACGCATATAATCGGTCTTTCCACCTTTTATCACGACCAAACTGATCCAAATGCGCTCTCAATTCAGACATTTGTCGCTGGAAAGTGGTTAAGGCTGATTTTCTCTCTTTTAAATTAGAGATGATCCCGAGATGTCGATTTTCGATTTCGATAAGAAGCTTTTCTCTATCTGTTGAACTAATAGTTGGATTTTCGAGTGCAACCAAATCATTTGTGGTTCCGGATGTAGCACTGATGACAATTAGTTTGCGATCAGATTTGTCGGCTACTATCGAAGCGCTATGCTGCATCGCTTCGTAGGAACCAACCGATGTACCACCAAATTTTGAGACTATCATGCGGGAGAAGTGAGTTTTCGAAACAGAAATTTTCAGACACTAAAAATAATCAGAGTTTCATCAAAACCATTACGTATTTTTTATGAACAAATGTCACTCAAATATTCGTCAAGATGAAAAACCTAGCATTTTTACTCATTCTGATTTCTGCATGTACTCTGAGTAATGATAATTTATCAGAAACTACTCTTGATCAAGAACTCGATCGATTATCAATTATCGAAAATGAGCAAGAAGCTTTAGAAGCTGGTGCAGATTTATGGAACGAATTAATCGATAAAGGGCAGATTCCATTTACCGAAGATTCAACCGTTATTTTCTTACATCGAGGGGAAGCTGAAACAGTAGCATGGAATGGGGACTTCAATAGTTGGAGCGGGAATAACTTGATTAAGTTCGAAGGTAAACAAGCAGGAAAAAGTAATATCTGGTTCTATAAAACAACATTTCCTTCAGACGCCAGATTAGATTACAAAATAACCATCGATGGTTCTGAATGGATTCTAGACCCTGCAAACCAAAATGTTCAATGGAGTGGTTTTGGACCTAATTCTGAGTTGCGAATGCCTGAATGGGAAGAGGAGCCACTAACTCATTTCAATCCTGATACTCCAAAAGGAATAGTTTGGGAACCGGTAATTTTAAACAGTAATGCACTTGGCTATTCAGTGAGTTATAGAGTTTATATCCCGAATGGTTATGAAAATTTTGATGATTTAAATGTGATTTATACAACTGATGGCCAGGAATACAGCGATGATAATCTAGGTTCCATGGTTATAGTATTGGATAATCTACATCATCAACACTTAATTGAGCCAACTATTGCCGTATTTGTGAATCCTCTTGACCCTGAAAACGAGGATTTTAATCGTCGCATGGACGAAATGGGGAACAATCAGGATTATATTTCTTTCTTTATTGGTGAGTTGATCCCTAAGGTTGAATCTGATTATAAAATTAGTGGTTCGAGAACCGACCGGGCAATTCTTGGAACTTCACTCGGCGGGTTAAATGCTACCTATTTTGGCTTTACTCGTCCTGATATCTTCCAAAAAGTAGCGATTCAGGCCCCCGCGTATTGGTACCGAGATGAAATCTATGATATTGTAAAAGCTTCGAATTTTAATGATCCTGATATTTTTATGAGCGTTGGCACCATTGGGGATAACACCATCGATGCCCGGAATATGAAAAATTTATTTGAAGAAAAAGGACTTGAATTCACCTATTTGGAAGTGAATGAAGGGCATTCATGGGGAGCCTGGAGAACACAATTAGATGACATCCTGATTCAGTTTTTTGGCTCAAACTAACAAAGCCGTAGAGCACTCTGTAACTTTGTGTCTTTGTAACTTTCTTCCCCTCTTCTTATCCTCAACCGCAATTCCTTAACCTAACCATTACTCATGCCGTTAATTACTAACGATGCCGTTGTATTCGGGCTCTTGATGGCCATCCTGGCTGCTATATTTGTCACTTCACACAGTGAAAATCCAGGCTGGAAAAAATTCTATCGCTTTGTTCCATCTCTTCTTTTATGCTATTTCATTCCTTCTGTGTTTACATCTCTTGGAGTAATTGATCCATATGAATCGAATTTATACTACATGGCTTCACGGTATTTATTACCAGCCAGCCTGGTGCTTTTAACCTTGAGTATAGATATAAAAGCAATTATGAATCTAGGGTGGAAAGCAGTCGCGATGTTCTTTGCAGGAACAACAGGTATCATTATTGGTGGGCCCATTGCTCTACTGATTGTTGGTGCAATCAACCCAGAAATAACAGCCGGAGTAGGGCCCGAAGAAGTCTGGCGAGGTTTATCAACCGTTGCAGGAAGCTGGATTGGCGGTGGAGCCAACCAAACGGCAATGTATGAAGTATTTCAGCCTAGTGATACGCTCTTCAGTGCAATGATCACAGTAGATATAATCGTGGCAAATATCTGGATGGCATTTATTCTGTACGGTGCAGGAATGAGCAGCACGATCGACAAATGGTTTAAAGCAGATTCTTCAGCAATAGAAACATTGAAACAAAGCGTAGCTGATTATCAGGCAAGTATTGCTAAAGTCCCGACCATGGTAGATTTCGTGAAGATGGGAGCTATTGCCTTTGTGATCGTTGCAATTGGTCACATTATGGGAGACACTATTGCTCCATGGGTTAATGAAAACTCTGAGACTTTAAGTCGATTAAGCTTTAATTCTTCGTTCTTTTGGATTGTTGTTGCCGCCACAGTTGGTGGATTTGCGATGTCTTTCACAAAACAAAGAGAACTCGAAGGTGCAGGCGCCTCAAAACTAGGCAGTTTATTCCTATACATTTTGGTAATGACCATCGGGATGAAAATGGATTTAAGTGCATTTGTTGATGTGCCTGGTTTCTTCATAATTGGTGGGGTTTGGATCATCATTCACGTAGTTGTACTTCTTGTGGTTGGCAAACTGATTAAGGCTCCATTTTTCTTTACTGCGGTTGGCTCTCAAGCCAATGTTGGAGGTGCAGCGTCTGCGCCGATTGTGGCATCAGCCTTCTCACCAGCTTTAGCCCCGGTAGGCGTTTTATTAGCTGTTTTAGGATATGGAGTCGGTACTTTCGGAGCGTGGTTGTGTGGAATCATCATGCAATCTGTAAGCGCCGGAATGCTTTAGATCAACTTACTTCAAAAAGAATATCGAACGTTTATTGTTCGATGTTCTATTGCTCTCTTTCTCGTATCTTTGGAGTCTTTGAACCCTTGAAATCACGATTTCTTGAAGAGAGCACTTAAATTTTTTCTCGTATTTGCGATTACCGCTGCCGGTGTTTATGCCATGGTAATTGGATTAAATTTTTCGGCCTTTAAAAGCTTGTTTGCAAATGCAGACGGTATGGCTGAAGGATCTGAATACATCGAAAACACCTATTCGTTAAAAACACTCACCGAATTCATCGGTGAAAAACCTGAATTCGTTTCAGTCGTTTCGTTCAATGTTAACGATCCTGATTCCGGCATTTTTTATGGTTCTGATATCCCCAGAACTATGGGTGCTCTCAGTAACATTTTTCTTTTGATCGAATATGAGCGGCAGGTTGCTGAGGGGATTTTAAATCCAGAAGACTTGGTGAATTTAGTGGAAATTGAGAAATACTTACTTCCGCAAATCAACCAAAATGCTCATGAAGGAGCAATGGCTTACCTCACCGAAGATGAGTCTCCTATCACTAACGATGAAGCCGTGCAAGCCATGGTTCAGTTCAACTCGCTGGCAATTGCTGATTATTTCTGGTTTAAGTTAGGAGAAAAAAATATTCGAGCACTGATGGATACTTTAGTTCTGCCGAATACTGAAATGCCCATTCCTTTTTCAGGAATTTATAGTGTGATTGCACCGAATATATCACCAACAGTAAATGAAAGTGCCACTCAAAATCTGGATTATTTTAGTTCTAAAAATAGAGATTCATTATTGAACCAGTATATTTCTACTGCATCAATGTTTGCTGAAAATAGCGATTTTAATCAATCGCGATATGAATTCATGAGTGATGATCGTATCGATATGTCGTTCATAGAGGAGCGTAATGCACTTACTCTTTTTCCACAAACTACGGCAGCTGATATCACCGATTTACTAGCCAGACTTTGGAGAAATGAGATCATCAATGAAGAAGTATCTACAGCGGTAAAAGATAAAATGGGATGGGCGCTAAACTCTGATTCGATGAAAAGAAGTTTTTCTGTTTATGGCGCATTCTACGATGGCAGAATGGGGATGTTGAGTGGCATTGATTTCGGTACTTCCATTTATGATGATCATACGTCTGTTCAAGCTGTTTTCTTTGATAAACTACCTGTTGCATTCTGGTTACACATGAGTGCAAACCATATGCAGGAAGACTATCAACAACGACTGATCTGGGATCCTGCGCTTTATGAAACTACCATTCAGCAAATCGAATTAAACAATTAACCAACGTTTTGCGAGGAGTTCATGTTTTGGAATCGCAGAACTATTTAAACGACGAAGCAATCTCAATGATTTGAGTTACAATCCAAAGATTGCCTCTCCCGACTAAAGTCGGGCTCGCAATTACTAAATAAAAAATGAAATACCGTCTTCTATATCTCCTTTGGCTTTTCCCTTGCTACCTGGGTTTCCTAAGTGTACAACAATTCAATGTGTACCGAGGAACCATTCATACCTTCAATAATGGAGAAAGCATTGCCGCTGATGTTATCGATTTTGATATCAAACAAATTGCTGCTCAAAGTAATGGATACGTTGTCTTGAATTTCACCAATGCGGATGGTGATAATATCGAGCGTAAGTTCACTTTATCTGTTCAGATGGCTCAGAAAATAATGAATACGGCGGTTATCCCTATTCGCTATCAGGAGAATACCTATCAGGAAATTGTGATGATTCCCATTTATGATATTCAACGAAGTACTTCCTTGATGAATATGGTTATTGCAATAATTGGAACATCTATCCTTGTTGTAGTTTGTATTTACGTAACTCGTTTTGCTAATAAACGAGCCGAACATGGAGCGGAAGAATTAGTAATAGAACGGGTTGATGAATGAGTGCCGGAACGCTCTATATGATCCCAACCACGTTAGGGAAAACTCCTTCAAATAATTCTCTTCCTGATCATACTCTGGAAATTATCAGAAAATTGGATGTTTTCGCTGTAGAAAATATTCAATCAGCTGTAAAATTCCTGCAATGGGTTGGTGATACAAAACCAGAATACAACATCGATTTCTATCAATTAAACAAGAAAACTCCAGAGCAAGAAGTATACTCTTTTTTAAAACCACTGAAATCAGGCCGAGATATGGGAGTACTTTCTGAAGCCGGTGCTCCCGGAATTGCCGACCCGGGATCTATATTGGTAAAAATGGCTCATAAAAATGGAATTCGCGTGGTTCCGTTGATTGGTCCATCAAGTATACTTTTGGCTATGATGGCATCCGGATTTAATGGACAATCTTTCTCATTTCATGGGTACCTACCAATTGATGCCAAAGGTCGTAAACAAGCATTAATTCAGCTTGAGGGGGAATCCAGAAGACACGACAGAACGCAAATTTTTATGGAAGCGCCTTATCGTAATAATGAAATGCTAAAAAGTATTCTTGATACCTGTAGACCCGAAACTAAACTTTGCATAGCTACTGATATCACCCTAGAAAGTGAGTCAATCGTTTCTAAAGAAATTGGGGAATGGAAAAAGAGAAACCTTCCTAACCTACATAAAAGACCCACAATTTTTATCCTTTACGCTAAATAACACAAAAAAACCCGATCCTTGTGAATCGGGTTTAGCTAATTTAAAATGCAATGATTGCTTTACCTAATGTGCCCCAGCCTCTGTGAGCATATCTACCACTTTTGTGTGATTTTGTGCTACTGCCTGATCAAGTGCTGACCAGCCGCGATCGTCGTGAACATCAACGTCGCCTTTATTACTAATTAAAAGTTCTACTATTTTTTGATTGCCGTTTGTCGAAGCCCAATATAATGCCGTTGTTCCTCGATTATCCCTGTGATCTACTTCCGCTCCATTATTAATTAACGTCTCTACGATTTCAAGATGTCCGTGTTTTGCCGCTTTTAAGAGCGCCGTGCGATCGTGTTCGTCGCAAGTGTTAACATCTACCCCTTCAGAAAGGAGTTTAGTAACTGTCTCTAGGTCGCCATTCTCAGCGGCGTCGAGAAATGTTTCATCATTCATAATATGCCTCCTACATTTAAAAATGAACAAGATGTGCCCTCGAATTGTAATTGCCTCAGGGCCTAATGTCAAATTAAAAGTGGCTTCTAAAAATGAATTCTTGATGAAGTATTTGAATTAACAAATCACATTACATATTGGGTGTTGATATCCCTTTTGGAATCAATTTATTTCTTACTAATTCCTGCATCATAAGTTGTGTAATATCACTCTTTAAAAGGAACTCATACCTAATGTCTAAAACATAAGCTTTAACTTTACAAATCAATACGAAATTTTGCTCGAAAACTTTATTTTCAGTCATCACAATTATCGGTTTTTTTAGGAATACATATCGTGATGAAATGGCTGATTTATAAGCGATTTCTTTAACTTTATCGATAGGTGAGTCTGCAGGCAGGTAAATTTCTACAACTACCTGACAATCCAAAGCCCCAGAATTTGAATTAGATACAGAATTACTCACGATATCAGCGTTTGGGATAGAGACTATAGAATCGTCTGGTGTTACTATCCTGGTAGAGCGCAAGCCTATTTCTAATACCTCTCCATAGTGATCATTCACTTCTATTTTATCACCTACTTGAAACGGACGATCTAAAATGATGATAAACCCTCCAAATATGTTCTTTAACACATCTTGAGAAGCAAATCCAACTGCAATCCCAATGGATGCTCCTACGGTTAGAACCGTTTCAATAGGTGGAGCAATAATGCCTGCAATAACTATAAATAGCGCTGATGACCATATAAACATATTGAAAAATGGAACTATCCGCTTGATGAGAAGTCGGTAAGATGCTTTTCTCTCTGCAAGCGCACCTAATAAAAAAGTGAGTACTCGATTAAATAAATAGGTTGATATAAGTACTAACGCCGAATTAAATAGTTTGATAAATGAAAACAGCTCTGAAATCTGATTTACCGCTTCTGTCGGAGTCTGTGATGTTGAATCAGCCGTAGCTTGTGCAACTGCAAAGCTAGAAAAAACAAGTAGGTGTATTATTGAAAGCGTTAGTTTTTTCATTTCAAGCATTAATAAAGTTTCGTGATTTCAACAATCGAACTACCTGTCTGTAAATGAGGTCATTTAATCCAAAGCCATGATTTAATTCAACTAATAATCCTCTGCTTATCAATCTTGAAATTATCGTTTCAGCATTTTTTGAAGATATATTCAAACATTCCCCTAACTGTTTCGCATTTAATACATCGTGAATTACAAAAGCTGAAAAGACAAATAATGTTTCAGAATCCAACTCGCTTAAGTATTCAATCCCGGTATTTTCTTCAAGTTTAAGGTAAACTTCTGCCGAATCAATTCGCTGAATACACCTTATCCAATAAATTAGAGCTACTGTGGCATTACCTTCTGCCATTTTATTCAATCTTTCAAAGAATACTTCTAAAAGATATTTCTCTTGTTTTTTCACATCATCAGCCAACTTTTTGTATGCACGCGAATTTTGAATTCCGGCATCAGGTTGAACCACAAGTTGATACCCACTTGCAGTCTGTCTCCGCATAATAATCTCAGAAATATTTCCGGAAGATTGAGAATCTGCATAAAGGGTGTGTGAGAAATAATCCCCAATTCTTAGTGATACATTTAAAAAATCCCATGCATACTGTGAACAACTACACACCCACAAAATTTTATCTTTCGTCTCAGAAATAAGGTATAAAAGGGTATTGATTGCCTCATAACCCTGAACTGTTCTTAAAAAACAATTTTGAACATTTTCTATAATGATCACCGACTTCTTTCTCCTTCTCAGGATTAGAGAAACGAATTCTTCTGCAGTCTTTTTTGATGATACTTTCAGCTGAGTGGATAGCTCATCTAAAAGTTCACTTTCTGTATAAATTGTTCGATCAAAATGTATGAACTCGACTTTTTCATTTATAAAAATCTCACTATTCAGATAGTTTAATAACGTAGTTCTACCACTGCCTTTTTCCCCTAGAATAGCTATTGATGATGGAAAATCTGATTTCCATAGTTCATATGCTTTTGATACGTTTTCGAAATGTGAATTATTCTTAACAAAAAAAGTTGACTCAGCAGGACGTTTAAAATCGAATAATCGACGATAAATGTACGGTAACTGATGATATTTTTGATCAATCTCATGAAGAATAGCTGCAATGTTTGTCTTCTGTACATTAATATGTTCTGTTTCTGTCAATCCGAGAAAAGATCGGATAGTCGTAATCACAGACTTTATCTTTGAAACCACAAACCTTCTTGCCAATTCCAGGCGATCCATAAATTTTGCCCATAGTACTATCAACCTATTTTTAACATCTAATGCAGATTGTCGTACAATGATTTTAGCATCCTCTCGCCGTATTTGATCTGAATTCTGATCGATGAGTAGTTGTACAATTCGGTCGGATAATTCCTGCTGGTGTTTTCCTAATTCCGCTTCTAAAAACTGTTCTATTTTGGGGTATTCCCGACTTATATCTTCCAGCTTTAAAATGGCAAGCTCGATTCCCTTCTTAACAATTTCGAATGGTTCCTCTGTTTCAGATTTCTCAACATCCTGAGCTATAGACAAATTCGTTGAAATGATTTGATTCACTTCTGAAAAATCTTCTACAATAAGCTCCAATTGCTTTTCTGGTTTAATATCCTCTGCTAATAATTCTGACAGGTATTCATCTCCTAATATTCTCCTGAATAAAGACTGCCATTGAATAGGTTTAAGCATGTACTCAGGAAGCTGCTCGTGAAATTCTAATTCTTCAACCAATGTAACACTGTCCTCCACCCGATTTGCAAGAAGTGAGACTTCAGAAGCAAAAGAGTCCAGTTTTTTGCTTAGTATTCTATCATCGCAAGTCGCAGTTAGTGGATCGACTAAATCCTCGGTAATGATATTGTGAGTTCTTTCTGTAATCTCATCACAAAAAGATTCGAGCTGTTGTTTAGAGACCGTAGGATTCTTTTCAAGTGTATTAAGATGGCCGCCTAAAAAAGTAGTTAATTGCGTTAATGGTGAACGAATTTGATTTGAAATATATACTTCAAATCGTTCACGAAGATTATCTTCATATGTATTTAGCTGTTGATTTAACTTTATTAATGTTGATGCAGCTTTTATCTGTTCAATATTTATTGAAATTAAATCTCCCCATGTTTTAGCACTCTCTTTTAAATCCGATTTGAACGTATTTAACCTGCGCGTTAACAAGTCTTTTCTGTGTAATGAACCACTCATTTCTCTGGTTCCAGCAAGCCCAAGATCCTTAAGAATTCTATCCTTGTAAGAAGAAAGTTGTTCTTGTATCTGCATATCAGCTTTTTGCCGGAAATCTTTTACCAAAACCTGATAAGTAGAAATTAATTCAGTTAGTGCAGGTTCTTGAACATTCTCAGAATAAATGTTCAACGCCTCCACTTTTGCCTGAACCATAAAATTATTTACGAGTCCTAATAGAGTTTTATTCCACTTTAAGCACAAATACTGATGCTCGACAAATGCACTGCCCACAAGGTATCTGTATTCAATTGTACGTGTTTGTCGTTTATTTCCAAGAGAATAGCTTAATTTTTTTATTGCCTTGGATATTATCACCAAAAGTGAGTCGCCTTTTGTGATACTACGATCTCTTTCTTCAAGTGGAAGTGTAAATGAGTTGGGTAATTGCTCTATTTGAAATTCTAATTCGTTGTCATCAACAAGTGTGAGAAGGGGTTCCAAAACTTCTGAACTTCCAATAATTTTATTAAAAAATTTATCGGGCATTTGCACATCTGACAAATGTTCTAAGCCTTTTAATAAATTCTCAACAGCATCTAGTTGAGTATAAATTGTAGAACGGAAGTTAGCTCCAAGTAAAGGCAGATGTCTTTCCTGAAATTCTAATTCCAACTCTTCAATATTCATGTTGAAGTATGATTATGAGATTTGCTTCGTTGATGGTACATATAAAATCTTTTACTTCAATAAAAATGTTTACTAACTGAGTTTCATCAATTTTCCAAACTTTCATCAGGCAGTTAATTCTATTATCTTAGAAAGATCATCTACAAAAAATTATGGCCAACAATTACAAATCCATTTTAACTATGAGTGGGTATGTTGCTTTCCGTTTTTTTGCGGTTATGGGTCTCTTATTCTCAATTATCACCACACCTTCTCATGCGCAAGTACAGTTTGAGAGAATTTCTAAGGCTGAACGCAGCGATGGTTTGGGTTATGTAGTTCGTTATCATTTTGATGCACCCCTTGATTCATTTACCGTGCTTCAACCTGCCCCTGATCTTATCCAAATGCAGTTGTATTCTACGTCTATTGATACCAGTGGAATTCGATTACCGAATCAGGGTGGTAAAATCCAGGAAGTTCGACTTTATGAGTTAGAAGACAGCTATGGTGTAGATATTTATTTGGATCCAAATGTATATGTGAAAGCTTCGGCATATAGAGATGGTTCGACTAACGATGTTTTATTAGCTATGACAAAAGCTAGTAAATACGAAGTCGAAGTTTTTACCCAACAATTTCTTGCTAAAAACTGGTATTTGAATGTTAATCCTGATGATGCCCTGGAAATCACTGTTGTTCAGCCACCTGTTGATCCGGACGATCGTTTTAACGAACTGGCAGACAAACTCAAATTTGACACTGTAATCATTGATGCCGGTCATGGTGGGCATGATCCCGGAAATGTTGGATATCGTAATACCTATGAAAAAGATGTAGTACTTGCCGTATCAAAAAAAGTAGGGGAATACATCGAGCAATACCTTCCGGATGTTAAAGTAGTTTACACGCGAGATGATGACACCTTCATTGATCTTTATGACCGTGGTGATATTGCCAATGAAAACGAAGGGGATTTATTTGTATCAATTCATGCCAATTCTTTCCATAACCCATCTGTTCGAGGTACTGAGGTATTCTTTTTAGGACTTCATAGAAGTGAAAGTTCTTTAGAAATCATGAAAAAAGAGAACATGATTTTTAGTAATGGCGAACAACAAGTTCGTGAATTAACCGAAGAACAACTTTTAATTTATGAGTTGGCGCATAGCGGTTACATTGCAAACAGCGAACGAATTGCTACTATGATGGATCACCAATTTGCAAATCGAGCAAATAGAAAATCTCGCGGCGTAAAACAGGCTGGTTTTGTTGTTCTCTACGAAGCTTCCATGCCTTCTCTTTTAGTGGAACTTGGCTTTTTAACTAACCCGTCTGAGCAGCGCTTTTTGACAAGTGAATATGGCCAGTCTATTATGGCATCTGCCATTTTCCGCTCAATTCGAGATTATAAAGTTGAATACGAACGTAGCCAGGAAATCACTTCTTCGAATTAAGCTATGGCGAAAAAACCACTCATAATTGGGGTCGCCGGTGGATCCGGTTCTGGAAAAACGACTGTAGTCGATTATATTTGTGAAAGTTTTGGCACCGATAACATCCTGCGATTGGAGCACGACTCTTATTATCGCGACCTAAAACATATGCCTTTCGAGGAACGGATTAAACAAAACTTTGATCACCCCGCATCCCTTGAAACGGAATTATTGATCCGCCATGTCGAGGCTCTTACTGAAGGTTACCCTGTCGAAGTTCCGATGTACGATTTTGCTGAGCATACTCGAAAAGAAGAAACACATTCTGTTACGCCTACTAAGGTGATCATCATTGATGGGATTTTAATTTTTAGCGAACCAGAACTGCTTAATTTGATGAATATCAAAATTTTTGTTGATACGGATGATGATATACGACTACTTAGAAGGCTAAAAAGAGACATCAATAAAAGAGGAAGAACAGTAGAAAGTGTATTTGAGCAATATGAAAATTTCGTTCGCCCAATGCATTTAAAGTTCGTTGAACCGAGTAAGCGTTACGCTGACATCATCATTCCCAAAGGTGGCAAAAATCTGGTAGCTCGCGACATGGTGATTTCATATATCGAGAGTAACCTCTCCAGATCAGGATTCTAGAAAAGCTTCCATCCCCATAAAAATTAAATCAGGTCGTACAGAGTGTTCGCGATCTAATACCTCTGACAGAAGTTCTGCATCCCCACCTGTAAGAATTAGATTATAATCCTCAAACTCTAAATCTAATCGAGTTAAATTAGCACGCATTCCATCAAGAAATAGCTGTGAAAGTCCCCATTGTAATGAATCCTGACTGGAATAGCCTGGAAATTTTTCTGGAATCTGGAATTCAAACTTTGGAAGTCCGGGTGCTGATTTATGAAATACCCCAAGTAACGTTTGAATTCCAGGCATGATCACTCCACCGTGGAATACTCCTTCCTGATCCATATAATCGATGGTGCATGCACTTCCTGAATCGATGACAACGACCGGGCTTTTAAATAGACTCCAGGCTCCAAAACATGCTAAATAACGATCCATTCCTAGTGTTTGCGGGGTTTTGTACTTCAACTTTGACGGGTGAATATCATCAGTTTCTAAGACAGCAACAGAGAAATGATTGGATAAGTTTTCCAGCCAATCTACAGAAGGCCGAACATTACAGACTATCAGATATTCTATTCCCTTACTTAAAAGAGTAACAGTTAAATCATCCGGTTTATAGAAAACCTGAATTTCCCAATGATCTTCGTTTCGTAATCCTAGTTTTATGGATGAATTTCCAATATCAAGAAACCCTATTTTTTCCGTTTCAATCGAATCGAAATTGCTCATGTTTTTGTAGTACCTTTGCGAAGAGTTTGAAAGTTAAAATCGAGCATTTAGCATGAATCTACAATCAAAAGTTGCAATCGTTACAGGCGCCAGCAGTGGAATAGGAACAGAATTTTCGAAAATCCTTGTCGAAGCCGGAACTAAGGTCTATGGTTTAGCACGTAGGCAGGATAAATTAGAAGCAATCCACCAGAAATTAGGCGATTTATTCGTACCGGTAAAACTTGATGTCACTAATTATGATTCTGTTGAAACCTGGATTACTACTACATTTAAGAAAGAGTTGCCGGATATCCTCGTTAATAATGCCGGGCTTGGTGTTTTTGGTAATGTAGATGAACTAAGTGTTGATGACTGGCAAACTATGATGGATGTGAATCTGTCTGGTGTATTTTATTTAACACGACTGGTCGTGCCTTTAATGAAGAAAAATCCACATGTATGCCACATTGCAAACATTGCATCTGTGGCCGGATTGATGGGTAACCCGACTGTTTCGGCTTATAATGCAACAAAGTTTGGTTTGCGAGGATTTAGTGAAGCTTTGTTCAAAGAACTGCGATTCGATGGTATAAAAGTTACCTGTTTCTTCCCCGGTTCAATTGCCACGGCTTTCTTCGACAGCATTGATTCGATACAACTACACGATAATATGATGCACCCTCGTGATATAGCCAAAACATTGAAATACGTACTTGAGACTCCGGATAACTTCCTTATTAATGAGTTAACCATGAGGCCACTTAACCCAAGACCCCCTCAATCTTAATGAAACGGCTTTGCTTTTTATTTTTAATAGGTTTGCAATTATTGGGTTGTGAGGAACGAACAGAAATCGAACCTCCGGTAAACCTGTTGGATGAAGCCACTTATATCGATGTATATATCGAATTACATTTATTCAATGCAATGGTTGAAGCCGTGGATACCGTGATGTATCAGGATTCTTTGATGACAGAATTATTTAACAAATATTCGATAGCAGAATCCGACTTTAGAGATAGTCACGCATTTTATCAAAGTCAGACTCAATTGCAACAAGTTCGTTTAGACACTGCAACTGCCAGATTAGCCAGGGCTTTAGAAGCTTTAAATGAAGTTCGCTTACTACAGCCTAGTCAGCTAGACGGTAATACCCAGGGTTCTCGTCAACAGGATTAACCACCCCTTCTGTAATAAGGTATTGGAGCACCTTATCAATTTTAGATTGTCTCCAATTCAAATGCTTTCTTGACTCCTCCAAACTTTTAGCATGATCAATCAATTGTTCGAATAATTCCCTAATCTCATCACTTGTTGGCTTAACATGTACGTTCTGTCGTGAACAGTTATCGCACTGACCACATGGCTTTGCATCAACTTCACCAAAATAATGTAGCAAGTAAACTTCGCGGCATTCTGCAGTATTTGCATAACCATTCATGTATTCCAGCTTTTTAATCAGATTGTTTCGATAAGATTCTACCTCACTTTTATTTATGGGCAACTTATGAACTCGTGGAGCCAGAGGGCGAACTAAATCTGCCCCTTCGAACATCGTAAAAACCAGAACTGCGTCATGTTGCATTAGTACATTTAACGCTTTGATTAAGCTGTTTCTGGTAATTTGAAGCCTCTTCAAGAGTTTCTCGGTTTCAATTTCGACCATATTTGCAAACGCATGATGCCCAAATAATCTAATCAGTTTGTCAAGAAATTCACTCTTTTCATGATTATTGATTTTTTCTTTGAATTGCCCAATCATTTCCAGGCTTAGCGTAAATTGAAGTTGAACCCTCGATGGGACATCAGAAACCGTGGTTATTACATCAAACTGATCCATCAGCCGAATAGAAGATTGTATTACCGGTTTTTTCTCACCACTTCTTCGCTGAATCGATTCTATGGAATAACTTTTCAATTCTAATAATTCAGATCCAATTGCCAAACCTAATTCATCGTTCAAAGCAACATACACTTTATTCATCTGGTCCCAAGTTGGATAATTCTCTTGAATGCGTGTATTTAATTTTGTGAAATCTGATTCTTTGTGAAATAATACCGGGTAGCTTTCACTTCCATCTCTGCCGGCTCTTCCCGCCTCCTGGTAATAGGCTTCGATGGAAAATGGCATTTCCTCATGAATTACGTACCGGCAATTTGGCTTATCGATACCCATTCCAAAAGCATTGGTTGCTACAACCAAAGGGGTTTCTCCTGTTATCCATCTTTGCTGAATTGCTTTTCTTTCTTCACTTTCAATCCCAGCGTGATATGCTTCTGATATTAATCCCGACCGGGTCATTTCGTTTGCCCATTGTTCGCAATTTTTTCTGGTTCCACCATACATCAACCCATCTCCTTTCTTTGCTGCCTTTTGAATGGATCGATGTATTCGAGGGTGTTTGTTTTCTTCCTTGATTACCCACCAGATTAAGTTTTCGCGCCTGAATGGTTTTGAGATGAGATTAAAATCTTCGAATTCGAGATTTTTCAGGATATCACTTTTAACCTCTGGGGTAGCAGTAGCTGTTAAAGCCAACCATCTTACATTATCAGAAATCGAAGAGAGTGAAGTTTTAATTTTTCGATATGCCGGACGGAAATCATGCCCCCACTCAGAAATGCAATGTGCTTCATCAATTGCGATCAATATTATATTCAGTTTTTCCAGTTCAGCTTGAAATAAAGGGGTCAATAATCGCTCGGGGGCACAATACATCAACTTATACATCCCATTTCTGGCATTAACTAATCGCTGTTCTACTTCATATCCTGGTAAGGTACTATTGATGAATGTTGCGGATACACCACGCTCGTTTAACTGATTAACCTGATCTTGCATAAGGGCAACTAGTGGTGAAATTACGAGCGTCAGACCATCAAAAACTGTGGCTGGAACCTGATAGCATAATGACTTCCCTCCGCCAGTCGGGAACAAGACCAACGTATCTTTTCCTGCAAATACAGATTTTACTACTTCGTCTTGTTGATCTCTAAATCCCGGGTAGCCCCAGAATTTATTCAGATTTTCAAGGGCTTTTTCGAAGTAGCCTTCCAATTTACGTTGAGATCAAAAGATTAGTATTTGTCTACGTCAGCATCCAAACCAAGAGCAATTCCATTGGTCCAGCCAAAGCCGTCTTGTGTAGGATATTCTCCACCACCTGCAAGTAATGTTGTATCAGCAACATTGTATTTTTCCATCATTTTCCCGGTAGTGGAATACACTTTATTGTTGACAGCCAACCAATCTTTTGCCATCGATTCGGCTTCCTCTTCAAATCCGTAATGATCCAACCCTTTGTAGGCAATCCATTGAAGTGGTGCCCAACCATTTGGGGAGTCCCACTGTTGTCCGGAAGTATCGATGCTAGTAAGCATACCGCCATCCTTTCTTAGATTATCTAGCAATACTGGAACCTGCGATTTTCCTAATACCTCATCGGCAGCACGGAAATACATTGGATAAAAACTTGCCGCTGAAATTCTATTCGTAAATGAAGCATCAGCCCAAAGTACATCCATAAACATGGTTGCATCTTCATTCCAAAATGTAGCATTAATAGCATCGGACCTATATTGAGCAAGGTTTTCGAATTCTTCAGCTCTTGCTTCATTTCCATTTGCTGCATACAGCATCGCCAATACATTTTCTGTGTGATATAGAATTGAATTCAGATCAATTGGCGCAATTTCACTTGTTCGTATCGTTGTGAAATCATTTCCATCCTCAAACCAGCGGGCACTGAAATCCCACCCAGATTCACAAGCAGCACGTAAATCCAAAAACAATTTATTTGCACGTTCTTCACTCATCCCATGCGCTAACTCCACATCTTCCAAGTAAGACTCAGGACGTGGCTCAATTCTATCATCATGATATCGATTAAGGACTAAATCATTAACAAGTACAACTCTTCGATAAGATTGATTTTCTGCATCTAATTGATCTTTGCCATCCATCCAGAAATCATATTCAGCTTGAAGTGCTGGAATATATTTAGCTGCTTCTTCCATGGATGTGTATTGAGCATATAAGTAAACCATCGCCCCAAAAAATGGTGGTTGGCTTCGACCTAAAAAGTAGGTTCGATTTCCATTTGGGATGTATCCAATCGTCTCGATCTGATACACGAAATTATCTAGCATTGATTCAATTAAATCCACTCGACCTGAAACTCCCAACCCGATCATAGTGAAGTAAGAATCCCAATAATAAATTTCTCGGAAACGCCCACCTGGTACCACATATTCACTTGGTAGAGGAATCAATGAATTAAACTCCCCAGCATCTTCACTGCTACGAGTTAGGCTTCCCCAGAAACTATTTAAGTGTTCGATCATAGGTTTGGTTACATCAACTTCAATGGCACCAGGCTGGAAAGGTGGATTAAAATTTTCATCCACGAAATCAGCAAGATCAAAACCTTCTTCTTCTTTTTGAACCCGATAATCAGCTACTATTTCAGAAGGAGTTCGCTTTGGTGTATAGTCAACAAAGGTTTTAGAATCGGGAAATACACCTTCCATCTGAACATCATGAAAGAGTTCTTCCAATTCAACCCAAGGCAGGTACAGCTCATTTTCAGTTTGTGGACTTTCACACGCAGTTAGTCCAATAAATAGTACACATGCAAAAAGAGACGCACGTTTCATCATAGCCGAGAATATCTTGATTAGGTTACGGCAAGAATGTAGTCAGATTTTGATAAAAGTGGGATTGAGTTTCTGGTTTACTTCCAGCGCTCCTGTTCAAGATTTTGAATGGCCGCCATTACATCTCGTTGGCTGATTTGACCAACCAATTTTCCCTGATCTAACACAGGAAAACGACGGAGACGAAGATTTAAGAATTTCTGAGCAATCTCCATGATGTTATCATTTGGTGATACAAAAATTGGTTGTTTAGTCATGTAGTCCTTTACAAAACCCACTTCAGTTGGTGAATTGAGATATTTACCTCTTACAACTTGCTTCAGGCAATCTCCTTCAGAAATTATTCCACATAAAGATCCGTCTTTTTCGATTACAGGGGCACCAGAAATTCCCTTTTCAACTAAGGTTTCAATGACGGTATGCATCGAATCCTCTGGTGTAAACGTGATAAGCCTAGTGGTCATAAAATCCTTAACCTGTATTGCCTGTTCTACGAACTTTGGTTCTTTACGCTCGGCTGCTTTATAACTGATTACCATACTTGACTCCCTTAGTGTGTTGTGTTGTGAATGCTATCTCTAATAAGGGATTTGAGAAGCAGATTTGCAAGTAGAAGCTTAAATCAATAGGAAATAAACTGGCTCAAACAGACACTTGGGCCGTTTTTCTAACTATTTTTTCTGTTACACATGTGGATACTGAATGGCTATGTGTGAGGTAACAACTATTTGATTCGTCACGAGATTTAATTTCAGATTACAAAAACACGTTAGGATTCTACTCATTGTATGAGTATTATAGGTATATGAAATGAGTATTAAATAAGGAGTAGCAATGAGTTCACAAAAAACTAAGAGATTGAATATCAACTTATCTGAATCATCTTATAATGACTTGCAACAGTTGGCAAAAGAAAATAATACAACAATGACCGAATTAGTGAAAACTTCATTTGGACTGTTAGAGCTTGCTTATAAAGAAAAAAAACAAGACCACATTATGGCTGTAGCCGATCAATATGGGAAAGTCTTAAAAGAAATAGTGATTAAATAGCTATAGAATTTAGGGGTTAATATGAGTGGGAAAAATCTTGAAAAACAAGATGAAGAATTAATTGAACCTAAAAATACATCAGAAGAAGATTTAGACAGTGAATCTGAAGCATTCGAGATAATTGAAGAACCAATAAATCTTGAAGCTTATGATGATTTTTATAGTGAAGGTTTAATCAAGCCCTTTAACCCGAGAAGGTATAAAGCTGAAGCTGCAAAGTGGGTGGCAAAAAGCATAGTTATAATCTTTGGTGCTACACTGGGTGTAATATTTTTATTTTATCTCATCATAGCCTTTTTAACCACTTTCACTCAAAGCCCACATGACCCCGTAACCCATTTACAGCAATATATAGGCACATTTATACAGTTAATTGAAGCAACCTCCGGCTTTGCTTCTGCAGTATTTGCCCCATTACTAGCGTTCATATTAGGCTATTATTTTGGTACAAAAGAAGAGAAGGAGTAGAATTTTTTTCTAAAAGTTGATACAAATGAGTGACCTATATATCGACCCCAACATAGCGCAAGCATTCACCCACCCTAGCGCTAGCGTCCGCTTGCGCAAACTACAAGATTTATAGGTCCAAGCGGACGCTTAGACCAGTTTAGAACCGAATCTACTTTCATTAATTTTCTATTTGGAGCCAATCTTTATTTAACCGGGTATTGGTAAGCTGTACCGCCGAGTCTCCCGGAGCTCCATATTTATCAATCATCCAGATATTCTCATATAAATCATCAGAATCAAATTCACTAGCCAAAAAATAAATTTTTTGGCTAGTATAATTTGAAACTGGGTTTCTAATTGCCAACTCATTTGATCTAAATATTTCACTTAAAGATTCATCCTCAATTGTGTAGCTAAAAATTATTGAACTATTGTTTCGGTATGATATACAGCTAAACAAGAATTTATAATCACTAATAAAATCACCTGCCATACAATCAATATCGCTTAATAAACCTAGTTCTAAATCATGCTTATTGGCTAGTACTTCGCTTTCAGTTTCATTATCAATATCATATAAGTATAACTTTCCAAAGTAGGGCAGCTTATTAAAGAATCTTTTTTCAAGAAGTAAATACTTATTGTTATTTGGAGTCTTTACCATCAGAACATCAAATCCATTATGGTAAATTATTTTCCTCTCTGAGGAATCGGCAATACTTTGGAGAATAATTTCGTGTTCTGGACCTTCGGAATTTAAAACCGATTTCTTAAACATGACTTTCTGTAAGATTTTATCATAATGATAAAAATGTAGAATGTTTTGTTCTGTCCAACTAAAAATCGGTGTTATTGAATCACTACTATAAATATATAAATCATCATATTTACTTAAACCAAATTGCTTATCGCCCTCTCTTCTTTTACTTAAAAATATAACCCTATTCGAATCTAATAATATTGGCCATGAATCATAATATGAGTCTCTATTAAGGACTTGTTTACCTACAATATCAGGTCCCAGCATTGCCAGGTCACCAAAACGTCCTGCCGTTAATTCTTTTCCTTCTACATACACAAGTCGATCTGGAGGGGATACACCATCTTGATGGGTACACCCAATACAGAATAGGAGTATCAAAAATATAACAAGCAGCTTATACTGAACTTGGTTCATTTTCCGCTTGTGCGTTTTATTGGTCCAAGCGGACGCTAGGACCAGCTTTTTTATTGAACTTGATTCAATAGCCAATTTCAACATCAATCAATCCTTGTTTTCCAAAGTAATTTCTAGCGCTGCTATATACCCAATGATCAGGACTTTCTACATAGCCTGCAACTACAGGATTATAATGTAGATATTCCATTTTTTGATCGATCATTTTATTGCTTGCCAATTCAATTGGGTGGTTATGTTGTTGCCAAAACTGCCAATTCCGATTGTTGATATTTTCTTTACCAGCTCGTTCAAATATCTTTAGCAACCATTCTCTTCTACTTTCCTTGGGATAACTACGGATCTCTTCTTTGATAACCCTGGAAGTATAACTTTTTAGGTCTCTAAGTACATCTTGCATGGGTTTATCTTTTGTACCCATGATTAAATGAACATGACTGGGCATGATACACCAAGCATATAGAATTAATCCTTTTTCGTTTTGGCAGTATTTCAAACTATCGACCACATGATCGCAATATACATTTCGGGTAAATACATCAACCCAATGCACAGTTGCAAAACTAACAAAATAGGCCTGCCGCTGATCTAGAAATTTATATTTTCTGCTCATGGTCTTTTTATTCGTAAGACCCGGTTTAGCTAAACTCCTTACAACAATAACGGAAAAAATTGGTCAATAGTAACTAGTTCAAGCGTCCGCTTGGACCGTATTGCCTTTTAACTATATTTCTTGTTTGTTATCGCACAAGCGGACGCTTGCGCTAGAGTTTGCGATTTGGCGAGCAGATTTGCAAGTGCAAGCTAAATAGAATATCGAATACATTCGATTATTCGATTTCATTCGCAAAAAATGAGTAGAATCGTTCTCAATTTTGTACAGCTGGGGGTGTAATCATAATGTGGGCAGCATGTGTACCCGGACTCATCAACCAGGGATGACCTGCTCCTCCTGGGTATATCTAATATTTGATCCATCATCCAATCCCCACTAAATCCACCGGTTCCATGCATAGTAATTAACTCCTTACCACCAGGAAAATGCATTGAATTAGATATTCTTCCATTAGCAATAAAATTGACATTCCCACTGAATTGAAATGCAGGAATACCATCAAAATTTTCTAATCCCCATCCATTATAATGAGCTATATCTGCTATAAATTCAATCTGCGCTGCTTGATCCGGATTTCTTGCCATATATTCTAATAATGATTTGATAAACCCTCTAGCGTAGGCACTTCCCATACTATGAGTAAAAACCTTCAAAGTTTCCCCTTCTTTAGAATTTAGACGCTTGCGCTAGCTGGGGACCTTCTGATTTAAATACACTAGCATATAAATTTGATTTCTCATTTTAACCAACAAACCCACCGAGAATAAAAACAATCAATGCAAGTGCGTAAAAAAAATAGGCACTATATGCAAACACCTTATATGCTTTACTACTTTTAAGAATTTCCATTTTCTGTGTGAGTGTTAATTCTTTTTTGCGCTTATCATCTAGATCAAACATTAAATTCCATGTGATTATTCCACTTATTACATGCGAAATAAAACCAATTATGAATACTATAAGGGTCAATTGCGAAATCATAAATCCGTAACTTGTTAATTATTCTTTACTCTGCTGCGGGACAGCATAGGGAGCTCTGCTCCCACTAACACGATCTTTCAATTCCATATCTACTTATAAATTCCCATCCATGAGCATTAGTCAGGTAATTCAAAATCGAACTGTTTCTCCAATACTCAGGCTTTTCCTAGTTCCGTAGCTCTACTGCGGGACAGCATAGGGAGCTCTGCTCCCACTAACACAATCTTTCAATTCCATATCTACTTATGAATTCCCATCCATGAGCATTAGTCAGGTAATTCAAAATCGAACTGTTTCTCCAATACTCAGGTTTCTCTACAAACCCAGCGTTAACAGGATTATAGTGAATATATTCTAAACATGAATTCATCTTTTCTTCACTATCAACTTGTATAGGGTGAGATCCTTCTTGCCATAGCTGATACTCTGATTCCATTTTTTGTGTCACTCGAGCTTGCTTAATTCTATGCAGTATTATCACTCGATTTCTTTCTGTTAGGTAGTCTAGAATCTTTCTAGCTGTATAAGATTTGAATCTTCTGATTTTATTTACAATATCCTCAGCTTCGATGATCATATGAAGATGATGATGCATAATAACGTAGCCATAGATTTTCACCTTAAGTTCTACGCTAATAAATGTCAGTGAATCCAATATGATTCTAGTAATCGATGGATCGTCGAAGATGGAAATCCCTCCTACCACAGAATGTGTAATAAAGTAAGGATAATGATCTTCGTGAAATTTAAAACTACTTCTTCCCATATTTTTTAAAGGTAAGACTCAATTGAACAAGTATTCCTTACATAAAACTTTTGTGTAGGTATAAATCGGAGCTGAGCTCCGAATTGCCATTACGGAGTAGAACTCCGTAACGAGGCGGACCGCATAATCATGCGTTAAATCAAAGGAAGATTACCTTCGAAAAGATTATCGAACGCGTTCTCATCTTCAAGATCAGATTCAATAAGAAGACTGATTACATCCCCAACTTTAGAGCATGCGATGAAACTATCTGGATTCAGATCTGGGGTTACTAATCCTTTCTCGATCACTTTCTTAACGATGTTTCGCACTAGTTTGGCTTCGTCAAACAAATCAAAGCTTTCAAGAAGCATAGCAGCTGAAAGAATGGTTGCAATAGGATTTGCAATGTCCTTACCTGCTGCTTCTGGATAACTACCATGAATAGGTTCAAAAAGGGATGTCTGCTCACCTACTGAGGCAGATGGCAATAATCCAATGGATCCTGTGATTACACTTGTCTCATCCGAGATAATGTCCCCAAACATATTTTCTGTAAGAATTACATCAAACTGATTTGGGCGCTGTATCACTTGCATGGCTGCATTATCTACAAAAAGGTATTCCACTTCTACTAATGGATATTTATGAGCTACATTTTGGACCGTTTCTCTCCAAAGTCGTGAAGTTTCTAGTACATTCGCTTTATCGACTAGTGTAACTTTCTTTCTGCGTCGGAGAGCCGCTTCAAAGGCCATTTTTGCAATCCGCTCGATTTCAAAATCGGAATACTCGCAATGATCAAAAGCTGTTTTTCCACGATTCGTTCTACCCTTTTCACCAAAATAGATACCTCCTGTCAGTTCACGGTAAACCACCAAATCGGTTCCATAAATTCGATCTTCTTTAAGCGGTGAACGTTCTATTAATGATGCAAAAAGCTGAACTGGTCGGATATTCGCAAACAATCCAAGACTCTTTCGCAGTCTCAATAAGCCTTGTTCGGGTCGTACTTTTGCTGATGGATCATTGTCATATTTTGGGTCGCCTATTGCACCAAAAAGAATGGCGTCGGAAAGTCGGCAAGCTTCTACTGTCTCATCAGGAAGAGGATCACCAGTTGCATCAATTGCGGCAGCACCAACAAGTGCAACATCATAGTTGAAGTTATGATGAAATCGATGTGCGACTGCATCCAACACTTTAATGGCCTGTTTTACTACTTCAGGACCAATTCCATCACCGGCTAATACTGCTATCCGCTTATCCATAACTAAAACTCGATGTGCTGATTTTCAAAGGCTTCTATCTCGGCCTTTTTGCTTAGTAGAAAATCGATATCATCGTACCCATTAAGCAAGCACATTTTTTTGTACGCATTGATCTCAAATGATTCAGATAAATCAGTGCCTGTTACAGAAACAATCTGATTCGGCAAATCAACAATAAGCTCGGTATTTGGTTCGGATTGAACTTTCTGAAAGAGCTTTGATAAAAATTCTGGACTAACTTGAACAGGAAGCAATCCATTGTTCAATGAATTCCCTTTAAAAATATCCGCGAAGAAACTTGAGATCACTGCTTTAAAACCATAATCCACTAAAGCCCAGGCTGCATGCTCACGACTTGACCCACATCCAAAGTTTTCACCAGCAAGTAGAACTGATCCAGTAAATTCATTCGAATTGAGTACAAAATCTGATTTTGCATTTCCTTCCTGATCATGTCTCCAATCACGAAATAGATTCTCCCCAAAACCTTCCCGAGAAGTTGCTTTTAGAAAACGAGCTGGTATAATTTGATCGGTATCCACATCCTGAACGGGCAATGGTACTACAGTACTTTTAAGAACCTCAAACTTTTCCATTAAACTGACACCTCTTCTCCGATATAGTTTCTGGCATCAACAATTCTGCCTTCAACTGCAATTACGGCTGCTGTTAACGGGCTTACCAACATTGTTCTGGCGCCGGGGCCTTGCCGACCTTCAAAATTTCGATTCGACGTAGAGACACAGTATTCACCTTTTGGAATTTTGTCTTCATTCATTCCAAGACAAGCTGAACATCCCGGTCCTCGTAATTCGAAACCTGCTGCTTCTAGAATATCATGTAGACCTTCAGCCTTTGCCTGTGCTTCTACTTGTTTTGAGCCGGGCACGATCATCGCCGAAACATTAGCCGCTTTCTGTTTACCCTTCACGTAGGCAGCTACAATTCTCAAGTCTTCAATTCGGCTATTGGTACAACTTCCAATAAAAACATTATCAATTGGTTTACCGAGTAGATTTTCCCCTTCTTCCAGGCCCATATAAGTCAATGACTTTTCAAGTGAAGCAGGATTTTCGAAAAAGTCTTTTGTTGGGATATTCTGTGTGATTCCAATTCCCATTCCAGGATTGGTACCATAGGTAATCATAGGCTCAATATCAGCTGCACTGAAGTGATATTCAGTATCGAAAACAGAGTCTTCATCAGAATATAATGTACTCCAAAATTCAACTGCTTTATCCCACTCCTCTCCTTTTGGAGCATGATCTCGCCCTTTGATGTACTCGAAGGTCGTTTCATCTGGAGCAATCATTCCTCCTCTTGCGCCCATTTCAATACTCATATTGCAAATGGTCATTCGAGCTTCCATAGAAAGTGATCGAATGGCCGAACCCGCATACTCAACAAAATGTCCAGTTCCACCAGCGGTTCCTAATTTCGAAATCACGTACAGAATCAAATCTTTCGAAAAGACTCCTTTATCAAGTTCACCATTTATAGTGATTCTCATGGTTTTTGGTCGAGGAAGTAACAAACACTGCGTTGCCATCACCTGTTCTACTTGTGACGTTCCAATCCCGAAAGCGATTGTCCCAAAAGCACCATGTGTTGAAGTGTGACTATCTCCACAAACGATGGTCATTCCAGGTTTAGTAACTCCAAGCTCAGGTCCAATTACGTGAACAATCCCCTGATTTGGATGGCCCAAACCATACAATTCAATTCCAAACTCCTCGCAATTTCGAGTGAGTGTATCTACCTGATGTTTTGATAGAAAGTCCTTGATCGGAAGGTGCTGATCCTTGGTAGGAACATTATGATCAGCCGTTGCTACGATTCGATCCTTTCGGAAAAGTCCAATCCCACGATTTCTAATTCCATCAAATGCTTGCGGACTCGTAACCTCGTGAATAAAATGTCGATCGACATATAGTATTTCCTGGCCGCCATCAACTTCCGAAACTACGTGACGATCCCAAACCTTCTCAAAAAGTGTTTTTCCCATAAGTTAGGCTGACTTTACCTCCGTCCGGGAAAATAATGAAATTAGATCTTCATCCTGAACCACTTTCTTCTCATCCGCAATTCTCAAAAATTCCTGATAGTAGCCTTCCATATCTTCACGAGTAACATTAAATCCTAATTTTTTAGCTCTAAAATTTAATGCAGCTCTACCACTTCTAGCAGTTAGCACAATTGAAGATTCATTTACTCCAACTTCATTTGGATCTATAATTTCATACGTCTCGCGAGATTTAATTACTCCATCTTGATGGATTCCGGAAGAATGTGCAAAGGCATTTGCTCCAACAATCGCCTTGTTTGCCTGTACCGGCATCCTCATTTTTGTGGATACCAATTCACTCATTCCTTTGAGACAGCGTGAATTAATTCCTGTGTCGTACATCAAGTCACTGTGTTGGCGCATAATCATCACAACTTCTTCAAGAGATGCGTTACCTGCTCTTTCACCAATTCCGTTTATGGTACACTCTATTTGACCAGCCCCGTTTACAACTCCAGCAATAGAATTTGCTGTTGCCAAACCAAGATCATTATGGCAGTGTGTTGAAATCGTTGCTTTTTCGATTCCTTTCACATTTTCCATCAAAAATTTAATCTTCTCACCATACTGCCAGGGTAAACAATATCCAGTGGTATCCGGAATATTTACAACCGTCGCTCCGGCAGCTATTGCTGCTTCAATAACTTTAGCTAGATATACATTATCAGTTCTTCCAGCGTCCTCTGCATAGAACTCTACATCTTCTACAAACTTCTTGGCAAACCGGACAGCAGCCACACCACGCTCAAGTACTTTTTCGGGGGTACTCTTGAGTTTATCGTAGACGTGGCTGTCTGATGTTCCAATTCCGGTATGAATTCGAGGACGAGCAGCTCCTTCCAATGCCTGAGCTGCTACTTCGATGTCTTTCTCAACAGCGCGAGAAAGTGCGCAAACTGTAGTATTCTTAATGATATTGGCAATTTTGTTTACTGAATAGAAATCGCCAGGACTAGAAATAGGAAAACCAACTTCCATCACATCCACACCTAGAGCTTCCAGGGCCAATGCTACTTCTATCTTCTCATCAGTATTAAGCTGGCAACCGGGAACCTGTTCCCCATCGCGCAAAGTAGTATCGAATATTTGGATGCGTTTATTTGGCATTGGTCTAATCATTTCTAATTTTAAATCATCATCACTACAGTTTTTGTGTAAGTGATTGTCGCAGAAATTAGAGGCACTCTTAAATTTTCTGAAACCGCAATCATTTTATATTACAACCTCCAAATTCTCAGACCGAATCGCTCAATTTTTCTAACTCGCTTATTTTATTACTGATGAGTCCTGTAGTCAGTAAATTTTCCTACAATGGCCAACCAACCAAATGATCATTTATACCAGCTGATAAAATCGCTCACAAAAGCGGAAAAGCGCAGTTTTAAGATATATGCAACCAGAACGAGTTCCTCTGACGCGAAGTTTATTCAGTTGTTTGATGCTATTGATAAGGCCAAAGAATACGATGAAGAGCTCATTTTTTCGAAGATTACCGACTTGAAAAAAGTGCAGCTTTCCAATCTTAAAGCCCATCTTTATAAGCAAATTCTATTGAGCCTTCGACTGAATTATGTGAATCACAATATTGATATACAGCTTAGAGAACAAATTGACTATGCTCGGATACTTTATGACAAAGGCTTGTACAAACAAAGCCTGAAAATTCTGGATAAAGCAAAACTTCAGTCGTCGCAGAACCACAGAATTACATTGACAGCAGAAATTCTGGGATTTGAGAAGTTGATTGAGTCCCAATACATCACCCGTAGTTTACGAAACCGAGCCGACCAGCTTATTGAAGAAGCAGAGAATACAGTAAAATCGGTTGATCGATATCATGCCCTTTCAAACTTATCACTCAGACTCTATGGAATCTACATAAAGGCCGGACATGTTCGTAGTGAACGTGATTTCGACATCACAAAGAAGTTCTTCGACAGAACCTTAGGTGATATTGATTTATCCGATTTAAGCTTTTTCGATGAACTTTATCTCAATGTATCCTATGCCTGGTACAGTTTGATTGTTCAGGATTTTTTAATGCAGTACCGATATGCACGAAAATGGGTGGAGTTATTTCAGAAAAATCCAGATATGCTTGCTTTGGAATCAATCTGGTATCTAAAAGGGCTACATGTATTACTCGAAGCCTTATTCATTCTTGGCCATCGCGAGAAGCATGCAGAAGTAGTTAAACAACTTGAGGAGTTTGTTGAAAACCCACCAGGTAGAGTTAATGAAAATCTAGAGACTTTGGGTTTTCAATACTACTACACAGGGTTGATCAACTCTTATTTTATGACCGGTCGGTTTACAGAAGGTTTATCTATTGTACCGAAATTGGAAAAAGAGATCGAGAAGTTTCAGTATCGAATAGATCCACATCGTATTCTCGTTTTTTATTATAAGATCGCCTGTTTGTATTTCGGTGCAGGGAAAGTGAAGACTTCAATCACTTACCTAAATAAGATCATCAACTATCCTGATCCTCGATTAAGAGAAGACATTCATTGCTTTGCAAGGATTTTAAGCCTAATCGCACATTTTGAGTTAGGTAATCAGAGTCTGGTCGAATATCAGGTTAGATCCACGTATAGATTCATACGAAAGATGAATGATCTGAATTCGGTGCAGGAAGAAATCTTGAAATTTCTGAGAAACTTAAGTTCTGTTGAACCTGATTATTTGAAGAAAGAATTCGTGAAATTGCGAGATCGACTCATTGAAATCCAGAATCAACCGTATCAACGAAGAGCGTTTTTATACTTGGACATCATAGGTTGGCTAGAATCAAAAATTGAAGAAAAACCCGTCCAGGATATCATTCAACAACGATCTAGTCGCTAAAATAGTCCAAATGGTTCAGTTGGCCATCCCATTTTGATTGATAATTTATCATAGTAAGTATTGCGATTTCTATATAAAGGCCGTTTTTTTGATCCACAATAATCATTCACTCATGTTTAACTCTGTCATTCCTGTGGTCATTATTAGCGTGATTGGTAAAGACAACCAACCCGGGAATGCTTTGTGTTAAAATCATAGAACTACAATTTAAGCCTTCCCTGAATCGGAAGGCTTTTTTTTTGGGCTAGAAACATTAGATGGCGGACTTAAATAAATACAGCAAACAAATTACTCAAGACGGCTCACAACCAGCCGCACAAGCAATGCTTCATGCATTGGGACTTAGCGATGAAGCACTTGGAAAACCACTTGTTGGCATAGCAAGCACCGGTTATGAAGGGAACCCATGTAACATGCATTTGAACGATTTAGCCGTTCATGTTAAACGTGGGGTGAATCTTGCAAATCAAACAGGGCTTATTTTTAATACCATTGGAATAAGTGATGGAATATCGATGGGAACACCAGGAATGCGATATTCCCTTCCATCTAGAGATTTAATTGCAGATTCAATGGAATCTGTAGTTGCAGGAATGAGCTACGATGCCATGGTTGCCATTGTAGGCTGTGATAAGAACATGCCTGGGGCTGTAATGGCTATGCTTCGTTTAAATCGACCGGCAATTATGGTGTATGGTGGGACAATAGCTCCTGGTTATCATAATGGGCAAAAACTGGATGTTGTTTCAGCATTTGAAGCCTGGGGACAAAAAGTTTCCGGTTCTATCGACGATCAGGAATTCAAAGACATTGTAATGAATGCTTGTCCGGGGCCAGGCGCCTGCGGCGGAATGTACACTGCCAATACGATGGCTTCTGCCATAGAAGCGATGGGTTTAACCTTACCATACAATGCTTCGAATCCGGCAAACGGCGTAGAGAAAGTTATAGAATGTGAAGCAGTTGGTGCACCCCTTTATCGATTGCTTGAACAGGATCTTAAACCACGTGACATCCTTACTAAGAAAGCAATGGTAAATGCTTTTCGCTTAATCACGGTTTTGGGTGGATCAACAAATGCAGTACTTCATCTTCTTGCCATAGCAAAAACAGCCGAAATAGAATTCACACTAAATGATTTTCAAAAAATCTCTGATGAAACTCCATTTCTAGGTGATTTAAAACCAAGTGGAAAATATGTGATGGAAGATCTTCACAATGTGGGTGGAATTCCTGCTGTGATGAAGTTCATGTTAGAAAATGACATGCTTCATGGTGATTGCATGACCGTAACCGGAAAAACCATTGCTGAAAATCTAGCTGAAGTCGATGGGCTAGAACTTGGGCAAGATGTCATCCGACCTACAAATCAGCCTATCAAAGAAAACGGACATATTCAGATTTTATATGGAAACCTTGCTGAAGAAGGCGCTGTAGCCAAAATCACAGGTAAAGAAGGGGTTCGGTTTAGTGGACCTGCACGCGTTTTTAATTCCGAAGAAGAAGCCAACGAAGGCATCAAAAACGGAAAAGTTGAGAAAGGTGAGGTAATAATTATCCGCTATGTTGGTCCAAAAGGTGGCCCAGGTATGCCTGAAATGCTAAAACCTACCTCAGCAATCATGGGTGCCGGACTTGGCAAGGATGTTGCTTTAATCACAGACGGACGCTTCTCCGGTGGTTCGCATGGCTTCGTTGTAGGGCATGTAACTCCTGAGGCGCAGGTTGGCGGAAATATTGCATTGGTAGAAGATGGCGATATGATCCGCATTGATGCTGAATCAAATGAAATTGAAGTGGACTTAACCGCTGAAGAATTGAAACAAAGAAAATCTAAATGGACAGAACCTTCATTGAAAGCTTCATCAGGCGCATTATATAAATATGCCAGAACGGTGAGCTCTGCCTCTGAAGGTTGTGTAACCGACGAGTTTTAAAATCAGGTACAGACCAATGGAAACAGTCGATACCCCAGCAAAAAAACAAGAGACAAAAACTAAAACAACTGAACGTATCACAGGTGCTGATGCTGTCGTTCGAATTCTTCTTGAAGAAAGTGTTGATTTAGTCTTTGGTTATCCCGGTGGAGCAATAATGCCTGTGTATGACTCTTTGTATGATTATCAGGAAAAGATTCACCATGTGCTCGCAAGACATGAACAAGGTGCAACACATGCCGCACAGGGTTATGCCCGTGCATCAGGAAAAGTGGGTGTTTGTTTGGCAACTTCAGGTCCTGGTGCAACTAATTTGATCACTGGTTTAGCAGATGCCCAAATCGATTCTACGCCGATGGTTTGTATCACGGGCCAGGTTCCTTCTGCCCTTTTAGGATCGGACGCATTTCAGGAAACCGATGTGATTGGTATCTCGATGCCTGTTACAAAATGGAATTATCAGGTTACACGTGCAGAAGAAATTCCTGGTGCATTGGCTAAAGCATTTTATATCGCTCGCTCTGGTAGACCTGGGCCCGTTTTAGTTGACATCACCAAAGATGCCCAGTTTCAGGAATTTGATTACAGCTATGAAAAGTGTACCTCTGTTCGCAGTTACATTCCTGTTCCAAAACTGGATCTAACCAAAGTTGAAGAAGCGGCAGAACTCATCAATAATGCAAAAAGACCATATATTTTATTTGGTCAGGGTGTGATTTTGGGACATGCTGAAACGGAGTTTAAGACCTTCATTGAAAAAACGGGCATACCATCTGCGTGGACGATAATGGGGCTTTCTGCTTTAGAAACCGATCATCCTTTAAATGTTGGGATGTTAGGCATGCACGGAAATTATGGACCGAATTTGCTCACCAACGAATGTGACGTACTGATTGCAATCGGGATGCGATTTGATGATCGTGTGACTGGAAATCTCAGTAAATATGCGAAGCAGGCAAAAGTCATCCACCTTGAAATTGATCCTGCTGAAATCGACAAAAATGTAAAGACAGATGTTGCGGTATTGGGGGATTGTAAAGAATCACTTACCGAACTGATCAAACGAGTTGAACCGAAATCTCATGATGCGTGGCTTCAACGTTTCCGTGATTGTGATGCAATGGAACAGGAAAAAGTCATTCAGGACGAACTACATCCTAATTCTGAAATCCTCACTATGGGCGAAGTGATTCGGATCATCAATGAAAAAACAGGTGGCGATGCCATTCTTGTAACTGATGTTGGGCAACATCAAATGGTTGCCTGCCGATATACGAAATTCACTCAATCGAAGAGCAACATAACCTCAGGTGGACTTGGAACCATGGGTTTCGGGCTTCCCGCAGGTTTGGGTGCAGCTTTAGGAGCTCCAGATCGAACGGTTGTTGCAGTAATTGGTGACGGAGGTTTACAAATGACCATCCAGGAATTTGCTACTATTTATCAAACACAGGCTAAAGTGAAGGTTTTATTGCTCAATAATGAGTTTCTTGGTATGGTGCGGCAGTGGCAACAACTGTTTTTTGATAAGAGATATTCATCAACGGAAATGATAAACCCGGATTTCCAGACCATTGCCAAAGGATATTACATCCCGACAAATAAAGTGACTGAACGTGATCAATTGGAAAATGCTATTTCGGAGTTCATCGATCATGATGGGGCTTACTTCCTTGAGGTGATGGTAGGAAAAGAAAATAATGTATTCCCGATGGTGCCAAGTGGTTCGGGTGTAGCAGAAATCAGATTGGAGTGATGCTATGGATAAACAAGAATTTACCATAATGGCTTACACCGAAGATCAAGTGGGTTTGCTACATCGCATCACTATTATCTTCACAAAGCGTAAAATTAATATTGAAAGTATTACTGCTTCCGAAAGTGAAATGGATGGTATTTATCGTTTCACGATTGCCGTTACCGAAACTGAAGAATTGGTTGCGAAAGTAGTAAAACAAATCGAGAAACAAGTTGAAGTACATCGTGCTGCTTATTTCAAGAAACCTCAAGTAGTTCAACAAGAATTAGCATTATATAAAATGGCAACCGATGCCCTCACTGACGGTGTTGAAGTGGAGCGAATTGTCAGAGAACACAGTGCACGGTTCTTAACCATTGAAAGAGATTTTGTGGTAATTGAGAAGGCAGGATATCGCCGAGAAGCTTTCGCATTATTCGAGGAATTAAAACCATACGGAATTATCGAATTCGTGCTTTCAGGTAGAGTTGCCGTAGCTAGAAATGGTTCAAGCATTGGTCGAGAAATGCACGAAGTAATCGAATATAGAAACTGAAAAAATTAACTCTAATAATTAGATAACTAAGCTAGAAATATGGCAATTTTAAATTTTGGCGGGGTCGAAGAAACGGTAGTAACTCGTGAGGAATTTCCACTCAAACGAGCTCAAAAGACCCTTGCAGACGAAACAATCGCAATTTTAGGATATGGAGTACAAGGTCCGGGACAAGCATTGAATTTGCGAGACAATGGGTTCAACGTGATTGTTGGTCAGCGTAAAGAATCAAAAACATGGGATAAAGCTGTTGCTGACGGTTGGGTTCCTGGTGAAACCCTTTTCGAACTGGAAGAAGCTTGTGAAAAAGGAACCATACTTCAGTTTTTACTTTCTGATGCTGGTCAGATTTCACTTTGGCCAACGGTTAAAAAGCATCTTACTCCTGGTAAAGCATTGTACTTTTCACATGGATTTGGAATAACGTATAAAGAACGTACAGGAATTATCCCTCCTGATGACGTGGACGTAATTTTAGTAGCACCTAAAGGCTCTGGAACCTCACTAAGACGTATGTTTCTGGAAGGACGTGGACTGAATTCAAGCTTCGCTATTTTCCAGGATGCCACGGGAAATGCTTTGGATCGTGTAGTTGCTTTAGGAATTGGAGTCGGATCAGGATATTTGTTCGAAACTGATTTCAAACGAGAAGTATTCTCCGATCTTACTGGGGAACGCGGAACGTTGATGGGAGCTATTCAGGGTATCTTTGCGGCGCAGTATGAAGTACTTCGAGCAAACGGTCATACCCCTTCTGAAGCTTTCAACGAAACCGTGGAAGAATTAACTCAGTCCCTAATGCCGTTGGTAGCGGAAAACGGTATGGACTGGATGTATGCCAACTGTTCAACAACCGCGCAACGTGGAGCTTTGGATTGGTGGAAGAAATTCCGTGATGCAAGCAAACCTGTATTTGAAGAACTCTATGCTGAAGTAGCGGCTGGTAATGAAGCTCAACGTTCGATCGATTCTAATTCTCAGGAAGATTACCGTGAAAAATTAGAAGAAGAACTCACTGAACTTCGTGAGTCTGAAATGTGGCAGGCTGGTCAGACAGTGAGGACGCTTAGACCGGAGAATAATTAAACACAATATAGTCATCCCTGCGTAGGCAGGGATCTGGGTTTACTTAAAATCCATATTCCAAATTTAATCTAGATTCCTGCTTTCGCAGGAATAACTTTACTTAGTAACAAGAACTTGAAAAAGCCTTTCTGAATTCAGAGAGGCTTTTTTATGTCTATGTCATTGAGGGATACAACAACAAATATTTCACCCCAAAACATCAATCATTTTTT
Source organism: Balneolaceae bacterium (assembly GCA_965229525.1). Taxonomy (GTDB): domain Bacteria; phylum Bacteroidota; class Rhodothermia; order Balneolales; family Balneolaceae; genus HXMU1420-13. Next base: position 504,249 of record OZ245886.1, read on the forward strand.
CCAATTCATTTAACGTGGGTTCGGTTGGAGCAGGAAATCGTGTTGTCTCTAGAATATTCAGCATATAATACATTCCTTTATACATAGATAAGATTCGTTCATCGGATTGCTCTTTTAGATTAATACCATATCCTTCCCAGAATGAGTCGGGTAAATCAAAAAAAAGTAGCACCCATTCACTGATCGGGTCCCCCCAATAGGCTCGTTCTGAATCAATGACCGCTTTTATAGAATAGCTTTCACCATCAGCTTTTATAATTACGTTTCTTGGCCATATATCTCCATGTAATAAGGAAGGCGATGTACAGGTATCGAGTAATTCATCATACTTCTTAACTCGATCTAAAAATTTATCCATAAGTGGATTGTGCACCTTATTCCGCAAACAATTGTCTCTTATACCAGTGATATAATCCAAGATAAAATCAGACCATTTCGCGTGACTCTTTATTGGACTTGGGTAGCCGAAGGTATCCCCTTTTATTTCATGCAACTGTTTAGTGAAATTACCCAATTGATTCCATAATCGGTCGGTATCTTCTGTAGATAATTCATCATTAACATCGTGCCAAAGAAGGCCATCTACATATTCCTGCAGAGAAGCATCCCTATCTCCAATTTTGAAAAAAGTAACATAATCCGGGATGATCGAACTGAATCTCTGAAAGTAAGGGCTCAGCGTTTCTTCACGTTGCATGAGAAACCGTTCATTGTAGAAGACATCCGTTTCCTCACTCGGTGCAACTTTTAGTATAAGAGATCTTTTCGTCGTCTTAACATGATATGTTGAATTAAACAGTCCTGATTCTATTTCATTTACCTCGAATATAGTTTCATTGGTTAGTACTGACCTCAACGCACCTGTTAATGCTGATTCTGATACAGGTTGCTGAAAGGAAGAGTTCGGTCTTTTAACTTGTTTAATTTTCATATTGATAGACTGCGACAGAATAATGGCACAGTATACTTAATAGATTTATGAACTGTGTTAGTTGTTATTCCATATTCGAAAGTATTCCGATTCAGTATTGCTATTAGAAAAAAAGCCCCTCCGAAATTGGAAGGGCTTTACCATCTAATTACTAACCAAACAAATTCGTCTATTAAGTTTCTTCCGGAGACTTCTTTCTAGCCATTTGCGCCTCATAGGCTGCACCAAAAACGATTCCCATCGACAACCAAAGTCCAATGTTATTTGATAAAACACCAACAACCGTTCCAATTATTAATCCGTAGGCAACTGCGCTACCTTTTTTCATTTTCATTATTCTTCCTCCGTTCTGCAATCCCATCTATCAATCCATTCGTCGAACTCTCCATTTTCATAAAGTACACCCAGTACTACACCAATAGCGATCCATAAGCCAAGCGCTCCTGTGGATACACCTATGGCTACACCAATTGCTATGCCGATTGCTATTCCAGTACCTTTTTCCATTTTGTTCTCCTTATGAATCATTTAAATTCAGATGCTCGGTACGGTATATTTCTAAAAAAAGTTGCCTGGTTTTATTATTACAATTAAACTCTGAGATTCATCGTTAAACATCAGATAATTTTACTTTTAAGGGGTTATGAAAAAAATTATACCCTGGTATCTTTTTTTTGCGATCGTTATGATTTGTTCATCTGAACGTACATTTGCACAACGATTTTTCGACACTACTGACTTTCAGATAGGATTCACTTACAACCAATCCAATGACGAGTTCAATAATACCTCTGGTATTGGCTTAATTCTAGAGTCGAACTATTACCTTAATAATCAATATCGAATTGGAGTGCGACTCGAACCTGTTGCTTTAGTTTCCGGTGTGTTTGTGTATCCCGGTGGTTGCCAATATGAACATCCCCGATATCCCGGAATTGCTTCATGTAGAGAAGGATCAAATCACCTTTTGAATGGATATCTGAAATCTGATTATTTCTTTCCTACGGGAAAATCTGCATCTGGTAATTGGTTTGCAGGAGCCCAGATTTCAATTCTTGCCCAAAACAGATATATCATTACCCAACGAATTCCTGCAAACTGGTTGGATACTGAAGAGATTATTACAAACATGGGTTATGGTGTACGATTTGGTTATTCAGGAAAAAAGATGGAATACACCACTTCATTCATTATAGCTGGTCCTGATTACCATAATTACTTAGGATTCAATATTGCGTATAAAATCAAAAAGGTTCGCTCTTAGCGATTATTTGGCCTATTCGTTTAACATGGAACGAACCTTCATAAAACATGGGTTGTACGCAAATAATGAATAAACCGTATGCAGGCATCTTCAATTAAAATCGACATGGACATAGAACTTTCACCCGAAGGTATCTTCCAGATTATTTCATCTTCCGTTGATTGCAATGAAAAAGAAGCACCATCAATTTCAGAGCTAATTTTTGAAGCAATCTCTGCTTCAGAGCGCGCTATAAATTAAGTTGCTTCGGTTTATAAAACGCCAGCCGGGTGTTTTCTTCGATCTTCAAGATTATAGGCGTGCCAACCAATTAGGAACACATAGACTCCAGGTAAAAACAGACCTAAACCAAAGGTAGCCCAGCCTAAAATCAATCCCACCCAGATTAAGAATGGACTTAGGGCAAGGATTCCAAATCCAGTAGTATAATGTGCTTTATAAATATGGCCTAAACCGGGAATGATGCTGGAAGTAGCTGCGATCACGTCTCGTGAATGAGCCATTTCTTCATACGTACGTTCCGGTTTATCCTGGGCAGCCAATTCTACCATTATCAGCAGAACATAAATCAGCTGAAGGATAAACATTAACTGTAATCTACCCATCAAGATTTCGACATCCTGTTGACTTAGCAAATACTCCCCGATTTGATTCGCGACTGCTTTCTCGGCTACTAACATGAAAAAGCAAAGACCACCAAAAACGATGGTTGCAATCTTACCCGGTGAAAATCTTCCTTTGTCGCCTTCTAATTGCGACATCCAATACATAGATGCTAGGAAAAAAAGCCAAGCAACACTGCACCAATCATAACCAATGTTTCCCATCCAGAAATGGTATTGGGATCTATAGCAATTTCAGCTGTATACACATTTATGATAATAGAGTCACCAATTATTACCAATAGCGATACAATCGCTAATAAAAATACAACAACTTGTAGTTTACGTATGGACGTTTTCATGATACCCTCCTCTGTAAAAATTCAGGTTCTATACTAATTCCTACAAAAAAAGGATGAATTATTGATGAATTTGACTACTGAAATTTTATTTTTAGATCCAACGAAACAGCATCAGAATTGGATATCAAAACTCACTCAAATATTTCAATAATACTAAAATCGTATCCGAGTAGTATTCAGTCCAGATATCATGAATTTAGAGGGATAGTTTTACATGTTGCTGAATCTATGGGCGACCTAAAATGGCTTGAGGAAAGTGTTAAATGGGGTGAACTGAGCTTTAGATCAAATATTGGAAGTCCGTTCAGATTTGGATGGAATTCAAAGTCACCTAATCAATTTGGGATATATTTTATATGCACAACTACATTGATCGAGACCTTCAAAAAGCTGTATCCGGATTTTTTTCATTTTGATGGAAACAGAGGATTAAAGTTTCAGGCTGACGATGCATTTCCAAACGAACCACTTTCACATTGTATTTCGATGGCCTTGAGATATAAAAAAGTCCGCGATCTTCCCCTATTAGGAGCTTGAAATGGAATTGAAAACTCTGAAAGGAATCATAAAACAGTTTGAATATTACAAGCTACTTGGTGAACGTACTTTTGATCAGATTTCAGATGATGATTTGTTCTGGAATTCTGATGAAGAGAATAATTCTATCGCGATTATTGTCAATCATCTTTCAGGAAATATGAAGTCTCGGTGGACAGGTTTTCTGAATTCTGATGGCGAGAAATCATGGAGAAATAGAGATCAGGAATTTGAATCTATCATCAAATCAAGAGATCAGCTCTTGTATGTCTGGGAGGAAGGTTGGGGTTGTTTGTTTAGTGCTTTGAACTCTATCAATGAGTCTAATATTGATTCAAAAATCACAATCAGAAAACAAGTGCATTCTATACCTGAAGCAATCACCCGACAGATGATGCACTATGCTTATCATATTGGCCAAATCGTATATATCGGTAGAATGCGAGCTGGCAGTGACTGGAAGAGTCTTTCCATTCCTAAAGGATCTTCTGAAGAGTTTAATAAACAGAAAATGAGTGCCGGCATGCATGGTGGACATTTTACCGACGATCGCCCTACCTAATTGATTGATTTTGTGCTTTTACAAATCGATTGTACATTGAGTCATCCTTTAACCAATCCATTTCTCATGAAAATGATGACTAATCGCCAATTAGGTGGCGCAGACGATACTGAGTTTTATGGTGAAACCTTTGATGAATTAGCTAAACAATGCAGTGAATATTGCCGAAAAAAGATTGCAGAGGGTGATATTCCACATATTAATGCTATGAAAGAGATGCAGGAACGCATGAAAAATCCAGAAGACGTTCAAAAATGGATGGCTGAAAGAAAAGCTGAATTTGACGCCCTTCCTTATCTCTAAATTGGAAATATTAACTTTAAAAAAGGGCCAGATAATTGAACGCGCGGGAGAACTAAACACCCGTGTGTACCAGGTTAAATCCGGGCTTTTGCGGAGCTATTCTATCGATGATAAAGGGAAACAACATATTTTTATGTTTGCACCCGAAGGTTGGACTATTGCCGACACTAACCCAGCAGACGAAGCTAGTGATTTATTTATTGATGCTATTGAAGATTCGGAAGTTTTGATCTTCCCAAAAAATATAACCAGAGAGAAAGATAACGTCGCTCCCATTTTAAAACGCCTTTCTGTTTTACAAAAAAGGGTCATCATGCTTATGAGTGCATCCGCGATAGATCGATATGAGCACTTTGTCCAAACGTATCCTGAGATAATCCAAAGAATCCCTCAGAAAATGATAGCTTCCTACCTGGGAATAACACCAGAAGCATTGAGTAAGGTTAAGGGCAAAAGGCTTCGAAACAGTTCAGAATCTTAACCTAGGTTAATGACAAAAAACTAAGGATGAATGATATTTGATTATTAATCAAATCATTCTTTTATGTCAAAAACTATTGTTTTCAAAATAATTGCAATATTGTGGATCGTTTGGGGACTTGTTCACATGTTCGCAGGTGGAGTTACTATTTTTTTTATCACTTCAGGTGATATTGTAGCAGCAATTGGTGGAATCGCCGATGCTGTTGAACCAGCCACTCTCGAAATGAATTACCCTGCCGCAGCTGGAGCTATACTTGGGCAGCATGGATTCAACTTACTTTGGATTGGGTTGGTAACAACTGTTTGTGGTTTTTTTATCTGGAAAGGAAACATGAACGCTATTTTCTTAGCTGGTTTAACTGGCGGACTTGCCGATGTTGGTTACTTCATATTTATGGATTTAGGCGGTTTTGTTCATTTTGTACCGGGTACGGTAATGACTTTAGTTTCCGGGTCCGCAATTTTGCTTAGTTTTTATGTCTATAAAAACAGAACATCTGCATAGTTAATCTTCTCCTCTATCTTACCATTCGTTATGGAAATAAAGGTATGATTATTAACTTTCACCAGGGATTCTTGAGGAATAGTCACTTTTCTTTCAACAGGAATGAAATTGGAAGATGGTCACTATAACCTTCAAGATTTGGTTCTTTTTGCCCGAAACGTACCGGTATATCATACCTTCCTTTTACCATCCCATCAAAAATTTCCAGCTTAACAGCGTTTTTATCGAGTACAAATTTACCAGATTTTTTAGCAATCCCTTTTGACACTAGAAATTGATCAATCATCATTGGGATGCCCCCGTACACATAACTAGCCTTACGAGTTCCTAAAAGCTCCCACATCAAATTATATAAAGCTGGATTTCTTGCGTAAACAACTTTTTCACGATCCATTGTACTTAATGCATATTCCATTAAGGAGCGATTATGCGGTTCGTCGTTGAAGTCTCCCATTACAATCACAGGTATGTCTTTTCCTTTGATTTGCTGTATGCGCTCCATAAAGTAACTGAGAGTTTCTGCGGTTAAAATCCTGTAAGGTTCGGATTCATATTGTCCACCTGAGCGAGATGGCCAGTGGTTGCCAAGTAAGATTAATTCCGTCCCTGTTTCTCGAACTTTCAGTGTCGCCTGAACAATCTCTCTGGTTGGATATCGCTTGATGACAGGATAGTGAAAAAAGGTGCCTTCCTGATATTCATATTTATCATCATCATAAATGAAGGCTACATCAATCCCGCGATTATCGGACATATCATGGTGAATGACTCTGTAATTTCTTTGAACCGCTAACTTTTCAATCAATGCTTCAAGCACATGCTTATTCTCAATTTCGCATAATCCAAGAATATCCGGACCTACTCCATCATTGATCTGATCTATAATCGAAGCAAGATTTGTTAGTTTTTGGTCTAATACCGCAGTAGTCCAGTTAGTCAGATCGGCTTTTATTTTTCTTTTCAAGTTTGGTGGTCGACGATCTTCTGGAGCATCTTTCTCATCAAATAAATTCTCCACATTCCACCATGTTATATAGTGCTCTATCATATTTCCCCTAATTAGAATCCCAGATTTTCTATAAGAAACTGAAAATTATTATCTAGCAAAAATAAAATCTTAGCGCCATCAACTTTTATTTGAAGAATATTTTACAATCAATGGAAAAGATAGTCGGGGTCTGTTCACTTTTTTATACATTCAGCCACAATTAAACTACTTCTTAAATGACTAAGCAGTCCATCTTCACAGTTCAGGTATCAGCAATTGTAGCCCTTGGTGGCTTATTAATGGGGTTTGATGCCTCGGTTATCTCCGGGGTTAACAAATTCGTGCAATTAGATTTTAACCTATCCGATATCGAACTCGGATTCTCGGTGAGTTCATTAACCATTTTAGCTGCTCTTGCTATGATGACGGCCGGACCACTAAGCGATAAATTTGGAAGAAGAGTGCTATTGAAAGCATGTGCGATCATTTTTGCAATATCTGCGATTGGCTCGGCTTTAGCACCTAATTTTATACTCTTCCTGATCTTTAGAATGCTTGGTGGAATCGGGGTTGGTGCTTCTCTCATCCTTGCACCCATGTACATTGCAGAAATTGCTCCTCCCGAGTCTCGTGGAAAGCTTGTTTCGTTTAATCAGCTAAACATTGTAATCGGTATCTCCCTCGCGTTTTTCTCTAATTATTTTATCCTTTCACTTGGCGACTCTACTGCAGGTTGGGTTGAAGCATTAGGTATTGCAGAGAATAATTGGAGATGGATGCTTGGTGTAGAAGCTGTACCAGCTGTTTTCTATTTCTTTGGGTTGTACATGGTTCCCAGGAGTCCTCGCTGGTTGATCATGAAAAACAGAGATGATGAAGCAAGAGAAGTAATGCTAAAATTCAGATCAGAACAAGAAGTAAATCAAGATTTAGAAGCAGTACATGAATCGCTTGATGCCGATAAAAACAAAGACAAAACACCACTCACTGAGGTATTTAAGCCGGCATTTAAATTTGTTTTAACTATCGGCATCGTGATTGGGGTTCTACAACAAATTACCGGGATCAATGCAGTATTCTTTTATGCCCCAATGATTTTTGAACAATCCGGAATTGGAACAGATGCTTCTTTTATCCAGGCAATTCTAGTTGGTTTAACAAACCTTGTATTTACCATTCTGGCCATGCTTTTAATCGACAAATTAGGCAGGAAACCTTTGTTAGTTATTGGAGTAGGTGGAATCGCATTTTTTATGTGTCTTCTGGCATTCGGGTTCAATTCTGCAACCTACTCGCTCACTCAGGAAAAAATAACTATGATCTCGAATGATGAGGTTCGAAACGAAGTATCGATGCTGGCAGGTCAGGATTTTGATAATGATGTCGCTTATAAAAATACGCTCAAAGAAATATTAGGAGAATCAAAAGCCAAAGAATTTGAATCAGAACTCATAACTGCAGCTATCTCCATGAATCCTACTTTGATTCTTATTGGAATAATAGGATTTGTGGCATGTTTTGCTATTTCTCTTGGCCCCGTAATGTGGGTGCTATTTTCTGAGTTATTTCCACTCAAAATCAAAGGTGTTGCCATTTCCTTTGTTGGGTTTATTAATTCAGGTGTCAGTGCAGGGGTTCAGTTCGTATTCCCATGGGAACTAGCCACTATTGGAAGCAGTGCTACCTTTTTAATTTACGGTGTATTTGCAATAATTGGATTAGTATTCATCGTTTTCAAACTTCCAGAAACTAAAGGAAGAAGTCTCGAAGAACTGGAAGAATTGCTGGTTAGAAAATAAAAAAAGCCGATGCGTCAACATCGGCTTTTTCAAATTTAACAGTAACGAAGTTCTTATTCTCTTAGTTAGAAGAAGCTAAAGCTGCTTTAATACTTGGAGGAAGAATTACTGTATCGATAACGTGAACAATGCCGTTGCTTGCCATAATATCAGCAGCTGCGACATTTGCATTATCGATGCTCACTTTTCCATACTTGATACCTACAGTGATATCACTTCCCTCAACGGTAGTTGCTGTCATACCATCGCTTAAATCAGTTGATTTAACTTTACCAGCTACTACATGGTAAGTTAGTACTGCAACCAATGCATCTTTATTCTCTGGCTTAAGTAGATTTTCTACAATGCCTTCTGGAAGTTTAGCAAATGCTTCGTTTGTAGGAGCAAATACTGTGAAAGGACCATCCCCTTGTAGTGTCTCGACCAGCCCACCTGCTTGAACTGCAGCAACTAATGTAGATAACGCATCAGTACCCACTGCTAATTCAACAATGTTTTTGTCTTGTGCTTGTACATTTGAAAGACTGAAAGCTAGCACTAAAGCGAACAATCCTACTGTGATCTTAGATAACTTCATGATGAATAGTTTTATTTGTTTAAGTTTGAAGTTACCCTAGTTACGAAAGCCGGATTGGGTTTGGATTTCGTTAGACCAAAAAAATTTTAAGATTGAGCTTTTCCACTTAAATAAGCACGTTCAACGGTTGCTGTTTCTGAACCACCTTCTTCTTCGAGTGTTACATTTAATGATTCGAAACCACCTTCAAAAACGGCTAGGTGTTGTAGATCTTTATTGTGATGGAATACACCAATATTGTGCATGTGTCCATCGCGATCTGCCCAAAGTTGATATTGGTGACCGCTTGGGGGAACTGGAAGATCCCCAATCTTAATATACACGTCACCGGTTTGTTTGTTGATATATACCGTTGCATGTGATTCCGGAGCCGTATCAAGACCATAAAGTGGAACATGAAGGTTTGCTGCACTTGTAACAACATCAAGTTGATTACTAAGGCTTTGCAACGTCTGTTCTGCGCTTATTTGGTTATCCTTTGTTGATTGAAGCTCAGTAAAAAAATATCCATTCAATCCAAGACTGACCAACAAAACGATTGATGCTGCAACTTTATAAATATCGAAAGAGTTTTTTGAATTTTCCGATAACGAACGATTCACTATCTCGGAATCATTTACGAACTCTGAATCAATTTCTGATTTTACTTTGTCGAGCATACTTATTGATGGAGCCCTTCCTGTAGATCTGGCATAATTATTCATCGATGCTCTAATAGCATCGATCTCCTGTTTAACTTCAGGATAGCTAGCAGCCATCTTATCTACTTCAGCATTTTCAGTATCTGATAAGAGTCCAGATACATATTGCTCTAAAATTCCGGATTCTATGTATGACTTTAAATCCATACGGACTAAAAAATACGTCTCAAAGTTTTCAATGCAGCGCGCATTCTGGTTTTAACCGTTCCTAACGGGATATCAAGTTCTTTTGATATTTCTTGTTGTGTATATCCTTGAAAATATGCCATATCGATTAAACAGCGCTGGGCATCAGGTAGTTGTTCTACCGATTCCCATACGCCTGCATTTCGCTCTTGGATGCCCTTTTGATGAATAGCTTCACCACTAAATACGAAGTTATCTATAGATTCGGATTTCGAATACTTCGAATAATTTTTTGCTCGCGTAGAATCGATTGCTGCATTTTTCGACACTCGAATCAACCAGGTAAATAATCCTGCTTTTGAAGAATCAAAGGTGTGTCCTTTTTCCCAGATTTTCACTAAAACCTGCTGTAATACGTCTTCTGCAGCTGCTTCTTGTTTAACTACGGTTCGAATTACGTTCATCATCGCGATAGAATAATTCTCGAATATCAATTCAATTGCTCGTTCATCCCTAATCGCTAAAAAACGGATGATTTGGTCTTCGACACTAATCGAAATAATGGGTACTGGTTGAGACACGAAAAAGGATTTGTTTCTGGTTCAACCAAAGAGCGTCCGTAAATCATTCCTTTCCTTTGAATTAACAAGATCAGAAGCTTAGAAAGCCTGAATTTGCTGATCCATCCATGTAATTCGATCACTTATCCAGCCCTTTAAATAATCGATTTCATCCTGGTAGGTCTCGCCCACGAATGAGTTAAAAATGAGTTCTTCTCCAAGCACATCCCATTTCTCGTAATTCCGATTTATGGCATCCCCTGCTACCAATTCTGATATATAAGTATCGATTTTACCATGAATACTAGTTTCACTGAACGTCGAATTTTTCAACTCGTTCCATCTGGATTTTATAGCCTGCCTGAATGTCTCGTCTTGCATCAACCTTTCCCAATAAAAGGGAACCAACCATAAATCCTCTGGGTAATTTTCGTTGTAAAGATAAATCCACCTACTGGCTGAACTACGTCCATCATTTCCAAATGCGATATTGAAATCCCAAACTGGTCCCATATTTAGTTTTCCCTCTTTGTCTTTATGTAGATAAGTACTTAAACGGTAGGCATCCGGATTTCCAGCTAACTCATTCAGAAGAAAGTGATCCACAAAGCTTTCGATGTTGATATAATTCTGATAGACTGAGGTAAAATCATCATTAAAAATAGCTGATTCGAATCCATCAATATATTGCTGAATGTAGGCTTTCTGTTGAGGTGTAATATCACTTGCATCAGGGTCTTCATATAAATAATAGGTTTCTTCACCTTGTTTTGGTCCATAAGGTGCATAAGCCAATTCAGTCGAGAAAGCGCCGTAATCGGATCTAAAACCTAATTCTGGCGTGTAATTTTCGTCTCCACTCCAATCTTCATTATCGGTATCCCCCGAAGTCTTATCTATTTTTAGGATGTATCCACCGGTAATATCTACACCATCATTTTCTTCCGGCCGAAGATTCGCCAAGGCAAGTCTATTATCATCTCTTTTTATCTTCTCCATCAAAATATATACACCGAGATATTCATCGTTTATCTCCAGCTCAGCATAAAATCCACGGCTTGCATATTCCCCAACTTCACGAGCTAAATCATAAGCAAGCTTATTCCTGATAAGAGTTTTGTCGCTAAAAGGACCGTAAAGAATCCAGTCTTCTTCTTCTGGTAGTCCATTAATTGTTACATCAATATCTTCTCCACTCGCATCCCATGTTTCAAATCCATATGAAAGCTTATCAAATAACCTACGCGACGTAGAACCTCTGACTTCAATACCGATATCCCCACTGAAAACCTGAATGTTTTCGATGATTATTCGCATTGATGCACTAATCTTAGGCTCGTCTGGAATGTCTGTGCCATTCGTATTAATAACGATGTATGGAACTGTAGAGTCGGTTAAACCTATTGGATCCGGCTCCGGAGTTGGTCCACTTGTGACCTCTTTTTTGCATGATGTGAAAAGAAATAATAGTGCGAAGACAAATAATAATGCTGATCGTTTCATAGATGATGTTATATACAATGAAAGCGTTAAGATAATGTGAAAGTTATTATTGAATTGATTCTTTTTCTCGACTCATCAATCTAACCCATTTCTTTCCGCCTTCTGAATGTTGCTGTCCAACTTCTACAAAACCCATTTTCTTATGGAATAGTATTGATCCCGGATTGGGTGGATCCAGATTCACTTCGCAAGTGATCCTCTCTTCTTGCGAGTGCTCGATCAGGAATTTATACAAAGCTTTGCCAATTCCATTTCCACGAAAGTTATCCCCAACAACAATACGGTCTACATAATCGAAACTATTATAGTTTTTCGAAAAATATAGGTAGTTCTCGCTATCATACATTTTACCAGGTCCCAGCACGATCAAAAAAGCAACGATTTTATCCTCCTTTTCAGCGACAATAAAGAAGGATGAAATCTGCATAAACATCTCAAAATCCGAGATTGGAATGCTATTTACATGAGGTAATACAGACTCATTCAATGCACAAATTATTTCTAAGTCTTCTCTATTAACTGATCGAATCAACATATTGTAAAGGAGATTATATCTTTTTGATGACGGCTAAAAGTAATAAATAGAACATAAACGAATGTTCAAGGTTCTTCTTCAATGTTCGTTCAAAAGACCTATATTCTGCATCTCACTCATTGTTTAGGTACTTATGGCAGATTCGATCGAATCAAAATTAATTTCCGTCGAAGAAATTCTGGATGCGGCAATTACCCTGCAGGGAATTGCACAGCATACCCCCTTGCAGCAAAATTTTCAACTTACTGAAGAATATCACGCTGATATCTGGCTGAAACGAGAAGACCTTCAGGTGGTTCGATCTTATAAAATTCGAGGAGCCTTCAATAAAATAAATAGTCTTTCAAATGAAGCTCTGGCAAACGGTGTGGTATGTGCGAGTGCCGGAAACCATGCGCAAGGAGTTGCGCTCTCTTGCTATCGCAAGCAAATTCAGGGTACCATTTTTATGCCTACAACAACTCCGGAGCAGAAAGTGAATCAAGTGAAAATGTTCGGGAAAAGCTTTGTCGATGTTGTTCTTGAAGGTGATACTTTCGATGATTCATTCGCAAAAGCAAAAGAATTCTGTAAGAATAAAGGAGCTGCTTTTATCCCTCCTTTTAATGATCCTAAAATAATTGCCGGACAGGGAACAGTTGGAAAAGAGATTCTCGATGATATGCCCATCCATATTGATTATTTGTTAGTTCCGGTTGGTGGGGGCGGACTTTCCGCTGGAGTTGGATCATATTTCAAAGCTGCTTCCCCGGATACAATAATAATTGGAATAGAGCCGGAAGGCGCTCCAGCGATGAAGAAATCAATTGAACTTGGTGAAATCATCACCCTACCGAAGATCGATAAATTTGTTGATGGCGCAGCAGTTAAACGTGTTGGCGATATCACATTTGAAATTTGTAGGGAAGTATTGGATCGAGTTATTACTATTCCTGAAGGCATGATTTGTGGCACTATCCTGAAAATGTATAACGAGCAAGCAATCGTTGTTGAACCGGCTGGAGCATTATCATTGAGTGCTCTTGAAGTTCTAAAGGATGAATTGAAAGGTAAAACTGTCGTCAGTGTTGTTTCAGGTAGTAACAATGACATCACACGAACAGCTGAAATCAAAGAACGTTTTTTGATGTATGAAGGCTTGAAGCATTTCTTCATTGTTGATTTCCCTCAACGTTCAGGTGCCCTTCTTGAATTTCTGAAAGATGTACTTGGCCCCGATGATGACATCACCTACTTCGAGTATTCCAAGAAAACCAACCGTGAATTAGGTCCGGCTCTTATTGGGGTTGAATTGAAGCACAAAGAAGACTTAGATCCTCTTATTGAACGTATGAAGGCCAAAAACTTCAGCTTTGAGTATGTGAATGATTCTCCGAGGCTGTTTCGATTTTTGACGTGAATTCCTACTTATCAAACATAGAACTCGAGCACAGTATTTTCTTTAACTAATTCTACATTAAACCATCGTTTTTTGCGCTAGTTTAATGTTTTAAGTAATTAGTGCTTAACTATTTAGCCAGTAAATTTCAGGTAATTTATATCCGGCTTTTGTTTATTTAAGTATGGTCTCTGGTGCATATGAAATATCGTATAAACGCAGAGTTAGCAGTGATGAAGCACTGGAAGTATTGGTCACCAGATTTTACAAAAGAGGGAAACTATCGTTGCGTGAAGGCGCAGCTACACTAGGAATTTCAAAATCTGAGTTTAAAGATTTACTCAACGAATTTGAGATACCAATAAGAGATAATAAGCCTCTTAAAATTGGATTCTGATTTCCATAGGATCAGTCTTCTGGGTATTAATCCAGAATTGGCTTCGGATATGTGAGACTCCACACCTTCAAGATTTTTGAAGGCTGAAAAGAAACGTGCTTACTACTAGTCATTGTGCTGAGTTTTTTTATCAAAATGTGGACTTAATGCATTCGACGAATCGAGTACTAACTCTTAAATTGCTTCGTCGATTTTCCTCATTACCTTTAACTGGACTTTTTCTCCTCGCAAAGACCTTAATAAATGCAGTCTCAAAAGCACCTATTTAATCTCGATCCAAAAGTAACCTATCTCAATTGTGCCTATATATCACCTTTGATGAAATCGGTCGAAGCAGCTGGAATAGCAGGTATCCGACGAAAGCTTCAACCCAATCATGTTTTAGGTGATGATTTTTTTACAGAGAGCGATGAGTTAAGAAAGGAATTTGGGAAACTGATCAATTGCGATGAGCCTAATCGAATGGTGATTATCCCAAGCGTTTCATACGGAATGGCCAATGTCGCTAATAATTTGGAGCTGAAAGCCGGTGATGAAATCATTGTTGTTGATGAGCAATTTCCAAGCAATGTTTATCCGTGGATGACGATCGCTAATGATTCTGGTGCTATCATTAAAACCATCAATGCGCCGGAGACACGTGAACATAGAGGAAAGAAATGGAATGCATTGATCCTGGATGCCATCAACAAAAAAACAAAAATGGTAGCTTGTGGACATATTCATTGGGCAGATGGAACTTTATTCGATTTAGTATCAATCCGCAAAAAAACAAAAGAGGTTGGTGCCTGGCTGATCATTGATGGAACCCAAACAATTGGAGCTCTTCCTTTTGATATGCAGAAATATCAACCTGATGCTCTAATTGCTGCTGGTTACAAGTCGATGATGGGTCCATATAGTATTGGAATGGCGTACTATGGACCAGCTTTTGATAACGGAAGACCTATCGAAGAAAACTGGATCAATCGATTTGAAAGTGAAAACTTTGCCAACCTGGTGAAATATAATGAGCGCTATCAACCAAAAAGTTTACGTTATGAAGTTGGTGAGCACAGTAATTTTATCCTAGTCCCAATGCTGCTTGAAGGTCTGAGAGTTTTAAACAAATTGGGAGCAGAGAACATCCAAAGCTACTGTGATGATTTGGTTAAAGAGGCATCGAAAAAGCTAGTTAAACATGGATTCTGGATTGAGGAATCTGATTATAGAGCCTCTAATTTATTTGGCATCAGATTACCTGAAACTATGTCGATGGAGGAAGCTAAAATCAGGCTTTCTGATGCGAACGTTTTTGTTTCCTATCGCGGAGATTGTATTAGAATTTCACCAAACATCTATAACACAAAAGCAGATTTGGATGTACTAGTACAATCATTGATTGGATAGAATCCAATGATTATTTAGTTATTTGGAACTTCAAGGATAGGATCTACTTTGTCTTTCGATTCTTCTGCTTCATCAGAATATTGTTTAATCAATCCTTTTAAGCTACGATCAACTTTATCCTTTTCTTCTAAATTGATAAAAGGGATTTCGAGTATGGTATTTTCCCACTCGAAATAAATCATTAATTCATTGCTTTCTAATTCAGGGTCTTCTGTAGAAAATGTCATAGCTTCAACTTTCTGCAATTGATAGCCCGGTGCAACTTTGAAACTACCCAGGTTTTTGCTTTGAACTTCTGCCGAGATATCGTTACCCCAATGTGAAATAGATTTATTTATAAATATTTCCCATTCGAATCTTCCCGGAACTGCATATAAACTGTATCGGCCTTTAGGAACAAATACTCCTCCAATTTCAAGATCTGCAGTTGTATACAATCTTGTAGGTTCATTGGCTCCAAATCTCCACGGCTCGTCGTAAGCGATCCTATCACCAATCATATTTCTACCTTTCAGAGAGGGCTGACCATAACAAATCAACATATCCCAACCTTTAATCTTAAAATCAAGACTTTCAAGAGGACTTAATCTATCCTCATAGGTAGGCTTTGCTGTATAGTCCATTCTACACTCACCAATGGTTAACTGCACCGGAACAAAATTAAATCGAGTAAAAAATATAAATGCCGCGATTAATGGAAGAACTATTGTAAATAGTGCTATTAGTCCAACTTTTTTGGGATTGATATTTATCATAGCCAAGTTATTTCAAGATGATATTTTAATCGCATAACTGCCCCTTTTAGCGATGAATTAATGTAAGCAATTTTGGATAAAGTGATAAAATTTGGGATTTATAACTTCCTCCCTGATTGTTTTAGATAGAATCTGAAGTAATAATCGTTGAGAAAATCTTTAGAGTTTCGTGATTGAACTGTGATAGTTGACTGAGCTTGATGTTTTAACATAGATCAAATCAAATCAACAACTATAAAATCAATGAAAACATCACTTATTAAAAACCCCCTCTTATTAGTATTTACAGTATTAATCACGTTCACGGCTTGTAGCGATAGTAACGAAGAACCTGCAATAGAAGCTGATTTTGAAGTTACCATCGAGAATATTGGATCAGAATTTAGCCTCATAAAAAGCGGATCATTCGCTGTACCAGTAGGAAGTTCAGATCCTGGCCCTATCGGTCCTGGTGGTGCTTATGAATTCGAATTTACGGCTCCTGTTGGTTCGAGATTAACATTTGCAACCATGTTTGTACAGTCGAACGACTGGTTTTATGCCCCCGATGAATCAGGAATTGAGTTATTCAATTCCGACGGATCTCAAATTACTGGTGATATTACATCTATGATCAACCTTTATGACGCGGGAACCGAGATCGATGAAGCCCCTGGCGAGGGAATGAATCAAGCTCCAAGACAACCAGGTGCAAATTCCGGTGATGCCGACCCTGATAATACGGTCCGATTAATTACTGATTCTTCCCTTCCTCAAACCTCTGATGTGCTTCGAGTTACCCTGAGCTCAACCTCTGCCTATGGATTTAGAGTAAGAATCGAGAACGTTTCTACAGCTTCAACTTTGCAAACTTCTAGTGGGGCAGTTGCTGTGCCTTTAGCTCCAGGAGTTTTTGCAGTTCATTCCTCCTCTGAAACCGGAGCGTTATTCACCGTGGGTCAACCTGATGCAGGTCTAGGTCTCGAAGGAGTTGCCGAAGATGGAAGCTTTGGCGACCTGGAATCAAACCTTTCTTCAGATACCGGAATAACAATCCCACTTGCACCAGGTGTATTTGCCGTTTATTCAGGTGAAAACCCAATTTTCACTTCAGGTTCTAACTTTCCTGATAATGGAATTGAAGGAGTAGCTGAAGACGGGGCAACTGATCAACTGGCTGCTGCTCTTTCTTCCGAAGATAACGTTAGTGAAAGTGGCGTTTTCGCTCAACCGGTTGGAGCTTCATCAAATGGGCCAATTGGACCAGGAGCTTCTTATCAATTTACTTTTAGTGCGCAAGACGGTGATTTTCTGAATTTCGCAACCATGTTCATCCAATCAAACGACTTGTTTTACGCAGCATCCAATTCAGGAATTAATCTTTTTGATAATGGAAACCCTATTTCAGGTGATCTTACAGATATGATACGATTATGGGATGCAGGGTCTGAGTTAAATCAGGAACCTGGTATTGGAGGATATCAAGCACCTAGACAACCGGGTGCAAATATGGGTCCGGTTGATGCTGATCAAACGATTCGCATTGTCAATGATGAATATACCTATCCGATGACCAATCAAGTAATAAGAGTTACAATTCGTACTCTATAATCTTGAGGACGTGTAATAAAAAAAGCCACCCCGTTATCGAGGTGGCTTTTATTTTATGAAGACAATAAAATATTAGCTAAATACTGCTCTAGCGTAATCTTTTCGCATTTCAGCAATTGCAGAAATTGAAATCTCAGCCGGGCATACCGCTTCGCACTCACCAAAGTTTGAGCAATCTCCAAAGCCTTCCGTTTCCATTTGCTCTACCATGTTCACCACACGTCTATTTCTCTCAACATCCCCTTGAGGAAGATTTGCTAGATGAGAAATTTTGGCGCCTGTAAACAGAGAAGCAGAGGCATTCGGACAAGCTGCCACACAAGCACCACAACCAATGCAAGCGGCATAATCAAAAGCTAAATCTGATTTTACTTTCTCAATGGGTCGCGCATTAGCTTCCTGAGCAGAACCAGTTTTTACGGATACATATCCACCAGACTCTATAATGCGATCAAAAGCAGAACGATCTACAACTAAATCTTTAATCACCGGAAAGGCAGCAGCACGTGGCGGCTCAATCGTGATTTTATCACCATCTTTATAGTTACGCATATGAACCTGACAACAAGCAGTACCTTGTTTTGGTCCATGTGCCTGACCGTTGATGACGAGATTACAAGATCCACAAATACCTTCGCGACAATCGTAATCGAATTCAACAGGATCTTTTCCTTCGAGCTGTAACTCTTCGTTGAGAACATCGAGCATCTCTAAAAAAGACATATGCTCGTTCACTGTATCGAGCGACTTTTCTTCGAAATACCCTTTGGCCTTAGGTCCGGCCTGTTTCCAATACTTTAAATGAACTGTGAAGTTTTTACTCATAATAATTTCCTGTCTTATTTGTAGCTACGTTGTTTCAGTTCAACAAATTCAAAATTAAGAGGCTCTTTGTGGAGTTTTGTATCCAACTTGCCATTCACACCTTTAAACTCCCAGGCTGATACGTAGGCGTAGTCTTTATCATTTCTAAGTGCTTCGCCATCTTCAGTTTGGAATTCATCACGAAGATGACATCCACACGATTCCCCACGATCAAGTGCATCCTGAGCCATTAGTTCTGCCAATTCGAAGAAATCAGCCACTCGGAATGCAAACTCGAGGTATTTGTTATAGTTGTTCTTCTCGCCTGGTACATACACATTACTCCAGAATTCTTCTCGAAGTGCCTGAATCTCTTTGATAGCAGTTTCGAGATCTTCTTTATTTCTGGATATACCGATTTTGTCCCATACAATCTTGCCTAGCGATCGGTGGAAATCAATAATTGTTCTTTTTCCTTTGATGGCTAGCAACTTGTCGATGTCGTCCTGTGCTTTCTTAGCAGCTTTATCAAACTCTTCATGATTGGTGCCATATCGAGTTCCAGGTTTCACATCGGCAAGATAATTACCAATCGTTGCCGGAAGTACAAAATATCCATCTGATAAACCTTGCATTAAGGCGGAGGCGCCTAATCGGTTTGCACCGTGATCAGAGAAGTTTGCTTCACCTGCTGCGAACAATCCAGGGATGTTTGTCATCAGGTTGTAATCTACCCAAAGTCCGCCCATAGTGTAATGAACTGCCGGGAAGATGCGCATTGGTTGCTTATATGGATTTTCACCTGCGATATTTTCATACATATCGAACAGGTTTCCATACTTTGCACTTATCGTGTCCATTCCATCACGCTTAATTGCATCACGGAAATCGAGATACACTGCAAGACCTGTTTCTCCCACTCCCAATCCTTCGTCGCACACCATTTTGGCATTACGAGAAGCTACATCACGAGGAACCAGGTTACCAAAGCTTGGATAGCGTTCTTCCAGATAATAGTACCGCTCATCTTCTGGTATATCATTTGGATGACGATCATCCCCTTTCTTACGAGGCACCCAAACGCGACCATCATTTCTTAAACTCTCACTCATTAGCGTAAGTTTAGACTGATAATCACCAGAAACGGGGATACATGTTGGGTGAACCTGTACAAAACTTGGGTTTGCAAAAAGTGCACCTTTTCTGTGTGCTCTCCAGGCTGCTGTCACATTCGAATTCTTTGCATTTGTTGATAGATAAAATACGTTTCCGTATCCACCAGTCGACAGAATTACAGCATCCGCTTCATGACGTTGAATTTCACCCGTAACTAAATCTCTCGTTATAATCCCTCGAGCAACGCCATCGATGATAACTACATCCAACATTTCAGTACGAGGGTAGTACTCAATTCCACCGAGTTCAACCTGGCGCATCATTGCTTGATAAGCACCTAATAACAGCTGCTGACCTGTTTGGCCACGTGCATAAAATGTTCTGGATACCTGAGCTCCACCAAATGAACGGTTTGCTAATAAGCCCGAATATTCGCGCGCAAAAGGAACCCCTTGAGCAACGGCCTGATCAATGATTGAATTCGAGACTTCTGCTAATCGATAAACATTTGCCTCGCGAGATCTGTAATCGCCACCTTTGATCGTATCATAAAATAGTCGGTAAATGCTATCCCCATCATTTGGGTAGTTTTTTGCCGCATTGATACCGCCCTGAGCTGCGATGGAATGCGCTCGACGAGCCGAATCCTGAATACAAAAAGCTTTTACTTTATAGCCCATTTCGGCAAGGCTGGCTGCACCGGCACCGCCGGCTAAACCGGTTCCCACCATGATAATTTCATATTTGCGACGATTATTAGGCGCCACAAGCTTCATTTCCTTTTTATGCTTTTCCCACTTTTGCTCCAGTGGTCCTGCAGGTACTTTAGAATCTAATTTCATTCCTCTTCTCCTAATATGAGATTAGTGAACCTTGACCGCCGGTAATGAATATGTACAGCGGGATAAAGATGAATGCCAACATCAACACAATGGCAAATAGGTATGCAAAACTCTGCACTTTCTTTGAGGTTTCGCCATGTTTCATGCCAAGCGAGGTGAATGCACTCCAAAAACCGTGAGATAAATGCAAAATAGCAAGTGCAAGTACTCCAACATAAGCAGCTACAATTCCTGGTTTTTGAAACTCTTCAATTACTAATCGTCTCAAATCACGAACTTCTTGCCCTGATTCCAATGTAATCGTGTAATCTGCGCCAAACTTGAAATGAATGATATGAAGTACTAGAAAAATCAAAATGATTGAGCCTGTGTAAATCATACTTTTTGAAGCTAAAGACTGATGACTGGCTCCACCCCTGGTTTTATAGGTATCGTAGCTATCTGGTCTGGCTTTTCTTTTATTTAGCCAGATTGAAACCCCTAAAATTGTATGATACAAGAAGAAGAAGGCAAGACCGGCTTCAATAACATATAAAAGTGGCCCTAAACTCATCAATGTTTCTGTGTAGATGTTAAACGCTTCTGCAGTCCCGAAAATGCTTAAGTTTCCTCCTAAATGCCCAAGCAGAAATAACATCAAACCAATACCGGTAAGCCCGGTCATGTATTTGCGTCCAACTTGCGAATTAATCGCTTTTATAAAAGATGGCATATCTATTAAAATGTTTGATTAAGATGCGTTTGAACCGACTTTTGACGATTCAAATTCGTATTGAAAATCGAACTTTCTACTTCGAATAACAAGATAGAATGAGACTAAATAAGCGTAAGAATTAGGCAGATTTGTTCGGTTTTTTTATGCTTTAATTCATACAATTTTCGTAATGAATTCTATAAGAACAAAAACTGATTTTACTCTTAAGGAAAGAGGCTCAAAATTTTACGGATTTTTGTTTCCTTGCTCATCTTCTAATGAATTTGAAGAGCAGCTTCACGAGCTAAAAAACAAGTATTCGGATGCTACCCATCATTGCATCGCATATCGTGTGCTAGAAAATGAATTAATTGAGTTCAATAATGATGATGGTGAACCCTCGGGTTCAGCTGGTTTACCCATTCTCAACGCTATGAGATCGGCCGAATTAGTTAATTGTGGTATCGATGTTGTGCGTTATTATGGGGGCACAAAATTGGGAAAAGCCGGTTTGATTGAGGCTTATGGGGAAACAGCAAAAGGGTGCATACAAAATGCTCAAATTTCAGCCATCCGTAAGGTACTTAGAGTTCAAATCATGTATCACTATTATCAAGAAAAAGAAATCCAGCCCCTGGTTTGCAGTTTTAATTTGATAGAAGAGAGTGCTCAATTTTTTGAAAACGTTTCGAAAACTTTTGCCTGTCCAATTGAGCATGAAGAAAATCTCATTTATGCTCTCAGTCGCTTAGCTTATTTAGGAATTAATTTTGAAAAGATCGGGTATACTTTTGTGATGAATTGATTGTTGGTATTGATTATCCTCATCCACCTTTAATTGAATAACCTAAGGGAATAATACATGCTTTTGAAAGAGCTCGAAATTGCAGAGAATTTTGCATCTCGTGGAAAATTTGTAGAGGAAAAAATCACCGGCAAAGGCGAAGATCGTGCCTTTGTGGATTTGGTAAAACTTGAGAATTTATGGTTTAATACGGGTACCAGATGTAATCTTCAGTGCCAGAACTGCTATATAGAATCATCTCCTACTAATGACGAGCTACTATTTATTTCACTGAGTGAAGTTCGCCAATATTTAGATGAAATTGATGAATTAAACATAGGAACCAGTAAAATCTCATTCACAGGTGGAGAACCCTTCCTAAATAAAGAGATGCTTCCAATTCTTACTCTGTGTTTAGAAAGAGGCTTTGAAGTACTGGTACTTACCAATGCATATCGTGCAATCGATCGATACATGGACGAATTAATTGGATTGAACACTAAGTACCCTAATAAACTCTTTCTGCGAGTTTCCCTTGACCATTATACTGCTGAAATTCATGAAGTAGAAAGAGGCCCAAAGACATTTGAACGCACATTGAATACATCTAAGAAACTTGTAGATAATGGATTTCAAGTTAGTATTGCCGGTCGCTCATTAGCGAAAGAATCTGTTTCAGATGCATTATTAGGGTACCAATCAACACTAGAGTCTTATAAAATTGATTTATTTGTGGCAGATGGATCTAACATAGTGATCTTCCCTGAAATGTCTACAACAAAAGACGTCCCAGAAATAACTACTGCTTGCTGGGATATTTTAGGCGTGCATCCTCATCAACAAATGTGTGCTTCTGAGAGAATGGTCGTTAAAAGGAAAGGCTCGAACCAACCTGTTGTTCTTCCTTGTACGCTAATTGCCTATGATGATGCTTTTGAACTCGGGACAACACTTAAAGAATCTTTTCAAAGAGTGTATTTAAATCATCCATATTGCGCACAATTTTGTGTGTTGGGTGGAGCAAGTTGCTCCGCGTGATATTCAATTCGACTCCTTGGAACGCTCAAACATTATTTATCTTTTTCAATGCCTTTAGAAGAGGTTAAAGGAATCAGATAGCATGAAAATTTATACTAAAAAAGGCGACAGCGGAAACACATCATTATTTGGTGGACAAACCGTTTCAAAATCAGCAATTCGAATTGAATCATATGGCACCGTTGATGAACTTAATTCCATTCTTGGTGTTGTTCGATCATTTAATGTCCATACTCAAATCGATAATTGGCTAAATACAGTTCAGCACCAATTATTTGTGTTAGGGGCAGATTTGGCTACTCCGGAAAATAGAGAAGTTCGAATTGACCGAATCTCTGATGCGGAAATTACTTTTCTAGAAGAGTTAATCGATAAAATGGATGAAGAGCTTCCACAATTAAAGAACTTCATTTTACCCGGTGGTACTTCAGCGGCAGCTTCTATACATCATGCCAGAACTGTTTGCCGCCGTGCAGAACGTTTAACTGTCGCTTGTTCTGCTGAAGAAGATATCTCTGAATTGACGGTAAAATATTTAAACCGACTTTCCGACTTTTTGTTTATGCTTGGCAGGTACGAAAATTTCAAATCAGGTAAAGAAGATACCCCCTGGATTCCACGCTAGTTTATGGCCAAAAAGAAGCAAAAAAGTCCACCCAAGGAATTATCAGCGCAGAAAAAAACCCTTTTTTATATAATTACCTTTTCAATTCCGATCCTTTTTTTTGTGATTCTGGAAGTTGGTTTAAGATTCGGGGAATACAAAGGAAATAATGCACTTTTCGTAGATCCGGGTATCCCAACTAAAGAATATTTGATACCAAACCCTAACTTTGCTTCACGTTACTTCTTTTACACAAACACGGTTCCTTCTCCATCAACCGATGTTTTCTTAGCAGACAAACCCGAAAATGGGTTTCGGATCTTTGCAATGGGTGGATCTTCTGCGGCAGGATACCCCTATGGATTTAATGGAACCTATTCTCGAGTTGTGAATGATGTGTTGCAAGATGCTTTACCTGATCGTCATGTAGAAGTTGTAAACGTGGGCATTTCTGCTATCAATTCGTACACCTTGTTTGATCAGGTGGATGAAATAATAGCTCAGGATCCTGATGCCATCCTTATTTATGCAGGTCATAATGAATTCTATGGTGCCCTTGGGGTTGGCTCTAATGAAAATCTGGGTGGATTTCCGGGTTTTGTTCGTTTTTATCTTAAACTTCAGCGTCTGAAAACCTTTTTATTTCTCCGGTCCATCATTGTTGATTCCGGAAAATGGTTTTCAACAACTTTTGGAAATACTGAGTATGATGAAACGGCAACATTAATGGAACGGATTGTGGATTCACGATCCATCGAATTAGGAAGCTCTAAACATGAGCTTGCGATGATTCAGTTTCAAAGCAACTTGAACGCTATTATTAAGAAGTATCAGGATGAGGGAATTCCTGTGTTCATTGGTAGTGTAGCCAGTAATTTAAAAGATCATCCACCTTTTGTGGATATCCCTGATGGTAATCAACCTTCGGCACAACAAACTTTTGATGAAGCAACTCAGGCTTATAATTCTCAAGATTACGATAATGCTCTTGAATTATTCACGGCAGCGAGGGATTTAGACGGATTAAAATTTCGAGCTCCTTCCGAGATCAACACCATTATTAAATCTACTACAGAACAAAACGAAAACGTCTTCTATGTACCTGTTGAAGAGAATATGGTCGATGTTACACAGGATGGAATCATCGGTTTTGAATTGATGCTAGAACATCTACATCCTAATCAGAGAGGCTACTTCATTATCGGAAAGTCTTATGCTGCATCCTTGCTAGACTATCTACAGATTGATCAAAACAGCCTACCTCAAAACTTAGACGATTATTTTGATGATATGTATTTCACAGAGTTTGATCATCGGGTAGCCTATCACAGAATTCGGGTGTTAAAACAAGGATTTCCTTTCGTTCTTGGTGAAAAACCCGAACCCTACGAACAATCCTATCGAACTATTTCCAAAGCAGACAGCCTGGCATTCCGAACGGTTCATGCTGGACTTAACTGGGACGAGGGTAAAGTGGAACTTGCAGGCTTTTACGAGCTTGAAGGTGAAACAGATAAAGCAATTATGGAATATTTGAGTCTTGCCAGAAATCAACCATGGAACGACTCACCATATGTTTTTGCTGCACGCGCACTTTTGGATAGAAACGATTTTGCAAATGCTGAACCCCTACTCAGATCTGCCTATGAAATAAATCCAAACGATGCATTCATTACCAAAATGCTTGGTGCGATTGAAGTGCAAAAGGGAAATGCAAAAGAAGGAATTCGCCTACTGGAAATTTCTAGAAGTATCAATCCAAGAGATTCTCAAATGCTCTATAATCTTTCAGGCGCTTATGGCATCGATCAGCAATTTGAAAAAGCCCTTGAAATTGCACTCATAGTTCGAAACCAAAGTCCTAGATTCCCGGGTAATGAAGCCTGGATTCAACAACTCGAAAATATTTTAAATCGCTGATTATGGCACTAATGGTATCCGTCTCTGGTATTCGGGGTATTTTTGGAATTGATCTAACCCCAGAAAATCTTGCACGATTTACGGCTGCCTATGGAACATGGGTAAAAGGCGGAACCGTTGTGTTAGGACGAGATAGTAGAACAACCGGAAAGTTGTGTGAAGATATAGTTGCCTCAACCTTGATGAGTGTTGGTTGTGATGTTGTCAGAGTTGGAATTGTTCCAACTCCAACGGTCGCCATGGGTGTTTTGAAGTACAAAGCAGCAGGAGGTATTATAATTTCTGCTAGTCATAACCCTGCAGAATGGAATGCATTGAAATTGTTGAACGATACCAGCGAGTTTATGGATGCTCAGCAAGGCGCTGAAATGCTTCTTATCAACGAAACTGGCGACTTCAATTATCAAAACTATGATAAGATTGGAGTTGAGTGCGAAGATCATACATTGATAGACCATCATATCAGCAAAATCCTTGAACTGGATTTTATTGATGTCGATATGATTAAATCTGCCAAACTTGCTGTGGCTGTAGATGCTGTAAATGGTGCTGGATCAATCGCAGTTCCAAAATTGTTGACTGCATTAGGTGTGGAAACGATACATAAAATCCACTGTGAGCCAAATGGGATTTTCCCTCATAATCCTGAACCACTTCCTGAACATTTAACTGAAATTTGTACTCTGGTTAAAGAAACGAAAGCAGATTTAGGAGTTGTAACCGATCCTGATGCTGATCGACTTGCTCTCGTTGATAATAAAGGTAAATTATTTGGAGAAGAATACACTCAGGCTACCGTTTTTGATTTTATTCTCTCTAAGAATCCTGGACCTACTGCTACAAATTTATCCTCTTCCCGAATTGCAGATGAAGTGACCGAGAAGTATGGTCAAATTTGCCATCGCTCTAAAGTGGGTGAAATCAATGTGGTGAAAAAAATGCAGGAAGTTGAAGCTGTCGTTGGAGGCGAAGGTTCAGGAGGAATTATAGTTCCAGATCTACATTACGGACGTGATGCTCTTATCGGAATTGCTTGTGTTCTCCAACATCTGGCTGAGAAGAAAATAAGTTCCTCTGAACTCAGAGCTGAATTCACAGACTTCTATATGAGCAAAAATAAAATCCAGCTCAATGAACTTGGAAAAGATGCCAATGAAGTACTTGAATTGGTTCGTTCGAGGTATGAAAGTTTAAATCCCATCACCATTGACGGAGTAAAAGTAGATTTTGATGAAGGCTGGGTTCATTTAAGAAAATCGAATACTGAGCCTATTGTTCGGATTTACTCTGAAGGGAAATCACCAGAATCAGCGAATGCCTTTGCAAACCGAATTTTGAATTTATTGAAATAACTAACCGACGTCACACTGAACTCGATTTAGGGTCTGTGGTGCTTTGATCTGGAATTTAAATAGAATTTCTTTCAATTTTTACAGATGCTGAATCAATACTGAATCTAGTTCAGCACAAGGTTCAGCATGACAACATTATTGGAAAAAGATATGCTAAAGTGGATTGACGTATTAAAATTTGCCAGAAACGGAAACCCCGAACCGGATAAACGAGTAGAAAAAACTCCGGATGAATGGAAAGCTCAACTTACGGATGAGGAATATGCAATCACCCGTTTAAAAGGAACCGAACGACCATTTTCATCAGCTATGTGTAGCCGATTTGAACCCGGTAAATATGAATGTGTTTGCTGTGGCACCCTCCTTTTCGATTCAGCCACAAAATTCGAAAGTGGAACCGGCTGGCCTTCTTTCGATCAACCTATCAAAGAAAACGCTGTTTCGTACGAAGCCGATTACACTCATGGCATGACCCGGGTTGAAATCCTTTGCAACACCTGCGACGCACATTTAGGTCATGTTTTTCCGGATGGTCCCGAACCCTCTGGATTACGATACTGCACAAATGCGGTAAGTCTTAAAAAGTTTGAAGAGGTTTCGGAATAAGCCGTAATCCTGATCCCAACAGCTGTCGGGAGAAGGATCTTGCCGCATATTCGATTAGATTCTATCCCGACTTAACTCGTGATAGCCTCAGAATGACCTAGTTGATAAATTCATCGAAACTATTAAACTATATGAACAGTAAGGTCAATTCATGAAATGACCCAACTCAAATCAGATCAAATAATGACTACCCGACACCTTTCTCAACTATTTTCACGTGACCTTACCAAAGTAAAAGAAGAACTCACATCTTATTCTTCGGAAGAGGCACTTTGGGTAACTGCAGAAGGCATAAACAACAGCGCAGGGAATCTCAGCTTACACATTTCCGGAAACCTACAGCATTTCTTTGGAGCAATTTTAGGTGATACCGGTTACAAGAGAGATCGTGACTTTGAATTCAGTGGGAAAGTAAGTCGGCAAGATTTGTTGGATGATTTAGAGGCTGCGGAAAAATCAGTAACCGAGACTTTGGCTGGAATGAATGATGCTGATCTGGATAAAGATTATCCGCTGCAGTTTTATGGTGAAACGATAAAAATAGGCTGGTTCTTTCTTCACCTTTACAGCCATATGACCTATCACTTAGGTCAGATCAATTATCATCGCAGGTTGCTGGATAATTAAGAATTATCAATTAAGAAATTAAAAACCTGTCAATTCGGGATCGCGGGATCATCCTCAGATATTTTTCGAATTCTAAACCCATACAGAATTCAAACATTCATAATTAATAATTCCACGCCTTTGGCGTAGTAGCCTACCAGGGATTTTCTAAATCCTTCGCTTTGTAAGTTTTTTCGTGATACTCGAAAAGACTCCCTCTTGGCTTTTTGAGGGCTAAAGGATCATTCCCGAAAAGTCTGAACATCAACGCTATTGGAGTAATGAAAAGGAAATAAAGTAGCCCAAGAACAACGGGGTTTACAATCCTCGAAAGAATGATAGCCAGTTTATACCATCCCCAGACTAAGCCATGTCCAGCTGGTGGAATGATCAAGCAAACCAATCCAATGATTAATGAAGCATACGCGATGTATTCATTATCCAAAATCGCAGCAATAACTAACAGACCGACCACAATCACCAACTGTGTTTTTGGTGTTTCGGGATCGGTTTTTATAAAATTGTAATTGCGTTCTGGAAGCATCTGATTTTAGAATAAGGTATAAATGAATGGTGCTATGGAAGACCCGCCGCCAATCACAATTAAAAATCCAAGAAGTAACAAAACAATAATCACAGGAGCTAGCCAGAACTTCTTACGTTCTTTCATAAAGCCCCATAAATCTTTAAGTAAATCCATTTCAATTATTTAATATTTGAGCATCCACAGATGCTGAATCAAGTTCAGCATGACAACGGTGTTGGTTAATAAGGTAACTCTGTACCTCTGTCACTTTGTGCCTGCTATAAATCAATCTTTATCAAATTCAATGTTCTTATCCCATTCGGGTTGATCTTCTTTGGCAAAAACATAATCACCGATCACCAAATAATCCATTTCAGTATTCATAAAACAGCGATATGCATCATCAGGAGTACAAACAATGGGTTCACCACGAACGTTGAAACTCGTGTTTACCACCAAACCATATCCCGTTCGCTCTTTAAATGCATTGATCATCGCCCAATATCTCGGATTCGTTTCTTTATGAACCGTCTGAACTCGAGCTGAGAAATCGATGTGTGTGATGGCTGGTAAATCAGATCTTTTCACAGCTAGTTTCTTTCTTAAAGGCATAGAATTATATCCTTTTGGAAGTTCTTCACGCCTTGATTCAACCACGGGTTGAACCAACAACATGTACGGCGAGTCCGATGCTAACTTGAAATAATCGGAGGCGTGTTCTGCTAACACAGACGGTGCAAATGGTCTAAACGATTCGCGATATTTTATCTTCAGATTCAACTTTTTCTGCATATCCACTCTTCGCGGATCGGCAATGATGCTTCTTGCACCTAGTGCCCTTGGACCAAATTCCATTCTACCCTGGAACCATCCTACCACATTACCGTCATCTAACAATTCGGCGACTTTTGGATATAAATCATCACCGTTAAACTCAGTGTACTCAGCTCGGTACTTCTTTAAACTTCGCTGTACATCAATTGGATGAAATTCCGGACCTAAGTATCCTCCGCACATGGAATCCGGTTTTTCAATAGTTCGATCTTTGTCGAAATAAATATGATGAGCAGCTAACGCCCCTCCAACCGATCCACCAGCATCGCCTGCAGCCGGCTGGATGTAAACCTCCTCAAAAATCGCTTCATTTTGGAGCTTTCCATTCGCAACACAATTCAAAGCAACTCCACCTGCCAAACATATTGCTTTAGCTCCGGTTAATTCTTTTGCTGTTTTTGCCATTTTTATGACAATTTCTTCCGTCACTTTTTGAATGGCCAAAGCCAGATCTGCCTCATGCTGTTCAAGTTCGCCTTCTCCTTCCCTTCGAGAAAAACCCAAAAGTTCTTCCCATTTTCGCTCGTTGGTCATTCGTAAACCGGTGGCATAATCAAAGTACTTTTGATTATGCCAAATCGATCCGTCATCTCGAATATCGATCATTTCTGATTTTATCTTCTCGATATACTCCCCAACTAATTTTGAATCTGGATTCCCATAGGGAGCCAATCCCATAAGTTTGTATTCGCCAGAATTCACTTTAAACCCTAAGTAGTACGTAAATGCAGAGTATAATAACCCGAGTGAGTGCGGGAATTTAAGCTCTCTTAAAAGTTCGATTTCTTTCCCTTTTCCGTGACAAATCGAAGCAGTTGCCCACTCTCCTACTCCATCAATCGTTAAGATTGCTGCTTCCTCAAATGGTGAGGGATAAAACGCGCTTGCAGCATGACTCAAATGGTGCTCGGGGAAAAGTAGATTTACTTCTTTTTTGTTGTATTCACCTACATTCTTTAATTCGTCGTAGATCAGCTTTTTAAGAAACATCTTCTCTTTTAGCCAAACCGGCATCGCCACTATAAATGACTTTACTCCTCTTGGCGCAAAAGAAAGATAAGTTTCCAGGAGGCGCTCAAATTTTAATAATGGCTTATCATAAAAAACGATTGCTGATAGATCATCAATTTCAATGCCTGCTGTTTCCAGACAGAATTTAGTGGCTTCCACCGGGAATTTATCATCATGCTTTTTGCGGGTGAATCGCTCTTCTTGTGCCGCAGCAATAATCTTCCCATCCTTGATAAGACAGGCAGCTGAGTCGTGATAAAATGCTGAAATTCCTAAAATGTACATGGTGCAAATGGTCGGCCCAAAGATACTAAAACCCTAACATCCGCCAACCACTTTGTTTTTATGGCATTGGTTTCTTCCTTACCTTAGATTTTTATTTATAGCTCCATCAAACAGGCCAAATGATTATTTCAATGACCGGCTTTGGGCGAGGTGAGGCTGCTGAAAACGGACTCAACGCCACTGTCGAAATTAAAACACTTAATAGTCGATTTCTTGACGTATCGATTAGATTACCTCAACTATTACAACAAAAAGAACTTGAACTAAAAGAACTTTTTCAGAAGAGTATTAAGCGGGGAAAACTTAATGTGAGTGTAAATATCTCGCAACAGGATAGCACCGAACCTAAAATCCAGGTCGATGTTGATAAAGTTAAATCTTACAAGAAAATTTTGAATGAAGTGCGCGATGCTGCAGGTATTTCAGAACCCATTTCGATCAAGAATATCCTGAGCTTTGGAGATGTATTCATTTCTGAAGAAGAAGATGAACAGGCTATTGAAGAAAAATGGGCATTGGTGTTAAAAGCCACTCGTAATGCGATTGATAAGCTAATGGAAATGCGTATGCAGGAAGGAGGCCAGCTGAAAGAGGATCTTATGTCCAGAGTATCAAATATTGAGCAGTCTGTAACACAAATTCTTGAAATAACGGATGGTCGTGCCGATGAAGTACGAAAGAAATTATATGAACGGATCAGCCAATTAGTAGAAGATGAAAATCTTGATAAAGAACGCCTTGAGTTAGAAGTAGCCATTTTAGCTGATAAAATGGATATCACCGAAGAAACTGTTCGATTAGCTGCTCATCTAAAATTTTTCATTGAGGCGATAGAACAGCCAGAACCAGCCGGTAGAAGACTTAATTTTCTTACCCAGGAAATTAATCGCGAGTTGAATACAATTGGTTCAAAAGCAAACGATTCCGGGATAGCACATCACGTAGTTCGAGCAAAAGAAATGTTGGAACAAATTCGTGAGCAAGTTCAAAATGTGGAGTAATGGAATTGAAAGATTAAGAATGAAGCTAATCCATATTCTAAATTTTGAATTTTAAACCTTGAGTTATTTGAAAAAAGGGAAAATTATCATATTAGTATCTCCGTCAGGTGGTGGGAAAAGCACTATTGCAAAGCGACTATTTGCTGATTTTGACCAATTAAAGTTTTCCGTTTCAGCAACTACTCGCTCCCCTAGAGAAGGTGAAATCGATGGCGTTCATTATCATTACCTCTCACATAATGAATTTAATGAACAAATCGAAAATGGTGACTTCCTTGAGTGGGAAGAATTCTATGGGGGAAATCGTTACGGCACTTTACGTTCAGAGGTTGATAAAAAGCTGAATTCAGGGTATTTTATTCTGCTTGACGTCGAAATAAAAGGAGCGTTGAATGTGAAAAAAATCTACGGCAATGAAAGCCTTGGGATTTTCATCCAACCACCTTCATTCGATGTCTTAAAACAACGCTTGGAGGATCGTGGCACGGAATCTAATGAATCCCTCGAACTTCGATTAGAGCGGGCAAAAGAAGAACTTACTTATGCCGATCTATTTGATCGGATAATTATTAATGATGATTTAGAAACGGCGTACTCTCAGATAAAAGACCTAGTTTCTAAATTTATGAATTCATAAAAAACTATCTATGTCTATTCAAACACTTGACATCGAAAAATTAAAAGAAGTAACTGGCAACAAATACGAGTTGTTAGTAATCATGTCTAAGCGTGCGCGACAAATTGCCGCCCAGGAGAAATTAGAATTGGACGAAAAACTTCAATACTTCGAAGGCTTCGAAGATGATGACGAGTTTTCTTTCAATGAAGAACAAGAGCAGATTTCAAAAGCTTTTGAGAAATTACCTCATGCTACACGTCGCGCAATTTCTGAAATGCACGACGATGACATCTACTTCCGTAGACCGGAATTGGATTAAAAGATGCTCTCCGGGAAACGCATAGTTCTCGGTGTTACCGGAGGAATCGCGGCTTATAAAGCTGTTTTCTTACTAAGAGAATATCAAAAAGCGGGTGCCGAAGTTCGAGTTACAATGACTCCTTCAGCCACTCGCTTTGTTGGTTTAGATACCTTTGCTTCCCTTTCTGGTCATAGTGTGGCTGTCGAAATTTTCCCTGATGCCGTAGATTCATCTGAGTGGACAAGACATATTTATTGGGGTGAATGGGCTGATTTATTCGTGATTGCCCCTTGTACAGGTAACAGCCTTGCTAAAATTGCGAATGGCATTTCTGATAACATGCTTACTGCTACTGTACTAGCCGCTCGATGCCCATTGTTGATATGCCCAACTATGGATGGTGAAATGTACGAATCACCATCCGTTACTGAGAATCTTAAAAAGGTTCAGGAGTTTGGGTATCATGTTCTGGAACCAGAATCCGGATTTCTTGCCAGTGGATTAGATGGCGTTGGCAGATTACCAGAATTTGATGCCATTCTTGAGAAATCAAGTGAAATAATTGGAGAACTTCAAGGACCACTGAAAGGGAAAAAAGTGCTTGTCACTGCCGGACCAACTCGTGAACATATAGACCCAGTTCGATTTATTTCAAATCCAAGTTCGGGGAAAATGGGTGCAGCTATGGCGAATGCTGCATCAAGAATGGGGGCTGAGGTAACTTTTGTACATGGTCCAATTTCTTCGAACTTGCCGGATGATGCCGTTATAAAATCTATTGTAAGTGCTGAAGATCTTTTCAATGAGGTAAAACTTCATGCTGATTTTGACGTGATTATCATGTCGGCTGCGGTTTCAGATTTTACCCCAATTGAAGTGCACGATCATAAAGTTAAAAAAGAAGATGGTTCTGATTCCATCCAACTAACACGTACTACAGATATACTTTCCTGGCTTGGAGAACGAAAGCTCGCCAATCAAACAATTATTGGTTTTGCCATGGAAACTCAAAACCTGATAGAAAACGCCACTCGCAAACGTGAAAAGAAAAATGCCGATTGGATAGTGGCAAATTCGCTATCTGAAAGTGGTTCCGGTTTTGAATCAGACTCAAACCATGTTCATTTACTCGGAAAAGACACTAAATCTGAATTTAATGGAACAAAGCAAGAAGTAGCCGAACAGGTATTGAATTTTATATTCCGCTCTAAGTAACATCACCCTATGAATAAGGGCAAATTATTGCTAACAGGATTATTACTCGCGGCTAGTCTGCTAACCGGAATATTGCTTTTCACTATCCCGGCGCCGGCAAAAAGTGCGATTCTAGAGTTATCAGATTTGAATGATCAGATTGATTTAGCCATAGAAGAAGCTGGGCTTGAAATCACAAATTTTCGAAAGTTTAGTATTGAGATTGATAGTACTTTTTCAAGATCTGTGTATCGGATTGAAGTTTCTCCTCGATTTTCCAAAACTAGTTTTCATCTTGCACTTCACCATCAGTTGATAGAAAAAAATATCCATTGCCCAGCAAAATTTACTTTCCCTGAAGAAAACATGGATATTCATCTTATATATAATAACACCGTGTTTCGAACAATTCGTTTAATAACCTCTGAACGAATGGAAGAGTCGGGAGAAAATGGCTGAAAGAAAGATTCTAAAACGATTTCAACTTGAGGTATTTCCACAACCTCCAATTTTGAAAACCAGGTATCCGGTTTTTCTTTGTCATGGTTTTGGAGCCATTGGGTCGTTGGTTAAACATTCTCCCCTGCATGATCCATGCATGTTGATGAGAGAACACGGAATTACCGCGTTTGCACCTAATGTAGTTCCTTATGCTTCCATTGAAACTCGAGCAAGTAATTGGGTTCGAATTATCGAAGAAGTAATGGATAAATATCAATTGGAAAAAGTGAATTTGATTGCCCATAGTATGGGTGGCTTAGATATGCGACATGCCATTGCTCATCTTGGAATTGCTGATAGAGTAGAATCTCTAACCACTATTGCTTCCCCTCATAGGGGTACATATTTAGCAGATTTAGTGTTGAAGACACCTGAGATTCTTGCGGGTCCACTTAGTGAAATCGTAGATTGGTTTGGCAATAATGTATATCCAAGCGAAAAAAGTGACACTATTGGTTCGGTTGAGCAGCTTACTTTGAATTACGTACGCGAGAATTTTAATCCTGATACTCCCGACAACGAGAACATCCCCATCTATTCATACTCAGCAGCTGTTGGGCGAGGCACTAATTACTCCTTGAATCCGATCTTCAAATTTCAGAATAGCCAAATTTTCGATAAAGAGGGCGAAAACGATTCTTTCGTCTCCGTAAAAAGTGCACACTGGGGAACATATCTTGGCTGTATCAATCTCTCGCATTTGAATCAGATCAACGTACAAGTTGGCCGTGAGTTCAAACCAAAGTATTATAACTTCTGGACGGGTGTCGTTAAGAAACTATATGAGTTTGGTCACTGATTGAAACATAAAATTTGGAGCTTCGTTAGCCCGTCCCAACTTAAAAACTATTACTGGGATGAATCGAACATTAGATGTACAGCGCGAGGAATTTAAAAAAAACCTCTTTATTGCCACACCATTAGCAGGGTTAATTATTTGGGCTATCATAGGAACCACTAGCTTTTTTCTTAACGAAAATGTTATGCCCTGGGTGATATTTATTGGGACGGGAAGCATAGTTTACCTAGGCATGTTTCTATCAAAACTTACCGGCGAAAATTTTTTGGATCGATCGAAACCAAAAAATGTATTTGATCATCTTTTCTTCGTTACAGTTGGAATGGCAATGCTCGTATACTCTATCGCAATACCATTTTTCCTAATTGAACCTACTTCTTTACCAATGACTGTTGGAATTTTAACAGGGTTAATGTGGCTTCCCTTTTCATGGATCATCGAACACTGGGTTGGTTATTTTCATACTGCAACAAGAACTATTCTAGTTTTAGCTGCCTGGTATCTTTTTCCTGAACTTCGGTATACAATAATCCCCTTTATTATTGTTGTAATCTATACCATAACATTGATAGTATTGAGAAAAAGATTCAATACTATCACCGCAACAGTTTAATTTTAAAAACCTTTTTTAATGAGAATTCTTGTCGTAGGTGGCCATGGTACAATTGGTCGTAGAGTAGTTGAAGCACTAAAACTTAACCATGAACTGGTACTTGCCGGGCGATCAGATGGAGATGTTTTCGTTGATATAAGCAATTCCACTTCAATTGAAACTATGTTTGAACAAGTTGGCAAAGTTGATGCACTTGTATGTATTGCTGGGGAAGCAAAATGGGCACCGTTTGAATCACTTACAGAAGATGACTTTTATATTGGTATTAGAAGTAAAATGATGGGCCAGGTTAATTTGGTAAAAATCGGGAAAGACTTCATAAATCAAGGTGGTTCCATCACTTTATCTACAGGTATACTTGCTGATGATCCCGTACTTAATACTACGAGTGCTTCAATGGTTAATGGAGCCATACATAGCTTTGTTAAAGCAGCAGCACTAGAATTAAATGAAATTCGAATTAACGCGGTTTCACTTGGTGTGGTAGAAGATGCGTATCAGAAATATAAAGACTACTTCCCCGGTCATAATCCCGTACCAACTTCCGAAGTAATTAATGCTTACCTGAAAAGTATTTTAGGTGCGGGAACTGGCCAAATTGTTAAGAATTACGGTTAAAAACTTTACATAGTTAACATCTTTCCGATTGGATTCCACCTTTGAGTATATTTCTTTGAAGCAAACTCAAGCATTATGAAAATAACGATTCTCTTAGTTCTCTCACTTGGATGTTTACTTTATTCCAATTCCTACAGTCAGATAACTGATAATTGGTTCAATTCCATACATTCAATTGATCAACTGCAAAGTATGTATCACACGAGTGCTATTCATATAAACGAAGCTGGTGATGTAATTAATGGGTCTGACACGATCAGCAATTTGTGGGTAGCTCAGAATCCTGAAATAATTTCTTCTAGTCTGATCTTTGAATCCGATGCAGTTTATAAAGATGACATTGTCTATAAAATTGAAACCTTCGAATTAGGAAATGAAACCAGGCAAATACATTTTCTGATTGAACAGAGAACAGGTGATCAACGAAAACGAAAGCTCGAGTTTATCGCCAACAAGAAATCAATTGATTTAGATTTATCAATCATAGATCAGCGACGTGCCGAATGGATTGAATATTGCAATTCTCATGATGCTGAAGGATTAGTTAAAAACCTTTATACAGAAAATGCGGTGTATTATAATCATCGGCCCGTAATAATTGGACATGAAGCATTAACCAGAACGTATCAGTACATGAATAGTCCCAGATATTCATTAAACCTTATTCCATTACATGTTGAGGTTGTTAACGATTCGATTATCTATGAGATAGGACAATGTGAAGGCTCTTACAATGGCAAATATATGTTGGTTTGGCAAAAGGCTGAAGATGGAACCTGGAGTATTTTGATGGATTCTAATATCTGATTGAGATCATTTTTTTTAGTTGGCTCCATCAAACTTTCATAAATCGAAAGTACTATTTCTGTAAAATTGATTGTAATGCCACGACCAAAATCGAAATCCGAATTATTAAATGCATCCAAACAAAATTATCTGAAACTGATAACACTAATTGATGGATTTGGTTCGGAGAAAATCGAATCTGATTTTCCGCCGGGTACGTTGAATCGGAATATTAGAGATGTGCTTGGGCATTTATACCATTGGCATTTACTTTTCTTTGGATGGTATAAAGTTGGCATGTCGGGCGGTAAACCTGTAATTCCCGCAAAGGGTTATACCTGGAAAACCACCCCCGATTTAAATAAATGGATAAACGATAATTACTCATCTATTCAACTTTCAGTTATACGGGAGAAGCTTGCCGAGTCGCAAACCCACATTTTAGCATTGATTGAAAAACATACCGATGATGAGCTTTTTGAAAAAAAACGATTTAAATGGACGGGCTCTACATCCTTGGGAGCTTATTTTATTTCAGCTACAAGTAGTCACTACGATTGGGCAATTAAACTTATAAAAAAGGCTACAAAATAAATTTGTGACTGCGCTTGATGCTTAGTATCTAATCCCAAAAACGGGATGTATGAAAAAATTACTAATTGTATCAACCTTCGCACTTTTCTCTTTTTCCGGATTAGCTCAATTTTCAACTGTTTCTGAAGAAATAATCGATACGTATGCTATTGAATCCATTGATATGTTTCGGGAACTTCTCGCAATACCGAACGATGCTATCAATCATGACGACTTGTACCTAAATATTGATTGGAGCAAGTCTCAGTTTGAGTCTCGAGGATTTTCTATTACTGAAATTTCTTCTCCAACTGTTCCTCTTCTTCTAGCCGAGAAAAAAAGTGATAGAGCCGAAAAGACCGTTTTAATCTATTTACAGTTAGATGGACAACCGGTCGACTCATCTCGTTGGTTCCAGGAAAACCCTTATCAAGCGGTACTTAAACAACGAAACGAGTCTGGTGAGTTCGAGGCAATTTCGTGGGATAGCATTGAAGAATTTGATCCCGATTGGAGAATTTTTGCTCGATCTGCAAGTGATGCAAAAGGTCCGGTTGCCAGTTTCTTAACCGCACTTGATATAGCAGCAGAATTCAACATCAATCCAAATTACAACATCAAAGTAATTATGGATTTCGAAGAAGAACTTGGCTCGCCGGAGCTACCACAAGCTGTAATAGACAATAAAGAATTACTCGCTGCAGATATGCTCATTATTTATGATGGCCCCAGCCATATTTCTGGCCGACCTACATTAACTTTTGGAGCTCGAGGAATTGCTACCATACAGTTAACCACATATGGTCCTGTAGTGGCTCAACATTCCGGCCATTTCGGTAATTATGCTCCAAATCCAGCATTTCGACTTAGCCGATTAATGACCTCTATGAAAGACGATGAAGGACGTGTTACAATTCCAGGATTCTATGATGGCATCGAAATCACCTCAGAAATTGAAGAAATATTGCGTGCTGTTCCTGATGATCAAAATGGCATTAAAGAACGTCTTCAAATTGCTGAAACTGATAAAGTTGGAGAATATTATCAGGAGGCTATTCAGTTTCCGTCATTGAATATTCGTGGTATGCAATCAGGTTGGATCAATGATGAAGTTCGGACCATTATACCGGGTTGGGCGCGTGCAGAAATTGATGTTCGTCTAGTTTTGGAGACCGACCCCGAACGATTGGTTGGTTTAATTAAATCGCACATCGAAGATCAAGGGTACCTGGTGTTGGATAGAACTCCGACCCGGGAAGAACGCCTCGAATATGCTAAGATCGCTACTTTTTCTTACAATGTTGCTTATCAATCATTCCGAACAGATTTTGATTCTGAAGTTGGGCTTTGGCTCCGCAGAGCTATACAAAATGCATATAATCAAGAACCCGTAATGATCAGAATGAGTGGTGGTTCTATTCCAATTTCACCGTTTGTGAATACCCTTGGAATCCCGGCTGTTACAGTTCCTACAGTAAATCGGGACAACAATCAACATAGCCCGAATGAGAATATTCGCCTTGGTAATTATAGAAATGCTATTAAGACGTTTCTCGCAATTTTGAATGAAGAATTATAAAGAGCAGCTATTTTTTCAATAAATGTATCATTCTGTTAATACAAACTTCTTACTTTAGTAATCACTCAACTCAAAAAAATAAATTAAGAGACGGTTCATGATCGAACCCCTCACTTCTTTCTATGAAATCACACCCCTGGCACGAAGTAAGCATTGGCAAAAAGGTCCCCGAGCTTGTAAATGGAATCATCGAAATACCTAAGAATCACCGGGCGAAATACGAACTAGATAAAGAATCCGGTATGTTAAAACTGGATAGGGTGCTCTATTCTTCGATCAACTACCCTGCAAATTATGGGTTCATACCTAAGACTTTTTGTGATGATGGGGATCCAC
Organism: Balneolaceae bacterium; assembly: GCA_965229525.1. Classification (GTDB taxonomy): domain Bacteria; phylum Bacteroidota; class Rhodothermia; order Balneolales; family Balneolaceae; genus HXMU1420-13. The sequence continues at coordinate 544,038 of OZ245886.1, forward strand.
TGGATATCCTGGTTCTATCTCAAATCGAGATCGTACCAATGTGTATGGTAGAGGCAAAGGTAATTGGTGTAATGTCTATGATCGATGCCGATGAACAAGATGATAAAATCATTGCGGTCGCATCAAATGATATGAGTGTCAATCACATCAATGACATTAAAGAGTTGCCTGAGCATCAATTAAAAGAATTGCGCAGTTTCTTCGAGGATTATAAAAAACTAGAGCACAGTCCTGATGCCAAAGTTGAATACTTTAAGGGAAGAAAAGAAGCATTCAAAATAATTAGGAAAGCAATAGACGATTACATCGCAGAATTTCTTTAGAAATTTTCTTCTCCAAATTTTCGAAGGATTTCATAATCGGTTAAGTCGTATTGAATAGGTGTAACGGTTGCGAATCCATCATTTAAAATTTTGATGTCCGCATCGTTGCCATCATCCAATAATTCAAAACGACCCGACATCCAGTAATATGGGCGGCCTAATGGATCTTTTCTGGCATCATACTCTTCCACATACTGGCTATCTGCCATGCGAGCCCACTTAATACCTTTAAATTCACCCGATGGTGCATTCACATTCATAGTTACACCTTTTGGAAGACCTTTCTCCAAAACAAATCGAATTACACGCCGAGCTGCTTCTTTACTACCTGAAAGATCAGCATCTAGATCATAGTCTGTGCAACTTACAGCAATACTAGGGTACCCTAAAACTGTTCCTTCGGTAGCCGCACTTACAGTTCCGGAATATAAAATATTGATGCCTGCGTTACTTCCATGATTAATCCCACTGAGTACTAAATCAGGTTTTCGATCCAGAAGTTGATCATGTGCTAATTTTACACTATCGGCTGGGGTACCGTTTATAGCAAAACCTTCAAACAATCCATTAACCTTCATTTTCTGTGCTCTGAGTGGTGTTTCTAATGTGATTGCATGACCAACGGCACTTTGTTGACGATCGGGAGCAATTACTACAACATCACCAAATTCAGCAGCTACCTCTGCGAGTGCTTTAATTCCGTTTGAATAAATACCGTCATCATTACTGATTAAAATGAAAGGTTTGGTGCTCATCTAGGCTCCGTACTGCTCGTCTTTGTTTGGGAAATCTTTGTCTTTTACATCCTGAATATATTGTTCAATGGCACTTGTCATTACACCATGAACATCGGCGTATCTACGAAGGAAACGTGGATTAAAACCTTTGTTCATTCCCAACATATCATGAATTACTAAAACTTGACCATCACACGAAGCACCAGCACCGATCCCGATCGTAGGTATAGATATTTCTTCAGTAACTTTTTTAGCCAACGTTGCAGGAATCTTCTCTAATACGATTCCAAAACAACCTGCTTCTTCAAGTAATTTTGCTTCCTCAATAAGAGTATCTGCTTCTTCCTCTTCTTGAGCTCGGACTTTATACGTACCAAATTTATAAATACTCTGTGGTGTTAAACCGAGGTGCCCCATTACCGGAATCCCGGCATCTACAATTTTTTTAACCGTATCTAAAATTGGTTTTCCACCTTCCATCTTAACGGCATGTGCACCCGCTTCTTTCATCATTCGTCCGGCAGAAATCAACGCATCTTTTGGGGTAACCTGATAACTCATAAAAGGTAAATCTGCTATAACCAGCGCACGATCAACCCCTCTCACCACACATGAAGTGTGATAAATCATGTGATCAAGAGTGATAGGGACAGTCGTTTCATGTCCAGCCATTACATTGCTTGCCGAATCACCAACAAGAATAATTTCAACCCCAGCCTGGTCCACAATTTGGGCCATTGTAAAATCGTAGGCCGTAAGCATCGCGATTTTTTCCCCACGATGCTTCATTTCAACCACTGTTTGGGTCGTTATTTTTGCAGGACGATTTGACCCCGTTTGTGTACTCATTATCCCTGTTTTGGTACGATTGCGGCAGATGCTTCAAGTTCACAAGCTACTTCCCCATCAACAGAAGCTGTTCCAATCATGGTTACGAAGTTTCGTCGCATCATTCCGAGTTCAACTTCTAGTTTAAGCTGATCTCCTGGTACTACCTGACGACGAAATTTGCAGTTTTTGATCCCTGTAAAAACCATCAAATTATTTTCTGGGTCTTCCACTTTTTGCTTCATCAGCAAGATCGCTCCCGCCTGCGCTAGAGCTTCTACTTGTAGCACACCTGGCATAATTGGTTGCCCCGGGAAATGACCATTGAAAAATTCTTCGTTTACGGTCACATTTTTAACTGCAGTGATTTTCTCTTCTTCTAGTTCCAGAACCCGGTCTACGAGTAAAAATGGATAACGATGTGGAATTACTTTTTTGATTTCTTCTATTAGCATGATCTATAATAATTTTGAGGGGCAGAATATACAATTATTGAACCAAACCGACATAAATGTATGCAATACCACCCGTTAATCGAACGGCTCTGTAGTCGATGAATTTATTTGTTTCTTCCATCAATTTGAGAAAATTCTTACCTGCAGGAAATGTTGCACTCGTTCTGGGTAGATATGTATACGCTTCTCGATTTCCACTTAAAAAACCACCAACAGCGGGCATAATGTGTTGGCTGTATAATTCGTAGGGTACCTTCATAAGCCCTTTTGGTTGGCCAAATTCCAGTACAACTACTCGCCCACCAGGCTTTACAACTCGGGCCATTTCTTTAAGTGCAGTAGTTGGTTCATCAACATTTCGAATACCAAAAGAAATACTCGAAATATCAAATCTATTATCTTCGTATGGGAGATTCATGGCGTCGGCAACCTCAAAATCAACTTCGAGACCTCTTTTTTTTGCTTTTTCCGGGGCAGGTTCAATCATTGGGGCACAAAAATCTGTACCTAATACATACCCTTCTTTTCCAACAGCTTTTTTGAATTCTATAGCCAGATCACCTGTTCCTGTGGCACAATCAAGAATATGATCTCCTTTTTTTGCCCCACTTTCTTTAATCGCTTTATTTCTCCATGCGTGATGAACGCCAAAAGACAATACTGTATTAATTCGATCATAATCACCTGCGATATCCGCAAACATCGACCGTACTTTTTCACTCATAGTATACTTTTCAATTTGATGAGCTAACCAAATATTTGGTTGATTGGTTCTTTCAATGGCTTTAAAAGATACGTCTTTTTTTGCTGCTTACGTTGATCTGGAGTTGATTTAAATCTTACACTGGTTTCTTAAGGTGATTGAGATGTTCAGTCATGTTCAAACTTACAGAACTAAAAACTCCTTCCTGCCAGGTAAGATGATTTATTGAGCCATTTTCATGCTCGATTTGTTGCATATTTGTAAGTCCCAGTCCAAGAATTCCAGACAATAAGATTCTTATTAGCCTACCATGAATATAAACTGCAATATGTGTTTCTGAACTATTCTCTGCAATTTCATGTAGCTTTGATGCAGCTCGTTCATAAACTTCCTGTGGGGATTCTCCTCCTGGTACCGCAAATTCTGTATTCCCAGACGACCACACTTTTTGTAATTCCTTCAGTTGATCTAGCACATCATAAAATGGTTTGCCTTCAAAATCTCCGAAATTCATTTCATCTAATTCGGGCCAGCTCTCATACACTAAGGATTTACTTTCAATCAAAGGTGCAGCGGATTCCTGAGTTCTGCTTAAACTACTGGTTACAATTTTTTGGATAGGGTACGATTGTAATGCTCTAGCAACTGCCTGAGCTTGTAATCTTCCAGTATCATTGAGAGAGGCATTTATTCCTCTTCCCTGCAACCTTTTTGACTTATTGAATTCAGTCTCTCCGTGGCGGATGATATAGAAGTGTTTCATAGACTTAATGAAATATCCAGGTGCTTAAAGAATAGATTTCTGTATAGTGATCTTAAGCCAATATCAAAGGTAGTTAGTTGATTTTCTGAATCGTTTTTTTCTTCAAGTGTTAACCAATTCCACATTTTCTCAGGGTTTATAACCTGAGCCATATTGACTCTGGTTTTATAAGTTTCGGTACCCAATAATTCACCATTAGAATAAATATCAACCTCCATTCTCATTTTGTAAATCGGACCAGGATCTACCAGATTGAAGGAAAAATACCCTGTTTTTACGCTTACATGCTGCACATCAAAATACATTGGTGCATTTTTGTCGTTTGTAAAATTGAAATGCCCGGTTTGTTGATAATAACCTTCCAAAATCAGATTTAAATAATGATCTGCACGTTCGTCAATCATTTCAATTGAATCGGCTTTATTGACACTCTCAACACTGAAGAAATTTGAAGATGATGACAGAGTCGCATTTGTCCCCTGGATACTTACATCACCAGAGTAAGTGATAAATGGACTTGTAGAACGACAGCTTATTGCAGTGAAAAGAATGGTAAGTATGTGAAGGGTTCTCATTTTTTCTTTCGCGTCTTATGATAATTTCTGAGCCTAATTAATTCATCCTGCATTTCATTCACTCCTTTTGTAAGAATTCCATGATGCATTCCATAGCGAATTAATAACATATTGAGTATCCGGTCTTGGCGTTCTATTCTATTTTTCAAAAATTTAGATGTGAGATACCTAAATAATAACCGAAGCAGCCCAACTTTAAAGGCAAACACTAAGGCAATACCATACCAAATCGCACTCGTATCTATGTTCAAAGATACAACTGAAAGAACACTCTCATTTAATGAAATTCCGATTAATAAAATTGCCGACAGTCCATACAGGAAACCATCATTTGCGAATATCAGCATGAGTTTCGAAAGTGATACACTCACGATAATGCTTGTATTGAAATAGAGTAATAAATAGAAGATTAGGGAGACACTAAACGCGACAACCGGACTAGCTGACACGTAAGCAAGGATGAAATATAGTAAAAGAGATAAGGCATCAGCGCTTAATACCCAGGCATCCGCTCGTTTTATAATTAACTCAAGTGATGTCTTTTTGAGTAAACCCGGTACATAGTTCTCAATTTGCTCTGATGTTATATGATACCATGAACCGTTGGATGTTGTGATACCATCCGGCATTTCCATCATCTGCCAATTTCCGGGACCTGTTTTTCTCGCCATCATAAATTAAATATACATCGAATGATATTATGAATCAGGCACAGGCTACAGTTGCGATAATAATTTTTCCAGCACCCGCTGATTTTAACACTTTAGAAAGCTCAAATGTTGTGGCCCCTGTTGTAAATACATCATCAATTACTAAGCAGGTTTTATCAATCAAATCTTTATTATCTGAAACTAGAAATGCGTTACGAATATTCTCATTTCGTTTGTTTAACGTAAATCCTGTCTGGGTTTTTGTGTTTTTGATCCTGGTTACCGCTCCCTTTTTTAACATTTCAAATTCGGTTACATGCTTAATTCCTTCGCTGATAGCACGTGCTTGATTAAATCCTCTTTTCCATTCTTTTTTTTCATGTAAAGGTACCGGTACAATCAATACCTCTGAATTTTTTGTGATGGTGGATTTTCTTAGTATTTCTTTCCCAAGTTGTTTTCCGAGATCAACACCAACTCCCCGAAGTTGATGATATTTTAAATTATGCAGCAAATCCTGTAAATAACCGCCCTTATCGAATTTCCACATAGAAATGACAAGCTCAATGCCTTCTGGTGTTATTAATTCAGAATTATCTTGTTTTGTGAATGCGGTTGAAGCCTCTTCGAATCTTGTATTTAGACACTTTTCACATACAAAGGAGTAGGTCTTCGGGAGTTGTTGACCACAGATCTCACAAACGTGTGGAAACAAAATATCCTTTATCCCATTTCTTATGTAATTAACCCCTGAAATCATCGATGCAAAAAATATGGTTGTTGCTTTTGCTGTATGCTTTAATTACTTAGTTTGAGCAGAAATTTCAAAGCTGAAAATCTAATAATTAATATGTCGCTTGGGAAAGACTTAGCAGTTGTTCGAAATAAATTAGGAATCTCCTTAGAAGAGATTCAAAGTCAGATAAAAATCCCTGCGCATGTTTTAGAATCAATAGAAGATGATTCAATATTTAGCGAGCTAGAATCGAATAAAACGTATACAAGAAGCTTTGTTCGCAGTTATGCAAAAGCACTGGGCCTAGCAGATGATTTAATCGTATCAGCACTCGATTCTTTAGAAGCCGGGCTATATGAACATGGTACTATTCTAGATGATGAGTTAGCTAAAAAGCACGCCCCAATTGGAAAACCTGACGTTAATGAAGAATCGACCGATGCTAATGAACCGGTTCTCCTGAAACCAGACATTGAAGTTGCTCCCCAAAAACCAACTCCAACGGTTGATAATGTAAATTGGGCGGATTTGGGTAAGAAATTCAGTACGCCGGCAACAAATCCAAAAGTCTTGTTTCCTGTAATAATTGCACTGATTTTGATCGGAATCGCGATTGCTATTTATATTTTCAGAGAGCCCATATTTGGATTGTTTTCATCTTCAGAAACTCCCGAAATAACGCAAACTACAGAACCGAGAAATCAACAAAATGAAATGAATGCAGTTGTTGATTCAAGTGATGTTGAGACAAATATACCTGAAATTGAGCCAGATAATGCAGCCGATCAACCTTCTCTGGATCAACCGACTTCAATTAATACATTGCCTTTCTCATCAGAAGTTACAGACACACTTACAATCACAGTCTACGCAGCTTACGACAAATTAGAACCTGTTCGAGTTACCTCAGATTTTAACTGGCGCACCAATCCATTCTGGATGGAACAAGGTCAGGCTTTTAATTTTAATTTTATCGATACCGTTTTAGTACGAGGGCAATATACTCGCATGCTTCTTATGTTTAATGGTCACGTTATCGATGATCCGTTTGCCGATTATTATGATGACACCTTCGACTCGATATTATTGACCCGGGAAGATTTAAGTGCTGATATTTTTTACTTAGCTCCACCCTCTGAATTCCCATACGAAATTGGAGCCCCGGACAGCCTCGTTTTCCCACTCCAAAATTAAATGTAGGAATGACCCTCGAACAGGCAAAGCGCAGAGTTGAAGAATTAAAAGACTTACTCAAAAAGGCTAACGAAGCTTACTATCAGGATTCACCTGACCCTTTCATGAGCGATAAAGATTTTGATGAATCTTTAAAAGAGCTCGAGTCTTTAGAACTAGCATTTGATTTAGTCACTCCCGACTCTCCAACCCAAAGAGTAGGCGGTGAAGTTTCATCCCGATTTGAGACCGTTCAACATCCTGTACCAATGATGAGTCTCGACAATACGTACAATGAACAGGAATTATCAGATTTTGATGGTCGAGTGCAGAAAATTCTCGGTCATTCAAACTACAACTATTTAGTAGAACTAAAGTTTGACGGTGCATCAATTCGCCTTAGATACGAAAATGGTGAATTTGTTTTAGGCGCGACCAGAGGTAATGGGCAACAAGGCGATGACATTACCAGAAATCTGAAAACAGTCCGGGATATCCCTTTAAAACTCTCCGGTGATTTCCCTCCTGTTGTCGAGGTTCGTGGTGAGGCATTCATGGAAAAAGAAGCATTTGCCAGAATGAATGCGCGCCGCGAAGAAGAAGGATTAAGCGTATTTGCGAATCCTCGTAATTCTACGGCCGGGTCGCTTAAAATGCAGGATCCAAAAGCGGTGGCCCAACGTCCGATTCGCTTTTTTGCCTTTGATTTGATCTTTGACAACGAGCCCGCTGATACCACACAATCTGATAAAGTTGAATTGATCAAAGAGTTTGGGCTACCCTTCAATGAATATCCAAAAGTGTGCAATAATTTGGATGAAGTACTAGATGTCATCAAACAATTTGATGTTCTGCGACATGAACTTCCATATGAAACTGATGGAGCTGTAATCAAGGTAAATCAGACAACCCTTAGAGAGCAACTTGGTTCAACTTCGAAATTTCCGCGATGGGCGATTGCTTACAAATTTGAGGCTGAACAAGCCCAGACAGTTTTAAATGATATCTCCTTGCAAGTTGGTCGATTGGGAACTATAACTCCTGTTGCAGAATTGGAACCAGTGCTTCTTGCAGGAACTACAGTTAAACGGGCATCGCTACATAATGAGGAGGAGATTCACAGGAAAGACATCCGAATTGGGGATACAGTTCTGGTTGAAAAAGCAGGTGAGATTATCCCACAGGTTGTAAATGTTGTGAATCCAAATCGTCAGAACAGATCACCAGAGTTTGAATTCCCAAAAAACTGTCCGGCTTGTAATGCTGAGTTGGTTAAATATGAAGGAGAAGTTGCCTGGCGATGTATTAATCCGGTTTGTCCGCCACAAGTTCGAATTAAAATAGAACATTTTGCTTCGCGTGATGCACTGGATATTGAAGGCCTAGGTGAATCAGTTGTTGATCAGTTAGTAAGCGAAGGTTTGATTTCCAATTATGGGGATTTGTATGACTTGAAAGTCGAGCAAATTATTCCACTTGAACGCATGGCAGAAAAGTCGGCTCAAAACCTGATTGCTGCTATATCAAAAAGTAAGGAACAACCATTTGAACGTGTACTCTACGCACTCGGAATTCGTTTTGTTGGGAAAACTGTAGCAAAGGATTTAGCCAGAGCATTCAAGTCTTTAAATTCATTGAAAACAGCAACAGAAGAAGAGTTACTTGCTGTTGATTCCATCGGTCCTCGCATTGCGGAATCAGTAATTCAATTCTTTGGAAATCAGATCAATAATGAAATTGTAGATGGTTTAATTCAAGCAGGTTTACAGTTCGAGATTGAAGAAGTGGAACTGGCTTCATCAGCATTAGAGGGTAAAACGGTTGTTTTAACGGGTACATTACCCACATTATCCAGAAAAGAAGCTGCGGAATTGATCGATAAACATGGGGGAAAAACCTCTTCTTCTGTATCCAAAAAAACAGATTATGTTTTGGCTGGAGAATCAGCCGGATCAAAACTCACAAAAGCACAAGATTTAGGTATCACAATTTGGAATGAGGCGGAGTTTCTAAGTTTTGTCGATGAAAAGGTATAATTAAGAATGAAGAATAAGGAATAGTTTAGAGTTTGAATTTTTAGCATTTGTATTCCTAATTGAAATATTCCTAATTCCACATTGAATTAACTATCTTCCCAAAATCATCATTTTTTGCGGGCCATGGATATAAATCCCCTTGATACCGAACAAATTGGACGAAAAACCCTTGAGAAGCATTTGATCCGATCACGATCGAAAGTTTCTCTTAAAATTGGTATCCCAAAAGAACATTCAAACGACGAGCGACGAGTATCACTAACTCCAGGTGGAGTAACCGTACTTCGGGCAAATGGTCATGAAATATTCATAGAAAAAGGTGCCGGGGACGAAGCCAAATTTAGTGACCGGGATTATGCCGACGCCGGAGCTGAAATTGCCTACAGTACACAAGATGTGTTCAAGAAATCTGAATTAATCTTAAAAGTTGCCCCACTTATAACCGAAGAATTCGAATATTTAACGGCAGATCAATCGATAATTTCGGCATTACATCTTGGAAATCAATCTGCTGATTACTTCCAGGCTCTAACCTCGAAATCGGTGACCGGTATAGGGTACGAATTTATCCGAGGTTCAGATAAAGAATTCCCTATCGTTCGGATGATGCATGAAATCACTGGCTCTATTGCTGTTCAAATAGCTGCCCATTACATGGAAAGCCTCAGCGGAGGTCAGGGAATAATGTTAGGTGGAATTTCAGGTGTACCACCTGCTACCGTTGTGATTCTTGGCGCAGGAATTACCGCTGAATATGCTGCACGAACAGCGCTAGGTTATGGAGCTCAAGTTTTTGTAATGGATAATGATCTGGCTGCACTTCGTCATCTTGAAAATGCCCTTGATCGAAGAATAATTACTGCCGTTGCGAACGAGCAATATCTCAGTAATGCTCTGAAATTTACCGATGTAATAATTGGTGCAGTTACCTCAGAAGGTGATCGATCGCCTTGTTTGGTATCAGAAGAAATGGTGGCTTCCATGAAACCGGGTAGTGTAATTGTGGATACAGTGATTGATCAGGGTGGATGTGTGGCAACAAGTCGTGCAACAACACATTCAAATCCGGTTTTTCAAGTGTATGATGTCACCCACTATTGCGTTCCAAATATTCCATCTAATGTCGCTCGTACGGCAACTTATGCTCTAAATAATGTATTGGTTCCTTATGTGTTAGCAATTGGAGATGCAGGTGGCATCAAAGAATGCCTATGGGACAATGTAGCGCTTCGAAATGGAACGTATGCCTATAAAAATAACATCACTAAGAAATCGTTGAGTAAGATGTTTGGAATGCCTTACCGTGAAATCGAAATGTTGATTGCTTCCCAAATATAATTTTAAATTAAAGATTAAGAATTATGGATTATGAATTTTGCGAAGCATAATCAATCCATAATTCATAATCCTACATTCATAATTATTTAAGTGTCAGAACTCTCTCCATCAAATTACATTCGAATTAGTCTTATCAATTGGATCCTAAGTGTTCCTATGATTGTACTTTTTGCCTGGCCATACTATTACGCCGCAAAGCTAATTGGCCTAAGTGAAGCTGTTCGATATATCGGAGCCTTTGTGTTTTCGATTCCTTTCATGATTACCATTATTCATGGTCATGTTACAATGGCATTGGGATCTATTCATCGAATTCACTATTACGATTGGTTGAATGAAAACCCGTATTCCTACGGTCTTTTTTTCAATGAAATGTTAATCAGCACTCGTTTTCGACTAATCTTACTGATTGTAAGTCTGATATTTTTACCGGTTGGATACCTCCTTTCACTTTAAAAAAATACTTGTCCATTTTTCGGTTGAGAGCCTACTTGATGTTGAGCTAGATTTGAAGAAAATTCAACATTATGATTTCAGTCCCTGTTCAAAATCAAAACGAAACCTATTACGAAGCTCTAGTGAATCGTGATCCCGAATATGTGGGATTGTTTTTCGCGGCCATTAAAACAACGGGAATTTTCTGTATCTCTACCTGTCGAGCTCGAAAACCAAAATTCAAGAATGTAGTTTTCTACAAACAGGCAAAAGAAGCTCTTCAGCATGGATTCCGTCCTTGTAAAATCTGCAAACCAACCGATTCTACCTTCGAGCCACCAGATTATATTCAACAAGCTTTGGAATTGTTGAAGGTAAGTGAGCTCACAAAAGTATCTGATTACCAGTTAAGGATAGCTGGATTGAGTCCGGAGAAAATACGCCGTTGGTTCAACGCGAATTATGGAATCACCTTTCAGGCTTATCAAAGGATGATTCGAATTAATTCGGCCTTCCAGGACTTAAAGAGTGGAAATAAAGTCGCAGAGGCTGCATTTGATTCCGGTTATGATTCCTTAAGTGGATTTGGCTACACATTCAAAGTTCTGACCGGAAAATCACCAAAAGAAACCCTCGATAAACAATTAATACATTTATCAAAAACAGACACACCTCTCGGTCCAATGTTTATTGCAGCAACAAATAAAGGACTTTGCATGCTGGAATTTTCAGATCGAAGAATGTTAGAAACTGAATTTCGTGATCTTCAACTCAGATTAAATGCGATCATTCTTCATGGAGAAAATGAAATCACCAAACAAGTGAGGCAGGAGCTGCTAGAGTATTTTGAGGGAAGCCGAACTGAGTTTACTGTCCCCATTGATGCTCCGGGAACAGATTTTCAAAAAGAAGTATGGAGGGTTCTACAAGCTATTCCATTTGCCGGAACACGGTCTTTTCAAGAACAGGCTGAGATTTTAGGCAAACCAAAAGCTGTTCGGGCTGTTGCTAACGCAAATGGTTGCAATCGCGTAGCAATAGTTATTCCCTGTCATCGAGTGATTGGCAAAGATGGGTCACTTACCGGTTATGGCGGTGGATTGGAGAGAAAGAAATGGTTGTTAGAGCATGAAAGAAAAACCATCCAAAATCATGGACATTGATCATATTTTCATTTTTTCTGACAATTATGGTGAAGAAGCTAATCAATTAGTTGAATTCGGTTTAATTGAGGGTAGTAGTAGAGTTCATCCGGGCCAGGGAACAGCCAATCGTAAGTTCTATTTCCACAACTTTTTTTTAGAAATTCTTTGGGTTGTTGATGAAAATGACATTCAAAATAAGACAACATCAATTACAAAACTTTGGGATCGATCTCAGTATAATTTGAATGGATATTCACGATTTGGGCTGTGTGTTGAAAATACTGTCTTATCGATTCCACTTTTTCAACATTGCAAACACTATTATCCCAAATACCTCCCTGAAAATATCTCGATTGAATTCATTGAAAACGGTAGTAATCCAAGTCTACCCTGGACCTTTCGAACACCATTTGCCAATTCAGCTAAAAAGAGTAATGAACCGCGAAATCATAATTGTGATCTCAAAACTCTGACAAAGGCAATCTTTGAAGTCAAAGCTCAGAACGAAGAAATTGCATTCATTTCTCAATTTGAAGATGTACCTGGCATTGATTTTATAAGGAGCGAAAGAATTCACCTCACTTTGGAATTTGATCATTTACATCAAAAAAAAGAACAAACATTTAACGAATTAGGATTGACGATAAAATATTAACCAGATCGGTTTAAAAATGGATAAGACTCCTAGTTCCTCAATGAAAAAATCGAGTTATTGGCTAAAGTCCTATATCGCCGAAAGCACTGCATATAGATCACTTTTTTCAATTGATATAAATTTAATTGGTTAGTTCAGGATAATTGAAGATTCGAACGACTAATTATGCATTCGTTGCAAATATTCTCTAGGTGTTTCTCCAAGCTGTTTTTTAAAAATACGATTCATTGTTGCTTTCGAATTAAATCCACTTTCAAAACCCAGCGTGAGAATGGTAAATTTTTGATTTTCAGGATTAGCAAGTTGAGTTTGAAAATAATTTACACGAAAGTTGTTCACGTAGGTATAGAATGAAACACCCGCATTTTCGTTTATAGACTGTGAGATTTTATGATTGGTCGATTCCAAAATTTTAGCTACATCCTGTAATTTTAAATCGGGATTAAGAAACAACTTTTGGTTCTTGAAAAGCTCATCGATGTTCTTGAATAATTTCTCGGAATCCTCTTTTTGAAGTGATGAAGTTTCATATTTCTCTTTACTCTCATCAGACTGTACCACAACTTCAGAGAAATTTGCTAGTGAATACTGTCTAAGTCCGTTATATATCATCCAAACAAGAGCAATAAATATTGATACGCTAATTAATCGAAATGCTAGATCAAGATTAGTCATTACTTCGAAAACCAAAAGCATCATTAAACTAAACGAAGTTGTGTAAACAGATATATACACCCACAAAAAATACTTTAACCAGCTTAAGTCTACCCCTTCCAGATTGGAATAATAATCCCTGATCTTAATTTGGTACCGATCCAGCTTTCTTAGAAACCAAATCAATACTATAATCATGTAAATATGTAAGCCCCTATAAAACAGGCGATAAATATTAGGGGGGTCTTTATATAGTATTTGTACATCAATATCTGCAATGTCATTCCAGATATATATTTCCCCTATTATGAAAATGAAATAGATAAAGTGGAAGATTAATAATAACCACCACCAGGATTTAATCCGGTGAGTCTTTGATGTAAGAAGGAGGCTATAAAAAAGTATAGGTGGAAACGGTAAATAACCAGCTATGCTGCGTAATGCAAAACTCGCATGAGTTAATTCATATAAAACCCAGGCATCTGCAGCTACATATAATGCCATTGAAAAAATGATCGCGAACAGAAAATAGTCTGTTATCTGCTTATTTCTTTTAACCAGAATAACAATGGAAATGACTAATAGTAATGTCAGTATCGCAATATTAAGAAATAACATTGATTAGGTAGAATCTGTGTTTTTCTAAGGGAGGATATCCTCTTTCTTAGATTGGTTCAAATTGTAGGGAAAAATTTTAGAAATAAGCATCCGATTTTTAGTCAATAAATAAGTATCAACTTATCGAATGAGTCGATTGAGGAGTATATAGCATCTAGTTTGAGTGAAATTCAAATTCACAACTAAAAAAATGCATAGACCACTTAAAATTACTTACCTCCTTTTTTTGACACTTTTTACACCAGCTTTTCTCTCAAGCTGTGATACCCAAAATGAACCCGAGTTAACCTTAGAGGAAACCATTCAAGGGTATGTTGAAAATAATTTTGATGATGATGAAGCTGGTATCGGTGTTCGTCTGATTCAATCAGGACAACCTCATATAACCTACAGTAAAGGCTTGGCTCGAATTGATCAGCAAATTTCAATTGATGAAAACACACAATTCAGGACTGGTTCTATTTCAAAACCAATTACTGCATTAGCAATCTTAAAACTTGTACAAGAGGACAAACTAAATCTTTCTGATACTATTAATGAATATTTATCACCCCTTCCTTCTAGTTATGAGAATATCACTATTGAACATTTATTAACCCATACCTCAGGTATTTTAGATTATATAACCGACAATAGTAACGTACTGGCTTTAGACAACTTAACTACTTCCCAAGTTCTCGAACTATTTGATTCTGTAGGATTGGCGAATCTAAATTTCACTCCCGGATCTAAAGGGGAATACTCAAATACAGGGTACGTCTTGTTGGCATTAATAATTGAAAAGATTACGAATACATCATTCCCACAATACATAAAACAAGTGATTTTTGATCCTTTACAAATGACTAATTCATTTGTCATTTCTGAAAATGCTCACCTTGGGGATTTTGGCGAAAACTATGCCCTTTCTTATGGAATCAGTCTCAAAGTGCTTGGATTTAATTCTCTAATCTATGGAGCAAGTGGAGTTGTAAGTACCATTAATGATCTCACTTTATTTACTGAAGCATTAATCAATCATCAAATTGTAAACAAAGAAACATTAGATCTAATGACGACAACTCATTCATCGATCGAAGCAATGTCTGATTATGGATATGGTTGGTTAACAAGTACGGGTAACTACTGGCATTCGGGCAAACATACCGGCCCAAACGATTACTTTCATTCAGGTGGGTTTGATGGCTATAAAACGCTGCTTTACATAAATCCTGATATGGATTACCAGGTAATTATTCTCACAAATAATGGCGTTACAAGTGAAAGACATATGTGGCGATTACAAACTACAATCAGAAATTACATAAATGGAGAAAGGTAAAATTGAAGCCGATATATAAATCACGTACTGCGGAATCCAAAATAATGGAGCTGTATGACCAGAAACTTCAAAGTCTACAGATTGAATATCAGGAAATTGATATTGAGACAACATTTGGGAGGACCAGGGTTATTAATACAGGAAATGAAAGAGGTAAAAAAATCGTGCTTTTTCATGGATTTAATGCAGGAGCTCCAACCACATTAGAGGTTATAAAACCATTACTTGAGACATTTCACTTTTTTGCCATTGATACCATTGGGCAAACCACAAAAAGTGCCCCAACGCGATTAAACTCAAAGAATAAGGAGTATGCAATTTGGGCTTCCGAAGTTCTAGAGGGATTAAAAATCGAAGAAGCACAATGTATAGGGATATCTTATGGAGCATATATCCTGCAAAAACTAATTCAGTATGATCATTCAAGAATAAGTAGCTGTACGTTTGTTGTGCCGAGTGGGATTGTATCAGGGAATCTGTGGGAAAGCACAAAAAAACTAACCTACCCGTTGTTGAAATGGAAAGTCACGAGTAAAGAAGACGATTTAAAACATTTCCTCAGCGCGTTTGCTCCCATCGAAGAAAAATCTACCTACGATTTATTATATCTCATTATGAATGGAACCTATTTAGATACTTCTATTCCAAAGCTGCTTAAAAAGAAAAGTGTAATTTATTTCACGAAACCTGTGTATGTAATTGCAGCATCACATGATATTTACTTCCCCGGCAAACAAGTTATCGAAAGAGCTAAAGTTCTCTTCCCTAATTTCCAGGGGGCACATTTGCTAAAAAACTCAAAGCATATGCCCTCTTCAGTTTATCACGCTGAAATTCAATCCAAAATTTATGAGTGGTTGATATAATGATACGAAAATACAAAGAGTCAGAAATTCCTGAGCTAATAATCATCTGGGAACATGCAATTAGAGAGGCACATTCTTTCCTCTCTGATGAGTTTAATCAAATGGTTAAAAAAGCAATGACTGATACCTACCTTCCAAACTCGGATACATGGGTATTCGTTTACAATGATGCCATTATAGGTTTCATTTCAATGATTAATAATGAAATTGGAGGGCTGTTTGTAGCACCGGCATATCAATCGATTGGAGTGGGTACGAAACTGGTTAATTTTGTTAATCAAAAACATCCAATATTGGAAGTAGAAGTCTTTGATTTGAATATTCTTGGGAAGGCGTTTTATACGAAAAATAAATTCCAGATTATTAGGAAGTACTATCATGAACCTAGTGGGCAAGAAGTACTCTTTCTTAGAAGGGCAAATGCAAAGAGGGCAGATTTTTAAGTTTTAATTGCAAAATCACCCGGTCGCATTATTACACTCTTTTTATGGATATTGATCGTAGACACATGAGAAATCTGTCGGGAATAATATGAAATCAATCTTCACAGAAATCACCATCAACGCTTCAACTGAAATAGTATGGAAGGTTTTAATGGATTTCGAGAGCTACCCATCCTGGAATCCATTTGTAACCCGAATTGAAGGCGATCCCGTAGTCGAACAAAAACTTTCAATAACAGTAAGCCCAAAAGGGAAAAAACCTATGGATTTCTCCCCAACTGTTCTTGTAAATGAAAAAGAAATTGAATTCAGATGGGTTGGTCAGCTTTTAATGAATGGTATATTTGACGGCGAGCATTACTTTCAATTAGAAGTCATCGATGAAAACACAACACGTTTTGTACACGGTGAAAATTTCTCGGGGCTTTTGGCTCGACTTATATTCGGAATACTTGAAGAAAGCACAACCAAAGGATTTACCGCTATGAATGAAGCCATCAAAGCCAGAGCTGAACAACAAGTAAACGTCCTTCTTAAATGAAGTCGTTATTCGAATTAAAAACCTTCAACTACTTTATTAAATAAGTGAATAGATTTAAGTCATTCCTTTAAAGATAGGAAACCTGAATCATATAGAATCCAAATTGTATTATAAATCCAGATTCCAGTTATGCGGGTATGACAAAGTTTGGAGATAAAATTGTTACGAGTCTAAATAGTTTTTCCGGTTTTAATCGCTTCCACCACACTTGGATCAAGCAGTGTTGAAACATCCCCCACATTTTCTAAATCATTGGCTGCCACTTTTCTCAAAATCCGCCGCATGATTTTACCAGATCGTGTTTTTGGAAGTCCGGGTACAATCTGAATTTTATCCGGCTTGGCTATTGGTCCGATAATCTTCACAACCAAGTCTAGCAATTCTTTCTTGAATGCTGAGGTATCTGTGATTCCTTCCTCACAAATCATGAAGGCATACACCCCTTGCCCCTTAATATCATGTGGATATCCAACCACGGCAGTTTCTACTACTCTCGGATGTTCATCCAGGGCATTTTCAATTTCCGCAGTTCCAAGTCGGTGACCGGAAACATTCAATACATCGTCTACCCGACCGGTAATTCGGTAATAGCCATCTTCATCGCGGCGGCAGCCATCACCCGTAAAATAATATCCTTTATAGGTGGATAAATAGGTTTGCTTGTATCGCTCATGATCGCCATACACCGTTCGAGCTATGGATGGCCAAGGATGCTTGATGCACAAATTCCCTTCCACGGCATTCCCTTCAATTTCATTACCATTTTCATCCATCAACACAGGGAAAATTCCTGGTAATGGTAGCGTTGCAAAGCCTGGTTTTGTAGGGGTGATTCCAGCTAATGGTGAAATCATAATTCCACCCGTTTCCGTCTGCCACCAGGTATCCACAATGGAGCATTTCCCGCCTCCTATATGGGTATGATACCAGTGCCAGGCTTCCTCATTTATTGGTTCACCAACAGAGCCAAGTACTTTCAGTGAACTCATGTCGTACTTTTTCACAAAATCGAGATCAAAACTCATTAGGGCTCGTATTGCCGTTGGAGCCGTGTAAAAATGGGTGACTTTATACTTCTCCACGACTTCCCAGAATCGACCTGCATCCGGATAAGTCGGCGTTCCCTCAAAGATTATTCCGGTTGTACCGGTAAATAAAGGTCCATAAATGATGTAGCTATGACCAGTAATCCAGCCGGCATCCGCCGTACACCAATACACATCGTCTGCTCCAACCTGGAATACATTCCGGAAAGAATAGCTTGTATAAACCATGTATCCACCACAGGTATGAACTACTCCTTTTGGTTTACCGGTTGATCCTGATGTGTACAATATGAAAAGTGGATCTTCGGCATCCATCTCTACAGCTTCATGTTCTTTGGATGCATTTCGAATCAGATTATGCCACCAGCGATCACGCCCTTCCACCCAATTGATTTCACGGTTTGTACGCTGACAAACAATCACGCTTTCAACAGAAGGGGAAGTTTTTAACGCTTCATCCGAAATATCTTTGAGAGGAACGTGCTTATCACCGCGACGAAGTCCGTCGTTTGTGATTAACATCTTAGCTTCGCAATCATTGATACGTTCTGAAAGAGACTGCGCTGAAAATCCCGCAAAAACGATGGAGTGTACCGCACCAATTCGAGCACATGCTAATGCAGATATCACCAATTCAGGGGTCATCGCCATATAAATACAAACCCTGTCCCCTTTTTTGATTCCCTTACTTTCTAACACATTCGCGAATCGACAGACATCCTCATGCAGCTGCTTATAAGTTATTGTTCTTCGGAAAGAATCAGGGTGATTGGGCTCAAAAATGAAGGCTGTTTTATTTCCGATGGTATTTAAATGCCTATCAAGTGCATTTTCGGTGATGTTCAGCTTACCCCCCACAAACCACTTAATATCCGCAGTTGCAAATCCACCGGTTTGAACTTCATCCCATCGTTTGCGCCAATAAAATGTTCCCGCTTCATGATCCCAAAATTCCAGTCTTTCTTTTTCGCTGGCTTCGAAATTTTCATGATATTGATTGAACGATTTTATATTCAGCCACATTTTTCTACTTACTTAATTGATTGGTTAGGTGGGTCGATATTGAGCTTTTTTGATCGCATAAGCAAGGAAGAATCCTATCATCTTTCATCAAAAAATAAATTAAACAGATACATTCTAGCTATTGAATTCTAAAGGTTGGGATATCATAGAAAACTGGTTCAACTCCAAAGATTGGGAAGCATTTGCATTCCAAAAAGACGTTTGGTCATCATTTATTGCCGGAAAAAATGGGTTACTTAATGCGCCGACCGGTTCTGGCAAGACGTTTGCTCTTTGGATGCCTACTCTTATTAAATGGATCGATGATCATCCCAATGATTATCAAAAATTAGAAAATAATGGGCTTCAACTACTTTGGATCACTCCTCTTCGAGCTTTAGCAAAAGATATTCAGTCTGCCCTGCAAACTTCATTAGATGAATTAGGAATACCCTGGGTAGTCGGAAGGCGTACTGGCGATGTTTCTACATCCGTCAAGCAGAAGCAAAACAGAAAAATGCCGGAAGTGCTCATCACCACGCCAGAAAGTGTGCATGTGTTGATGGCACAGAAAAACTACGCCCGCCATTTCAAAAAATTGAATACTGTTGTTGTTGATGAATGGCATGAATTATTGGGATCAAAACGTGGCATTCAAACGGAACTTGCACTGTCTCGTTTAAAAGGATTAAGAAACAAACTTCAGGTCTGGGGGATTTCGGCCACAATCGGTAATCTGGATCAGGCACTAGAAGTGTTACTTGGTGATGATCATCAGAATGAACATTCAACGATTATAAGAGCAAACATCAAAAAGGAAATGAAAGTCACCTCTGTTCTTCCCGATGATGTTGAAACTTTCCCATGGTCAGGACATTTGGGACTAAATTTGCTAAATAAGATCACACCAATAATTGATGCTCATACTTCGACATTGGTATTTACAAATACTCGAGGTCAGGCAGAAATGTGGTTCCAAAAAATACTGGAAGCTCGGCCGGATTATGCAGGACAAATTGCCCTTCATCATGGTTCACTGGATCGGGAAGTTCGAAATTGGGTGGAACAGGCCTTGCATGAAGGAATTCTCAAGGCTGTTGTATGCACGTCAAGTTTAGATTTAGGGGTCGATTTTCGACCAGTTGATACCGTAATACAGATTGGAAGTCCAAAGGGGGTAGCACGATTCATGCAACGAGCTGGCCGAAGTGGGCATCGCCCTGGGGCGGTAAGTTCTATTTTCTTTATACCAACACATGCATTGGAATTAATAGAAGCTGCTGCCTTAAAAAATGCGATAGACGAATCTGAAATGGAAAGTCGAGAACCCATTCTAAAGCCAATTGATGTATTAGTGCAGTATCTGGTTACCTTAGGTGTCTCCGACGGTTTTTATCCGGATGAAATTCTTCCTGAAATTAGAAAAACATTTGCCTATCAAACTTTGCAGGATGATGAGTGGGACTGGGTTTTGACCTTCATCACCACAGGTGGAAGATCGCTTGGTAAATATCCTGAGTATTCAAAAGTCATCATTGATGAAGATGGGATATATAAAGTTATAGATCGAAAAATTGCGCGACGGCATCGCATGAGTATTGGGACAATTAGTTCTGATTCGATGATGAGAGTTAAATATTTAACTGGAGGAAACCTTGGAAATATCGAAGAAACTTTTATCGCCAGTCTTAATATCGGTGACAAATTCTGGTTTGCAGGCAGAAATCTGGAATTAGTTCAACTCAAAGAAATGGTGGCATTTGTACGCCGAGCTAAAGGCACGAAATCGAAAGTTCCCAGCTGGCAGGGAGGTCGGATGTCTTTGTCCTCGAACATGTCTAAAATTCTACGCCGTACGATGCAAGACGCCATTGCAGGTGATACTGGAATGATTGAATTAGAAACTATATCACCAATTCTAGACGTTCAAAAAACATGGTCAATTTTGCCAAATGAAAATCAGTTTTTGATTGAAAAAAGTTATTCGCGGGAAGGCTGTCACGTCTTTTTCTTTCCATTTGAAGGAAGATATGTGCATGAAGGAATGTCGGCACTGTTAGCTTATCGAATCTCCAAAATGCAGCCCATTAGTTTTTCTATCGCAATGAATGACTATGGCTTCGAACTACTGTCAGACCAGGATATACCAATTGAAAGGGCACTGGAAAACAATGTTTTATCTCCGGATAACTTATTGGAAGATATCAGTGCTAGTATGAATGACAGTGAGCTTGCAAAACGAAAATTTTGGGAAATTGGACAGGTTGCAGGTCTTGTTTTTCATGGATTCCCAGGCGAACAACGAAAAACCAAACATCTAAGGATGTCAACAAGCTTAATGTTTGATGTATTCACAGAATATGAGCCCGGGCATCTCCTCATCCAGCAGGCTTTTGATGAAGTTATGTTCTTTCAATTGGATGAAATTCGCCTTCGAAAAGTTTTAATGAAGATTCAGAATCAGGAGATTGTACTTAACCACACAGAACGTTTTACTCCTTATGCATTTCCTATCTTTGTAGATAGATTACGCGGAAAATTAACTTCTGAAAAATTGATCGATCGTGTAAGAAAAATGCAAAGTCAGTTAGAAAAGCATTTAAAGTGAAAGAGCAAACTTATCAAGAAATCGAAATTGAAGGAAATCAGTGTTTACTATTACCTGAAAAAGCTTTGCTTTGGGTTAATGAGGGTGGTCTGATAATTTCTGATGTTCATTTGGGAAAAGCTGGACATTTTAGAAAAAATGGAATTGCACTTCCTCAAACTTCAAACGATGAAAACCTACGTGTAATCGATACACTGATCGAAAAATGGAATCCTAAATGGATCCTATTTTTAGGAGATTTATTTCATAGTGAAAAAAATGATGAATGGAATTCATTTAAAGTATGGGTGAAGTCCCATTCAACTATTAAATTTTATCTTGTAATGGGAAACCATGAACTGTATCCAGAAAGTGAGTATAAATTGATGGGGATTGAATGCATGAATCTGTTAGATGCATCACCTTTTTTATTTGTTCATGATGAAATAGATGCTGCTGATATTGAAAACCGTTTTGTCATTTCCGGACATGTTCATCCCTCCATCAGGTTGAAAGGAAAAGGTCGGCAAAGCCTGCGAATACCATGTTTTTATTTTGAAGAACGAAAAGCTATTCTCCCTGCTTTTGGCACATTGACCGGCACACATAATGTTAAAGCACTAAAAAAGTCCAAAATTTATGGCGTACTTGATAACCAGATCCTTCAAATTATTTAGAGATGTCTGAGATACGTTACATTAGAAATAAAACTCTACTCTTTGTAATTCTGGGGGTAATTTTTCTGTACTTCCCAAATTTGTTACACGCGCAATTCACTGATTTTGAGCCACAATATTACTATCAGCAATCACTAGCTATTCAAAAAACAGGAATGATAGTACTTTCAGGCTGGGCGGGATTAAATATTTTAACAGGACTTGGAGGTAATTTTAGGTTTAAAAACGAGTCAAAATATTTCTTTCAAATGAATGCTGCCTGGAATGTCGTAAATCTTGGAATCGCAGCATTTGGATTTGCTGGAATTGCTAACGCTGTACTTGATGTTGAATCGGATTATATGCTCCAGGAGCTTAAGAAATTCGATCGAATACTATTAATAAATGCTGGTTTAGATATTCTTTATATAGCCACCGGTTCACTTTTGCTTAAAAAAGGATTAAACGAGAATAAATCAAGATTTATAGGTTATGGAAGGTCGTTAATGTTACAAGGTGGTTTTCTCTTCCTATTCGATTTGATTTTGTATTTTATTCATAGACCGCACACTAAATCATTATATCAAATAACAGAAAAGATAAACATTACAACTACGGGCTTTTCAATAGCCTTTTAGTTATTCGTTGGATTTTCTTTTATAACAGTGATGAAGTCTGCTCAGAATCCTTGATTTTCTTGTCCTAACATTAGCGCCAGATAATCCAAATTTCTCCTGGGCTTCTTCTGTCGTTGCATCAGGTTTATCAATGAAATATTCTATAAATGAACGCGACTTATCTTGGAGCTCATTTAAACACTCTTTTAGTATCCGTTGTCTCTCTTGGTCTAATAAGTTTTTAACCTGTTCTTCAGGTTCATATAAAGTATTTAAAGCTTCTTCTTCATACTTAAACTTATGTTCTCGCTTAGCATAGCGCAAATATTCATGTCTACAAGATTTGATGAGGTAACTAAATATATACTTATTCTCTTTGATCTTATTTTTTCTGATTTGTTCAAACACATCAAGAAATGCTTGCTGTACACATTCTCGTGCGGCATTTCTTTCTGCATTCATCACAACAACCAAATAGTCTTCAAGTCGAGGTAATATTTCATTAATCAATTCCCTCGATTTCCCATCATTGCCCTGCTGCAACGCCTCAACTAATTCTGAATAATCAACGCGAGTTTTTGTCAAAAGGTAAAATCAAAAATTTATGTTTAGAACTTCTCAAATCTAACGATAAATATAGTAGACATTAGATCAATATAGTAAGCAATCATTAGACATAGAACCCCTTTTTTTTACCTAAAAACAAAGGTCATGAGAGTTTAATTAGGGAACTCTAATTTTTTTTTGGAGGGAATATTAAAATTCCTTTAGGTTATTCGTGTAACAAAAAATAGATAATGAACTCTTATTCTTGACTAATACTATGTTATAAAAATGATATAAATAACCAATCATTTTTGTAACAATTAGACAACGAATTACTCTTAATCTGGACTCATAATATATCTTAAAATCAAAATATAATATTTACTATGAAATCTGTTAAATCTCTATTCGCCCTACTTACTCTCGTTGCCGTTTCTTTCGCATGTGCGCCTGTCAACGAATCCCCTGTTACCGAAGCCCCAGCTCCTGCTGAAGAAGTGAGCATCGAAGAAGCTGCTTTCCCATGGACCGACGATTCTGCAAACTGCTGTGGTAGCAAGCCAAGCCTTGGTAAACCAAAAATCTAATCAACCCACGCAATCAACCAACTTCTCAAATTATACAACCCATGAAATCTGTTAAATCTCTATTCGCCCTACTTACTCTCGTTGCTGTTTCTTTCGCATGTGCGCCTGTCAACGAAACCCCTATTACCGAAGCCCCAGCTCCTGCTGAAGAAGTGAGCATCGAAGAAGCTGCTTTCCCTTGGACCGACGATGCTGCAAACTGCTGTGGTAGCAAGCCAAGCCTTGGTAAACCAAAAATCTAATCAACCCACGCAATCAACCAACTTCTCAAATTATACAACCCATGAAATCTGTTAAATCTCTATTCGCCCTACTTACTCTCGTTGCCGTTTCTTTCGCATGTGCGCCTGTCAACGAAACCCCTATTACCGAAGCCCCAGCTCCTGCTGAAGAAGTGAGCATCGAAGAAGCTGCTTTCCCTTGGACCGACGATGCTGCAAACTGCTGTGGTAGCAAGCCAAGCCTTGGTAAACCAAAAATCTAATCAACCCACGCAATCAACCAACTTCTCAAATTATACAACCCATGAAATCTGTTAAATCTCTATTCGCCCTACTTACTCTTGTTGCCGTTTCTTTCGCATGTGCGCCTGTCAACGAAACTCCTATTACCAAAGCCCCAGCTCCTGCTGAAGAAGTGAGCATCGAAGAAGCTGCTTTCCCATGGACCGACGATGCTGCAAACTGCTGTGGTAGCAAGCCAAGCCTTGGTAAACCAAAAATCTAGTTGAGATTAATATTTTATTTTAAACTAAATTCTTTGGAAACGATGAATACAGTATGCTTTTTCTTTTCCTTGGACTGATACTAAACTTCCTCCAACCTAATGTTGATAATGCAATACAGGAGCAATTAGATTTATATTTACAAGAAATTGAGTCAAGAAGTAATTTAACTGAATACTCGTGGGCTTTAACTAATTTATATCGGGCATCCTGTCACAAATCCAATTCAATTCAAAGGCAAGTAAATAGATCATCAGATTCCTATCCAAAAAAAATAATCTCGTCTATTAACTGTGGTGAAAATTTGCTCGATGAAAGTTTTATTGAGATTATTAACCAAAATAACTTGTCTGGTTTTGCGGCATATATCTTATTAGAAGCAAAAGAAACTGAATTATTTGCACCATTATATGAGGCTTTAGTCGAACGGAATGAATATTCAATTCCGCCAGAATACTTGAATTTATTCGAAAGTATAAGAGATAATCGTCTTCTTCTTTTATCTGAAATTCCAATCGATAGTAAAGATTTAATAATTCACGGCATTATTTATAACTATCAAAAAGATATTTTTCTATCAGAAGCTGATCAAAATTTAATTATAGAAGAATTTCAATTAAGTGAACCTTCGATTTCTGGTTTAAAACGGTCAATACAAACTGCTAATGTTTCTTTTTTACTCTATGATGATGATAGATATCTCGAATTCTCAGGTTTACATCATCAGATATTAGTTGACATTTACTATCCTACTATATATTTAAAGGTAAGATTTACACGCGCTTTGGCATATTCTCAGCACCTAATTGGCAGATATGATTATCATCTTGAGCTTCACAGATCTATCATAGAGCCATTAGTTTCTTATTTTGGATTGCAGGACGACATTGATGACTCAAAAATGTCTCAAGGTGTTTCGCTTTATTCTTTAGGTAAATTTTCTGAAGCAAGAGATATTTTTGAAGACCTCTTTTATGACCCTAATGCAAATGTTAATCGGGCCAGGTTATACAATAACTTAAGTATATCATATAACAGACTTGGAGAGAAGAACAAATACATAAGATATTTACTCGACGCATTAGAAGAAGCAGATGATGAAACCGAGTATGATCTTCAAATGATTATACTCAGCAATCTTTATTATTACTATTTAGGAATTGGAGACCATGGAACTGCATTAGCCTATCTCGAGAGAGCAAGAACAATTGCTTCAAATTTTAATGATGAATATCAGCTCGCAATAATAAATGCTATTACTGGAAACTATTATTGGAAAACTGAAAATGACACAGATAAAGCACTAGAGCAATTTCGTTTGGCTTCAACTCAATTTAATCCGGAGTCAAATTTTGATGATTACTTTCGCTCGAATCAGATAATGTCTAATATTTATATTGAATTAGATTCCCTCGATAAAGCTAAAGACATACTATCTATTGTAAGTAATACGGCATCTCAAAATTCAAATGGAAATGCATTTATCGAGTCAACGATGGGTTTATTAAATATTTCTCTCATTGAGCAAGATCTCTCAATGGCGGAAGAGTATCTGGAAATAATAAACCTATACTCCTTAGATGATCTCGATTTCAATACACTTGTAAAGTATAATATTCTAGTAACAGACTTCCAGTTTCAGTCTGGTGAGCAACGACTAGCCTACCAAAATTTGAGACCAGTTATCGATCAGGTTCTTGATAGAGCAAGAACGACTATAGATACACAAACTGGATATTGGGTTCAGGAAGACGAATATATAAATGCATTTAACAGACTTTTAAGCATACTAATTTCGATGGGTAATGAACAAGAGGCAGTTCAACTTTTAGATGAAATCAAGACTATAAACGATGCCGCATTGTATAATAGTCCAATACTTAGAGCAAATAGGTTAACTGAAGAAGAACTTGCGAGAGATCAGTTGCTCAACTCTAGAATCATGAGTTTAAGAGAATCATTTTTGTATGCAAATGATAGTGATTCAAGATTAGAGATTAAGAATCAGATTGATAAATTATCCGCGGAAAGAGAAGAAATCCTCAATAAGATTAGAGAAGATGGTGTAATCCGGAAAACTCCGATTTGGATGATTCAGCAAAACCTGGCATCAGACGAACAGATAATTCACTTTACGGAAGTAGGTGACTTCTTATATATAAGCTATATCTCAAATTCAGAAATTCATCTTAGAAGAATAACGTTTGAAAGTACGGAAAAAGCTCTTTTTACCAGTGTAGCTGATCAAATTGCCCTTTCAAAAACCAATCTGTTTGAATTGTATGATATCTATGATTTTTTGGGAATCGAAAGTGATATTGATTCGGATAAATCAACAATTATTGTTGTTCCTGATAATTATTTGTACCGAATTCCTCTTGAGATTTTTCCTTCAAGTACTCCCGAAGGGCCCACTAGTTATGGTTCTACTAAATACTTAATCGAAAAATTCAATTTCGAATACTTTGCTTCTCTACAGGAGTATCATTCCGACACCCGAAATTCATCCGTCAATTTTAATGCAGACTTATCTGCATTTGCAATATCCGATTTTAGCAATTTTGAAGACTCTTACTTACCAACTTTACCTTTTGCCACCCAGGAAGCACGAACGATATCAAATTTATTGAGCAGATTTAAAGAGAAAAATATCTACATGGAAAGCGAAGCTACTAAAACGGCATTCCTGGATGATATCTCTAATTCTAAGATTGTTCATATCGCTACACATAGCGAAGTATCTGAGCAAGATCCTTTATTTAGTACTATATATTTGAATGATCAGAATAATAATTCAGACATCGGCGCCCTATTTGCTTACGAATTATTTAATCAGCAGCTAAATAACGAACTCATTATGCTAAACTCTTGCAGTTCTGGATCTGGTGACTACCTTCAAGGCAGTGGTATTATGGGAATAACTCGTGCATTAAGATATGCCGGAGCCAAAAGCATGGCTCTTAACATTTGGGCAGTTAATGATAAAGTAGCCTATGAATTTGCATCTGTTTTTTACGAATCATTAAATGATGGTAGCAGTAAGTCTGAATCTATGAGAGAGGCAAAGTTAGCTTTATTACAAAATGGAAATGCGAACCCACATTTCTGGGGTGCATTTATGCTTACCGGTGATCCATCACCAATAACAAAAAGACCGGACAAAGCCGGTCTAGTTTTCCCAATACTTTTAGTATTTATTGGGTCGATTAGTTTCTATTTGAGAAAAATCTATTCTATCTAATATTACTTATTGCGTTTAGATAGCGTTCTGCAACTCTGCTATATTGCCCATCAATATCCAATGTTCTTTGCAAACTTTCTTCTGCATCAGATAGATTATCTAGTTGAATTTGAGTATTAGCTAAGTACCAATATCCTTTTTCGAGGATGAGAGAATTTATCTCAGTTTGAGACACTACTCTTTCAAAGTTAAGAAGAGCATTTTCATAATCGCCGTAATTATATTGAATTGAGCCAAGGCTTAAAGAGAGTTCTGCTAATATTTCAGCGTCTGTTTCAATAGAAATTTCACTATTTAATAATTCAATGGCTTCTTCAGTGTTTCCATCATTTGCTAGTCTAATCGCAGTTTTAATTACCTCGTTGTTAGTGATAGCCGGTGAATCATTTGAGCTTCGATATGTATCGTATTCAATCCAGCTAACTGCGTCTAATCTTTCTGAGCCGATATTATCTGAATTGAAGTTAAGTACTCCTACTACACCTATGATAATTGCTATGGCAGCGGCAACACCATAAGATGCAATTCGACGTAATTGATAAGTTGGAGTGGCTTCATTAGCTTTTCTTTCATTTTCAATTACAGCCTTCAAATTTGCTACACTTTTGGCATAGTCAAGATAATATTCGTTTTGTATCAACTCTGCCCAGAGAATATCCACTTCTTCCGCGGAGAGTTTACCGTTTATATAGAGATCAATTTTTCTCTCAAGATCTCTATCAAAGTTACTTTCAATCATGTTATTAATCGTTCAAGTGATTACTACAATTTTAAGGAATTGTAATGGTGAGTTAAACCTTGAACTACACTGCATGGCCGTACTCTATACCCTATAAATGTCAATTCCAACAACATAAGCAAATACCCTTCAACTACTCATGTTGTTCATTCCATCTTAAGAGGATAGTGTTACTCTTTTGTTACATTCCTTGATAAAAAAAATTCAAATATTAGTTAATAGAAAAATGAATTCTTCTAACTAATTGTTACACAACTATAAGAGTGATTTAATACCAATATATTTCATTAGAAATGGCTAATAATAAAACTAAGTTTTTAGTACTAATATCTACATTTACAGTACTTTTTAATGCATGTTCAACAAATCAAGAAGTCCAAATCTCTGGCAACATCGATTATTTGGGTGACGTTGAATTTTATGTAGAATCTGTACCGTTACATTATAAATACTCTGAGAAAGAACAATATCCTATTGAAGTTAATAGTAATACATTCAACATAAATCTTCCTTTTAACACCCCACAAATTGTTAATCTGGTAATTCAGGATCAAAAATATCCAATCTACATTGAGCCAAATAATCCAACTAATCTATCGATACGAAGATCTTCGTTCCCACTAGACGTTGAAGTGGTAGGCCCTGGATCTAAAGCAAATGATAGCTATCAAAGTTTTCTAAGAGAAACTATAGGGTTACAAAGTGCTATCACCGCAGAAATGAACAAATTCAAAGTTGGTGAGGAAAATGAAGCAGTTAATTTGAGTGCTAAAAAAGTAGAGATTGCAAAAAAAAATCTTTCCGGTACTAAACTAAATGACATCTATCTAAAGACAATCGGAGAAGACTTTATAATAAAATTGAGAGCTGTTGAATATTCAGCGCGCCATTACGAAGCCTATGATACCGACATTGAACGAAAACGTATTCTAGATGAAGCTGTCTCGAATAACTTTTTTTCATATGAGTCTTTAAAAGCTCAGCGTGCAGGAATTAGAGATTTCACTCATTATTATGCCCGTACTTTTGGGATTTATGATGAAGTAAACGAGAGATTTGGAAAAACACTAGCTGAATACGACATCAAAAGAGTTGCTTACGAAGAATTGAATGAAAAACGCTTAGAAGTGATAGAGGTAATTACTGATCCTAAAGCAAAATCTTATGCTCAACTTTTTCTTGTTGCCGAAAGGATCGGAGAAATTCCAATAGAACTCGCTGAACCAAGCTATCAGGACTATATTGCGGATAATTCCGTATACCCTGAATTTGTTGAATTCATAACATGGTTTCATGACGAAATAAAATCAGTTTCTCCTGGAGAGCCTGCCATTCCTTTTTCACTTTTTGATAGTAATGGAAACGTTTATTCAATGGACGATTTTTCTGGAAAATTTGTGCTATTAGACTTTTGGGCCGGATGGTGCCAACCTTGTTTGGAAGAATTTCCAATTATGAGAGATATTTATTCCAATTATTCACGAGATGAGTTGGAAATAGTAGGAATTTCAACCGAAATTGATAGCCTGGTTTGGCAACAAGATTTACAGAGATTTAAGAATCCATGGGTTCAATTGTATGGCGGGAAAGGATTCGATCAAGAAACTTTTAAAGCATATAAAGGTGGTGGAATTCCATTCTATATTTTAGTTGATCCAGACGGAAAAATAGCTCGATATAATGATATGCGCCCATCCTTTAACTTCACAGAGGTTTTGGATAGCTTATTGCTTCATCAAGAAAACCAAAAAATAACCCCTTAATGTACAGGATTGTATTATTTGCGCTAATTATCGCATCACTTGCATGCTCAGCAAAGCCAGCAGAAGAACTCCCTTTAACAAAATATACAAATCAGCAACTCGGTCAGCTTTTAGTGGTAGGTTTCCGAGGGACTGAAATAGACTCCGACTCAAAAATCGTTCAGGACATCAAAGAGTATAACCTTGGGGGGGTTGTACTTTTCGATTATGATGTTGAATCGGGTGAATATGGGCGAAATATTGTCGATCCTAATCAATTATTAAGACTTTCATCTGCACTTGTAGCTTTCTCACAAACACCGCCAATTATTGCAATTGATCAGGAAGGTGGTCAGGTTTCACGCCTGAAAGAACGTTATGGTTTTCCTGCAACCAGATCCGCTGCTTACTTAGGTCAAGTAGATAATGAAGATACAACTCGGCACTATGCGAGAAGTATTGCCCAGGAATTTATGGTAGTTGGTGTAAATACAAACTTTGCTCCGGTTGTGGATGTAAATCTCAATCCTGAAAATCCTGTTATTGCAAACTATGAGCGTAGTTTTTCCTCAGATCCTGATGAAGTTGTACAACATGTTAACTACGTGCTTGATGAGTTCGATAAAGAAGGATTACTTAGCGTGTTGAAGCACTTCCCGGGACATGGAAGTTCAAATGAAGATTCACATTTAGGGGTTACAGATGTAACAAATGTTTGGGATGCTTCAGAGCTTATTCCTTATAAGCGATTATTTGCTGAGCGTAAAATCAATGCAGTTATGACCGCCCATATCTACAATGCAAATCTAGATTCTTTATATCCGGCTACTTTATCCGAAAATACAATTAATGGATTATTACGCGATTCTCTAGGTTTTAAAGGAGTGGTTTTTTCTGATGATATGCAGATGGAAGCAATACGAGCAGAATACGGGCTTGAGACTGCTATAGAACAAAGTTTAAATGCAGGTGTAGACATCCTTGTGTTCGCAAATAATCTCATTTATGAAGAGGATATTGCTGAGCAAGCAATCAGCATTATGCAAAAGGGAATTGCAGAAGGTCGGATTAACGAAGCGAAAGTTGACAGCGCCCTTGCACGAGTTGGTCGACTCAAAAAAGAAGTGATTGAAGATCTTTGTACATGCCTGACTTTTTAAAGGAATCAATCATACGTAAAACCGAAACTCACGTTCGAGAACAACTTGAAGGTGAAGGTTCGGGGCATGATTGGTGGCATATTCATCGTGTTCGTAACACTGCTCAGATTTTAGCAAAAGAAGAAAATGCAGATCTTTTCATCGTTGAGTTAGCTGCTTTGTTGCATGATATTGCAGATCATAAATTTCATGATGGTGATGAGACAATTGGTCCACATCTAGCCGGCGAATGGTTGAAATCGCAAAATGTTGATAGCAATGTCATCGTTCATGTAAAAGAAATTATCGCTGACCTTTCATTCAAAGGTGCCAATGTTGCAACACCGATGCGAACTATTGAAGGTGAAGTAGTTCAAGATGCTGACAGACTCGATGCTATTGGAGCGATCGGAATTGCACGTGCTTTTGCATATGGTGGACATAAGAATCGCGAGTTATTTAACCCGGAAAAATCACCTACTCAACACGATTCTTTTGAAGCGTATAAAAATGATGAAGGGCCTACCATCAATCATTTTTATGAAAAATTATTTTTACTAAAAGATCGTATGAATACTGCCACTGGCAAGAGAATTGCAGTAGAACGCCACCAATATATGGAAGAGTATGTGCAACGGTTCTATTCGGAATGGGATGGCAAGGCATAACTATTTATTTTGAGAATCTAACATAGATTCAATACTCTTTATATCGACTTAATATAACAGCTCATGACATTAACCCAACTCTCATATATCATTGCGGTTGATAAATACCGACACTTTGCCACAGCAGCGCAAAAAATATATATCACTCAACCAACATTGAGTATGCAGATTCAAAAACTTGAAGACGAATTGGGTGTGCTCATATTTGATCGATCAAAATCACCCGTTATCCCAACAGAAATTGGCACTAAAATTATTGACCAGGCTAAAGTAATGTTAAGCGGCGCCAAGCATATTGAAGATATTGCAGCTGTTGATGATGGAGAATTAAAAGGATCTTTTAAGGTAGGAATTATTCCTACAGTGGCACCTTATTTGGTGCCAATTTTTCTGAAAGCCTTTGTGGAAGCATATCCAAAAATTGACCTTACATTCGAAGAGGCACTTACAGCCGATGTTTTAGAAGGCCTACATGATGACGAACTTGACGTTGGTATAATCGCGACTTCGCCAGGTGGGAACTTATTTGAAAAAGAGCTCTTCCTTGAACCTTTTTTAGGATATGTCTCGATTGGTCATAAAGTAGCAACACAAGAATCACTGCAACTCGGTGACCTTTATTCTGAAAACCTTTGGCTACTTAACGAGGGCCACTGCTTCAGAGATCAGGTTATAAAACTCTGTAAGAAAGAAAATCAAAAACTAAATCGAGGCAGTGTGGTTTTCGAAAGTGGTAATCTAGAAACTCTAAAAAGACTTGTTGAGCAAGATTTTGGTGTTACGTTAATGCCGTTTCTAGCCATGGAAGATCACGATGTACGATGTGCAAATGGAGTGATAAAATCATTTTCCGCGCCAGTTCCAACTCGTAAAATTCGAATGGTTTACAGTCGCGAATTTCTTAAGAATAACCTTATCGAAGCGCTCGCTGCCACTATTATGGATACCATTCCAGATTCGCTTAAAAGCCAATCGGAGGAGTTCGTTGTAGATTAAAACAGTGTTTTTGAACTCCGGTACTCAAGTCTTCTTAATCAACCTTAGACTGAAATAATTATCGTTAGCATTTACCGATTGTTCTTCGGTTATCTCTTTATTAAAACTATTGAAATAGATATATGACCGTTTTCCGGTTTTACTGTTTCCTGGTTGGATATCAACAAAATCCCTCGTCCAGTAAAAACCTCCATAATGTGGCTTCAAGGCTGCATTCATCTCTAAAAATGTACGCATCTCTTTCTCTTTAATTTTCTTGGAATAAAAACCTGCCAATTTAAAATCCATATGACCGGTTAACTCGTTCCATTTATCACTCCTAAAAAAATTAAAGAGTATTTGATAGTCTTTGATAGTAGGAATTTTCCAACCTGGATGGAGTGACTCTATTCGTTCTGCACCACTGTAGGTGTATAGCATCCCTAGTTGCTTTAATACTTTGTCATCACTTTTTGGAATCGATGATTCAATACCGACATCGATATTTAGATTAGTAGCGGACCATAATTGGCTACCCACTCGAATCCCAGTTAAATGAACATTTTTAAGGGCTACTTCTCGGTTGGTATTCGATATTTGGGTGATAGTTCTTTGTAATTCCAATGCCTGTTCATATGAAAGTTTTTCGAAAACAGTTGAGTCTCTCCAAAGCCATTTACATTCCAGGTCAACAACATCCTCACCAATTTCATGGATATAAACAAGTACATCTTTATCTACCTTTATGGTTTTTGACTCGATTAATGAAGTCTGTTGATGCTTTCTGTCTACTGTTACCGAGTTATTGTTTACTTCAATCTTAAAAGAGCTAAACCCAGACTCATTTTCAATGAAATCTTCTATAAATAAGTCGGTAAGTACGTTTGCAACCATCTTAAGATAACTAGTATTTGATCTTTTAGTTTTCGACCAAAGCTTTAAGAAATTAATAGTTGCACACTTTTTTTTAGATATTCAATGCTCAATAGATATGCAGGGTATATAATGGTTAATAATCTTTCTATTGATGTACGAATTAAATCGTACATAATGCATTCACCAAAAATTATTTCGAGATTAAACGAATTATGTTTTTCTGTTATTAGCCGATTAATTATTATTAGACATTAGCTTCTAGTTTCACCTTAATGAAGAGGACAGTCTCGCTTGTATGTGCGTGTTTATTATTTGGTCAGCTATTATTCGCGCAACAACAATTATTTACTAACGCATTACACAAAGCAGAAAAGCATTATCTGGTAAATAATGATAGTCTGCTATTTTACGCTCAGGTTGCAATCGATCTTGGGATTGAAAATGAATATCCGGAAACCTCTGAAGCCTATTTCTACAAGTCAATCGCTCTTTTCTACCAGGCAAAATATGATGAAGGTATTTCGGTAACTCGAGCCGGACTAGAATGGACCAACGAATACAATCAATCCAACTCTGATATACAAGGCAAGTTACATTATCGAATGGCCGGAAATTATATCATGAAGGGGCTTTATGAAGTTGGATTAGAACAATTACTCAAAGCTCAGGATATATTCGAAATAAATAATAACGAAGAACTTCAATTCATGAATATGAATGGAATTGGAGTAGTCTGGTTAAAACTTCAAGACTTTGATAGAGCAGAGGAAATCTATCTGGAGATGTTGACCTTAAACCAACAAGACCCTGTGTTGATTGTACCGGTGTATTACAATCTGGCTCAAATTAATTATGAGCTGAAGAAGTATGATCAAGCATTCGACTATATTCAAGAATGCCTTTCAGTTACACCTGAAACCGATGGACGTCTCTCTCAGGTGTATTACATGCTTGGCAATATTCAGAGCGGATTGGGAAATGTAAACGAAGCGGTAACAGCGTTTGAATCATCCATTGAATTATATACCCAACAAAATAATGAGTTGAATTCTGTTCAACCTAAATTAGGACTTGCCCGCCTCCTTATTTCAGAAGGAAATCTTGAAAATGCACTAATTCAGGCAAATGAGAGTTTAGAAATTGCCTTACGATACAACTCACTTCCAGACCATACCGAGGTAATGGGTGTTCTTTCAGAGATTTATGAAGCGCAAGGTGATCTCGAGACTGCACTTAGTAATTATAAATTATTCACTCAGCTATCCGATAGCCTCAACAATGCAACGATAAATCAAGAGATAGCCAATCATTTTGCGGAGCATGATTATGAAAAAGAAAAACAAGAGATTCTTTTTTCAGAACAAGAACAACGACTAAGAGCTGAAGCTCAAATTCTACGACAACGAATTGTCATTGCCGGTACTTTTGTAATCATTTTACTGGTAGTTAGCATTTTATTAATTCAAAGGAATAAGGCGAAAGAGAGATTACTTGCTAATGAAATGCTTATTCGCAAAAATGAGATTATTGAAGAAAAAGCACGAAAGTTAGACGAAGCAAATTCTATAAAAAACCGACTTTTTTCCATCATAGCTCATGATTTAAGAAATCCACTTAGTTCTCTACAAGGTGTTATCCAGCTTATTGAAATGAAAGCCGCATCGAAAGAAGAGCTAGATCGTATATTACCTTATCTCACAAGTAAATTTGAAAATACCTCCATCTTATTAGGGAATTTGTTGGAATGGTCGATGAGCCAGATGGATGGCTATCATGTGGTTCCAAAAAACTTCGATGTTACAGAATTGGTAAAAAATCAATTTGAGATTGTTCGAGGCAGGACGGATGAAAAAGAGCTCTCCGTCAGCCTTCCAACCCATCCAGTTAATGTATATGCCGATGAAAATATGATTGGAATCGTAGTTCTTAATCTGCTATCTAATGCAATTAAATTTACTGGACTACACGGCCGAATCGAGGTTATCGTGACGGATACCCTGGATCAGGTTACCATTTCTGTTTCTGATACCGGTAAAGGCATTCCTACTGATCGTCTACCTTATATCTTAAATGATCAGTTTTTGTCTACCAAAGGAACCAGAGGCGAACAAGGAACCGGTCTCGGACTCATCATCTGCAAAGAATTCATCGAAAAGAACAATGGGGAGATTTGGATACAAAGCGAGGTTGACTCAGGTACAACTGTTTCCTTTAGTTTACCCGTTGCCGTTCAGGAAGAAAAAGTAGCGTTGAAGAAAGCAGAGGCTTAGAGACTGCCACAACCTGTCACCCTCTCCCCTTAGTTTCCAATAATCAATTGCTAAATCTATCATTGAACATTGAATGTTCCTTGTTGAATATTGTTTATTGGACAGAATTTTAATTAAAGTCATCCTGTTGCTATTGCCGAAGGATCAGCAGTTCTCGTTATCCCGATGATTCTTCGCATTCGCTCAGAATGACAATAATCACTATGCTCAAAATCACCAAAGCAGGACATCACGGTATATTACTTCCCGATTTGAGTATCGGGCTGGACTATAGCGGCACTAAGGCGAATCATATTTTTATCTCGCATGCTCACGCAGATCATATGCCAAGAAATCGAAATCTGACAGTGTACTGCACCCCACCTACCGCTCGATTTATGAAAAAGCGAGGATTTGGAGGTGAGATGATTGAAATGGATTTTGGTGAGACTTTAGAAACGGATTCCGCCAGAATTACCCTATACCCGGCCGGGCATATACTTGGATCTGCAATTACTTTTGTAGAATCTGATCAGGGATCGGTGTTATACACGGGTGATTATCGAACACCACCATCACCGGCAACAGAAGGATTTGAGCTCCCAAATGCTCCCATTGATCAATTTATCACAGAGGCAACTTTCAGTCTTCCCATTTACAAGTGGAAATCAGAAGAAGAGCTGGCTGCCCAAATTCGAGGATTTGCCACCCGATCACTAGCTGATGGATACACCCCTATTTTCACGGCATACAATTTAGGTAAAGCTCAGGAATTGATGTTCATTTTGAAAGAACTCAATCAACCCATGCAAATTCATGGCGCCGGATTTAATCTTTGCGAAGTATATGAACAGTTTGGATTTAGACTTGGTGATTACGAAACCTATCAACGTGAAAACTGCGAGGGTAAAATCCTGATTTGTCCAAGTTCTGCATTAGGGACAGGATTTGCAAGCAACGTGAAGAAAACACGAGTTGCTTATTGTAGTGGTTGGGCAAGTAATGAAAGTCGACAAACCCAACTTACCGTCGATGAACT
The DNA here is from genome assembly GCA_965229525.1 of Balneolaceae bacterium. Classification (GTDB taxonomy): domain Bacteria; phylum Bacteroidota; class Rhodothermia; order Balneolales; family Balneolaceae; genus HXMU1420-13. The sequence goes on from OZ245886.1 coordinate 581,466, forward strand.
CATCCCCATTAGCGATCATCTCGATTTTTTTGAATTAATTGATTTATGCGACCAGATCCGTCCAAAAAAAGTATGGGTTACACACACTCCCAACCCGGATGTAGTCCAACATTATCTGGATGACTTAGGCATTGAATCTGCTTTTTTGGATATGGAGGGTGATGGGAATGGGTAATCCAGAGGCACAAAGGGACAAAGGCACAGAGTTCTCGTTGTTCAAAAACCTGGCTGAACTTGCTCAAAAAATTGCATTCACCAGAGGCAATAATGCAAAGATCAAATTGTGTGCCGATTACTTTAGTGAATTAAGTTCGGAGGATGTTAGACGAGCCGCTCAATTTTTAGGAGAAGGTGCATTCTCTTCGGTTTCGGGTAAGAGGGCTTCAGTGGGACATCGAACAGTAGCAGTTCTTGCTGCTGAGTTTTGTGAAATTGATTATGAAAAGGTATTTCGTCCTTCAAGAACAGCGACCGGAAGCTCCTCAGAAACCATCCAACGTTTACTTGAGAATATCCCGAAAGCTCGAGCTAAATGGTCTAATGAAAATCTCACTCTTTCAGAGATTGAAGATATTTTCGAAATACTTTACATCACCAAAGGAAGAGAAGCTAAACAAGCTGTATTAATGGATAGCTGGACCAAAATGACGCCGCTTGAGGTGAAATATTTCATACGAATGTTAGGTCAGGGTTCATTGAGAATTGGTTTTGAAACCCGAAGCGTAGTGGCTGCCATTGCAAAAGCTTTCAATAAAGATTCTGAGAAAGTCCGTTATGCCCACATGATAACAGGTAGTTTGGGTGAAACGGCCATTCTTGCAAAAGAAGATCGCTTGAATGAAGCTGAATTTGAGTTATTTCATCCGCTCTCTTTCATGTTGGCAAGTCCAATCGAAAGTCGGGCGGTTGAGAATCTAGGAAATTACATCGCTGAGGAAAAGTTTGATGGAATGCGTTGCCAGGCTCACATCTCAGGAGATAAGATTGAATTATTTACGCGAGATTTGAATATCACCACTTCAAGTTTTCCGGAGATTCTGGATTTCTTCAAAAAAAGACAGCTACCTGATGTAGTGCTTGATGGAGAAATATGTGTCTTCAAATATGACACCATCCTGCCCTTTCAACTCCTCCAAAAAAGAATGGGGGTTAAGAAGCCGAGTGAGAAATTGCTTTCAGAATTCCCTGTGATATTTGTTAGTTATGATGTTCTATTTCTGGATGGTATTTCGCTATTCGATGAATCGTTAATCGAAAGACGAGGCAAACTTGAAGAACTAGCTAAGGAGTATCACCTGCCTTTAACCACGCAGATGGAAATCTTGAGTGATGATGATGTGGAGCAGCTTTTCAATCAGGCATTGGCTCATGGAAATGAAGGATTGATGCTGAAGCGTAAGGATTCGGTATATGAATATGGTCAGCGCCGGAAATCGTGGTTGAAAGTTAAAAAGCCGAGCGGATCCCTCGATACCGTGATTTTATATGCCCATGCCGGAAGCGGAAAACGAGGTGGAACGTACTCTGATTTCACCCTGGGAATTTCTGTAAAAGAAGATGATCGTTATGAGGAGGAATTCATCCCGATTGGAAAAGCCTACGGCGGATATTCTAATGAAGAATTGGCTGAAATGAATAAACGAATTAAAGGATTAATCCTGGAAAGATTTGGTCCTACTCTCCTGTTGAAACCAGAAATAATGGTGGAACTGGAATTCGAAGACATCCAAATCAACAAGAGAACGAAAGCAAAATACACGCTTCGCCTTCCTCGATTTAAAGCCATTCGTTGGGACCTTTCCCCTTCCGATGCTGATACTTTAAAGGATGTTGAACGAATGTTCGAGGATAAAATAAAACAGGAAAGAGAAAGTCAGGGTAAGAATCCGAGTTTTATTTGGTCTTAAAATCCAATTGAAGTTCTTACACCAATAATTATCGCATCTTCCAAATCTATCGATTGATTTGGGTTTGCAATGTATTGCGCATCGAACTGGAGACTAAAAGCCTCGGAGATTTGCCACAAATATGTAATTTCACCAATTAATTCATTAGCAAAATCTTCACCGGTAGATTCTAGATACGGATCACCATTCATAGGTAAACTCACAGCAAGACCAAATTGGTCTTCATCTCTTCCAGGAAGTAATCCGGTGTAAGTAAGTCCAGTGCCGAAGTAGTTCACAAATTGATTTATCTCGTCATTTACCGCCCCAAATCGACCAAAAAGACTTAGTCCCTGATTTTTGTCATTACTTTCAGAATAAACTCTTCCCTCGGCAATTGCGTATAAACCTGCATCAAGTTGAAGTTCTCCATCCCATCCTATTCGTTCTTCTGAGTACTTCCAAATACCAACAGCCACTCGAAATGGTGAGTCTTCATTTACTCCGCGATCAATAGATTGCCCACCTTCCGGTCGCTGATACCACGAAATCTCTCCTATCATTAAAGAGCCCTCGCTTTCACGAATTCGAACTTTGGTACCGCGAGTATCAGTTGGATCCGATGGGACGGCATCAAAAATTGCGCCCTTTACAGTAATTCCCGGAATCAGGTTTACCTTCAATCTTGCTGCAAGTGAGGTTAGTGGAAAAATTGATGGACCTGTCACACCTGAAGACGAGATATCGGGGCCAATTCCGTGTGAACTATTGATAAAAAGACCGCCGGTATTTATCACATCGAATTCTGAGTTGAAATCATATAGTCCAACAAGTAGCGAGCTCTTTATTGGGTTGATTGGAATATTTGCCCAGGCTTCAAATATCCTCCAGGAATTCTCAGATTCAATGTTAGATGCAGCCTGGATATCCCCAGCCAATTCCGAAATACTCCCACCTTGATTTGCTAAACCATACACAAAAAAAGTAAAGTCATTCCATTTTGATTCGGCCTCAATATCCAGATTGTCGAAATATCGAAGTCCGGTATCGAAACCACCCGTTGTATTTGCAAATAAATCAGATGTATAAGTAACCGAGGTACTCAACGAATCGAATATGCTTCCTTCTTGTGCTGCTGATGGAAACGATATCAACAGAAGAATTGAAATTGATAAAATCCTGATAAATACTTTTTTCATAATTGGTGAACGATTCCACCTTTAGTTCTTTTAAATTGAAGGCGCAAAAATACGGCAAAACCCCGCAAAACCCTACCAACAACCTTTGTAACTTTATGAGTAGCTGGACTTTAAAATCTATCCCACCGCACGACTGGTATCTTTGCCTGGATGTAGATTCTTATTTCGATCATGAACATAAACCTGAACATATATTTGAAGAGGGGTTCACCCGCCCTATTCCATTAGATGATCGAGATGTGATTGTAACCATCTTTTTTAATGGAGATGTAGATGCACCGGAATTCAATATCGAGTGTAAAGAATCCCTTAATACTGAAGAAATAGAGCTAGCAAATAAGAGTCTGTCAAAAATTTTGGGGACTAATATGGATATTCGACCTCTTTACGATCAGGCTGGGAATGATCCCGTGTTAGGTGATAAACTTTCAGCATTGTATGGTTTAAAAAGGATGACAAGAGCGAACCTTTTTGAAGATATCCAAAACCGTATAGTTGAAATGCAGATGAATCATAAACCCACTGCGAAGAAAATGATGTATGCCATTCGCGAAACGTATGGTACAGCTTTAGATTATCAGGGTGGGACTTTAGCTTCGTGGCCACGACCATTTCAACTAATGAAAGCTGATCCGGCTAATATCAGAAAGCTTGGCCCTACCTTGAGAAAAGGTCAGTATCTGGTAGAGTTAGCAACCAGGATTGTTGGTGGAGAAACTGACATGGAATTTTTAACTAAAACAGATCCCATTACTGCCTACAATACATTGGTTAAGATCAAGGGAATTGGTCCAACTGCGGCGCAGGATATCATGATGATGCGCGGAAGAACAGATGCTGTGTTTCCATCGAATATCCAAAAAGGCGAAGAAAAAGGACTACGTCGATGGTTGATATGGAGTTATGGAGGGGACCCAAATAATTGTAGTGAAGCTGAGTTTCAGGAGTACATAAAAACCTGGAAAGGATTTGAGTCTTCCGCTCTAGAATTTATGTATGTGAATTGGGTGTTGAGTGAAAAAGAAAGAATAGCCGCCAAAAAGAAGTAGCTATTGAACCCTCTCCACGATATACAACTTTTCCCCTGCAGTAATGGCTAAAGTTCCGTCGGCAAACGAATCGACAAAATTTAAATTAAGTTGAGTGTCCGAAATATCCGCCGGATAAATATTCTGGAATGTAAGTTCATTTTGATACGCCACTCCTAATTTGGATGCCCCTAACTTTATCACCTCACCCGTTTTAGTTAATTCGAGTTCCTCATATCCAATAAACCCTTTATGTGTATCTACAGCATCAGTTAATAAATCGATGCGATACACCCTTGAAGACTCCAATGCTAATAGATCATTCCCGTTAAACTCGATTGCTTTGATCCAGTCATCATCTTTATGAATTTGCGTGGCTATTTCAGTCCAGGTATCCCCATTGTTTTCCGAAATAAAGACTCCTTCATGACATGAAACTGCGATCTTTCCATCAGGTGACACCTCAATTTCTTCCATTTCATCATTTAGCTTACTATCCACAATTTGACTGAATAAAATATTATCGGTCTCCAGGTCATATGTGGTTATGCCATTAATTCTACCAATATGAATTCTGTTGTTGTGATAGGAAACATCCTGCATGGAAAATCCACTTGCCAGAACCTGCCATGTTAATCCATCATCCAACGATTGATAAACGAAACTCACATCTTCGCCAAAGTGCCCTAAATCCTCATCGAAAACATTGGTAAGCAGTAGAATTCGGTCTTCAAATGATTTGATTCGGACAATACTGGCGGAATCGGGGGAATTAACTCTGAGATATGTCGAATGTATATCGAAGGATTTGTAGAGTTTTTTACCTGTAGCAATGTAAAGATCGTTCTCCTTAGACACATGAATGGCTGTAATCTGTTCTCTGCTAAACTGTGCTACACGTGCCCAGTTATACTCAAAATCAGAAAGATCAGATGAGCTTAAATTGCAGCCCTGAATAATGATTAATCCCAGAATTACCCAAACAATCTTTTTCATTAAAATTGCTTTCTCATGGTTTTGGATTATTTAACCAATATGTATCTAAAAGTAAACCCTACGCTACTTCTGGGATTCCGAATCCGGTATCTCATACCCGAATCATCACGGAATCTTTTCTTTCGAAACTACCGAAGAATACTTCACCTGGTGTTGAATTAAATTTTTTGTGTTACTCGACCGATTATCAATAACTGTAGCTACGCCTAATGTGTAGAAGATTGATATTTCGATTTATTGAGCAAAATACCGACAATGAAAGCAGGATTTCACGCATTCATCATCGGTAGAAACTCAAACTGTTAAAGGGCTACATTATCATTCGTTAGCAGTATCAGGACTAAGTCTATATCTTAAGAAGAAATATCCCATTAGACCACTAAAGAGAGAGCCTAAGAATATGCCAACTTTCGAATATTCAATGGATTGTGCATCGCTAAATGCAAGACCACTAATAAATAATGACATGGTAAAACCTATTCCCGTAAGTAGGGCAATTCCATAGAATATGGTCCATACTTTTTCTGAATTTGGAAGTGTAATTACACCCAGTTTATTCGAAATATAAACGGCAAGCATAATTCCAACCTGCTTACCAACAAATAATCCAAACAGGATACCCAGAGTTAAAGAGCTGGAAAACGCTGCCCCAAACTGTTCCGCTGATAGGGCAACACCTGCGTTTGCAAATGCAAAAACCGGCATAATGAAATAAGCCACAATCGGGTGAAGTTTGTGTTCGAGTTTATGGAGAGGAGATTCCATTTTTTCCACACTTTCCTCAATTAAATGCATGGCGGATTCTTTTGTCTCTTTATCGCTGGATGTAAACGATTCACGAAGTAAATCAACACCTTGCTGTAACCCAATTAACAATTGCTCTTTATTTTTATGAGGGGTAACCGGAACTAAGAAGCCTAAAACAACTCCCGCAATTGTCGCGTGTACTCCAGACTTCAATACTGCTACCCACAATATCAATCCAAAAAATAGATATAAAGCAATTGAGCGTACATTTGATAAATTCATTGCCAATAGAATCACAAATGTTACTCCGGCAACTCCCAGTGCTGCTAATGAAATTTTACTAGTATAAAATAGCGCGATCACTAGCACAGCAATTAAGTCATCGACAACAGCAACAGCGGTTAAAAAAACTTTAGCCCATAATGGAATTCTGCTTCCTAACAATGCTAATACACCAATTGCGAATGCAATATCGGTAGCGATTGCTATGGCCCAACCATCAACATATTCTGTACCCATATTGAAGCCAAAGAAGATCATCCCTGGAACAATGGCCCCACCAAATGCAGCAATTACGGGTAATAATGCTGATTGAAATGTGGAAAGTTCGCCATATTTCAATTCACGTTTGATTTCCAGACCAATAAGCAGAAAGAAAATGGCCATCAATCCATCGTTAATCCATAAAATTAGTGGTTTGGAAATATTGGCTTCAGGTAAACCAACGGTCAACTTGGTTTGAAGACTTTGAAAATAAAAATCAGCAAGTGGTGAGTTAGCAACAATCAATGCTAACACAGCAGCTACCATCAAAAGTATCCCTGAAAAGGATTCCGTTTTGATGAACTCTTTGATTGGCGATAGTGGCGAAGGTGCACTATGTGTATTCATAAGATTAAATTTTTGTAGTCAGTTTTGGTCTATTCGTAAGTTTGAGAATCTAAATGTAGAGTCTCACAGTTCACCAAAATGATGAATTGGGCATCCTAAAGCAGGACTGTATAATTCTGTTTGGCAGCATACAACCCCATCTCTGCCAACAGTTTTAAAAATAATTGTATGTAGCGATAAAACGTTCACAATTAAAAATATCGATTTAGTGATGATTTTCGATGAGTATCGGCTCGGTTTAATGATTTTTTAAATCTATCCCAAAGAGATTGATTTTCTGTACTCAATTATCCGCCAAATCATATATAAGATTGTTGCTGGAATTACGGCAAAAGTCATAATCGTTTGCATTGGCTCAACGATTGCTGAACCCAATGCATCAAAGACTAAATAACTTAGATAGGTAATGTAATAAAACAGGAAAATGGAGCCATCCATCCTTGTAAGATTAAATCCTGCGATAAATATTGGGATACAGGCAATACTTACAGCAACCATAAATGGAAGGTCTAAAGAGATAGCATTTTCTGATACCTCCAAAATATTTGGTGCTATAACAAGGGTTAAACCTAACGTAAGTAACATATTGTAGAGATTCGATCCCATCACATTTGCAACTGCGATATCTGCTTTTCCTTTCCTTGCAGCAGATAAGGAAGTGGCAACCTCTGGAAGTGAGGTGCCTATAGACACAATCGTAAGCCCAATTACCAATTCAGATAATCCAAGTATCCGTGCAATTGTAACTGCACTGTCAACCATCCAATTTGATCCGAGCACTATAAGTACCAATCCAACTAGTAGTAGACCTACATTCTTAGCATAAAAAATTGGGCCCTTCTCAAGATCATCAATCGACATTTCATATTGAAACACCTCTTCTACTTCTCCATCACCCGAGTTCTTTTTAATCTGATAAAATGTGAATATTGAATAAGCTACAAATCCTGCTAATAAAATTATCCCATCTACAGTAGTAAGCCCGCCGTCTAACGCCATTAAATACACAGCAGCACTGGCAACAATTACAATAGGAACGTCAATGCTAACAACTCTACGGGTAATATTAAGTGGAGAAATTACTGCGGTAATCCCAAGAATCAATAGAATGTTAGCAATGTTACTGCCAATAATATTTCCAAGCACTAAATCGGCACTGCCACTAAATGCAGCTTTCACACTAATTGCCAATTCCGGTGCCCCAGTTGCAAACGCAACCACCGTTAAACCCATAATTAAAGGTGCCACTCCCCACTTAAGACCAAAATGGTCTACTGCTTTTAGAAATAATTCGGCACCGGCTATTAAGCCGACTAGCCCAAGAATAAAAAGGAGAATAGTCATTCCAAGAGATTATATGAATCGCTAAGGTACGGAACCCCTAATCAACAGGAAATGTGCTTAAATCGCTTTAACAGAATTAATCATATTGATTCACAGGTTTCTTACTGTTAATAATGGACTTGAATATCAATAATGAACTAATTCATAAATCTTTCATAATCCAACCCTACACTGTTGCATAAACTATAATGGAAATAGGGGATTCTTATGAAGTCGCGAATATTTAAAACTATGGATGGCAATGAGGCAGCAGCTCATATTGCATTTAAAACTAATGAAGTTATCGCCATCTATCCTATCACACCAGCTTCACCGATGGGCGAATGGGCTGATGCCTGGAGTGCTCAAAAACAGAAAAATATTTGGGATGATGTTCCTAAGATCATAGAAATGCAAAGTGAAGGTGGTGCAGCCGGAGCCGTACACGGTTCGTTGCAGGCAGGTGCATTAACTACAACATTCACAGCCAGCCAGGGATTACTATTGATGATCCCAAACATGTTTAAAATTGCCGGTGAATTAACTCCAACTGTATTTCATATAGCTGCGCGTTCAGTTGCTACTCAGGCACTTTCCATTTTTGGCGATCACACCGATGTTATGAGTGCGCGACAAACTGGTTGGGGATTTCTATTCGCAAATAATGTACAGGAAGTGATGGACCTAGCTCTCATTTCTCATGCAGCTACTCTAGAATCCCGACTCCCTTTTCTCCATATTTTTGATGGATTCCGAACCTCACTTGAAATTGCAAAAATTGAAGTAATCCCCGACGAAGTAATCCAAGAACTTATTAATGATGATCTTGTAAAAGAGCATCGCGATCGCGGAATGAATCCAAATAATCCATTCATTCGCGGTACTGCACAAAATCCCGATGTTTTCTTTCAGGGACGAGAATCAGCGAATCCATTTTATCGTGCTACACCTGATATAGTGGATAACATCATGCGTCGTTTCGAAGAATTAACTGGTCGTTCCTACCATTTATTCGATTATGTTGGCGACCCCAATGCTGAGAGAGTGATTATTTTGATGGGATCAGGGGCAGATACCGTTGACCAAACCGTACAATATTTAAATCAGAAAGGCGAGAAAGTTGGTGTACTCAAAGTTCGTTTATTCCGTCCATTCTCACTCTCTCATTTTATTGATGCTTTGCCGGAGACCGTAAAAAGAATTGCCGTACTGGATCGCACGAAAGAACCCGGAAGTTTAGGTGAACCTTTATATCAGGAAATAGTTGCAGCAATTAATGAAGACAGATTTAGTGACCATCCTAAACATTCGCCATTGGTACAAATTATTGGTGGTAGGTATGGATTATCGTCAAAAGAATTTACTCCAGCGATGGTAAAATCCATTTTTAACGAACTTGATGCTCGTAACCCTAAAAACCATTTCACAATCGGCATTAACGACGACGTCACACACACTTCTTTAAGTTATGATCCTTCTTTTGATATTGAAGATGATGAAACCACTCGAGCAGTATTCTGGGGACTTGGATCGGATGGAACGGTAGGCGCCAATAAAAATTCGATCAAAATTATAGGCGAAGAAACGGATTTAAATGCACAAGGTTATTTTGTGTATGATTCCAAGAAATCTGGTGCTCGCACCATATCTCATTTACGCTTTGGACCCAATGATCTGAAGAGACCATATTTAATTTCTGGTGCTAATTTTGTGGGAATTCATCAATTCGGTTTTTTAGACCGCTTTGATACACTGGCAATGGCCCAAAAAGGTGCCACTGTATTACTCAATAGTCCTTTTTCATCTAATGAAGTTTGGGATAAATTGCCAACTTCTGTCCGCAAGCAAATTCAGGATAAACAACTAAAATTATTTGTAATTGATGCTTTTGCCGTTGCAAAAGAAGCCAATCTTGGCATTCGCATAAATACGGTAATGCAAACCTGTTTCTTTGCAATTTCAGGGGTACTACCGAAAGATCAGGCTATATCAAAAATCAAAGAATACATCGAAAAAACCTATGGCAAGCGTGGAAAAGCCGTAGTTCAAATGAACTTCAATGCGGTAGATATTTCACTCGATCACCTGCATGAAGTTACGATTCCTGAATCAAAAACCGCAGTAATTCCAAAACAGGCAAATGGTTTGGCAGAGTCGCCGGAATTTGTACAAAAAGTTATTGCTGAGATCATTAATGGTTCAGGAGATGAACTTCCTGTAAGTGCTTTGCCTTGTGATGGTACTTATCCCAGTGGAACCACAAAATGGGAGAAACGAGATATTGCAATGGAAATCCCGGTTTGGGATCCGGATATCTGTATTCAGTGTGGCAAATGTGTGATGGCATGTCCGCACTCTGTGATTAGAGCCAAAGTTGCAGAACCTTCTGCATTTAACAATGCACCAGATGGATTTAAGCATACAAAAGCAAAATTCAGAGAACTAAAAGGGTACGAGTATACGCTGCAAATTTCCGCTGACGATTGTACGGGTTGTACACTTTGTGTTGAAGTTTGCCCTGTAAAAAATAAGAGTAATGTGAGTTTGAAGGCCATTAACATGGCACCTAAAGCTGATGTTAAAGAGAAAGCTAACAGAGACTGGGACTTCTTCCTCGATCTTCCAAGTATGAAGGTTAAGGATCAACCGGAAATCGCATTTAATAAGGCAAAAGAAACCCAACTACTCGATCCATATTTTGAATTCTCTGGTGCTTGTGCTGGCTGTGGTGAAACCCCCTATTTAAGTTTACTTACTCGCTTATTTGGCGATCGAATGGTTGTGGCAAATGCTACAGGTTGTTCTTCAATTTATGGGGGAAATCTCCCAACAACTCCATGGACGAAAGACGCAAACGGGTGCGGTCCTGCATGGAATAATTCACTCTTCGAAGATAACGCAGAGTTTGGACTTGGAATGAGACTTGCCATTGATAAACAAGTTGAAATTGCCAACGACCTGCTGTGGAAAAGTAGAGGAGGTGCCCTACCAGAGCAATTGGTAGATGACTTGGTGAATGCCGATCAAAGCACTCCGGCAGGCATCGATAAACAACGTAAACGAGTTGAAGAGCTAGAGAAAAGAGTAGCCACAAAAGCAGATCCTGTATCCCAAAGACTTCGAAATTACACCAAAGATTTAATCAAAAAATCGGTTTGGATTATCGGAGGTGACGGCTGGGCATATGATATCGGATTTGGTGGATTGGATCATGTAATTGCCTCAGGTAAAAATGTGAACATACTTGTGATGGATACCGAGGTGTATTCAAATACAGGTGGGCAGGCAAGTAAAGCAACCGGACTAGGTGCTATTGCAAAATTTGCAGCCGGTGGTAAAGCGACACCTAAGAAGGATTTAGGTAAAATTGCTCGAGATTACGGTTATGTTTACGTAGCACAAGTAGCGATGGGTGCTAATGAGAACCAATTGATAAAAGCATTTCAGGAAGCAGAAGCATACGATGGTCCGTCTCTTATTATAGCCTATAGCCATTGTATAGCTCATGGAATTGATATGTCGAAAGGATTGAATCAACAGAAGCTTGCAAATGAAACCGGTTATTGGCCGCTATATCGCTTTGATCCAAGACGTAAAGACGAAGGTAAGAATCCATTACAACTGGACTCTAAACCTCCTAAAAAGCCACTTCGCGATTATATTTATAACGAACAACGATATCGCTTGCTCACACAAATCAATCCTCGTAAAGCTCGTGATTACGAAAAAGAAGCACAGAGCTTAGTACACGATCACTGGCAAGAATTAGAGGATTCGGCCAAAGAGCCCGAACAAGAAAAAGTGGAACCATCAACAAAAGCTGATCATTAAAAAGGACCTGTCATGAATTTATCGACCAATTATTTAGGACTGAATCTGGAACATCCATTGGTTGCTTCCGCCTCTCCCCTTACAAAATCGTATGATGGCATAATGAACCTCGCACATTCAGGTCCGGCGGCTATTGTGATGCATTCCCTGTTCGAAGAACAGTTAAACGAAACCAGTAATGAGCTTGATCATTATATGAGCTACGGAACCGAAAGCTTTGGCGAAGCACTCACCTATTTCCCAGAGATCGATTCCTTTGAAGTAGGGCCGGAATTATATCTGGAACACATTTCGAAAGCGAAGCGAAACACACACATACCGATCATCGGAAGCTTAAATGGATCATCGCAGGGAGGATGGATTAACTTCGCAAAAATGATCGAAGAAGCAGGTGCAGATGCACTCGAATTGAATATTTATCACATTCCAACCGATCCATTCATGGAAAGTTCGGATGTAGAAGCTATGTATCTCGAAACTGTGCGAGATGTAGTTGATTCCGTGAGGTTACCTGTATCTGTAAAGTTGGGACCTTTCTTTTCATCTATTCCAAATATTTGCCACAAAATGAGCAGGATAGGCGTTAAAGGGTTTGTTCTGTTTAATCGATTTTATCAGCCGGATATTGATATTGAACATCTCGAAGTATCGCCCAATCTTGTCCTTAGCAATTCCAATGACTTGAGGTTGCCCCTTCGATGGGTAGCTATTTTATTTAGCAGAATTGAAGCTGATTTTGCCATTAGTTCAGGTATTCATAATGCCAAAGACGTTTTAAAAGGAATGATGGCTGGCGCAAATGTCACTATGATGACAGCAGAATTATTGAAATATGGAACCGGTAGAATTCTAGATATAAAACGCGAAATGGAATTATGGATGGAAGAACATGAGTATTCATCCATTAAACAGATGATTGGCTCAATGAGCCAAAGACGGGTCGCTGATCCGGCTTCATTTGAGCGCGCAAACTATATGAAGATTCTGAATTCTTATAAGCAGGACCCAACTGGTAAATTGCTGTGGTAAATTATCAATAATGCAATTTTAAATACTCTCATTTACACCTTCTTAGCTCAATAATATCACCGTATTAATCATTGAGTATTTATGATTGATTAATCATAAAAATAATATTCCTATTCGATTATTTGATTAATTCTTTGGCCGATAATAATACATGACTGCTCGATATAAGCAGGCAATTAAAAATTGGACAAGAATGACATGAAACTATCTAACAGACTGAAAAGGATCGAAAAAAAAGTAACTCAAGAGAAATGGGTAAAAAGTTGGACTATTGGAAAGAGAATATCCATTGCATTTATTAGTATTGCTATAGTTACTCTAATAATTGCATTTGTTGGTTTTAGCGGTTCTAAACTTCTAGATACATCAATTCATGAAGTGGGTCAAGTACGATTACCCAGTGTTCAGAACCTTTTAGAAGCACGATTAGAAGCTGAGCAAATAAATGCTGCTATGTTAAGTCTTCTAACTCCAGGTGAATCCTTTAAAAATAGGGATTTATACACTCAATCGATTTCGGAAAAGAAACAGGTATTCCAAGATCATATTGATACTTATGAATCATTACCTAAGAACGATGAAGAACATGTAGCCTGGGATCAGTTTGCTGATGCTAACTCTAATTGGTTGAGTGAGATTGAGTCTTTCTTAGAGTTTGCTGGTAATTTCGATGAATTGGGAATTGAGGATCCTGTTGACCTTTCAAGACAGATTGAAATGTTTACAAAAGATCACTATCAGGTAGTTCAGAAAGTGCTTCACATGATTCATGTAGACAATGAAATATTTGAAGGAAGTGAAGACCCTACCCAGTGTAATGCAGGTAAATTCTTCACAACATTCAGTAGTGATAATCAAGAATTAATGGACATTATACATAGTTCCGATGCATCTCACCGTACTTTTCATGAAGCAATTATCTTAATGAAAAACGAAGTACGCATGGGTAACAATTCTAATGCAGCTATCACTTATAAGAACGAGTTTCTTCCAGCGATGGATGGCGTATTTGTCAATTTCGAGGAAATGCTTAGTCTAACTAATCAATCTTTGGATATGATGATTACAGCCAGAGATCATTTTAATACGGACTATTTACCAACAAAGTCACTTAGAACAGAAGTGATGAATAATGCTACACAAATCAATGATAAAATAACAGAAGACGTTGTAAAAGGCGCTGAATTCAATGCAAAATCTGTGCAAAATGTATCTCTTTTTGGAATCTTTTTAAGTGTAGGGATTGCATTACTTCTGGGTTTTCTAGTCAAGAAATCTATCAATACTGCTTTGATCAGTGTAATTGATCGATTGGGAAGCGGTGCTGAACAGATTAACGTAGCTTCAGACGAACTTTCTAGTGCTGCTCAAAGTCTTGCTGAAAGCTCAAGTGAACAAGCAGCTAGTCTAGAGGAGACGACATCATCAGTTGAAGAAATTTCATCACAATCTAAGTTAACCTCTATTAACTCGGATGAAGCTGCAACCAAAATGAAAGAAGTAGAACCTCATCTAGTTAATGGAGTAAAGGCGATGGAAAGAATGAATAAGGCCATGTCAGAAATTCATGAATCATCGCTCGAAACATCTAAAGTTATTCGAACCATCGATGATATTGCTTTTCAAACTAACCTACTTGCCCTTAATGCTGCTGTTGAGGCTGCCAGAGCAGGTGAAGCAGGGAAGGGATTTGCTGTTGTTGCAGAAGAAGTTCGAAGTCTTGCTCAAAGAAGTTCAGAAGCTGCAAAAAATACTTCTGATTTAATCCAATCCTCACAACAAACTTCAGAAAATGGAAATGCGGTTGCAATTGAAGTAACTGAAAATCTACATAAGATTGAACAAAGTATTAAAACAGTAAGTACACTTGTAGCTGAAATAGCCGTAGCTGCAAAAGAACAGCAAACAGGTATTGAAGAAATGACCGGTGCAATGCATCAAATGGATACGGTAGTACAGGCTAATGCTTCAAGTTCTGAGGAATCGGCAAGTTCTGCTGAGGAATTATCCTCACAGGCAGAAGAATTGAATACAATTGTTGATGAATTACAGAAACTGGTTGGAATTGATAATACTGATAATTTTAATTCCAGTAACTATCCTTACAATAACTTCACTCCATCAGTTGAGCGGAACATTACAACTAAACCACTTTCAAATACGCTGTTGAAAGATAAATTAAATGATTCTTTGAACCCTAATTATATTAACGATGAAAAATTTATTTCTCTCGTTAGCGAGGATGATTTCAGTGAGTTCTAAGTCAGTTTATTCTCCTTGTAACAGTTATTGAGGGAGCTACCACCATTAAGACAAGACCAGAAATTCTTTAAAAAAAAATTTAACGGAGCCAGGAATACAGTAATTGACTTATACTTTGGGTGTTCCGACATAGGTATCGTTCGCTGAGTGAACTATTAGGTAATAAATCCTGAATACGTGTACCGACACCTTTTCAGTTGAAGGATATTACATAAGATCTCTGGCTTCTTACAAAATGCTTATGGTTGATGAAGGGGATAAAACAGATCTCAAGCAACTAAAACTAATGCCAATATTGTGAATTTGGATTTGGTGTACCTATGAAAAACCCTTGTTCAGTTCTTAAAAATATGGTTCCATTTTCAGAAACTCTGATACTTTTTAATCTTCTTACTGAATTTGAGAGTAATTTAGGTGGAGTAATATCATATTTGTTTGCTCCATTGTTTTCGCCGATTTCTAGCAAATAAGCATTCCTGAATTCTACGCCTACATAAGTTTTAGAATCTATTATTGAGACATCATCATATTCGCCTTTTAAATATCTGATTTCCCAATCGAAATTAGCATCTGTGGAATAATAGACCCTTGATTGACTCATGGCATGCAGGTTGCCATTCTCATCAGTTTCCATATTAAAAATATGATCGTATTCCTTGCTTACTTGCCGGGTCAAATCTTGCCATGTCTCCCCATCATCATTTGATCCAAATACACCTTCATGAGAACTTGCAAGCACATATCCGTCAAATAGTATCATATCATCAATTAGATCACTAAGTCTACTTCTAAAGAATTCAACCTTATTTCCCTCCATATTGCTAAGATCTAATGTTGAAACTCCATTTAATACACCGATATACATTTTGTTGGAATTCTGAATGACATCGAATAATTGGAAACGCCCTGTTATATACTCCCACTCACTGTTTAGATTTTCTTTGTAATACAACATTTTTGTTTTCCCGGTCCAAGTGGTTCCGTGTTTATAATCAAAAATATTGGAGACAAGGTAATAGTGACCTTCCTGAATTCTGACCTTGTAAATATCAACTGAATCCGGAATTGCGAGTACGTTGAAATACTCCCCGTCATTAGCTGAATAAAAAATCTTATTCTTCGTAGAGACCGTTAATATTCCTTCATCTGAGTAATCCATATGAACGATTTGCAAGTTATTAAATAGCCCAACTTGCCTCCATTCATATAATGGTTCTTCAATTTCAGAATTACCGCTATTTTCACAATTAGTACAAATAATTGCTGCGATTAAACATATAAGTACCCTATTCATCTCTGTCTTAACTTAATTACCCATTACCCTTAATTAACTGTTTTATAAATTGATAAGCAATAAAAAACCCGACTTATATACTAAATCGGGCTTAGGGGTACTCTCTTGATCAATAGTTATGGTACTAACGATTCTATAAGCCGAATACTCTGTTTACATTAAAACCTAGTCGAAAATCACGTGCAAAAAAATCATCGGTAGTTCGAGCTAATAAATGTTGTTCTGTAAACCAATTTCCGTTCATAAAAAACATTTGGAATACATGACCACCCGTATCTATCTGCCATGAAACAGCCATTGGATTTTTAATGCCATCTGTTTTATCGCCTATTAACGCAAAATATTCGAATGAAAATGAATGCTTCAAACTTACTCGATACTCGCCGCCAAATCCTGTTCCAAAATGAGTATGTCTCGGATTTTGATCATCGGTTTCAATAACTACGGTATTGAAATGTGAAATCATTGGTGCAATTTGTAGACTCAATGCATCGCTGAATTTGCGAGCTACAGCAATCGAACCAAACATATTTAACCGATCTTGATTTGTGAAGTCGAATCGTCGTTCTTCTTGCGTATTTATTCCCAAATCACCTTTTAATGATACCTCAACCGGTATTTTATCTGACTTCATTTGTTGAAGCAAGGTGTATTTAAATCGAAAATCCACGTTGTCTTCTCGACTTGTTCTACCGATCCCAACGGAAAGGCGATCTGTGATTCCGTAATCAAAACCGAGTCGAACTGCCGCCCCTTGATCTAATCCCCAAAATTCTTCAATACCACTACTTACCAGCCCAAAATTATGCATAATGGTGCTGTTCATGTTGTTTTTTTGGAGATTTGAGGTAGTAGCCATTGAAATTAACGACATGGTAAGAAACACCTCAACAGGCTCATCAGTAACCGTTCGCCTTCTTTCCATTTGCGCGAACGTAGATTCAAAACCAAATATAATTAGTAAAGTTAATACGCCTACTGTTTTCATGAATCACTGTTTAACTTTAGTACTGCCTGAATCTCGATTTCCTGCTCCTGATCAACTTTAACAAATAACAAAGATGGCGGCACGATTTCATAATCTTCTAAACGTAGAATCCATCCCGCATTAAGAATAATTTCATCTCCATTTTTTGTCAGTTCACCCTCAATTCGAACATCCTGCTCATTCCCATGAATCTTGAATTTTCCTTCCACGATTGCTGCTTGAGGTTCAATGCTTGACGGATCGAATTCAGAAACTAGTTGTCCAAAGAACTCACCAAATGGATGATTTTCAACGTCCAATGTTAAACGCATATCCTTATCACGTTTTCCATTACCCGTATCTAGAGTGGCAAGGTCGAGATAAAAATCTACGGTGTTATCTTCAAGATTAATTAGTCCGGTAAGACTTTCTGAAGTACCCGTAAACGAATGTAATGGCACTTTTGAGTGAAATATCGCTGTTCCTGAGTCGGTGTAATAGCTTTGAGCAAAGTTATTCGTTACCGATAGTAGTAAAAAAAGAATTGTTAGTACTGTTTTTTTCATTGTTTCCCCTAATTGTTTAGTGCACCTTCATTAATCCAGGTGCGAATTGTTTGAATTTCGGAAGGTGTTAATGCACCACCAGTTGGCATTCTGTTACCATGTTGTGGGTTTGGTTCAATTTTATCTACTAGTCCGCTGGCATCAGCATTACCGGGTACCACAACATTTTCCCCATAATTATTTCCAACGCTACTCATAAGCGCAGAATATGAAGTAAGTCCTACTCCACCACTAGATCCGTGGCAACCCGCACAATTATTATTGAATATTGGTTGAACAGCATTTGCATAACTCACTGCTTCAATTGGTTCGTTATTGTCGTCGTCTTCTGGTGCGGTAACTAAATTTTCCGTGTTTGTTGTACAAGCCATGCCTATAAATACAAGGAACATCAGAACTGATAAATTTAGATTTCTCATTGTTTTGATAGATTAAGTTCAAGTTTCGAATTGAGTGAAAAGCGAAGAAGTAAATCTCGTCAAGTGTATTTCCTCCTCGATAGCAGTTTAATGGAGTTAGAACAAAACCTGTTATAAAAAAAACGGCAAATGATTACTCATTTCCGACGAAATGGCTATTAAAAAACCGACACGAAAGTTATTCAGACAACAAATTTCAGACAAAAGTCTCTAAAAATTCGGAAGGGGTTTTACCAAATTCTTTCTTAAATCGACTTGAAAAGTAAGAGGGTGAGGAAAACCCAGTTTCGTAGCAGGCTTCAGAAATATTGCTTTTTCCGGATAATAGAAGTTCTTTTGCGCGATGTAACCGAACAGAAGTAATTAATTGATTTGGCGTTTTATTGGTGATTTGCTTGAGTTTTCGCTGAAGTTGCCTCTCACTTAACCCAACTTCGCGAGATAACGTCTCCACACTGTACTCTTCGTCATTTAAATGATTATCAATACTGTGCAATACATTTTCGAGTAGAGAACCTTTCAGAGGTATTTCATTTAAAATCTCATCCACTTGAGAATCATCGTTCATATCTAAATCGCTAATAGAATACAATTCTGGACCTTCAATGATTGATCCTCGCTTTTGATGGTAAGATGAAAATTTTAGTCCGGCACCCGATAACAAATTCTTGACGGTTTCTGTAGTCAGAACTTGATTGTATTCAGCTTCTTTCAAAGTAGATTTAAAAAATACATCAATTGATTCATTATCCATCGAAGCTTCTTCTATAGATGATTCTTTAATATAAATTCCAACTTTCAGGTTTGCATCTCGCTTTGAAACTGCCTCGACCAATGCCAGACTACAATGTGCAGCTTTACTTGGCCCTTCAAAAACTGCAATAAAACACTCCTTATCAAATGTGATAACTTTGCCGCGATACTGCCCGATGTATTGTCCTACCAATCCCCAAATATTTTCCGCACTTTCATTCTTTAAAATTACTTGAGCCTTTACAAAAGTGAGCAATTGCAACTTATGATTTGGTACAGGCTTCATTTTTCCTATAAAATTCCTCATTTCATCCAGGATTACCTTGGTATCACCTGCCCAGAATAAATGGTCATCACCTGGGAACTCAACAAATTTCGCGCCTTCAATTCTTGATGCAATAAATCGCCCTTCTTCGATTTTTACATCGATATCGTTCGTACGCTGCATTATTAGCGTTGGCACTTTCACCGAACCCAAAATATCAATGATATCAACCTGTGTATTCATCTTTGTGAGAACCAGAGCTGCAGTAGGACTTGCACCTGATCGAAAATAGTTTGCCAGCCATTCCATAAACTCAGGATTTTTAGCTTTAGAGGGCGCCAGAGATTCCAGTTGCATGTCGCCACTTCCCCAACTGTTTTCAATCATATCGTAGACCTTTTGCCGTTCTTCGTCGGTTGGTGCCCATGGGTAATTTTCTGAGTATCTCCTTTTAGCAAATATTCCGAACGCAATTAGAGATAGTGTCCTATTTGGATAAGTTGCAGCAAATAACGCTGAAACTGAGCCCCCTTCAGAATGACCAAAAAGCACCGCCTTTTCTGATCCAACAGCATCCATCACCGCACGAATGTCATCCATTCGTTCTTCGAGGGTTGATAATTCTACCACACGATCAGACAATCCGGTTCCTCTTTTATCGAATAAAATGACGCGAGCAATTTTTCCTAACTCCTCAAAAAAGTGAACCAGCTCCGGACAGGCCCACATCAGGTCGATATTAGAAATCCAGCCCGGAATATAAACCAGATCGATTGGCCCAGATCCGAAAACCTGATACGCGATATTAATTCGCCCACTTTTGGTGTATTGCGTGGAAGGCTTCTTCACGACAACATAACCCCTATTATGAATTTGTCTTTACATCGTTGATACCAACATTAAAGTAACTAAGAATGGAATATTGTTCTATTCTGAATTCGATTTTATTTAACAAAAAAACCCCGATCCACATTGCGAACCGGGGTTTGAATTTTTTCAAGCTATCAAATGCTATTTAATCAAAAGCATCTTCTTAGTAGAGGTGTAATTACCGGCAGTAATTCTATAGATATACATTCCGCTTGCTAATAATGATGCATCAAAAGTTACCTGATGAAAACCAGCAGTCATTCTATCGCTTATCAATCTAGAGACTTCTCTTCCTAACATATCATATACGATAAATGAAACTTCGGCTGACTCCGGTAAATCAAATTTTATATTCGTACTTGGGTTAAATGGGTTAGGATAATTTTGTGATAGTGCGAACACATCTGGAATACCGGAATTGCTTTCCGTTGATAATCCTTCATTTCCTGTAAAGTAGAACACATCCGACCAGGAAGATTCACCACTTTCATTTTTAGCCTGCACTCTCCAGAAATATTCTACGCCACCTTGTAGAATACCATCCTGAAGATTAAGTACGGTATCAGCTATTTCAGTAGTAAAAACAATCTCTTGAAATAGAGAATCAGCAGCTAATTCGTAGCTGTAACTGTCTGCATTTGTTGATGAAGACCAAATAAATTTTGCTTCAAATATTACAAAGTACTCATCCTGAATCGGAGAAATTAGTGAAACGGGATCAGGAATAGGGATTTCAAATTCAATGGGATCCCACTGAAGTGTTGGGTATTCTGCATTAGGCTGTAGTACCCACACAGTTTCAAAATCCCAATTTTCGAATGAGTTTTGATCTCTCATTTGTACTGATGATAGCGCGAAGGTTCCATTGAAAATCCCGTCGCCCGCACCATATTCAGTTCCTGACGCTGTTGAATCCCAATATACACTTTCAAAAGTGGTTCCAATGTTATTACCGACAATACCACCAACTGATCTTGAACTTGTTAATTCACCTTTATGGAAACTATTAGATAAATTTCCATTAAAGCCTTGCCCTATTAAGCCACCGACATTCCCATTAGCACCAATAAACTGAGAATTTCTCACTTTAGCCGTTGAATAAGAGTTCGAAATATCACCTCTATTATCACCTACCAGTCCACCTGCATTGAAGTACTGACTTCTTACACTACCTGAAGAAATACTCTCTTCAATTATTGCACCTTCTTTATTGACTCCTGCAATACCCCCACTCATTCCTTGTCCAATTATTTCTCCCTGAATCTTAACTTGTGAAATGTGACCGTAATTTTGACTTACTAATCCGCCTACAAGATTAACCCCTCTTACACTTAAACTATCGAGGGTAATATTTTGTACAACTCCATGTTGCCCAATAAATGAGAAAAAGCCATGAAAATCTGCATTGTGATTAATTTTGATGCCTGTAATTTTAAAACCATTCCCATCGAATGTACCTTGAAACATGTTATCTCTGTTTCCTATTGGAGTCCAGCCTTTTCCCGAATTCCAAAAAGCTCCATCAGCGGTTTGTGTATCTAGTGTTATATCGAGATCATTCATCAATATGAAATGATCATTTAATAGAAACCGCACTGTGTTTAATTCTTGATTAGAAGTTATTCGAAATGGATTTAAAATCGATCCATCTCCCGAACTAAACGGACTAATGAATCCAGGAAGTGGTTTTTGTTGATTAGACATCAAAAAAGGGAATGAAAAACCCTCGATGATTTCCCAGGTATTTTCAAAATCAAAGTCCTCAAAATTCGATTGTTGACGCATTTCATTTAGTTCTAGTGGCCTTCCTAGATTATTTGTATATCCGTCTAAATTATTACTACTATTCCAATAATTCCATGCATTAATGTCAACCTGCCCTTCACCAATTATTGGACCAGCAGTACCATTAGAAGAAACTGAACCTACTGTATAATTGAAGTTGTACTCAACATTATTCGCAAACCCGATTAGTCCACCTGCTGCATTTTCTGCTTGAACAATTACATCAGTATAACTATTGGAAATGACCCCAAAACCAGAACCTGATATTCCACCTACATTGTTTATTCCAGAAACTGACCCTGTTACATAGATTCGCTCCACTAATTGATCATTAAATCCTGCAATACTTCCAACATTATCCCTTCCAATAATTTCTACATTGGTTAAACCTAAATCAATAACATTACCGGTCGTTATTTCAAACAGTCCAACTGAATCCTGATCCGGTCTGTTTATATAAAGACTATCAATGGCATATCCCATGCCATCAAAAGACCCTGTAAAATTTTGAATTGGTTTAAATCCTTTACCATCGTTCCAATTTTTAGTGGTAGATGCATTAATGTCAATATTCAAGGAAAAATAACCATCAGGTACTCGATCGATAAATTTAAATTGTTCAATATCTGATAACCGATATGGATCAAATTCTTCTCCTTTTCCACCAAAAAATCCTGCTCTAACCTTGTCAAATTCACTCATTCCAGTTTCAACAGTATCACCATTAAATTCATAAAGAGAGGTAACCTGATAGGCATATTCATCACCCAAAACAGCAGAAGAATCAAGATAAAATTCCTCAGTAATTAGTTCCTCATTTAGCCGATTACCCCATCGATAAATATTGAAACCTATCGGTTGCTCAGTTGAAACTTTAAGCCAACCGATAGTGGCTCCATAACTTCTTGACCTTGCTGAAACACCACCTGTATTTGGCATTCTGGTTGGATAATTTATTGAATCTGGTTCATTCTGCCATTTCAAATAAGGATAGGTGGTATCTTGTTGAATAGTCCATGCTCCTGAATCTGTAAAATCTAGACTTTCTATTAAAGAAGTGGCTGTTAAGTCTTTAGTATTAAGCCAAATTCCTTTGGTACTATTAGTAGAAGGCCCTACTGTTTCACCATTGTAGTAACTGAATTCCGTATTTCCGCTTCCAGTAACAGCGTAATTCCGATTTACAAAAAAGGATGAACTTTCTACAAAACCAATTGAATATGATCTTGAAATAGTACCAAAACTATTATCTCCAACAAGCCCACCAGTAAGTCCTAACGGATTAAGAATATCAACATCTGCATACGAATTGGAAATAGATCCCTGATTGATTCCAACTAATCCACCTGCATCACTTGCATTTGAAATCGTACCTGATGCAAAAACCTGATCTATCGTCGATCTGTCAGAAAAAGCAGCAATAGCTCCAACTCTTGAACCAAAATTTTGAACCCGAATATCTATTTTTGTTACTCCAAGGTTACGAATTGTAGAATTATCAATAGTACCAAAGAGTCCACTTCCGTCTGGAAAACCATCACCTATGGTAAGTCCATGTATCTTAAATCCATTTCCATTGAAGTGAACTACAAAATGCTCCCCAAAAAAACCGATTGGTTGCCAACCAGCTCCATTATTCCAGAATTTTCCATCAGGATGACCAGTATCAAAACTGAGATCTATATCATTCATGAGGATAAAATGATCCCCGGAAAAATGTCTTACGCTATCCAGATGGCTTGGAGTCATGATTTGCCATGGGTTGCCAGCTGAACCATCCCCACCAGCAAAATGCTGGCCCTGAATTGAGTTTGAAAATACAATGAACAGAAGAAATTGAAACAGTGCAACTCTCATATATCTAGCTAGTTATACATTTTTAATATGAGTATATAGCTATTTCAAAAAAAAAAAAAAACAACCATTTAATGATAAAATATAACCCCCGATCCACATTACGAACCGGGGTTTGAATTTTTTCAAGCTATCAAATGCTATTTAATCAAAAGCATCTTCTTAGTAGAGGTGTAATTACCGGCAGTAATTCTATAGATATACATTCCGCTTGCTAATAATGATGCATCAAAAGTTACCTGATGATATCCAGCCTGCATCTTGTCATCAATCAATGTTGCTACTTCTCTACCTAAAAGATCATACACCACAATCATGACATTGCTTGCTATAGGTAGTTCGAATTTTATGTTTGTACTTGGATTGAAAGGATTCGGATAATTTTGAGAGATTGAATATGAATTTGGTGTTTTATCAAATGTTTCTTCTGAATTTGTGGGTGTTTCAAGCATCCATTTTAGAACCGGATATCCTCTTTCATCATCCATAATCCAGATTTTATCGAAATCAAAGTCTTCAAAATTTGATTGGTTTGACATTTCCACAGTGGTAAGCCCGGTTCCAACTATTGATTCACTGACACCACTTGTTTCAATATTCCAGAATAGAGGTTCATTAAAAGAAGTAGGACTATCTACATATCCTATAACGCCCCCGACATTTTCATTTCCAGTTACAGGTCCAATAGATACATGAAATCCAAAATCACTACTCATAGCATAACCGGTAATACCACCTACATTTCGAACGCCAGTTACATTAACATTCGCATAGGTATTGTAATTATGATCTTGACTGATTCCGATAATGCCACCTACATTTTCATTTCCCTTGACAGAACCTGATGCATAAATTCTATTAATATGGCCTAAATTATCGCCAGCTAGTATTCCAACATTATCATTTCCGATCACATTTGCATTTATTAATCCTAGATCAAAAACTGCTTCACTACAACACGCTATTCTACTGAATAATCCAACATAATCTTCATCTGGTCTATTTATATATAAACTGTCTATATAATATCCATTTCCATTTAACGCTATAACATCATCGTGGAGAGGTTCAAACCCCAAACCGTCATTCAATGTCACTGTTGCAGAAGCATCAATATTATTTGTAAGTGAAAATTGGTTATTTCTGGTTATGTTTATTAACTGAAGTTGATCAACATTACCAATTTCATATGGATGTTCAGAAGTTCCGTTACCTGAATTAAAACCAGAATGAATTCGAATTATTTCAGAGAATGGTGATTCAATAATACTCTCATCTACGGAGTACACTGCTCGAATATAATAGAAATTGAATAGCCCGGGTGATTCTACATCTACGGTATAAGTATTACCTGATACAGGTTGATCATTATACTTTTCATATGTGTAAACATTATATCCTATCGGATTACCAAAAGACGTTTCTTCCCAAGATATTTCAATTGATGTTGGTCTTGAATCTGCTGAAAGCTTTGATACACCAACATTTTTTGGATAATTAAATGCTTCAGGTTCAATTTGCCAATTTAAAAAAGGGTACGATTCTCCTTCAATAATTCTCCATTCTCCTTCATCAGATAGATCCCAACCACTTAAACTATTTCTTTGTAGAAGCTCTGAAGTTTTTAACGCTAGTCCAAATTCATGATTTTCAAAGCCAGTTGTTTCACTATTAAAATAACTTCCAACTATTGTTAGATCCCTTGAATCAGCTGCTAGTGGACCAATTTCTTCTCCGCTGTCAAAATAACTTCTATTTACATACCCTAGAGCATATGAGTTTATAATTTCACCTCTAATATATGCCGCTAGCCCTCCTTTTGTTAACCCAAAGAACCCTGTCATTTCTACAAAACTATAACTATTCTGGATTTTCCCTGATAAATTACCGACTAACCCTCCTGTATTATTTCGAGCTTCAACTTCACCTTGAACGAAAGAGGAACTAATCGTCAAGTTATTTGCAATCCCTACAATCCCACCTATATAACTTGGGATTATACTTTTGAACTTAAAATTTATTCCAGATAATCCCAGATTTCGAATAGTTGAATTTTTTAAATACCCAAATAATCCAGCTGCAAAAAATGCTCCTCCATCTATTTTTAATCCATTAATTATTTTACCGTTCCCATTCAAATTAATCACAAAACCACCATCATCGTAGGGTCCTATCCTCTCCCAACCAGCTCCATCATTCCAAAATTGTCCATCAGGATGACCAGTATCAAAACTGAGATCTATATCATTCATGAGGATAAAATGATCCCCGGAAAAATGTCTTACGCTATCCAGATGGCTTGGAGTCATGATTTGCCATGGGTTGCCAGCTGAACCATCCCCACCAGCAAAATGCTGGCCTTGAATTGAGTTTGAAAATACAATGAACAGAAGAATTTGAAGCAGAACAACTTTCATAAATGTAGCTAGTTATACGTTATTTAATGAGTATATAGCTATTTCAAAAAAAAAAAAAAAACAACCATTTAATGATAAAATATAACCCCCGATCCACATTACGAACCGGGGTTTGAAAGAACTATTAAACCTATTCGTCTATATCGCCTTTGTTTTTCTTATCACGCAATTTTTTCATTGCATAAGCACCACCCGCTGCTGCTAATAAACCAAGTCCACCATCTATAGGGGCTGGATTTGGATTATCAGGAAAACCTGGGAGCCCGGGTGTGCCTTTGGGCTTTCAAACCGGTTGAAGTACAAATTAAGACTGCCAGACTTAGGATATATCGGATAAGTGATTTCATAGTAATTGAGGTGTGAGCCGTGAGCTTTGTGGTGAGGATTCCCTCATGCCTCAATGCTCAAAACTATTATTTAGTTAATGTCATTTTCTTGGTTAGTACTTTCCCATCCACATGTAGTCTATAGATGTACATGCCTGATGCCAGATTCGAACCATTAAATCTAATAGAGTGTCGGCCTGCTTCAATCCTCTCTTGATTTAATAACTCAGCAATTTTACGACCCAAAACGTCAAAAACTTCAAGGCTTACTAAAGAACTTCTGGGTAAACCAAATTCAATCACAGAAACCGGATTAAATGGATTAGGATAATTTTGTTGTAACTCTAATGCTGATGGCGCATCATCTGATGGTTCATTTGAAACTGATTGCGTAGGAGTAATAACTAACTTAAACCTGTTTTCTAGTACCTCTTCAGCATCCGCTTGTTTTATTTTAGGTTGTGTTAGTAGACTAACAATCTGAGGTGCATTCTTTGTTTTTGGATCAATCTCAAAACTATAGGCTTCTGCTAGATCTGAAGCTACATCCAACTCTACGTCAATAAGAGAAATTTTCCAGTTATCAGGCAGTTTATTATTGGTGAGTTCAAATTGATGGGCCCCCAGAATAGTACCTTCAAAATGAAGTGGGATTTCTATTTCCTCTTCTAGAATCGGTAAAGCGTTGATGTCAAGTACAAGTGAATCTGAAGTAATGGATCCTAAAAGTAAATATTCAGCACTAAGTGGCTGTAGTTTTAATGCATCCAGATTATCAAAGCCTTCATCTGCTTGTTCTGAAAACATCACCCACATTTCATTAGATAGCGTCTCATTATTCACATTGAGTGAAAACCAGGAATTCTCTTCGGTATTAACCTGCTTTCCATAAAATCGACTTTGATTACCCGTTTTTGCAGATTGAGGCACTTCTAAAGTCGGACTTTCACCAGTTGTCTGAACGAAGAAACCATTAAACGCGCCAATATCACCGGATTCTAAATCACCTAGAATTCCATTCCAGGATTTCCAATCACTGGTGTTATTATCCCAAAGATAAACCGAGTTTGAAAGGTTAGATTTAGTGAAATCATCCCAATCCACATCAGTTTTGAATGGATTTCCAAGTAGTGTCCAGCCACTAACATTTGTATTTAATAGGTTAGTTAGTGTGCGGTCTCCGGTAGGTTCTATACCCTCAATGTTCATTGATTTTGGAAAACCTGAGTCACCTTCCACTAACGGTCCATTGTCATCACTAAACACATAGACCAATACACCTGAACCCGGCTGAAAAGAAGTTGACATAGATGATATTGGTATCCAGTTCGAATTATTAATTGTAGAATCTTCTGTACTCCAGGTGTAAACATTCGAAGCTCCGGATGGAGTAGAAGCGCCATTAAAACCTTGAGTCCAGAGTGAGTTTAAGATTGGAGAAAATGACGAATCTGCAATTGGACTAGCTAGAAATCTCCACCCTTCCGTACCTGTAAGACTTTCGTCCAACTCGCTATAATTCTGAATGGCATATTTTTTCATCAGATAGGATTCAACTGACGTTCGATCGCTTTCGCTTAAAACAGCATCGTAGATTATGATTTCTCCAATATCACCATCAAACTGAAGGGAATTATCGAATCGAACGCCGGCATATAGATTCCCTGAATATGAGCTTTGCGCATTGGAACTATCCACGGTTGAAGTGGAGCGATTAACTTTTACTTTCCCATAAGTGCTCGTTGCTTCCATATTAAAAAGATGAGCTTCTGCATCCGAATAGTCACCTGAGAAGCCAGCATCGATGTAAGTCCCTGAATTTGGGATAAAGCGTGCCCCTGCCGATCCATTCAAGTGTAACTCAAAGTTCTCGATACTACCGGCCATCAAAAATGAGGTACTTGTATTGTTAGTTCTCGACTTAGCCACCACAAACATCTCGTAATCATTGCTTTGGATCCCTAGATCTGAAGTGGTTGGAAGTGTGATATAATTCAAACCGCTTCTGATGCGCAATCCGGTTTGGTTATTGATGGCACTATCCTGAACCACTGGTCGTCGCGACAAATTGGTTTGCGTGGCATCATGATCGTTTCCACTTAAATCGGCCCAAACAGAAATAGAATCGTTACTGGTAGTAAAACCACGATTGGCATCAAGATGAAGAACAAGATTTGTGGATGGAATTGGGGAAGTCAGCCAATTGAAGTTGGAAATCGGCTGCGGGGTCTCATCGCCCGATTCAGGCAACCCATTTCCGAGTGCTCCCAAACGTTTTACTGTACTTCCATCACTGCCAAAACTGAATACTCTACCATCATCCATAATGGCTAAACCATGATCTTCTCCGGTAGTGACGGAAGTAATTCTTTTCCCAAGAATCTCTGTATTGTCCAGTAAAGTAGGTTCACTCTTATCCGTAAAACTAGACCCTTCAATTCCAACCCGATGCGTATTTCCAAAGCTATAGGTGGATCCATCATTCATCAGCAACATTGAAGATCTCACACCGCCAACAACTTGAATAGGCTTTTTACCGGATATGTTTGAGCTAGTTATTTCTGTGGGAGTGTAATTGTCTGTTTTGTTACCAATACCTAATTGTCCGTCGCTATTTTCGCCAAAAGCATAAATCGTTGAATCGTTTGCAATTAATATGAAATAAGCACCTACTGAATTACCTTGCCCGATAGCGCCGTCTATAAAATGTTTACTCAATGCTGTAATATGAGAAGCTTCTGTAGGGACATTCAGCGAATTCGTATTTCCATAGCCCATTTCACCGTTGCCACCATTCCCCCAAATAAAAACGGTACCGTCTGTTGCAATAACCATACTATTTTGGGCACCTACGGCGATTTTTGAAATGGTTTTTCCGGATAAATTGGAATGGGAAATTTCTGTAGGAATCGCTCGGTCATCATTGTCTCCAAGCCCCAATTGACCTGCACTATTGTCTCCAAACCCAAAAAGTGTCCCATCTTCAGCGAGTAATAATGTATGTGAACTTGCAAAAGAACTCACCTGATTATTTGAAGCTGTTACAATGTCCACAATTTTCTTACTACCAATACTAGTGTGATCAATCAATGATGGTGTGTGAATATTCAGCGAATCACCAGTTCCTAATAACCCATTAATCCCTAATCCTAAAGCATATACTTTTCCATTATCGGTTAGAAGAAAAGTACGCTCTCCCGCCGCTGCAACTTTAGTAAAGGTTTTGTCATTAGTCTCAGAATCGCTCAACAAGGTGGGTCTGACTATGGTTCTTTTAACCGTTCTTCCTAAATAGCTGATGGTTGAGTCGGAGTATGATCCACCGTAGGTATATACTTTCCCGCTATTTGATAATAAGAAACTTGAATATACGGCTGCCTGAACCCCTTTAATTCTATCATTCTTGTAATTGGTTGAATCTACCTTCATCGGAATGGTTGATGTCCCGCTATATCTTGAGCCAAGCTCTCCATCTGAACCTCGCCCGGTACTAAATAAAGTGCCATCATTTGCTAAAAACAGGGAATGAAACGGCCCACTACTTAATGAAGTAATTTTTTTTCCTCCGAATAAAGAGTCGGGAATAGCTGTTGGATTCAGAACATCGGAATTAGCTTTCAACCCAAGTGCGCTTTCTTCTTCTCCAAATGCATAAACTACTCCGTCTTTATCCAACAAAAAACCATTTTCCTCGCTTTTAGAAATATCAATGAACTTTTTACCGGAGATATTAGCATGTGAGATTTGAGTTGGAGTAGTTATATCTGCACTTAAACTACCCTGCCCTAGTCCAGCTCTAAAATTCCCCCAACTGTACACACTACTATCTGCCATTAAAAAAAGACTACTTCCTTGTGCGACCGACATTTTTGAGATGGTTTTGCCATCAAACTGAGCGCTCGAAATAATGGTAGGGGCATTTTTTGTAACCGTTGTGCCATCCCCTAATTGACCATTTAGATTAGCACCAAAAGCAAAAAGTGTGTCATTATCGGCTAATAGAAAGGTATGATCACCACCAGTAGCAATTTGAGAAATTTTATACCCGTCTAAATTACTGTGGGTCAACTTCGTTGGTACTAATAGTTCACTGGGTGATGTGGAGCCTATGCCGAGATACCCATTATTATTTCTTCCCATTACGTAAACTTTTCCGGAATCTGAAAGTAATACGCTGAACTCTCCCCCCGCTTGAACATCTACTATTTTCACGCCAGATAAACTATCATGAGTAATAGGAGTTGGGTCAAATCGCTCTGTTTTGTCACCTAATCCTAGTTGACCATAAGTATTATCACCAAAACTAAATACGGTACCGTCATCTGCCAATAACAATCCAAAATTTGTAGTATTTGAGATCTTGGATACTGAAATATCAATAATCGTATATCCATTTAAATTTGCATGCTCGATGGCGTGAGCTATTTCATTATGCGTAAGGGATGATTGACCTAAACTGCCATAACTTCCCGAACCAAATGAATATACTTTCCCCTTATCATTGATGATCACACTCTGTGATCTACCCGATGCAATTTGTGGCTCAATATCTTGTGCAGATGTACTGCTTAGAACACTCACTGAAATTAGTAGGCTAGCTAGAACCCCGAAAATCTTCTTCATATTTTCTCAATATTTTTTTTGACTTGATTACCCCTTACCCGAATCAATTCTGATCATTATACCACTAATATCGGGTTAAACGATTTTTTTATTCTGGCATGAGACGATGTTATTTATTTACAGACCTATACCCTTGATGAAAGTAACTAAGAAAAAAGCATTGTTCTAATATGAACACTGTTTTAAAACAAAAACCCCCGATCCACATTACGAACCGGGGTTTGAAAGAACTATTAAACCTATTCGTCTATATCGCCTTTGTTTTTCTTATCACGCAATTTTTTCATTGCATAAGCACCACCTGCTGCTGCTAATAAACCAAGTCCACCATCTATAGGGGCTGGATTTGGATTATCAGGAAAACCTGGGAGCCCGGGTGTGCCTTGTGCATTTGCTGTTACTGAAAAAATCATTACCAGGATAAATAAGCCCGCTATTTTCAGTCCAAATTTCTGCAATCGATGAATAAATGGAGTTTTCATTGTTCTAGTATTTTCTGAGTTTAAAATTCGAACTGTTTTTATGTAACAAGATTGACAGGCTGATTTTTTAGTCCCTAAAACATCCACTTGCTTCAATTTCACGATAAAGTTACCAACTGGCCGTGGCTTGCCTTCTTCGGCGTTACAAAAATGGCAGGTTCGGTTTGTTTTCATAATTCTACAATTTTGGATTATGAATTAGAGATTGATCCAATCCATAATTCATTATCATTAATTTTTAATTACTTAATTAGAGTCATCTTCTTCGTGAGCACCTTTTCACCGATGACCAGACGGTAGATATACATGCCGGAAGCTAAACTTCGAGCATCAACACTGATGTTGTAACGACCCGGTTGTTTTAAGTCTCCATCGAGTAGTGTCATCACTTTTCGGCCAAGAAGATCAAATACTTCTAGCTGAACAGGCGCCTGTTCCGGTACCCCAAATCGAATTATAGAAGATGGATTGAAAGGATTTGGATAATTCTGGAAAAGCTCGACTTCGCGTGGGATTCCGAGGTCGTTTTCATCGTTCGTGGAAAGTCCCGGATTAATCCTTAGGAGCAGATCAGAGGCATTAGTTTTCCTCTTTTCTTTATTCGTATGAAATCCGAACAGATTCGGACTTTGATTTATATGTTGTTTGAATTGTGGCTTCTTATGTTCAAAAGAGTAAGTCGTTTCCTCCTTCATATCCAACATCTCTCCAGTAATTGGGTTCACCAATTCAACCGTCCATTCTTCTGGTAAGGCGTTAAGTTTCCATTCGAGTGTATGTTCGCCATCTTCTGTGGTATGCAGGAATAAAGGAATTTCTACTTTTTCGTTAAGTCCGATGGGTAGGTTATTTACTACCAGCGGTTGATCACCAATCGTGGAATACAAATTGGAAAAAGTATTGGCAAAAGAACCCAGATAGTATCCATCAAAAGGATCGATTCCATTTTCACCTTCCTCGGTTAGCTTAATAGTATACTCCCCGGTTGAAACATCACCAGCAATCAGATTCAATTCTAGCATATGTGTTTGTTGAATTTGTTTCAAACGAGCAGATGAATGAGCATCATTAAAATCGAATGAAGTATTCCCGCTAATTCCCGATTGAATAGTCCTAACGAAGAATGACTCATAGGCATTTACTGAACCCGTAAAATTAAGAGTGTATTGCTTATTGACGGGATCCCATCTATACACATAACGATTTGCGTACGGATCAATTTTTATCAGTTCAGATATTAAGGAGTCGATTGAAACTGGAAACCCATACGGGTTACCCATTAATTTAAAGCCTTCACTACCTGATGTTACTCCATTTCCATCTGTATCTACATTTTTTACCGGTATGGTAATATTTTCTCCAAATGGACTCCCATAATTGGAGAGTGTTTTGGGCCAACCACCATTAACCGGACCAACGGCATCGTTATAGTTGTCATCCGGAAAGATATAGGTTAAAATTCCTTCACCGGCTAACACTTTCGTTGTATCTAAATCGGTAGTAATTGCAATGTATTTGGCACTATCAACATTAAACCTGTAGATATTTGGCGTTCCTGTTTCCGTATCGGCATTAATAGCGCCTTGTGTCCAAATATTTTCTAATAACGTACCAAGAGTTGTTTGCAATGGATTTGATAAGAGATACCAACCACCTTGATCGGAAGTACCAGATAACGAAGGCTGAGATTGATAAGCCAGGTGATTATAGCTAACTGAATCTGATCGTAAGCTATTTGATACAAATAATGTAAATGTGTCTATTCCGGAATTTTCAGTTCTTAAACGTACGGGACTTCCTGAATTTATAATTAACGTACCACCTGTACTATCAATTTTGACTTCTCCATCATCATATATCCAATTGTTATTTCCATCAATAAATAAGAATCCGGATGTAAGTCCTTTCGTTTTGAAAGTAAGAGTACTGTCTTTATAAAAATCATAAATCGAATATGTGGTCCTATCAAACTCATTGGTGGTATCTGCAATAGATACTACATGAGTCGCAGGGTTATTGAACACACCTTTTACCGGAATATCAGTAGTATTGAGTGCAAATGTACTTGAGCGAAGATCACTACCAATTGCCTGAACGCCCCACTCGAATTCTTCACTGGGAAAATCTTCGAAATTAATATCAAAGAAAGAATTAACGCCCGCATTTGCCTGAAGCGCAATTCTTCTAAATCCGGAAGATGTATCACTGGCTGCAGCTGCGAACTGTTCTCCTGTTGCCTTATTTTTGAAAAATACATTGTAAGTGTATAGCTCTGAAGCCGTAGGTGCATTCCAAGATAATCGAGCCCTATTTGCTGTTATATACTTAGATGTTAAATTTAATGGAGGGTTTATAGTACCAGATTGAGAACCACTATTATTCTCAATTATACTCATATATCGATCTGAGACAAATGGGGATGCTTCTGAGGGACTTGCACCATTTCCATGAACAGCGAAATCCAAATCCCCATCTTTATCATAGTCTGCAAACGCAATTTGCCCATGCCTTGGTAACTTTTCTATATCCAAAAGGAACGTGCCATTCCCATTATTTAGATATACATCTGAATCTGCATTTTTTCGTGAGGCTATCAGATCGGTTTTGCCATCATTATCTATATCCACTGCATGTATTGAGAAATATCCTGACCCAGTAAAAGTACTAGTTAATGCACTTTGCTGAGAATATGCCCCATTTCCAGAGTACTGATAAGCCTGAATTTGACCACTTCGATTTATATACAAAAGATCGAGGTCGTTATCCCCATCATAATCGAATTGAATAATTGGACTTCTTGACTCTCTACTAAACCAAAGGTTGTATTCTTTCGGAAGTAAATTTTGGAACAAATTGGATTCAACAAATCCTCCATCACCGTCATTTGTATAAAATTTTACGGCAGATTGAACTTTAATACTTAGGATATCAATATATGGCTCCCATCCGGAGATAAGTACATCCATGTCCCCGTCTTCGTCATAATCAAACCATAAAACTTCAGATTGGATCAGGCCTCTAATGTTTGTTACTGTGGGAGTAAATGATCCTGAACCATCATTTAAAAACACTTTGGTATAATCAACATCCGAAGCTAAGGTAGATGCAGCGTCATCAGCTTGCCTTCTATAGCCTAATGCTAAGATATCCAAGTCACCATCCAGATCAATATCCACCAGGCTCGCATGATTGTGATAATCACCAAAGGTGCTGGAAATACTATAATCTCCACTTCCATTATTCTTATAAATATGCAGTGAAGTATTTGACGTAGAACGACCCGCTGTAACAATGTCTACATCATTATCATTATCGATATCTCCATATGTAATTGTGAATCCCGACTGATACAATTGTTCTTCTACAGAAGAACCATCAACATTTACTACAAATTCATCTTTTATGGTCTGGGTATAAATTTTACGATCAGTTGAACTAGTTGGCGCTAATAATGCACCATTACCATTATTGATGTACGCATACACATGAAATCCAAACCCATAATATGAATCAAGCAAATCCAGGTCTCCATCATTGTCTATATCTACCCAGGCAATATCTGTTGGGTTATCATAACCTGAATTATAGAATGAAGGGGTAGTAGTATTCGAAACATTCGCTTTTTTATACTCTGTATTGAATGCAAATGCACTGCTTTTCCCTGCTCCATCAATAGCTTGTACTCCAAAACGGTACGATCCTTTATCCAGATTGCTGATGTTTAAAATATGATATCTAGTCTGTCCTGAATTCCCCATTTTAGCTACCCTTCTATAGCCATTACTCGTGTCGCTTAATGCTGGAATAAATACCTTGGATGAATCTGTATTGACTAGTACCACATTATATTCCAGGGGACCACCATCAGAGTCGGTGGAAGCATCCCAGGTAAAGGTTAACACTCCCTGGCTAGTGGAATATTGAATATTAGATGGAGCCGTTGGAGTCGAGTTATTTTTAGTACGAGTGTTTTGATAAATCTTCGTCATTCTACTAGATCCATCCCAACCCGTTATTGCTACTTCCAAAAAGCCATCGCCATCTAAATCTGCCCAATCCACATAACCTTCTTCGCTTCCTGTAATAGCTGCATTAGAAGTGTACGACATGGTTCCGGTTCCGTTATTGGTATAGATAAAAGTCTCACGAATAGTAGCATCACTAAACCCGGATACAATCAAATCCAGATCACCGTCGTGATCGTAATCTCCCCACTTTGCATTACTGGAACTTGCTGAAGCAATCGTGTTTGTTGCATCGATGGTGAAGGAGCCAGAGCCATCGTTCTCATAAATGTATGCCCGACGGGAACCTGCCCCAAAATCTATCCCAGTTAAAATCAGGTCAACATCACCATCATTGTCATAATCTCCAAAATCCATTCCATTGGAGGCCACACCCTGCAGACTTTGTGACTGTGTGAAATTCCCGGTACCGTCATTTAGATGTATTTGTGTAATATTTCCGTTCGCATCGATATACCCGGAAAGCAGAATATCCAGATCGCCGTCATTGTCCACATCGGCTAAAGGGGTTTCGCCATCCGCTGTTCCTGTAAATGTATTTGTTGTGTCTTTGGTGAAAGTGCCCTTTCCATCGTTCCAGAAGATTTCTGCAACCCTTGTACCATTTGCCTGCAATCCTGTTTGAAAAATATCCAGATCGCCGTCATTATCCAGATCGCCCATATCCATGTTTCCCCAATAGGCATCGTAAAATGGATCGCTCACAGCTTCTGTAAATACGGCCGAACCGTTATTTAAATACAGTTTAGCCTGATATCCGGTGCTTGTATTTCCGGAAATGGCAAAGTCAAGGTCCCCGTCTCCATCTACATCTCCCCAACTTAACCCAGGGTAACTAAATCCGGTTATGGAACTGTTCTGATCTTCCGTGAAACTAGCATTTCCATCGTTTTTATATAACCGAACCGTTGGTACAGATGAGCTATTATTCCCGGCAATGATCACATCTAAATCACCATCGCTATCGTAATCAGCGAATTTTAGAATAGATTGCGCTAAACCGTCTAAGTTTTGCACTAATTGTAAAGAATCTACCGTATTTGCGGAACTTACATTGAATGTAGTTTTTGACAAACTACTGTAATTACCACTATTGTCGATTGCAAGTACTCCAAATTCGTAATTCCCACCTGGAATTCCAGTGAAGTTTTGTGTGGTCTTAAATATGTTGTTCCCGAGACCGGTGAAGAATCGTTTACCTGTTGTTCGATTTACTTCGACAGGATCTAATACCGCTCGGGAAGAATCTATATTGTACAGGTATGTTTCGTAAGTGAACGCCGTGTTTTCTACATCGGTAGATGGCAACCAGCTAAGCGTTGCTGAATTATTAGTTACGCTAATGGCACTTACATTTACAGGCGCAGTTGGTTTATTTACAACTTGTTCGGAATTATTTCTATAAACCTTTCCCGGAACATAAATATCGAGATCGCCGTCAGCATCGTAGTCACCAAATTTTATGGTCATTAAAGTGCTAACGTTACCATACCCAGATTGAAATTGAATTCCGGTATCACTAAAGGCTCCAGTACCATCGTTTTCAAACAGTTTTGTGGAATTAGAATTAAAAACTACGAGATCTAAATCCCCATCGTTATCATAATCCCCCCCATCTATTCTAGTATCAAATCCAGCATTTTGTGATATTAAAGCACTAGAAAATGTCTTATCACCATTATTAATGTACAAGGTCTGACTTACTGATCCTGTACTAACCAGATCTAAATCTCCATCATTATCGTAGTCTCCCCAGTGGCCTTCACCTCCTCGATTGTTACCAAAAACTATATTTGAGTTAGAATAACTACCTCCATTATTATCATAGAGATAACATACACCTGAACCATATCCACAGGAAAAAAAATCTTCATCTCCGTCATTGTCATAGTCACCCCACGCTAAATTATGATGCGCAACTTCATAATACCCTGTTAAATCAACATTTTCATCAACTTCTATTCTAGTAAATACATCATTCCCGTCATTTCGGATTAAATAGAAATTTTGGAAGTATGGAAAAACGAGGTCGTAGTCGGAATCCCCATCAAAATCAACCCAATGTAAATCCGACGTTCGAGCTGTGGCGCCAAAATCGTAGTAAATCAGACTAAAGGTGTTATTCCCATTGTTCTTATAAATTAATGTTCTAGTTTGGGATCCATACCCTGAAATAGCCAGGTCTAAGTCGCCATCTAAATCATAATCTTTCCAGACGGCACCACCGTGATTTATCCATCTAGGACTTATTGATTGATCAATATTTAATCCAATATTTGCATTGGTAAACGTATCATTACCCTCATTTTCATATACACGAAAACTGGTGGTACCACTTATATTTGAATTATACTCTTGTTCACCAAAATGAGACAGATCAAGATCGCCATCATCGTCTATATCTACCCAATGAACAGCAAATGAACCTGAATATGGTAACCCAGAAACTACTTCTGTGAACCAGGGTAATGCCACTTTAATGGAACTGTTTTTTAAACTTTCATATCCATTCCTGGTTATTATGGTCACGTAAAAATCATAGGTATTTCCAAATACCAGGTTGGGGTACGTGAAACTTGTACTTGTAGTGGTTCCAATACTGTCGATCTGCCCACTATTATTTTCTTCTTTGTAAATTATATAGTAAGCCACAGAATCCGTTGTATTGGCATCCCAATTTAGATCCACAGAAAGATTGGTTCTGTTTGCCGAAAGATTTGAAGGCGAAGTTGGTAAATAGCTGGTAGTAGTGCGTGAGAACGAACTATAGGAATCTGCACCATCTATAGCCTGAACCCCCCAGTTGAAATCACCATATGGAATCGCTGACTTTGCAATTTTATGGGTTCGATTTAAACCGGTATTTCCTAGTCCGTTAATGGCTCGCTTACCAGTGGTTGTATCGGCAAAAGTCGGAATAACAAAACGAGAGGAGTCTGCACTTCGATAGTACAGGGAATAACTGATGGGACCTCCATCGCTATCTGTGGAAGCAATCCATGAAAAGGAAATGCTATCCAAATCTGCAGATGCCATTAAATTGGATGGTGCCGTTGGTGCTGAATTCAATTTTGTTCGAATATTTTGATAAATCTTCGTCATTCTGCTAGAACCATCCCAACCCGTTATTGCTACTTCCAAAAATCCATCATCATCTAAATCTGCCCAATCCACATAGCCTTCTTCACTACCGGTAATCGCACTATTTGAAGTGTATGACATGGTTCCGGTTCCATTATTGGTATAGATGTAGGTTTCCCGAAATCCACCGTCTCCAAAACCGGATAATATCACATCTAAATCTCCATCGTGATCGTAATCGCCCCATTTGGCATTACTATAACTTACAGGGGCAATGGTATTGGTTGCATCGATGGTGAAGGAACCAGAGCCATCGTTCTCATAAATGTATGCCCTTCGTGCACCTGCCCCAAAATCTATCCCAGTTAAGATCAGATCTACATCGCCATCATTGTCATAATCCCCAAAATCCATCCCATTGCTGGCCACACCTTGTAAACTCTGTGAAAGTGAAAAAGAACCTGTTCCATCATTCAGGTGCACCTGCGTGATGTTTCCTGCTGCATCAATATATCCTGAAAGCAGAATATCCAGATCGCCGTCATTGTCCACATCAGCTAATGGGGTTTCTCCATCCGCTGTTCCTGTAAATGTATTTGTTGTGTCTTTGGTGAAAGTGCCCTTACCATCGTTCCAGAAGATTTCTGCAACCCTTGTACTATTTGCCCGCAATCCTGTTTGGAAAATATCCAGATCGCCATCATTATCGAGATCACCCATTTCCATATTGCCCCAATAGGCATCGTAAAATGGATCGGAGGCGGCTTCGGTGAATACGGCCGAACCGTTATTTAAATACAGTTTAGCCTGATATCCGGTGCTTGTATTTCCGGAAATGGCAAAGTCAAGGTCCCCGTCTCCATCAACATCTCCCCAGCCTATCCCGGGATAATTAAATCCAGTAATGGAACTGTTATGATCTTCGGTAAAACTTGCACTTCCATTGTTCTTATATAATCGAACAATCGGCACCGAAGCGCTATTTGTTCCAGCAATGATAAGATCCAAATCCCCATCGCTATCGTAATCAGCAAATTTTAGAATAGATTGAGCTAAGCCGTCTAAGTTTTGAACTAATTGTAAAGAGTCTACCTGAAAAGCTTGAACTGAACTCGGTAGAATAAAAAGAAAAAGTACCCCGAAAAGTCCCCCCGAGAAAGTCTGTCGTAATTGCCTAGTAAAGTGAGTTGTGATCTGCATAACCTTTGCCAACGTGATTGTCTATTACGGGCAAAACTTAAGCGAAGTGAGTAGAACAGATGCGCCAAATGCATGAACAAATGCGACAAAATGTGCAAAAATTGACCTAATAGATCATTTATCGAATAAATCCTCATTCATTCTCGAAATAATTAGTATTGCCAATTCATGAATTGGCAATACTAATTTCATCATGTACGATTCTGATATCAATCAGAAATATTGAGCCGGCGAGGTACCAAATCGTTTTTTGTATTGTTTGGAAAAATAGGCTGGTG
Source organism: Balneolaceae bacterium (assembly GCA_965229525.1). Lineage (GTDB taxonomy): Bacteria > Bacteroidota > Rhodothermia > Balneolales > Balneolaceae > HXMU1420-13. Next base: position 621,863 of record OZ245886.1, read on the forward strand.
TGGAGAAGCCAACAGCGTAGGCGACTTCAGAAATCGAACGTTTTTGTTTTGTTTCGAGAAGATCACGGGCAGTGAATAGTCGAACTTCTCGAATGAATTCATTGGGGGTAAAACCGGTGACAGACTTTAACGTTCGCTGAAGATTTCTCGAGCTCATCGCAACATGATTTGCCAGATCTTCGACTGAAATATCAGACTGATCGATTTTGGATTCTACAAATTCCTGTAGCTGTTGAACCAAATCTGAATCAGCGCTTAAAGGTTGATCATCGTTTTCAAATTTGGTCGCCATTTCTTCTCTTTCTTTTTTGAGAACTAAGAGGTTGTCGACACGAGCCTGAAGTTCCTGGGCATTGAAAGGTTTTGTGAGGTAATCACTCACGCCTATCTGAAAACCATGCACTTTATCCTCTACTTCTGATCTCGCAGATAATAAAATTATTGGAATTTGTTTGAATTCGGGGACCGATCTCATCCACTCAGAAAACTCAAAACCATTCATTTCAGGCATCATGATATCAGAAATAACGATATCAGGATTTGTTAAAGACATCTTTTTTTTACCCTCTATCCCATTTTCTGCCTGTTCTACTTTAATGTTTAATTGAGATAGCAACTCCGATATATACTCCCTCATATCGGGGTTATCTTCAATAACTAACGCAGAATACTCTTTACCATTTACACTAAGTGGAATTGATTTTCCATCTCTTTTATACAAATCATATTTGGGTTCTTCTATGAAAGCTGCAACTTCCCCATATTCCTTTTTGGGTAGGTTTACTTTAAAAATAGCACCTTTGCCAAATTCACTTTCAACCGAAATTCTACCATCATGCAGTTCCACAAACTCTTTGGTGATGGAAAGCCCAACCCCGATTCCCTGACCACCACCCTCTAATTGATCGCTTGTCGAATGAAAACGATCAAATACATGATCTAAATCACTGGCTTCAATTCCTCTGCCCGAATCTTTAATTACTATCTGAATCTCGCTGAGTATATCTGTTAAAGAAAGATCAACCTGCCCTTTTTTTGGCGTAAACTTTATAGCATTAGATAATAAATTAACAAAGATTTTTTGGAGTTTATCAGCATCCGCAGGGAATAAGACTTCTTCTTTCGGCAAATCAATAGTTACTTTTAACCCCTTCTTTTCAATTGCAGATTCAAAAGATTCTATTACTCGTTGTATGAATACCTTCAATGGTATTTCAACGGGATTAAAATGTATGATATTAGAATCTAGTCGACTTAAATCTAGTACTTGCTCTACTAAATCGTGGAGACGACGCCCATTTCGATGAGCAACCTGCAGCTTATGAAGTAGAAAATCATCCTGAACTTTTTCAGAATCCAACAACTGTTTTACAGGACCCGTTACCAGTGTTAGTGGAGTTCGTAACTCATGCGATATATTGATGAGTAATTTCGTTTTCAACTCGTCCAACTCAATAATTCTCTCAATTTCCCTGAGCTTAAGATCTTTAACTTGTTGCTGAATTCTATATGTTGCAACACCTCGAACAGCCAAAATAAATAAGCCTAAAAAAGTGAATGCATATACCAAATAAGCAAAGTTCGATAAATACCATGGAGCCACAAAGCGAATAGAAAACTCTGTGGGCTGAGATTCTGACAACATAAAATCTCTTGTCTGCACACTTACTTTATGTGTGCCTGGGAAAAATGGATTTACTGCAATACTAGACCCCGAGCGCCATTCCGACCATTCATCATTACCAACCTTAAAGCGGAATTCATTTTTTGCTGGATAACGAAATGAACTTGAGACGAAACTTAGTGTAATGTCCTTCTGTTCATACTTAATGGCAGCAGGTTGGGGATTCGAATAACTCAAGATTTCCTGATCGAAATTAGATTGTATCTCCCAAAGTTTTATTTCAGGTGAAACATGTTCAAAATTGGCTGTTACATCCATCTGTAGAATTGATTCTGTTGAACCAACCCAAAGCGTATTTCCTTGAATTTCCACGAAATCACCAAAATGATCTTGTGAAATTTCGAAAGGAGTAAAATCCGCTTTCCATTCTAATTCATCATCCGGTGAAATTTTAATTACTCCATTGTAGCCTTCAATATTGGCATACTGGGTCCACATTACGCCGTATTGATCCATTCTTAGATATTCTCCCCAATTACCTAACTGCTCGTTTATACTTTCTATTGGAAAGAAAAACTCTGTTTGGGGATCAAATTGATGAAACCCATACTTAGAATTGACAATTACGGTATTGTTCGTGTAAGTGGGTTCAAATAAATCTGTTTCCGGTAAATTCGATTCATAACTAAAACGATTAACATCAAACTCACCCGTTTCTGAATTGAACACCCCTCTAAAGACCTCTCCGGAAACACCTCCTGCCCAAAAAGACTGATCAGGAACAACCGCTAATTCCAGTATATGTTCGGGTACCGATTCAATTGTACCTTTATAAACCCAAGAATTCCGTTCTCTTTGAAGCCAGTCCAACCCATTGTAGGTTACAATCAAGATGATATCCTCTGTTAGTTGCCTCAATTGCCTGGATTCAATTCCATCTTGAATTGTTATTAACTTATCCCCTTCAACTTTAAAAACTCCCAAATGTGAAGCTACCCAAAGTTCATTATCAACAATTAAGGAATTCCAGAAATTTGCTTCATATGAATAGTTATGTATGATTTCATCGATGTCTTTATAAACGAGTTCTGTTAATGGTGCATCTAAACGAAAGAAATCGTCCATTGCTGGGATAAAAAGACTTCCTTCAAATTCACGTACGTGCAATGCATCTCCAAATCCAAGCGCTTCGCCTGGGAAATGGCGAACTGGAACACTCAAATAAACCTGGGTAACTGATGCCTGACCCAGAACCCATAAGTCACCTTCTTGATCGAAGTACACAGCATTTATTTCATTTTCTAAAAAACCAGTTTTCTTATTGAAAATGTATTCTGCTTCACCTTGCTTGTTTAAAACTAAGACGCCTTCATCTGTAGCCAGAACTATCTTGCCATCATGAAAACGAAGATCACTAACATCAGTATTTATCAAAAAGTCTTTGTACCGTTCGGCAAATAGTGCAATTGATTGTCCATCAAAGGTGAGTAATCCATGTACTTCATCATACAGGTAATAAAAATTATCACCTTTTTCTGTAAGTATAACTCTCTCGAGTTTTATTCCATCAAAATCTAGAATGCTAATTGCGTTAGCATCTTTTAGTGCGATTTCACCATTCGACAATATGTAATAGAATTCATCATTCCATGAAATATAATTCACAGGTTTTGCATAGATATTCTCGAAATAATTTTCATCAACAACAGTAATTGTTGAATCAGTTTTATTAAAAATAAATAGATACAAATCGCTGTAGAAGTGTACGTTTTCAGTTGATTCTGTAATAGCATACACTTCGCTGAAATCCGAATAATTTTCAGGGATTTGATCTGAAAGAGAGAAATACTCGAATTCACCAATTTCATTCTGTATGAAATAACCAAGGTTCGAGTAACTTCCAGCCCAAATCAAGTCTGGATTCACGACACTACGTTCTAATTCTGAGATAAATGTGGCATCGAAGCGTGCAAATATTCTCCAGTCGTCATCTGCGTGTTGAACCAAACCACCTGCGTTCGCAAACAACATAGACCCATCATTCCATTGAATCACATCAAACATTTGTTGCTCACCCGGATAATCTCTCGTCAAATAGGTTTGATAGTATGGTATTCCTTGATAAGCCGTCGTTTCCTGACTAACTGCAAAATCTGAATGCAAAACAAGGATAACGATAGAGAGAAGCGAACCCACGAAAGTTTTAAAAAGGCCCAACGATTTCATAGGCTGAACATAAAAAAAACCCGCCACAACTTAATGTGACGGGCTTAAAAAATTGCGGGTAAATGATCTTACATCATTCCACCCATGCCGCCCATTCCGCCCATGTCTGGCATGGCCGGCATTGCAGCACCTTTTTCTTCTGGTTTTTCTGAAACAACAGCTTCAGTTGTTAATAATAGACCCGCAACAGAAGCTGCATTTTGTAGCGCAGTTCTAGTCACTTTAGTTGGATCGATTACACCAGCTTTTACTAAGTCTTCATACACTTCGGTACGTGCATTGTATCCGAAAGCTCCTGTACCTTCGTACACTTTCTGTACAACGATTGCACCTTCGATACCAGCGTTGTTACTGATGGTTCTTAGTGGAGCTTCAACTGCCTTACGGATAATATCGAAACCAACTTTCTCATCAGCATTGTCAGCCTCAAGTGAATCAACAGCTGCAACTGTTCTTAGAAGAGCAACCCCACCACCAGGTACGATTCCTTCTTCTACAGCAGCGCGAGTTGCGTGAAGTGCATCTTCCACACGAGCTTTCTTTTCTTTCATCTCAACTTCAGATGCAGCACCGATATAAAGTACAGCAACACCACCGCTTAACTTAGCTAAACGCTCTTGTAGTTTTTCACGGTCGTAATCAGAAGTAGTTGTCTCGATTTGAGATTTGATTTGGTTTACGCGAGCAGTGATGTCGTCTGCTTTTCCAGCGCCATCAACAACAGTTGTATTGTCTTTGTCGATTGTTACGCTAGCTGCCTGTCCTAAAAAGTCTAGAGTAGCATTTTCTAGTTTGTAACCACGCTCTTCAGAAATAACAGTACCACCAGTTAGAATGGCGATGTCTTCCAACATTGCTTTTCTTCGGTCGCCAAAACCAGGAGCTTTAACAGCTGCGATTTTTAGTGAACCACGTAGTTTGTTAACTACTAAAGTAGCTAAAGCTTCGCCTTCAACATCTTCTGCGATGATTAGAAGTGGTTTACCTGTTTGAACAACTTTCTCAAGTACTGGAAGAAGATCTTTCATGTTAGAAATCTTCTTGTCGAAGATTAAAATATATGGATCTTCAAGAACTGCAGTCATTTTCTCTGAGTCAGTTACGAAGTATGGTGAAAGGTATCCGCGGTCGAACTGCATACCTTCTACTGTATCAAGAGTAGTATCAGTTCCTTTTGCTTCTTCTACAGTAATCACACCATCTTTTCCAACTTTTTCCATGGCATCAGCAATCAAGTTACCGATGAATTCGTCGTTGTTAGCAGAGATTGTACCAACCTGAGCGATTTCATTTCTGTCGTCGATCTCCTGGCTTAATTCTGCTAAAGAAGCAACGATTGCAGTTACTGCTTTGTCGATACCGCGCTTAAGATCCATTGGGTTTGCACCGGCAGTTACGTTTTTCAAACCTGCAGATACAATTGCTTGAGCTAATACAGTTGCGGTAGTAGTACCATCACCTGCATTGTCAGAAGTTTTAGAAGCAACTTCTTTAACCATCTGCGCTCCCATGTTTTCTACTTTATCATCAAGCTCGATTTCTTTAGCTACAGTAACACCGTCTTTAGTTACGTTAGGTGCTCCAAATGATTTTTCGATTACAACATTACGTCCACGAGGGCCAAGCGTAACTTTTACCGCATCGGCAAGCTTGTCAACACCGCGTTTTAGAGCGTCACGAGCTTCAATATCGTAGTGAACTAATTTTGACATAGTTTTCTATCCGTTATTTAATTTTGTTTTTTGTTTTTAAAATGGTGGAAGTCGTGGTTAGGCAAGAATTCCCACGATGTCAGACTCACGCATAATCAGGTACTCATTTCCATCCACAGAAACTTCGGTACCGGCGTATTTGCCATATAGTACTTTATCCCCTTCTTTAACGGTCATATCAATTTTGTTACCGTTTTCAACTTTTCCGGGACCAACTGCAACCACTGTACCTTGTTGCGGTTTTTCTTTAGCTGTATCAGGAATGTACAGACCAGAGCTGGTTACTTCTTCAGCTACGTCCGCTTGCACAAGTACGCGGTCGCCTAAAGGTTTAATGCTAGCCATAGGTTATGACTCCTTTGTTTTTTATTGATTGTTAATGGTTATGATCTTGATGAGCTAATGCTCAATTATTTTCTGCCTTGCAAAAGCAAAGTCCGTACCAAATCATTCCGAAAAGTGATTGCGCTCCAGCCATTCTGCCAAGTCTGCATAAATGACAGGCTCCCAATCTTCAGCTCGCTTATCAAAGTCAAAACCGTCAGGTCTGGTGTCACCCAAAACAGGTTTCAATGCATTTGAAAGCTTCTTTCTTCGTTGGTTGAACGCTGTTCTTACTACTTTTTTCAAAGATTCATCCGAACAGGAAAGTACAGGTTTGTCAAAGGTTAGTTTGATGACCGAACTCATCACTTTAGGTGGAGGGGAAAAAGAATTTGGAGAGACATCAAATAACATTTTAGGAGAACTCATTAACTGAGTTTGTACACTTAAAATCCCATAGTCTTTGGAATGTGGATTTGCCACCAATCGCTGTGCCACTTCTTTCTGCATCATAAAAATGGCTTCTGAAAAAAGATGCCGCGATTCAAGTACGCTAAACAAAATTGGCGAAGTGATGTAATAAGGAAGGTTTCCGACAATGATGGTTTTTCCGGTCTTCGAAACCAATTCATTCCATTCAACTTTCAGTACATCGGATTGATGAATAGTCAAATCCGGCAATTCTTCCTTTAAAACCTGAATGGCCCGTTCATCCACTTCGATTGCATGCACATCTTGATGGGATTTAACCAACCAGCGAGTTAGTGCGCCGGTACCCGGACCAATTTCAATGATCCGATCCCCTTCTTCTGCCTGAACAGCACCCAGAATTTTAGCGATGATGTTGTTGTCAGTTAAAAAATGCTGACCTAGACTCTTCTTTGTTTTAAAGGACAAGGATTTTCTTTTTTTGGGAAGATAGGGAATTAGTTATTCGATGTTCGTTATTCGTTATTCGTTATTCGTTATTCGTTATTCGTTATTCGTTCAACTTTAAGTGTAAAAAAAGTTGCAACATTTATCTATTAGTTAACTTTATGATTTAACTGTCATTGCTTCATAATCACTTCATAATTTGATAATATTCTTTACACGTACCTTAAATAATATCAATATTTAACTAACGGGGACGCAAATGACATTTAAAATAAAATCAATCTATCCAATATTAATCCTATTCATAATATCAACTAGCTGTACAGAATCTGTTCAAAATGTAACTCCCGAATTAGATATAAGAAATCCTGAACCAGCTCAAGATGAATTAATAACTCAGCTTCGTTCAATGAATTATAGAGACTTCAATGTTATTGAAGTTGAAAACATGAGTGAACTGGAAGTCAAATCACTAAATTCACAAAATAAAGTTGCACCCATGACAACCATGTCTGGAGCTCAACTTATTCCTGAATCATGGTGGGCTGGCATTCCAAACGGAAATCCAATTTGGTTACGTGATAAAACTGACCCGTATAACGATCCAAATTATAGACTTGAAACTTGGGTTAATTTACCATCAAGTAGAGTAGCTTCTGGGTTAGGTGGAAGGTCTACTCATAATGATTTCAGTAATAGTGGTATAACCGGTATCAGCGTTTACACTGATTATACTTTAGGTAATAATCCTCAAATTACTAAACATAATACGTCAACTTTAGAAGTGAATTATGCTCTATCAACGACAGCTCCACAAGATGTTGTAATTGGAGTTGGTATTCGTGTTTCAAGCAGTGATTTGAAAGGTATGTGGATTTATACAGCACCATATAACCCAACTACTAAGAAAATTGACATTTCAAGTCCCTCTGATGTAAATGTATACGTATATCAAGTAGGACCACATGGATATTTGACTCAAGAAGTTGAATTGAGGAGCTGGGATGTTTATACAAGTACTGGTGCAATTCAAGATAAATTTATTATTGGCTTTGGAGGCGGAACACATAAAAGTAATGCAACCAGAGTCGGTTTGCGATTTGCAAAACTGCAATAATTAACTATCAAAATTTTTATTGGCGAGTGTGTTCCATTCTCCCTTTTTTTATGACAATACTTTTATCGATACTATTTTTATTTACAAGCATCAACCAAACTATTCAATTTCAGGATGCGAAAACCGGGCAGGCCATAGAGGGAGTTCTCGTAATTAAGGAGGATGGAGAATCATTATTTTCTGATGCATCAGGGTGGGTAAAAATTACGACTGAACTTGACTCCTTATCCTTTTCAGCCTTTGCTTATGGCTATCAAACCGAATATTTCAAAAGAGCTGTCTCGTCAGAGCCAATTATCATTCAGCTGGAACGCCTCGAGTTTATCGGTCCTGACATTATCGTAACCAATCAGACGAGAGATCCCGGCGAATATCAAATCTCGAATCGCTCCATGGAAGAACTCCCTACCTTTCTTGGTCAAAAAGATGTAGTCAAAAACCTCCAGCGGTTGCCAACCGTGACAACGGGCCTGGAAGGTTCAACAGATTATTACGTAAAAGGAGGAAACCGGGGACAAAACTTACTCCTTTACCACGACATCCCCATGTTGAAGTTTTTCCATGCCGGCGGATTACTTTCCACCATATCTACAGGTGCAATTGGAAACGCACGTTTTTACTCTTCCCATGTGCCAGCTGAATTGGGCAATGCGATCTCATCCGTACTAGAGTTAAGCGCGCGTGAAACTACTCAACCATCCACTACCCTGGAAGCTGGATTATTAACCGCCGGTGCTTATTATGAAAATAAATCTCTGATGATTGGAGCCCGAACGAGCACCTTAAATAATTATCTTAAAATTCTTGATGTAAACGATACCTACAACTTCCCGGAAACACAGTTTCAGGATGGTTTAGTTCAACTTCGATGGGGAAAACCCACCAATAGATGGTATATAACAGGTATTTTCACCTCTGATAGAGAATCTTCCGGTTCGGTTTTTACTTCGGAAACCGAACAATTTACTGTTCGGGCATCCACTGAAAACCGTTTTGCCTGGCAACAAGGCGGTATCTCTTTATCCAACCGTTATACCATGCCAAAATGGGTGATTAAATCAGGACTGGTTGCGACCACATTACAGCAACAAACCAATTGGGAAATTATCACTGAAACATCATCCGTTTTAATACAGGATTACGAAGTTCGGAATTACCGAAACCGCCTGTTCCTCTATACTGGATTTTATCATAAGAATGTAAATTTTGGCGCCGTAATTGAAACTGCATCTTTTGAATTTGAAGGCGCATTCACTGAAAATGGAGTATCCCGAATTCGTGAGGATAATAGTCCGGTTCAAACGATCCAGATGTTCTCGTCCTGGAACTCAGAGTTTATGGACGGCTGGAAAGTAAATGTTGGAATCCGACCCATTTGGATAAGCTCACTTAGTACCATACCGGATCTTCAGCCAAGAGCAAATCTTCAATCGTCGTTCAATGACCAAACACTGTTCTTTGTAGGTTTTGCACGATTGATTCAGGATTACCATTATGTTCCTTCGCCGGGATTTGTAGGTCAGAATGATTTGCTGTTTGCTCCCTCTGAACTTCTACCCGTCGAGCGTTCTGAAACCTTGTACATAGGCTGGAATCAAAACCTGAGTAAGTTAAACACCAGCATCAATACAGAAATTTATTATCGCCGGTTTGATAATTTGATCGGGCTTCGACCGGGTACCTCACTTCTTTCTCCTTTTGAAGATTTAGGGGACGTTCTTATCACTGGAGACGGTGAATCATATGGTCTGAGTATAGCCGCTGAAGGAAGTATCAAGAAACTGGAGTGGACAACCAACATTAATCTATCCAAGACTACCCGCCAGTTTGATGAAATCAATTTCGGAGAAACGCATCCATCAAAATTCGATCGTCCAGTCGTTTGGCAAATGGATCTGAGATATGCTCTTTCTAAACGTTGGGTACTGAATTCAGCCTTTTCTTTGTCATCAAGTCATCTGATTACCATTCCTGAGGGCAGACAGGTTGGGGTTATCTTCCCGCCGGAACCCCAAATTGGAATTCGAAATGAATACCTGATTATTAGTTCGGTGAATAATTTAAGACTACCAACGTATCATAGGCTGGATATTGGTGCTTCCTACACCGTTTCCGGGAAAACAGATTATACCCTCAGTTTTGGGGTATTTAATGTTTATAATCGGTTTAATCCGCAAGATTACCGCTATTTTTCTCAGTTGTCACAGGATGTCAACCGATTCACTGCTGTTTACCTTTTTCCATTCACCCCTTATGTCACGTTATCATGGGAAATTTGAGAATTACCTTTTTTCTTTTTCTGATACTGTTGGCTTGTGATGCTCCCTATTGGATTGATGAACCCGTCAATATTGGTGATTCATCAGAACCGGTGGTGATTTCTATTATTTCACCGGATAGTATTCCAAAAGTATTCCTTCATATCACAAACAGTAACGAGCGCACCTACAATGACTGGATTAATCAAATGGAAAGTGCGACGGTATCTATCGAAACGAATAACGAAATCATTCCTATGGTTTTGAATCCAGACTATACACTGGATAGCCAATATGGACCGCCGTATGCCTCCGGATTTAATTCAGCTTCCCCCATGTTTATCCCTGAAAACGATTTGCTGAGAATAACAGATGGCACCTACACTGTGAAGGCTAGCATTCCGGGATTTGATGACATTATTCAGGGCAGCTCAGAAATACCTCGTCAAATTAGTACTTCATTTATTGAGATCGACAATTTTCATACTCTTATTGAATCACGAGAAAACTCTATTTATACAGAATCTTCCGATGGTGCCGGTGATGGAGAATGGGTTATACTAAGCTGGACCTATGAATATGCCGGCAAATTAAAACTACTTATTAATGACCCGGAAGATTTAGGTGATCTGTATAATCTTAACATGCTTTTTAAAACGCCACTAGGTCTTCAGTCCGGATCAGATTTTTCCATTAATTTACCTTATGATCCCGTATATCAGTCTTACAGTCAGGACAGAGATGTAGGTATCCCCAGATATTTCGATTATTCAACTGATTTTAGTTTTTCAGATGCTGTTTTTAATGGGGAACAAAAAGTTCTTGAAATAGAATTTGATACATCGATAAATATTTCAGCTGAAACCGGAGATACTACCTATTCCTATCCTGATATTATTACTCTGCAAACTGTAAGCGAGGATTTTTATGAGTATATCCGAAGTGGCAAAGCGCAAAGAACTCAACAGCAGCTTCCTTTCTCTGAACCGGTTCCCGTGTATTCGAATATGAGTAACAGACTTGGAATTACCGCGGGTTATCGCACCATTTTTTCTTATGAGCAACCAATCAACATCCAATAAAAAAAGCCCCTTTCGACTGCTCAACGAAAGAGGCTTTAATGAGTAGAATTCTCTAGCCAACCAAAGGTTTTTTCATTCGTTTTCTATTCTATCTAACTACTCCCTCCGATCATCCAACAACAATCGATACTCACCATTAGTAATGTGTAGGGTGTCTTGTCCAATACGCTGGCTGAATTGATTGAGTGGTTCAGTCGTAACTACAGAGAATTCGAAATCCCCATAAACGACTTCACTGCCATCATCTAATGTTTCAATATTGACAGTTATAGAGCCTTCATCATCTAAAGGAGTAGTGAAAGTAGATATCAAGACATCACCATTAATCTCATAATAACTACCTCCAATCCTTCTTTCTCCGAGATCACCAACAGAGACAAAACTAGTTGCAGAGGAATATGTCGTTTTATTTTCAATTAAAACCATTGCAATACTAATCTGTTGTGTATAAGGAAAAGCTGTTTCATCAATAATATCAGCAAACACTGCCAAATATGTATGTGTCCCTTGATTTGTAATCACTGCGTCATATAAAACATAATCAGAAGAAACAGATATAATATCAAAGGCTTCACCTGTTATCTCAGCCTTAAATACAGGATTAAATTCCTCGCTGTTATTATTATTAAAAATACTACAACTTGTTAGAATTAGATAAATGGGTATTAGTAGATTTAATGAATTCATAGATTTAAATAAGATGGTAGATAAATAATCAGCCAGCAATTAATCACTTATTTAATTAGTGTTAGAGTCTGCGTTATAACCATTGAACCAGATTGTAGACGAACAATATATGTTCCACTGGATAAATCACTCGCTTTTAGCATCAATTGATGAGTTCCTGCTGAAAAAACCTGATTAGCTAAAACACTAACTTCTCTTCCATTTAAATCAAACACACTTAGCAAAACCTGTCCAGTCTCAGGTAACTGAAAAGAGATATTAGTATTAGGATTAAAAGGATTTGGGTAGGCAGGCAAAAGCCGTATTGTTTCAGGAATATTATGCTCGCTTGCATTATCAGGATTCACCAGTTTTGGAATAGGTCCACCACCCGGGCCACCACCACCGGATCCATCATCAGCTTCTGCTACCACAGAAATTACCTTTGTACTGGTTTGCCCGGTACTCGTGGTAACTTTCAGCTGCAGGTACCAAGTTCCGGGTGAAAGTGCCACCGAATAGGATGAACTCGTGGAAGCTACCCCTCCAAAATTGATTGGGCTATTCAGGCTTTTACGCCATTCAAAACTATAGCTGCCATTTCCTCCACAAGAGTTATTCGAAAACGTAAAATTTTGAACAAATTGTGTTTTTAGTCCTGCCAGATAACTAATTCCAGCATTTACTTCATTGGCATCTCTATGGTGCGCGATTGTAAGTCTTGTATTATTTAGCACTTTATAATTTTCACTCACACCTACAATTCCTAATGCTTGACCATTATAGGTTTTATTAGGATTTGAGTAATATTTTATTCGACTCCCCTGTATAAAATTTAGAGCTCTATAAGCCATTATTGTTGATCTTTGACAGTTCCAAGGAAAAATACTACAACTATATGCAATTCGATGCCCGAACCCATACGAATATAAAAAGTTAGATTCAGTATCATCATTTGGGTGATGTTGTAATCCTTGTAAATGACCTAATTCATGGGCAAATGTATAATCTGGACCTGTAGCATCTGAGACATCAACGATAGCATATGCTAAGCTATCTTCAAGTAAAATTGAACCTGCAATTCCAGGTGAAGGGTATGCATCTTTTTCCGTTAATAGTACAACTATATCTGCGTCATATTGATTTCTTTTATTTTGTATTGAACTACTATTGATAATGAAATTCCTATCATTAACTATATTTCCTGTTTCTATAAAGTTAATTTGTTCACTATGCTGTAAAATTACTGCCCCAGTATTTGAATCGCTATTCCAGTAGGCATCGTTTGTTTCAGTAATTGCTTGTGCAATTATATTATTGATATTCCCGTAATTCGCAGCTCAGGCAGTATATAAAACTAATACTCTAGCAAAGTGCTTTGGACAGGTTGGATTGGATAATAGAGCCTCAAAACTAAATTCGGTTAAATCGTCGTATCCCTCCAGTGTTGAATACTCATTTTCCAAAGAACAACCTTCAATGATATTCGATTCATTTGTTTTTTCTACACCTATACCACCATCATGTAGTGGACTTCCATTTTCAATCCTATGTTCATTTTGTCGCTTAACTTCCTCCTCGTCATACTCAATAATCGCACTCAACCCAGAGGCACCCAATGATCTAACTTGAAATATTAAACCTGAAATATCAATGGTGCCTGTTATTTCTCCATCATGGTTTTGTACCAAAATAGCATCCCCCATGATGTCATAACTGATTGGATCATAAATGTCCCCTTTCCAAATGTAAATGGAATTTGAGAATACACTAATCTCACGTTTAACAATCTGAATTTCTGTTCCATTATTTTTATTAAAACGTAGTTCACGTTTATTAGTATCTATATATAATGTTAAAACCTCTTCCTCATATAGATTTTCCGGTAGCTTTACTGCGTGCACTTTCTTGTATTCTTTAAACGCTCTATAGTATTGAGCTCGACTTTGTACATGTTCAGATATATTTGACCTTCGCTCTGTAATTAAATCTCTTACTCTTTCCGGCTGACTTCCCCTAGTTTGTGCAAATGACAGGCTACTGGAGATTAAAAACAAACTACAAATTAGTAGTTGTAGAAATTACTTAGCTTTGAACATTGTTCCCCGATTTATTAATAGTTGATAGTAATGTCAAGAGCCGATTTTTAGTTCTTTGTTACAATATTTATATGAATTTATAACTAATTCTTTACATAAAAATCGCACATAAAAAGCCTCTTTCGACTTCTCAACGAAAGAGGCTTTAATGAGTAGAATTCTCTAGCCAACCAATGGAGATAATCCTGGCAGACTACTCAACAGTTTCTTCTAAAAACTGTGGTCTAACAGTTAACATTGGTACTTCAAGTTGACGAGAAACCTGCTCTGCAGTTGACCCGATGAACACTCTGGCGAGACCAGTTCGACCGTGGGTGCTCATAACTACTAAATCGGTTTCAGTATTAGCGTAATCCACGATTTCTCTATGCGCTGATATACCTTTAACAACTTTGGTATGCATTTCCACAGATATCACATTATCACCATCGGCAGATACCAATACATCTTCGAAGGTTACCCCGGTTCTGTGAATATCGATATGGTATTTTTCATGTGCTTCGAAATATTCAATTAAGCGATTAATCAAATTCTCATAAATTCCATCTTCACTAATGGTAGTTGGGATGTATGGCACCATATCGCTACCGGCCGAGTATAGCTCTATCACGTTGAACAGCACGATTTTTGCCCCAAATTCTTTGGCAAGCTCAAATGCCGGAATTACAGAAAAGTACGAGCAATCGCTGAAATCGATAGGTACCATAATAGTATGGATATTTTTCTCAGAGATTGGCTCATCAACAGATAGAACCGGAACATGGCTGTATCGGATAACTTTCTCTGTGGTACCCCCCAACATATGGATGGTATTATGCGCTCCTTTCGATGACATTAAAACCAAATCATAATTTCCTGAATTTGCATGGTTCACGATAGCATCAGAGGCTCGTCGTTCCACATTGGTTATCAAGCTTCCACGGTATTCTTTCTTGATATACTTTTCGGCAAGTGCTTCCAGCTGCTCTTGTGCTCTATCCAAACAGTGAGGATATAAATGTTTTTCAATTGAAAATGGTACACCCAGGGGATCCATGCTTTCATGGAAATATTTCATCATTGGCACGGTATGCATGATGTCAACGGTGCAACCAAAGAAATCCACCATTGAACCTGCAACTTCTATAGCTTTTTCTGAGCGTTCAGAAAAATCGGTGGGAACTAAAATATGCTGAACTTTCATGACTAACCTCCATTATTAGTTGGACTTCTCGCACTTTAAAAGTGTAAAGAAAACATGAAGGAATCATGAAGAAGTTGCTCAATATGCAATAATCAATAAGGAATATTCAATTGAAAATTGGTCATTCCCTGTTGATTATTGAGTCTTAAACCTCTTTTTTCTCTCTTAGCCGATCCAATCCTCCTACCAGAAGTATTCCGATTACCATCCCGAGGATTCCACCTGCAACATTAGGAGTATCGCCTTCTCTCGACCCAATACTTCCTGGGATATATGGTTCGCTGTGAATCAATTTCTTTTTTATGGTTAATAGTTCTATCCCTTCCGGCGTAGTCTCCCCAATTCGGTTAAACTCCGGCAGGTTCTCGTTCGGATTTTCTCTTAACTCGACGAGTCTCTCATCCGTCAAGCTCACAACTTCTGTTTCCCGAACCTGTTCAACATAATCACGATGCTGAAAAGGCCAGATCACAAATAAAGATCCCACCATAAAACCGATAAGTACTGCGATTGTTTGTGAATGAAATCGCTTTAATAACCAGGATAAAAATCTGGAAAAAGCTGCAATACCAACAAGTGTACCAAGTGTAAAAGGGGCGATGTTCAAGATTCCTGTAATGGTATCACCAGTCCATATTTCATTGATACTGCTTAGTATATATTCATACTTACGCATGATGAGCAGTAAATATGAACCTGAAATTCCAGGTAAGATCATTGCACTAATTGCAATTACACCTGATAGAAAAACAAAAGCAGGATGATCAGGAGTATCAGTTGGTACGAGAGTAACAATCCAAATACCAAAAGCTAAACCTGCTCCTACAAATAATCCCTCAACCCAACGAAATTGTGACTGTTCTTTGATAAGCACATAAATCGAACCTAAGATCAACCCAAAGAATAACCCATATACAATTTCTGGATGTGTGAACATATAAATCTGTAGAGGAACTACTGTAGTAAAAAACACCCCAGCACTTAGAATTCCAGCAAATAATGGAACTAGAAACATCCAATGTAGCTCATCGAAAGCATTTTTAAAGTCAAACTTTACTATGCTTTTTAAGAATCTTATGTCCACACTTTTAATGGCATTCAATAAACGCTCATATACATCAAGAATTAAGGCCATTGTACCCCCACTAACACCAGGTACTACATCTGCAGAACCCATGAAAAACCCTTTAATAGCTAGTATTGGTGTTTCTTTAATCGTGGTTTTGTCGAAATTACTCGACTTAAATTCTTCTGTATCCTCTACTTCCATCCTTTTTCGCCGATTAATGGCACAAATTTAAAATTATCGAATTCTTCTTGATGATATTCTGTCTCCGAAACTCTGATTATTCTAAGCATCATCTGCTTTTTGTCATCGCCGACCGGTATAACGAGCCTTCCACCAACATTCAGTTGCGCGATTAAATCTTGTGGAACTACAGGTGCACCGGCTGTAACAATAATTCCGTCATAAGGGGCGTAGGTGCTCCAACCGAGAGTACCATCGCCTGCTTTTAACATGGCTCGATATCCTTGTTCCTGCAGCGCTTTTTTTGCCTGGTGATATAATTCATTATGTCGTTCAACGCTATATACTTTGGCTCCCATCTCACACAAAACCATGCATTGATAACTTGAACCTGTCCCAATTTCTAGAATTTTTTGCCCTTTTTGGATATCTAAAAGCTCAGTTTGACGGGCAACAGTATAAGGTTGCGAAATGGTTTGTCCCATCCCAATGGGCAGTGCGGTATCATCATATGCTTTGTGATGAAGACCCGAATCAATGAGGGCATGTCGCGGAATTTTCCCAATCGCCATTAGCACCCGTTCGTCAATAATTCCCTTTTCACGTAGAACCTCAACTAATTTTTGTCTTGGGCGAGCAAAGCGACGATTTACAGGCAAATTGATACGTTTTTAATGATTTTTCGGATGTCTAAGTATAGCCATCTTTCTAATGAATTTTGATTATAAACTCGACTATTTAGTCTTCTTCTAAATTTTTAGTAGACCTTTTAGAAATCTGTCGATTTACTACATTCCTACATGGATTTTTTCAATGATCCCGTCTCTCAAGTCTTTTTCTATGCGCTTCTTACAGCCATTACAACCGGAGTTGGGGCATTACCATTTTTCTTCATCAAAAAAATCTCTGATTCATTTCTGGGCAAAGCCAATGCGATGGCAGCCGGACTCATGCTTTCAGCAAGTTACAGCCTGATTTTCGAAGGATATCGCGAAAACGAATGGATGACTCTTGGCGGAATGGCTGCAGGTGTTACTCTTGTAATTGCTGCCAATAAATGGATGGAGCATAGTTTCGACCTCGATGTTCAAAAACTGGTAGGCGGTGGTAGTAAAAAAATGCTTCTGTTTCTTGGCATCATGACTATTCATTCCTTCGCAGAAGGCGTAAGTGTTGGGGTTTCATTCGCTAATACACTTGAGTTTGGGGTTTTCATAGCCATTGCGATCGCTGTGCATAATATTCCGGAAGGTTTAGCCATTAGTCTGGTTATGGTACCTAAAGGCACTTCTCCATTAAAAGCCGTTGGCTGGAGTATATTCTCAAGCCTTCCACAGCCAATAATGGCAATTCCCGCCTTCCTCTTCGTTGATACCTTTCGTGAGTATCTTCCTTTTGGCCTTGGGTTAGCTGCCGGTGCTATGATTTGGATGGTTTTTGCAGAGTTGATTCCAGAAGCCCTTCAAAAATGTTCGGCCCATGCAATTGGACTCTGGATAACGATTTCGATTATGGGAATGGCGGCATTTCAAATTCTGATTGGATGAGTTGTAAAAGAATATTCTGAATTGTTCAATATCGAACTACTTCATAAGATTTTGCATTCACTAACCGATCTTCTACCTAACTTTCGTAAAACAAACAGATCGGCAAAGCATTGATTAAAAAGCTCTTCATTACCACAATTGTGGTTTTAACCATATCTGGTGTAAAAGCCCAAACAACGGGCATAGAATCATCAGAAAACCAGAAAGAAACACTTTATGTATTCCTCGATTGTAGAGGCTGTGATGATGATTTCATCATCACTGAAACGAAGTTTGTAAATTTTGTTCGGGATCAAAGTTTGGCTGATCTTCATCTATTGGTAATCAGACAAAGAACTTCCAATGGCGCCCAGTATTTAATTGACTACATCGATCAACGCCAATCTGAAAAACCGAAAAAAGAGTTACTTCTTGATACCTATAATTTCCAAACAGATGAGGAAGTACGGAATGAACTTGTAAGCATCATTCAGTTAGGTTTGATTAGTTACTTAACCGATACAAAAATACTTTCTCAATTAAGTGTAGCATTCAATCCTGAAGAATCAGACAATGATGTAAGTTTTGAGGGTAACGATCCGTGGAATAATTGGGTTTTTGAGTTTGGTGTGGATGGAAATATAAATGGTCAGGAAAACGAGTATAGATATAATCTTGGTGGCGATGGCGAAGCGCAACGAGTTACCAATGAATGGAAATTGCGCTTCAATTTTTGGGGAAATTATAATCGGCGTGCAGTCACAGAAGATGAAGAAGTAATTCAGGGAACTGATACTTCTTTTGTTGAAAAAACTCGCTACTTCGACCGCTCGAATAGAAACTATTTTGGCCTTGTTGCCAAAACAATTAACAATCATTGGTCTGTGGGGTTCTACACAAGATACAGAAGCGACACTTTTGTAAATATCGACAACCAAATTGGAATTACTCCTGCCATCGAATACAGTTTATTTCCATATCAAGAGTTTACCCGGCGCGAAGTAACGGCACGAATTGGGGTGGTAACCAGCTATTATGATTATTCTGAAACTACCGTCTTTTTGGAAGATGAGGAATTTCTTTTTAGACCCGAGCTGGATTTACGTGCCGACTTTACCCAACCCTGGGGTGGATTTCGGGCGGGCATCGAAGCTGGTGCTTTTCTGCATGACCTAAGCTTAAACAGATTTGAGTTTGATACTCGAGTCGATCTCAGAGTTTCGAAGTACCTATCGGTTTTCCTAAACGGAGGATATGATATCATCGCAGACCAGATTTCACTTCCAGCAGGTGATTTATCAACTGAAGAGCTATTGGCAGGAGTTCGACAGCAACCAACTTCTTACAGCTTCCGTGGTTCTTTCGGTGTAAGAGTACAATTCGGTTCGATATACAACAATGTGGTTAATCCCCGGTTGTAGCTTTCTACCCTATATCTAACATTTTAGTAACATTACTGGCGATTCTGAACTTATCAGCGGTTCAGTATGTATCTTGATTGAAATTATTCATCAAAATCTTTAGGCATGAAATTATTACTTACAACTGCTCTCTTTTTTCTCATTTCGTCAACTGGATTTGCACAGGATGTACCAAAAGATCCATTTGAAGTGCATCCGATTCTTATCAATTCAACCATCCCGAATACATCAGTAAAAACAATTAACGGTGATAATATTTTACTTCACGATGTTGTAAAAGAAAAACCAACTGTTTTTGTGTTTTATCGTGGTGGATGGTGCCCATATTGTACACGTCATATGGCGGAGTTAGCCCAGGTTGAAGAACAAATTCTGGAAATGGGATACCAAATCGTTGGGATAAGCGTAGATCGCCCGGAAGTACTACGAGCTACCCTTGAAGAAATCGAATTAGAATACACTTTGCTATCAGACAGTCCTGCGGAAGCATTAAAAGGATTCGGACTAGCCTTTGAAGTTGATCAGGCTACTGTAGATCGTTATATGAATGTTGGCATCGATCTGGAAGCTGATTCCGGGCATGACCATCACATCTTACCTGCACCGGCAGTTTATATCGTAGATCAGGAAGGAACAGTGAATTTTCAGTATGTGAATCCAAATTATCGCGAAAGAATTAGCGGTGAAATTCTTTTAGCTGCAGCAAAATCTTTCATGAAATCCTGATAAGCTCCTTCAAGAAACTCAAAAAAGATTAAGGTCATCCCGGACTTGATCCGGGATCTGAATTCCCGTCGGCACGGGAATGACTTTGATTTAGATTATGGTCGTTAGTTATAACTCTCCGTATCTTTCCAGCATGATCAACGAACTCCCAATCACAAAAAAGACAGACCTAAAATCTCTTACGAAAGAGCAACTCTTGGCTTTTTGCAAACAATTGGGTTTGCCACGTTTTCGAGCCGATCAAATTTTTCAATGGCTTTATCAAAAAGGGGTTTCTTCTTTTGATGAAATGACCAACCTCTCAAAAGATCTTCGTGAAAAGCTAAAGGAAGTAGCTACTATCAATCGAATTGAACCAGCTGCTCAGCAGAAATCAGAAGACGGAACCATCAAGTTTTTGTTTAAACTAAATGATGAGGATAAAGACTACAAAGTGGAGGCCGTTCTTATCCCTGATTTTTATGATGATGGGGTAGCTAAGCGATTAACAGTTTGTGTGTCTTCCCAGGTAGGATGCGTGTTTGGATGTTCTTTTTGTGCTACCGGAAAAATGGGATTTTTTCGCAATTTGAGTCATGGCGAAGTAGTGGACCAAGTGCAGTACATCAATGAAGTTTCTGAAGAAACCTACGGAAAGAAAATCACTAACATTGTGTATATGGGGATGGGAGAACCTCTACATAATTACAAAACGGTAGTTAATTCAGCCGACATTATCTCCGATCCGCTTGGAATCGACCTTTCCCCAAAACGAATTACTGTTTCCACGGTGGGGTTGACCAAGCAAATCAAACAACTGGCAGATGATTCAGAGCCTTTTAACCTTGCCATTTCTCTTCATGCGGCATCAGATGATAAACGTGATAAAATTATGCCTATTAATGCGTCTATGAATTTAGATGCCCTCGAAGATGCAGTGCGTTATTATCATCGAAAAACAGAACGCCCAATAACCTACGAGTACCTTCTTTTTGATGGCTTCAACGACACGCATGAAGATGCCAAGAACCTTGCTAAGATTGTGAGTTGGGCTCCATCAAAGGTGAATATCATCATGTACAACAATGTAGCCGGAGTTGAACTTCAAAGAGCTCGTGAAGATCGTTTGAACAACTTCATGAAAGCACTACTCAAGCATGGTGTTCGAGCCACTGTTCGTCGATCACGAGGTGACGATATTGACGCTGGTTGTGGTCAACTAGCAATTCGAGAAGGAGCTCCGCGCGGAAAGACGATTGCTAAATAGCTGTTAGCTGTTAATCTCGTACCGAACCACCGGTTCGGTATGCGTGCATGAACCACTGGTTCAAACTTTCTAAATAATACTTTGTAAGGAACTTGTTTGAAACACGTCCTACTATAAAAAAGTTATGGGACGAAGTCGGTATAAGATCTACGAAGAACACTATCCGTATTTCATTACTTGTACGGCTAAAAGTGGCCTGCCACTCTTTTCAATTCCTGTAGTAGCAGCGATAATTCTAGATAATCTGGTTTATTTACAGCAACAGAGAGGTATTACATTGTACGGGTATGTAATCATGGAAAACCATTTTCACGCCGTAGTATTAGGAGAAGATCTTTCTAAGAAATTGCGATTAACGAAATCGTTTATGGCCCGTCAGATTGTAGATTCTCTATATGAATCAAATAAGAATAAACATCTGAATGAACTCAGATTACGAAAATTAACCCACAAGGTTCGATCCGATTATCAGGTTTGGGAAGAAGGCTTTCATCCTAAGCAAATCAGTTCTGATGAGATAATGAGTCAAAAACTGGATTATATTCACTTCAATCCGGTTGCCAGAGGGTTTGTTGATGCTCCTCGTGATTGGAGATACTCGTCGGCCAGAAATTATTCTGGAGAGGTGGGTTTAATTCCTGTTACCATGTATTCCGGGTAGTCACTTGAACCGGTGGTTCCAGAATGGCATCACGAACCAGTGGTTCGTGACGAGGTAAGAGCTCGTGAAGATCGTTTAAACACCTTTATGAAAGCATTATTGAAACATGGAGTTCGTGCCACTGTTCGTAGATCACGAGGTGACGACATTGATGCCGGTTGTGGTCAACTAGCCATTCGGGAAGGTGCACCGCGCGGAAAGACGATTGCTAAAATCTAGTCAATCACATGCAATATCCTACTGAACCTTGGCATCATACCATCTAGTGAAAACCAAACCACGAATGCTTTTCCTATGATGTGATCTTTGGGTACAAATCCCCAGAACCGGGAATCTTCGGAACTGTCGCGATTATCACCCATCGCAAAATAGTAATCCTGCTGAATGGTATACTTATTGGTTCTTTCTCCATTAATAATGAACTGATTTCCTTCCTGGCTCACTTCATTTCGCTCGTATCTCTCAATCAAATCTTTATATATATACCAATTTTGGGAGGTTAGCTCTACAGTCTGTCCTTCAAAAGGAATTACAATTTCAGTAAGATGGTCATGGTTGTTAAATGCTCTGGAAAAGTTTCCGTCACTCATTACATATTGCTGTAATCGTTGGTCTTCAGGAAACAAAAAGTAATACATTGTATCTACTTCCGGCCAGTTTCTTACTGTTTCTGCAACTTCTTCTGTTATGTTTATCAAATAGGTATTTGGTTCTGGTTGTGCGCTAACGTAGCGTTCACCTGCACCAATGGTACCAGCTCCAACCGATTCCATTTTTGCATCACTCAATCGTACACGATCATTCATTTTTATGATATGAAATTTTTGTACCCCATCGTGGGCGGGTTCTATTTCACGATTCACAAAAACAGTTTTACCTCGAATCTCAAGCGTATCGCCGGCTACAGCAACCGCTCGCTTGATGTAATTAGTCTTTTGGCTAATTGGTTTCGCTTCCCATGGCACATTAAAAACAATGATGTCATTTCTTTCAATATCCCTAAAGCCGGGTAATCTTGTTGAAGGGATTTTTATTCCCGGTAAACACCATTGTGTAAAGGGAACACAAACAGCCATTGGGGTTCTGGCGCCATATGTAAGGTTGGAAACGATTAAAAAGTCACCGATTAACAAATCCTGCTCCATAGACCCGGTTGGAATTTTATAGGAGCCAAAAATAAGTGAACGAAGTATGGCAGCTGCAATAAAAGCAAATACAAGGGCATCTACCCATTCACGAAGCCATGATTTTGCCTGCTGTTCTGCTTTATCAGTATCTTTTTTGCTTCGTTTCCAGAAAAAGCCTTTTTCGTTGTTTGAAGTATGTTCTTCCAAAATATTTTCTATTTATCTCATTCGGATCGTCGAAGGTCTATCAATTTCTTCCTTCGTGTAATCGCCATCTTTGTAACTCACCTTGTACCACTGCTCTCGTTCGGGTGAGAAAAAATAATCAGTGTATTCTTTAGGTTCGGCCTCGGTTACGGTTCGCGTAAGTGTTCGTTTCACTTCCGGCATTAGATCTATGTAACGAGATGCTCCTACATAAACCAACCCATCCGCAAATGGTCCGTCAAGATCGAGCACCATCATTGGGATGGAACCATTAACTACAAACCAATATTCAAACTGTATAGCTTTACCTGCCCTAAATTCACCATCACCCATTACCGTTTCGATGGTTTTTGTAGGATCGCCATACGCACTTTGCAAACGTGCACGTATTTCAATTGCAGGCATTCTATCTAAACTATTGTAGTTAAAACCTTGTCCAGTCCATTTTATGCTTGAGAATCTCTCTTCAAATTCCTCCGCATTTGCTCCTTCAATTTTGATGATTTGTGGTTCCTCAAACTGTGCACTGGCACTGCTTGTGAGAAGAATCATCATCACAAAAAAAAGTAAAAACTGTTGTTTAACAAATTTCATTTTCTGTCTTCCTCATCCATAGAAAGTACGGCAAGAAATGCTTCTTGTGGAATTTCAACAGATCCAACCTGTTTCATGCGTTTTTTACCTTCTTTTTGTTTCTCTAATAATTTTCGTTTTCGAGTGATATCACCACCGTAACACTTCGCCGTTACATCTTTACGAAGTGCCCGAACCGAATCGCGCGCAATTATACGACTTCCGATTGCAGCTTGCACAGCTACTTCAAATTGTTGGCGAGGAATAAGTTCCTTCAATTTTGCACAAACTTTTCGTCCTTGATAATATGCTTTATCTCGGTGAGTAATACTGCTTAATGCATCAACCTGATCACCGTTCAACAGAATATCTAAACGAACCAGGTCACCTTTTCGGTATTCGATAAATTCATAATCGAGTGAAGCGTACCCTTTGGTACCGGATTTCAATTTGTCATAGAAATCGAATACCACCTCAGCCATTGGTAATTCATACGTAATCTCAACACGATTACTCTGCATAAAATGCTGGTTCACGTATACCCCACGTCTATCCTGGCAAAGCTTCATAATCGGACCAATGAACTCCGCCGGTGTAATCATGCTGGCTTTAATATATGGCTCGTAAATAGCATCGATATCGCCAGCTCCCGGCATCTGACTTGGATTATCAACTCCAATAGTCTCACCTGTTTCGAGTTTTACTTCATACTGTACGTTTGGTACTGTAGTGATGATATCAATATTGAATTCCCGGTCGAGACGCTCCTGGACAATCTCCATATGAAGTAGCCCCAGGAACCCGGCACGAAAACCAAATCCAAGTGCTTTTGAGGTTTCTGGCTCATAGCTCAAAGAAGCATCATTAAGCTGGAGCTTTTCAAGAGCTGTTCGCAAGTCTTCAAAATCTTCCGAATTGGTTGGAAAAATCCCACTGAACACCATCGGTTTGGCTTCCTGATATCCGGGTATAGGATTATCTGCACCATTTTTTACCGTGGTGATGGTATCGCCAACACGTACATGAGATAATGATTTAACGCTGCCAATCACATACCCAACTTCTCCCGCTCGCAATTCTTTCGTAGGCTGATAATCCATGCGAAGAAATCCAATCTCTTCGGCGTTATATTCTTCTTTATTCGCCATGAATTTGAAGAGGTCCCCTTTTCGTATTACCCCTTCCATCACACGAACATAAGCCACAGAACCACGGTAGGTGTTAAATACAGAATCAAAAATCAGGGCTTTTAGTGGCTTATCTACTTCTTCTGATGGACCAGGGATTCTCTCAACAATAGCTTCTAGTAATTCAGGAACACCTTCTCCTGTTTTTCCTGATACGGTCAAAATGTCTTCTCTTTCGCAGCCAATCAAATCAATAATCTGCTGCCCCACATTTTCAGGATCAGAACTCGGTAAATCGATCTTGTTCAGTACAGGGATAATCTCAAGATCCTGCTCTATTGCCTGATATAGATTTGAAATAGTTTGCGCTTCAATACCTTGTGTTGCATCAACAACCAGGATTGCTCCTTCACAAGCTTTTAACGCTCTCGATACTTCGTAAGCAAAATCCACGTGACCTGGAGTATCAATTAAATTTAACTGAAACATCTCCTTATTGGGGCGCTTGTAGTCTAGTTTAATTGCATGGCTTTTAATTGTAATTCCACGCTCTCGCTCGAGATCCATACTATCAAGCATTTGGTCTTGCATTTCTCTCTCGCTGATGGTACCAGTCATTTGCAATAGACGATCGGCCAGGGTGGATTTACCATGGTCGATATGTGCGATAATGCAGAAATTTCGAATTTTACTCATAAACTGTGATCAGTGCGTCTCTATACAAACCTTTAAGATACGAAGAAGGTAGCTTGTACTAAAAAATATGTTGCACTCGAGCGTATAGTTTTACGACTATCTATATGTATGAAAGCCAACGCCCTGAGCTGATTTCTACTTGTGTACTTAGAATGCTAAACACTAAAATGCTCTATTATGCCGAATTCCTGTGCATAAAGCTTTGTCGAATTATAAATCAGAACCTGTTGAATCCTACTAAACCGATTCTTTATCCGGGCAAAGCAATTCTACATGAAGGCGAAATTTCTCCTGTTCTAACGCCATTGAATCATAAATATCGCGAATTGCACTAAACACTAATTCAGTGTCGCCAACTACCGTGGTTGATAAATAACCGACTTCAATTTCCAAGTCGTATTGTGCTATTTGTTCTAACAACTCCTGCACTTTCTCAGTTGGTTTATCTGTAGCGAGTGGTATGTAAGAGAGTTGAGCGATTGTTTTCATTGTCTTAAATCAGTTAAATCATTGGTAGCTAATGTTTTCAACCATCAAAAAATTAAAAAAGTTCATGAGTACCTAATGAAAATCTAATCAACGGAAATTGACTTAGCGAATTAAATTCCCAATAATTGGCCACCAACATCAACAAACATGGAGTACAATGGAACTGGGTATAGAACAATGGTTTGGAATTCTTGAATTACCATTCCTTTTAGTTTGCATCGTCTACAGCTTTAGAACAGCTCAAACGCTGAAAGGTGGGATTTTTGGTAGAGGCATGATTTATCTGGCATGGGGTTTTTTAGTGATGGCTGTTGGTCATTTGAGTTTACAAATCACCAACTTTTTCGGAGTTGACATCTTCGAAATGCTTCTTAGTCAACCTCTGGGTAAAATTGCATGGTTTATTGCCTTGATGACCACCTGGGGGCTTTCGGCCTTCGGTTTCTACAAAATATATCAGGCAAGTAAAGCTTAAACCTTAAAAGCCGGGTAACCGGCTTTTTTATTTTTCATTCAGATGGGAGTGTTTGATAATTTACTTGATGTATTTAGAGGTTCGAGAACTTCAAAGAATACGAAAAATGAATTCTTCAGTGAAAACATTGATGCCCTTTTTGGCTATCTCACTTCTAGAATCACCAGTTCAAATCAAGCGCATGCTACGATCGTTTATATCAATAATTATCTAAAGCTAAAAAATATTGAACGCCAGGAAAGATTGGCCGAAAGTTATTTATTTGTTGAGAAGTATCTCACGGATATTGACCCAAAGTTTGATCTTTCCAAAGATCAACTTAGATCTAAAATTAAAATTCAATATGCCTCCCTTCTGTCTATCGCATCTTTTGCTATTATTTTCGAAGAAGAAAACAAGCAGGAATTTGAATTATGTAGGCTTTTTTTAAGAGAGGTAATCTCTGGTCTTCAAGATATTTTAGGGCAAAAAGGGGGTGAGGAGCTTCAAAATATTGGCATCTATTTAGATGATATCCCAAATGGATTCCCCGGGCAAAATCCGCTAAATGAATTAACTTTTAACCCATCGAATTATAACGATTGGGTTCATTTTTTAAGAAAACTGAGTTTTTATTCTTTCAGCATACTCAAAGAAAAACTTGGTGAAGAGGCTGCTCTGCGTCGTTTTGATCACGGTTACAAGAAACTGGCAAGGAACTTTATCAATCTCGATTCTTTCCAAATCATCATCTCGGTTCTTCCAGAAAATTTAATGGATGAAGACCGAGTAGGGGCGCTAACAAAACATCAAATTGAAAAACTACTGCTTAAAAAAGCGGATCATTTCGAGCAACTTACCAAAGACTTACAGGAAAAAAATGACGAGTTAGAGCAAACTCAACGCCTACTTATCGAAGCTAAAAACAAGGCCGAAGAAGCAACGAAAACAAAGGCAATGTTTCTCGCGAATATGAGTCATGAAATTCGCACACCCATGAATGCTGTTATTGGTATGACGGAAATATTACGCGAAACCAATCCTACCAAAGAACAACTTTTATACATCGATACCATTTATAAAAGTGGATATGATTTAATTCATATCATAAATGATATTCTTGATTACTCGAAAATCGAATCTGGCAATCTTGAAATTGAACATCAGCCTATAAGTATCCAAAATTTAACTGCCGATTTAGGGAATTTACTTGTGCTTAAAGCCGAGGAACAAAACATCGATTTAATCTTTGATGTAGATGAAGAAGTTCCTGATTTTGTGATTAGTGACGCTGTTAGGCTAAAGCAAATATTGACCAACCTTTTAGGAAATGCGATAAAATTCACCAAAATCGGTGAAGTAGTTTTGAAAGTACGATTAGCTAAATTGGAAGGAAACCTATCTACACTGGAATTTAAAGTGATCGATACTGGTATAGGAATTCCGGAAAATAAAGTAGCTCATATTTTTGATTCATTTTCTCAAGTTGATGCTAGTACCACGCGGAATTATGGTGGAACCGGACTGGGCCTTACAATCACAAAAAGTCTGGTTAATATGATGAATGGAGATATTTGGGTTCACAGTATTGTTGATAAGGGGTCCACGTTCACGTTTACAATACAGGCAGAAGTTGACAACACAATTGTACGAAAAGAGCTTGATTCGGACTTATTTCAAGGTAAAACCGTACTTGTTGCCGACCAAAGCCAAACACTTAGAACATTAATCGCAAAAAAACTAAGCTACTTTGGTGTGGTAGTTCATACATATCCAAGTTTAGAAGAATTGATCTTAGGGATACAGCATGTACCAAATATAGACGCAGTACTGGTTGAGGATTTTTTATATAAAAGTGCTGATTTAGCATTAAGAACCGGCTTTGGTGCACAACTTGAAACTAAGAAAATCCCACTCATAAGTACCGTTCTGTTTAGTTCAAGTGTTGAGAGCAAACCAAATGAAAACACATTTATTTTAACTAAGCCTATTAGACGTACTGATTTATTAATGGCTTTACACCGTTCACTTTCTGGGGAACATAAGGTAACTACATCATTACCTCAGGAAATTCTACATACGGTTCGTCCTATTTCTATACTTTTAGCTGAAGATAATCCTACAAACCAAATGGTAGCTAAAGGATTATTACGAAATCTGGGTTATGAAATTGATGTAGTTGATAATGGCCAAAAGGTGTTGGATGTAATTGAACAAAAGTTTTATGACCTCATTCTGATGGATGTTCAAATGCCTATACTCGATGGTCTTCAGACTACCCAAAAACTCCGGATGAAAGTTATTGCACCAAAACAGCCCATTATAATTGCTATGACAGCCAACGCTTCTGAAGAAGATAAACAGATCTGCCTATTCTCTGGTATGAATGATTATTTGAGCAAACCAGTTACACGAGGCGAAATCATAGAAAAAATTGAAAATTGGTTTCCCGAAAACTGAATCTATTCATATCTTAATGCCAGTGAATTCAAAATTACATCATACTCCCCATCATTCTCATGATCGCCATCATGGCCATCATCATGTGCACTAATTCTTTGCACCTTTTTTCTTATTTGAATTCAACATTAGCTCTACCTTAAAACCTTTTTTATTTACTTACTAACATCATGAACCGGACGAAAGATTCTTCGACATCATTACGAATTGCTATTCAAAAAAGTGGACGATTAACTGATAAAACCATCGATTTGTTACATGGAATTGGCATCGAATTCGATAATTACAAACGAAATTTGATGGTAAAAACTCGCAATTTCGATGTAGAGCTTTTACTGCTAAGAGACGATGATATCCCAGAATACGTACAAGACGGTATTTGCGATTTAGGTTTTGTTGGGGCAAATGAAGTATATGAAAAAGATGCTGATGTAACCGTTCTAAGAGGATTACGATACGGTCGCTGCCGTCTTTCAATTGCAGCTCCAAAAAACGGCCCGCTAAAAGAAGTAAATGACTTTGAAGGTCGAACTATTGCGACCAGCTACCCTTTTCTAACTGAAAAATTCTTTAAAGAAAATGGCGTAGATGTGAACCTTGTTGAGATTTCTGGAGCAGTAGAAATAGCACCAAAATTAGAAGTTGCTGACGCAATCTCCGATCTGGTTTCCACGGGTGGTACTTTAATTGCGAATGGTCTAGAGGAATTATTCACCATTCTTGAATCTGAAACTAAATTGATTCAAACTAATAAAGAGCTTTCAGATGGTAAAAAAGAGCTCATAGAGAAATTCTTAGTGAGGATCGATGGATATCAGCAGGCAAAAAAAAGCCGTTATATGATGATGAACGCACCAGCTGATAAAATTGATCGAATTAAAGAGATAATCCCTTCTATGAAAAGTCCAACCATTGTACCATTAGCTGATAACGGAATGGTTGCCATCCACACAGTTATCCCTTATGACAGATTTTGGATTGTGATGGAAGACTTGAAACAAGCTGGAGCCACAGATATCGTAATGCTCCCTATTGATAGCATGATTTTCTGATGAATACATTCGATCTAAAGAGCCTCAGTAAGCAATCAAAAAGCGACTTGCTTAATCGTCCTAAAATGGATTTCTCATCCATTTTCGAGATTGTTCAACCAATTATTGATGATGTTGAGTCAAACGGTGATAATGCAGTACTAAATTACACTCAAAAGTTTGATGGTGTATCACTACAATCAACTACCATCTCCCCATCTGAAATTGAGATTAATCTAGATGAAGGATTAATAGCTGCAATTGATGTAGCATTCGACAATATCTTGAAATTCCATGAGGCCCAGAATCAGGATGAATTGATTATTGAAACTATGCCTGGTGTGATTTGCAGAAAGGTGATGAAGCCCGTTGAAAGAGTTGGGCTCTATGTACCTGGTGGAACGGCCATCCTGCCATCTACAGCCATGATGTTAAGTATACCAGCAATGATAGCGGGTTGTGATACAGTAGTTTTGGCAACACCTCCAAATGCTGTGGGTTCGGTACCTCCAGAAGTTGCTTATATCGCACAGAAAGCCGGAGTTTCAACTATTTTATTAGCAGGTGGTGCACAGGCTGTAGCAGCAATGGCACTTGGAACTGAAACTGTACCTAAAGTTGATAAAATTTTTGGTCCAGGAAATCAGTTCGTAACTGCAGCAAAGATGATTTTGCAAAACAGTGAAGCTCAGGTTTCTATCGATATGCCTGCCGGTCCGTCTGAAGTTTTAGTGATTGCCGATAAATCTGCAAAACCAAGTTATGTAGCTGCTGACTTGCTATCTCAAGCAGAGCATGGTGCTGATAGTCAGGTTGTTCTGGTTGCTATTGAAGGCTTCGATTTTAACGGATTAGAGACAGAATTGAAAAAACAGCTCGATCAACTACCCAGAAAAGAAATTGCAGCAAAAGCGCTGGAGAATAGTTTCATTTTGAAAGTTGATTCGCTAGAAGACGCCATCTCATTTTCCAATGAATATGCACCTGAACATTTAATTATCAACATTGAAAATGCTGATTCTGTTACCGATAAGATAACCAATGCTGGTTCTGTATTTATCGGGGCATTTACTCCGGAAAGTGTAGGCGATTATGCTTCAGGAACCAATCATACATTGCCAACTTATGGATATGCGCGAATGTACAGTGGCGTGAATTTAGCCTCTTTCCAAAAATCCATCACCATGCAAACTTTAACTAAAGATGGTCTGAGAAATCTTGGACCTACCGTTGAAAAACTTGCAGCAGCCGAAGGATTAGATGCGCACAAGAATGCCGTGACAATTAGATTGAGTGATTTGGAAAATGAATAGTCACCTAAATTCAGTGTACTTACCTCCCCTTTTTCCCCACCTTCTCAATGAGGGGAGACTCAATATCAGAGCTTCTAATCTTGCAAAAAATCAGGGGAAGTCATAAAAAGGATGAAAAAACAAATCGACATACAATCTCTTATCAGGCCCAACATCCTGAATCTAAAACCTTATAGAAGTGCACGAGACGACTTCGATTCGGGAATCTTGTTGGATGCGAATGAAAATTCAATTGGTGCTCCATTTGAAAATGAGTTAGAGTTACATAGATATCCCATGCCCTATCAGGAAGAATTGAGGGCCAGAATTGCTGATTTTCGAGGTGTAGATGCTAGCAATGTTTTCGTTGGTGTGGGAAGTGATGAGGCCATCGATTTATTATTTCGAATTTTCTGTGAACCTGGAAAAGATCGAGTCTTGACTACTCCTCCAACCTATGGAATGTACAAAGTGTCTGCCGCTATTAATGATGTGGACGTAGATTCTGTTTTATTGACTCCAGAATTTCAACTACAGGTAAAAGAAACATTAGCAGCTGTCACAGACCAGACAAAAATTATCTTCCTTTGCTCGCCAAACAATCCGTCAGGAAATAGTCTTCGAAGGGAAGATATGGTCTCAGTTATTGAAGGATTTGATGGAATCGTTGTTGTGGATGAAGCATACATCGATTTTTCGAAGAATGAGAGTTTCGCCTCGTTAGTAAAACAATATCCAAATTTGGTGGTTCTTCAAACTATGTCTAAAGCGTTTGGTTTGGCAGGAATTCGTTTAGGGATTGCAATTGCAAATTCAGAGATCATCGATTTTATGATGAAGGTTAAAGCACCTTATAACATCAATAAGTTGACATCGGAAGCTGCAATTCGAGGATTTTCTAATATTGATGTTATGAAAAAAAACGTCGCTCAAATCTTATCAGAAAGAGAACGAGTGATTTCTGAGTTGGATCAAGTTGAAGGAGTCGAAAAGATATTTCCAACCGATGCAAACTTCTTGATTTTCCGGGTTCCTAATGCACTAGATGTGTACAAAAAGTTGGCTGAGAATGGTGTGATCGTTAGATATCGAGGAAATGAACCACATTGTGAAAATTGTCTGAGGCTCACCATCGGAACCCCAGACGAAAATGATCAATTCTTATCTGCTTTAAAGCAGGTACTTTAAGCTATTTGTGGTTTTAATTTGGCTCCAAGAACAGGAATATCACCTCTATTTGCCCAAAGCAAAATCGCAGATGAAATGGCTACAATAATTCCCATGATGAACAATGTACCGCCGTCACCTTGTACTTCAATTCCTAATACTGTTAAGTGACTCATGATAGCTCCGCTCATAACACCGAGTGCTATGATTGCACCTAACCAGGTTGTTCTTGGGATTAGTAACAATACGGAAGCAATCAATTCTGCAATACCTGATGCATATCTACCGAACGGTTCCAGACCAACGGTTTCAAAAATGTATATGGATTCTGGCGCCCCGGTAAATTTGAAGAACAATGTTTGCAGCATGATGAAAGCTGCAACTACCCGCAATATCCAATAGAAAATGTTTACTTTTGATTTCATAATAATATCGATTAAAAATTTGTGTAATAATTTCTATTAAGATAGTTGACCCCCTAACCATTTTGATCACAAAAGATTAACAAATCGAACACAGAATTTTAAAACCTCATGAAAGTCTGGATACAACCTGAAGCAATCGCCATTTCGAACTCAAAATACTTACCAAAAGGTCTGGTCCATTTTTGTTCGGCACTTCAAGCCGAGGGAATTGGTTTTTCAACAGATACTGTTTCGTTAACCAAACGACAAAAGGCTCAGTTGAAGGTTGAGGATTTATTTGCCGACTTCACCAGCGAAGAATCTTATGGCATGATCGAATTTGATAAAAGTGAGGGGAAATTAGAATTCTGGTTAAATGATGAAGTTGTAGCAAATGGTTATGACTTTCCAGAATTACTTTCAACATTTGAAAAAGGATTAAAGAGAACTGCTGAAATTTCCAGAACTACTAATGAAACTGATATCTCCATAGAATTAAATCTAGATGGAACCGGTAAAAATAAAATCTCAACCGGACTCAAATTCTTCGATCACATGCTGGAACAAATTGCTCGTCATGGTTTTGTGGATCTGAACTTATCTTGTGATGGAGATCTTGAAGTGGATGAACACCACACTATTGAGGATGTTGCCATAGCACTGGGTGATGCAATAACTCAAGCTTTAGGTGATAAAAAAGGGATCGAACGTTATGCATTTGTCCTTCCAATGGATGAAGCTCAGGCTACCGTTGCTTTGGATTTATCAGGTCGACCTTACCTGACTTTTGAAGGAGAATTTAACCGTGAATATGTGGGTGATATGCCAACAGAGATGGTGAAACACTTCTTCTACAGTTTAGCAATGAATCTCAAAGCAACCTTACAAATTGAGTTCAAGGGAGATAATGATCACCACAAAATTGAAGCAATCTTTAAAGGATTTGCCCGAGTGTTAAAAACTGCTGTTGAAAAAAATCCACGTATCAAAAATATGGTCCCAAGCTCGAAAGGAAGTTTATAAATGATCGCATTAATTAAGTATCGCGCTGGAAATATTACTTCGGTTTCCAATGCTTTAGAACGACTTGGAGTTGATTTCTACCTCGCTGAAACTACCGAAGATTTAGATAAAGCTGATGGCGTCATTTTCCCTGGTGTGGGTCACGCCTATTCGGCAATGGAATCACTAAAGGAAAATGGATTTGATGAGTGGCTTAAAAACACAGAAAAGCCAGTTTTAGGGATTTGTGTGGGGATGCAGCTTCTATATGAAACATCTTCTGAAGGCGATACTGTGGGACTTGGCGTAATTCCTGGTGGACTTGTTCGATTTGAATCAGAAACCGAAAAAGTGCCCCATATGGGCTGGAATACCATCAGCAAAAATGAGGACCATCCACTTCTAAAAGACATTGAGGACCAGGAATACTTGTACTTCGTGCACAGCTATTATGCGCCGGAGACCGAACATGTCGTGGCTTCTTGTGAGTACATCACACCATTTAGTGCAGTGGTTTCAAAAGACAATTATTTCGGAGTTCAGTTCCACCCGGAGAAATCCGGAACCGTAGGTTCGAAGATTCTAAAGAACTTTGTGGATTACGTGTATTCAAAAGACTCTTAGTTCTTAATAGATTCTCCTTCAATAACTTAAATTCTAATTGACTTCCATGAAAAACTTCCGTTAATTTTTGACTGAACGTTTAGTCAATGAAAAATGAGCCCCAGAACAAAGGCCCAAAACGAAGTCATTAGAGAACAAGCTCGGCAACAAATAATTGATGCCGCTTTTGAACTCTTCGCAGAAATCGGGTATCAAAAAACATCAATTGCAGCTATTGCAAAAAGTGCTGGAGTCTCCAAGGGACTGATCTATCATTATTTTTCTAGTAAAGAAGATGTTTTGATCGGAATCTTTGATATGCTGACTGCAATGGGAGATCAAATTATAGATGCAGGAGCAGAAAAATCCCCGAAAGAGCATTTGAAAGAAGTGTTGGAGCAGGTTTTTTTATTTATAGAACATCAAACCGGTTTAGCGAAATTGATGATCAGTTTATCTCTTCAACCCGATGCGTTGGAGACTTTAAGAGAAAAAGTTCAACATGGAAACCGTGATCAAATCGAAAAATCTGCTCAAATTTTCGAGGATCTTGGATACGTCGATCCCAAAACAGAAGCTTTTTTCCTTGGCGCAACCTTAGATGGTGTTTTATTGGGGCTAATTACCATGGGTGATGAATACCCTCTCGAAAACGTCAAGAAAGTAATTTTTGAAAAATATGAACTCACATAACCGACTCTTACTACTATTGATCTCAGTTCTAATAACGAACACAGCACTAGCTCAAACTGCTACCGAGATTATTACAACTATGGATGAAAAACTCAGGGGCGAGTCATCCACAGCAGAAATCACTATGACCATTGTTCGACCAACCTGGGAGCGATCGGTTTCTATGAAAACATGGAGTAAAGGCACTGAGTATTCATTGATTTATATCACAAGTCCAGCTAGGGATGAAGGCATTGCCTATTTGAAACGTGATAATGAAATCTGGAATTGGGTGCCAAATATTGGTCGAACCGTTAAGCTCCCTCCTTCTATGATGATGCAATCCTGGATGGGATCGGATTTCACAAATGACGATTTAGTTCGTGAGTCCTCGGTCATCAAAGATTATGATCACAGTTTTGGAGCTGATAGTACGATTGAAGGTCATGATTGCTATCAAATAATACTTGACCCAAAACCCGATGCACCAGTCGTATGGGGACAATTGAAAATTTGGGTAACTAAGGATGAATTCATTCAACTTAGAACAGAGTTCTTTGATGAAGATGGATACCTGATTAACCTAATGGAAGCCTTCGAAATTCAAGATTTCGATGGAAGACTTTTACCAGGTAGAATGACAATGACTCCGATTGAAGATCCAGGTAATCAGACGATTCTCGAGTATCAATCCATGAAATTCGATGAACGCATTCGTGACAGTTTTTTCTCAGTACAAAATATGAAGTGGGTAAATTAGAACAGTGAACAGCTATCAGTCGACAGTTAACAGGAATTATTTCTTTTTGTTGATACGGGTCTTTTTTAGAACTGTGAAGAGGATTTTTGCTATTTCGTCTGCATCAGTATACAAACTCACAAATGTTTTTGAATCTATATATCCGGTGTCTTTCAATAATGACAACCAATATTTTGATTCAAGACATTCTTTATATGAAATTGACTACTTCGCAGAAAAGTCGGCCATTGAAATTCCACCATTTGCTTCAGATATAATTGCGCCGATACTTGTCCCTGATCTCAAGAGCTGTTTCGAAAGAATGTATTCTCTTTTCTCTTCTGAGAGGAATTTATATGCCTTAACTATCCTAATTGCGAATGCATATGCTTTATCATACAAGTTGTTATTTGGTAGCATTACAAAATTTTCAAATTGTCAATTAAAGTGTAAGACCATAAATAAGTCAAGTCCTTACATAAATGATGAAAACTATCTACTGATCACTGCTAACTGTTCCCTGACAACTGAAATCTGTAACCTGAAAACTGATCAGATATGTTTTTATTAAGACTAGCCTGGAGAAATATTTGGCGAAATAGACGTCGAACATTTATCACAATGGCATCGATTGTGATGGCTGTGGTTTTGTCTGCTTTAATGAGCTCCATGCAGCAAGGGCAGTATGACCAAATGATCGATAATTCTGTGGGTTCGTTTACCGGACACATCCAGATTCAGGCACCTGAATATTTTGATGAGCCTATGCTGGACCATAGTCTCGAAATTGATGATCAACTTCTACAATCAATCTCAGAAATAAATAATGTTCGAGCAGTAATCCCCAGAATAGATTCATATGCATTAGCTGGGGGATTAGAAAAAACCAGACCTGCATTGGTATTGGGTATAGATATTGAAAGTGAGAAGGAACTAAGTAAGCCTCATGAGAAAATGCTATTTGGAGACTACTTCACCTCAATGAATGAAAACGCGACTATTATTTCTGAGGGCTTAGCTAACTATTTAGATATTGGAGTTGGTGATTCTCTTGTATTACTAAGTAGTGGTTTTCGAGGTACAACAGCAGCCGGACTAATTCCCGTGAAGGGAATTGCCAAATTTGGGCTGCCGGAATTAAATAATTCAACGGTTTATCTACCTCTTGGAACTGCTCAACAATTTTACGGTGCATTTGATCGGGTGACAGCAGTTGCCATTTTAAGCGAGAGTTCGAAAAGATCAGCAAAACTGACAGAGGATTTAAGTGCAGAGCTCGGTGAAGAATTCAGAGTGTATGATTGGCCAACATTGATGCCCGAATTGGTTCAGGCTATTCAGGCAGACCGCGGCAGTGGATACATTATTCTATTAGTGCTTTATATGGTTGTGGGATTCGGAATCTTTGGAACCATCTTAATGATGACCGCCGAACGAAAATTCGAATTCGGAGTTTTGGTCGCCATTGGTACCCCAAAATGGAGCATAAGTCGAATGTTGATGATTGAAATGTTCACGATTACTATGCTCGGGTCGATTATTGGCATCGTATTAAGTATTCCTGTGATTTACTACTTCAACATCAATCCGATGGAGTTTACAGGTCAAACTGCGGCGGCCATCGAAGAGTATGGGATGGAGCCTTTTATTCGATTCTCTACCAGACCTATTATTTTATTTGCACAAGCTGGTGTAATTGGTGTTATAAGCCTGGTTATCAGTGCATATCCAATCCTCCACACTCAAAAAATCAAACCGGTGGAGGCAATGCGAGCATGATGAACTTTGCCCCCATAATATCCCTCAGCTGGAAAAATATTTGGCGGAATCGTGCCCGAAGTCTTGTTGTAATTGTTGCAGTAATACTTGGTACTGGCGCTGGTGTTTTCATGTCAGCATTTATGTATGGAATGAGTATGCAAATGGTGAAAAGTGAGATGGAAAATTATACCTCTCATATTCAAATCCATACAAAGGAATACAAAAATGAAGTACTTCCAGCATTTTATATCTCTAATGGTGATAGTCTAGTAACAGAACTCTCAAAACTCCCATTTGTTAAGAATATCACTGCAAGAAGTGTGCTAACAGGCTTAGCATCTACAAGCTCAAGTAGTTATGGGGTTTCGGTTCGTGGAATTGATATCGAGACTGAACATGATGTAACTCAAATTCACACCTTCATAACTGAGGGTAATTTCCTCGAAAGTCGACGTTCAAACAGTATTGTAATCGGTGAGAAACTTGCTCAAAGGCTCAATCTTGAAATCAGAAGCAAAGTAGTCCTCAATTTTCAGGATGTTGATAATAACCTAACTGCCGCTGCTTTTAGAGTTACAGGTATTTTTAAATCGTCAAATTCTCGATTTGATGAAACCAATGTTTTTGTAAAGAAAGAACACCTAAATAGTCTAATTAATGCTGATGGTATCAGCCATGAGATTGCTCTTCTCGTTGATGATTTTAAAATGGCGGATACCTACAGAGATTCATTGAAGCTTAATGCCGAACTAATTGCCGAAAGCTGGGGCGATATCTCCCCTTCTTTGCGCTATATGGACTCAATGGTTGGAACCATGCTCTATATCGTAATGGTCATCATTTTAATAGCCCTAACATTTGGGATCATTAATACCATGTTAATGGCTGTACTTGAACGCCAGCAAGAGCTTGGCATGCTAATGGCAGTTGGGGTGAACAAATCGAAGACTTTTTCGATGATTCTTATTGAGACTTTTATGTTAGCTATCGTTGGGGCACCGATTGGGATTTTCCTAGCCTGGTTGGGAATTCAAAGTCTTGGGGAAACCGGAATAAATGTGAGCGCATGGGCACAAGGATTCGAAGAATACGGAATTGGAACCATTATATATCCAGAGTTGCAACCAGAGTACTATCTAAATGTTGGTATATTAATTTTCATCACAACACTCATCGCAGCTCTTTATCCATCCTATAAAGCTTTAAAACTAAATCCTGTGGAGGCGATTCGAAAAATCTGAAGAATTATGTCGGTAATTAATGTTCAGGATATCACTAAAATTTACAATAAAGATAAAGTGCCGGTTTACGCTTTAAATGACATAAATCTGGAAATAAAAAAGGGAGAGTTCACAGCTATAGTTGGTCCTTCAGGGTCGGGTAAAACCACGCTCTTAAATATTATTGGTGGACTTGACGCCCCTTCAACCGGCAAGGTTTTCATCGAAGGCACCGATATGTTTTCATTGAAAGAAAAAACACTGATCGATTTCCGACTTCATCATATTGGATTCGTTTTCCAGGCTTACAATTTAATCCCGGTTCTTACAGCACTCGAGAATGTGAGTTTTATATTGCAGATGCAAGGGTTACCATATAAAGAGTGCACCGAACGAGGGTTACAATTACTTCACCAGGTTGGGCTAAACGATAAAGTTCATAAACGGCCTTCAGAGCTTTCCGGTGGACAGCAACAGCGTGTAGCAGTTGCCCGAGCGCTAGCGTCAAAACCAAATTTTGTTCTTGCTGATGAACCTACCGCAAATCTAGATTCAAAATCAGCTGCAGATCTCCTTGATTTAATGCTAGAATTAAACGCAAAAGA
Organism: Balneolaceae bacterium; assembly: GCA_965229525.1. Classification (GTDB taxonomy): domain Bacteria; phylum Bacteroidota; class Rhodothermia; order Balneolales; family Balneolaceae; genus HXMU1420-13. The sequence goes on from OZ245886.1 coordinate 661,488, forward strand.
CGACATCACGTTCATTTTCTCTACCCACGATCAACGTGTTGTTGAACGAGCAAAAAGAGTAATCACTTTAGTTGATGGATTGATCGACAGCGACATTAACAAATGAGATGAACAAACCTCAGACCATCCAACAATTGAGAAAAAGTCCCCTCTTGAGACGGGATTTAGGGGTGTGTCTTTCGATAATATTGGTTTTCGCTACATCATCCTTCGCCCAACCTTTTCAATTTCGAGGGTATGTTAAAGAACTCGGTAGCATGGCAATAAGTAATGATGTTAGAACTATCAAGTACGACAATATCCTCCACAATCGAATAGAGACAACCTGGGATATTTCTAAAGCATTCGAATTGAAAATTGATTCAAGGAACCGATTACTCAGCGGGTACTCAGTGCGGAATACTCCATTTTTTGCGGATTTCTTAGATAATGATCCCGGATATGTAGATTTGAGTTGGACACCGTTTGAATCGGATGATCATCTTCTACATACAACAATAGATAGGGCTCAATTATCATATTTCAATGGACCATTCGAGGCAACATTTGGACGACAGCGAATAAACTGGGGGCAGACTTTCGTTTGGAGTCCAAATGATTTGTTCAACGCCTATGCTTATCTAGATTTTGATTATGAGGAACGCCCTGGAACCGACGCTTTTTCGGCACAATATGCCTGGGGGTTTGCAACCAGCGTGAATGTTGGCTATCGGTTTGGTGACACTTTGGACGAATCCGTTTTTGCAGTGATGTACCGAGATAATTTCCATGAATATGATTTCCAATTTTTAGCCGCCTCCTATTTCGACCAAGTGATGATAGGAACGGGTTGGTCAGGATATATTAACGATGCCGGTTTTAAAGGTGAAGTATCTTATTTCTATCCAAAATCGTCTTCTGCTAAAGAAGATGGTATTTTAACAGCAACAGCTGGTTTTGATTATATGCTACCTAGTGCAGTCTATCTAACCGGAGAATTACTCTATAATGGAGGATATGAAGACACTGGAAATGCGTTGGCTCAGATTGGACAACCACTAACTGCAGATAATTTATTTATCTCAAAAACCGGGTTTTATATAAATGGATCTTTTTCGATTTCCCCTCTCACTTCATTAAACCTAAGCACTCTGGGAAGTTTTGATGAATCAGTCCTTATCTTTATTCCTCAATTGAGTTACTCGCTGAGCGAAAACACCGATTTCTTAATACTCTCTCAAATTCTAAGAGGTAGTTCTCTAACATCTTTTACAGAAACACCAAATGTTATCTTTTTTAGGTTAAAATGGTCGTTTTGAACTCCTTTTTTTCGGATATTTCAAACCCATTCAATCTCAAACTCTACTCATCCAATGCAGGTAATTCCCGCCATCGATCTATATAATGGAAAATGTGTTCGGCTTCATAAAGGCAATTATGATGAGGTAACAGTTTATCATGAGTCTCCGGTTGAACAAGCTCAGGAATTTCAGGATGCGGGCTTTGACCATATTCATATTGTTGATCTGAATGGTGCAAAAGAAGGTCGCTTTGTGAATTTGCCACATATCAAACAAATCATTGTTGAGCTTGGAATGTCGGTTCAAACAGGAGGCGGAATTCGAACTTATGCAGATGCAGACTACCTGATGAGAGAAGGCGTTTCTAAAGTGATATGTAGTTCTATGGCGGTTAGAAATGAACCTGATTGGATCAAATTGCTTCATAATCACCCTGATGAGACTATTTTGGGAATGGATTTAAAAGATGGGAATATTGCCTATGCCGGGTGGTTAGAAACCGCAGCTGAATCAGTGGATTCTTTCGTGACAAGGATGCTAAAAGAAGGGTTAAAAGAGATTTTGTGTACAGACATCTCCAAAGATGGTACTCTGGCAGGACCTAATCAGGCTTTGTATGAAGAGCTTAAATCCAAATTCCCAGAAATCAGATTGATTGCATCTGGGGGCGTTTCCAATATTGATGATTTAAAAAAACTCGCATCTGCCGGAATTGATGCAGTGGTTGTAGGTAAAGCCTATTATGAAGGCCGCATCAGCTTGAAAGAAATGTACGCGATAAGCTTCTGATTATTTACTCAGCAACCGGATTTCCTATTTTTCCAATAAAAAGGATTGCTCCGGAAGTTTTTTCTTTTATAATCAGCAAATACGGCTGATTAAAGATAATGGTTGGAGGTTTAGGTGGTCCGGCACTCGTAACACCAACTATAACTGCAGTAACGCCTGCGGCTTCAGTACCCTCTTCATCCATTTTTAAGAATGTTTTATGCAAAACACTTGTGACCGTTAGATTATTCACTTCATCAAAAAGGTTATCTAATTCTGCTGATGAAGTAAAAACCTGTTGCATTCCCAGCTCTTTTAAGTCCTCCTTCATCTCACGAACATATTCCATCTCAAGTTTTGGGATAAAATATTGAGCGGTGTCTCTTATAATAGAGGACTCCCAATTACTTAATGCTTCACTAGAAAGCTCATTTTCTATGATATCATCGATTGTGACTTCAGGCTGACTTGGTTTGATAAAAAACATGCTGAAAGCCTCATTACCGTATGGAAGCTCAAGTAGAGTGATATCATTAGAAATAAGATAACCCGCAAAATTCTTTTGATTCATCATTTCCACTTCAGTTATCTCATTTTCAGATAAGTAAAAATTCGACGGCTGTGTTACTTCAGGATCAAACTTGTTTCTCCAATTTCCATTGAAGTAAACTGCATTAATTAGAAACATAAAATCTTCGGGTGCTATACTCTCAATGATTTTAGCAATACGCTCGTTGGTTTTATCAGATACCCAATCATTAATGACATCCACATTGTTCTGGTCCTGGAAGTCAATACTTCTAGCCTCAGCATCAAAATAGTCCTGGACAGCCTCTTTAAATTCAGTTTTAATGGTGAAATCTTCATTTGCCCAAACTGAATTAGCTATGCTAAACTCGACTTCATCATCCGCGTTTTCAAGTTGTCTCTTAAGCGACCTATACCCTTTATTTATTTCTTCCTGGGTCATATCAGGGAAGCCAAGAGCGTTTTGCATTTCAAAATGAGTGTTACCGGTGGCGCCATTCATGGTCATGCCTAGAGCCATAGATGCACTCAGCGGAGAAATAAAAATATTTGTAGAACTGCTATCATTTGCATGAACAGCTTTGAAAAGATCTATGCTAAATCCTGCATCCGCTTCAATTAGTTTAGCTTTTGCTGCTAAGGTTTCAGCATCTTCTTCAGAGTTGCTAGTGGTGTTACAATTCGTAGATGCAAGGAAAAGTATCAGAAATAGAAAAGTGGTTAATGTTCTCATGACCCCAAGATTTTATGTTTAGCAGAACATAAAGGTTTATAATGTATATAAAGATCACATGAAGTGACTACATGAATAAAATTTCTCCATTTGTTTTGATTAAACCATATTGCTGTTTAATCTTAGGAATCAACAAAAACGGCTATCCCATATGGGTTTTCTCGACAAAATTGGTTTAGGTCGCAAGAAGAAAGAGCAGATTCCTCTTCTTGGCGATAAGAAGAAAAAAGACATGAAAAAGGAGGCGTATTCGCTAAAGCGCAATCCCTATATACGTGTTGCCATTTTTCTACTTTTTGTACTTATATCCGTCTTTTCACTTCCCAGAACATCGGTTAATACCGGGTTCATTTATACACAAGGTCAACCCTGGAGAGCAGACGACTTGACGGCTCCTTTTACCTTTTCATTGAATAAAACACCTCAAGAAATAGCCAACGAGGAAGAGGAAATTCGTTCTCAGATTCCATTGATTTTCGAAGTTGATGCCAATTCAAGCATTGCCATTCAAACCCGACTCGATTCACTTTATCGATCCATACAGCCGGTTTTAGAGTCGTATCATGATTGGCAAATTGCAAAAGAAGACAATAGCCCCACTTTAATTGATGATAGCCTTCGGTTTGCTCGAGAGTATTCTTTATCGAATATCGGAATAACAGAAGCCTCATTGAATGTACTTTTAACCAGCTACCATGATGTTCAAAGTCGTGAACTTAATTATTCTCGATTCGACGGAGTTATTGTTAAAACAAGGCTTGAAAGTTTGATCGATCAACTTTTAAATCAAGGAATCATCGATCAAAACAAGAGTAATATTCAGGCAGAGGTAATAACGGTTGTTAATCCGTCGGTGAGTACAGAACGTCCCATTAATATTGCACGAGTTAGAGATTTAAGAGAAGCAAATGAATTTGCTCAGTTTCAATTAAACCGATCTTTTAATGAGGAAAGAGCCCAATTGGCCATTGAGTTGTATAACAAAGTAATTGGGCCAAATTTTAAGTACACCGAAGAACGCCGACAGCAGCGAATTGCGGAAGCCATCTCAAACATTTCTGCAACAAAAGGGGCGATGGCTCAGGGGCAGGTGATAATTCGGCGTGGTGATATGGTAACTTCTGAGACTGTAAACATCCTCGAAAGCTTGAATGCAGCTCGTTCAATTAATGCCTCTGAATTTGAGCGCTGGACACGCTTTAGCGGCGGTGTGATACTCATCATTATAACATCGCTGGTCTTCTACATGTATTTATATTTATACCGAAGAAGTATCAGCTCTCACAATGGGTTATTCCTGCTAGTATTCTTAACAATCAGTTTGATTAGCATTGCCAATTTGGTGCTTATGTATTTCGATGTTGCAAATGCATTTGTTATTCCCGTTGCAATTGCCCCTTTAATATTGACCATCATTTTTGATTCTCGAGTTGGAATTATGGCGGCTATAACTCTGGCAGCGCTAATCGGGCTTGTACATGGATTCGATTTCGAGTACACCATTTCTACATTTGCAGCATGTTCCATGGGGGTTTTCTCTGTGCGCGATGTTCGAAATAGATCTCAGTTCTTTTTTACTACTCCGGGGATTGTGTTTGTAACCTATCTTATCTCGATGGGAGCATTCAGTCTTTCTGTAATGGAAGAATGGGAATTGATACTTCAAAATGGCGTTTTTATCGCAATTAACTGTTTATTTATCCTGTTCACCTATCCAATTATTCTATTATTCGAAAAGATTTTTGGGGTTACGACCGACTTTACCTTGCTTGAACTTGGCGACACGAATCAACCGCTATTAAAAGAACTAATGAACAAAGCACCGGGTACTTTTCATCATAGTTTGCAAGTGGCCAACTTGTCAGAAGCAGCTGCTTCATCAATAAATGCCAACCCATTGCTCGTTCGAGTTGGAGCACTTTATCATGATATTGGCAAAATGGTCAAGTCTGAATACTTTGTGGAAAATCAGGCCGGTGGTTTTAATGAACATGACAAATTAAAGCCACAAATGAGTGCGATGGTCATTAAATCCCACGTTAGTGAGGGGGTTAAAATGGCCAAGGAATACAATTTGCCGAAAGTTTTGATCGAATTTATCGAAACTCATCATGGAACTTCGGTTATCAGGTATTTCTTTGAGAAAGCCAAGGCGAATGAAGAAGAAGTGGAAAAAGACACCCCCAATGAAGAAACTTTCCGATACGATGGCCCCCTACCTTCTACAAAAGAAACCGGTATTTTATTGTTAGCTGATGGCATTGAAGCGGCCTCACGTGCCATGAAAAATCCAACCTATAGCAAATTAGAGAATCTCGTAAATCGTATGGTCGATGATCGAGTAAGCGAAGGTCAATTAAGTCATTGCCCGCTGACATTTCATGATCTTCAGGTGATCAAAGAATCATTCATCAGCATTTTAGTGGGCGTATACCATAGCAGAATTGAATACCCAGATGATGAGAAAACGACCAAAGATATCGAGGAAGAAGCAAAAAGAGCCAACGCTGAAGAAAACACTTCAGCAAATGACGAATCCCAACAAAAATCTACCACAGAAGCATAATTAGTGCTGTTTCAATCAGAGCTCGATTTATATCTTCAATTTGTAAAGCTAGAAAAAGGGCTCTCTGAGAACTCTATCATTTCCTATAAAAATGATTTAGAGAGATATTTAAAGTTTCTGGTCACAGATCAAAAAATGATAGAACTAAGTGGTGTTAGCCTAAGTAATATTGAAGCATTTTTAGATTACCTTATCGATAATGAATTGCTCTCGGCTTCATCGCTCGCTCGAAATATATCCAGCATTCGAGGGTTTCATGAATTTGCAGTTGTTGAAGGTATCACAAAAGCCAATCCAGCTGAGTTGATTGAACTACCCAAAAAAGCTAGAAAGCTTCCTGAGATTTTAAATCCGGAAGAAGTGATTTCCATGCTTGATACTCCTGATACTTCTAAACCGGCTGGAATACGTGATAAAGCTATCCTGGAGTGCTTGTATGGAACAGGCATGCGAGTGAGTGAACTTACTGATCTGGAAACCGATCGTCTCTACTTTGAAATAGGATTTATCCGTGTAATTGGAAAAGGAAGTAAAGAACGTTTAGTGCCTGTTGGAGAAGTAGCACAAGAAGCCCTTGAACATTATATCGAATATGCGCGACCATTATTTTTTAAGATTGAGAAGGCTGAAAAAGCAAGAAATAAAGTGTTCCTTAATCAACGAGGTGGTGCATTAACCAGAATGAGTGTTTGGAACATTGTTCAAAAAGCTGCAAAAACTGCCGACATCAAAAAAAACGTGTATCCACATATTTTTAGGCATTCTTTCGCTACACATTTATTAGAAGGTGGTGCAGATTTAAGAGCCGTGCAGGAAATGCTGGGGCATTCATCCATTCTAACAACCGAAATTTACACTCATGTCGACCGATCTCTGCTTCATCAGGTGCATAAGCAGTTTCATCCCAGAGCCTGATCTAATGCAATTTTTAGATTTTCTTCATTTACTTGATGATGAGATCCATGCCATATAATCTCACCTTTAAAAATCACAAAGAGCTGTGGGGATTCATGTCGTACCCCCACCTTTTCCTCAAAATATCTGGATAAGTTTCTCTGCCGAATTACGTCTATCAAATAGAAATAAGCACTCCCGATAGTCGATTTATCCAAAGTTTCCAGATTTTTTTTTGCAAAAAAACTAGTACCACATTGATTACTGTGCTTAAAAATCACCTGCCGGCATTCATTAGAGGATAGAATGATAGCATCAATCTCATCTTCACCGGTGATGGAAGCCCAAAATGAATCCGATTGGATCTCAGTACTATCAAAAAAACGATCTAAAAATCCCATGCATTTCTAGTTTAACCTCTTTAAGATACGCGAAGAAAAAGATACTTTCTGTAAAGCAATCTTAACATGGAATTTTGAGGTGGAATATGAGTATTCAGAGTAACACAGAAGCAATATGGTTAGGTCACTCAGCTGTTAAATTGGTCAGCCCAAAAGGAAACATTATTTATATTGACCCATTTTTAACGCACAATCCTTCTACTCCGGAACATCTCAAAAAAGTTGAAAAAGCCGATTTCATTTTACTCACACATGGTCATGAGGACCATGTTGGTGATACTTTAGAAATCGCTAAAACTACCGGCGCTAAAGTAGCTGGAATTGTAGAGCTCATCGGACTACTTACTAATGAAGGTCTTTCTGGCGATCAGGCTGTGGCATTTAATAAAGGTGGGACCGTGAATTTTGATGACTTTTCGGTAACTATGGTTTCTGCAAATCATAGTTCGTCATATGCTGGGCAATATGCCGGTGATCCAGCAGGTTTAATCATATCTTTCGATGATGATATTTGCGTGTATCATATGGGTGATACTAACATTTTTGCAGACCTCGAATTATATGGAGAGCTTTACGAACCAACCCTTGTTTTCGCACCAATTGGAGACCATTTTACAATGGGCCCTGAAGAAGCAGCCTATGCAGTTGAAATGATTGATCCAGAAATCGCAGTCCCCATTCATTACGGAACGTGGCCTCCGATAGCTAGTGATCCAAATATATTTAAAGAGGTGCTGGAAGAATTCTCTGGAATTGAAGTAATTATACCAGAAATTGGTGAACAAATACTTAAATAAATGAATACTCGGGTCCTTTATACTCTAGCCATTTTTACTTTCCTCACTATTTCTTGCGGTAGTTCATCATCCCTTCCATCCAACGATGATGAAGGAACTGTTGTAGAAAATACAGAGGTTGGTGTATACAATTCACTCGGTGATTATTTAAGACGAGTGCCGGGAATTCAGTTTACTGGAGGTTATTACACCGTACGAGGTGCTCAAACATTTGGGCAAGGTATATCAGAACCACTTTATGTAATTGATGGTATAATTGTTGGAAACAGTTACGAGATGATTAATAATATCATTAACCCATTAGATATTGACCGAGTCGTGGTTTTAAAAGATGTTAGTTCCACTAATAAATATGGAATGCGCGGTTCAAGCGGGGTGATTGAAATTTTTACCAAAAAAGACTAAAACCTTTTCATTGAATTAGAACTCTACCAATTATGACAAAACTATTTCTTGCCTTAATCATTTTATTTTACCCCTTTAAAAATGAGGACGAAGCGCGCCGTTGGGGACAATCAGGACATCGAGCTACCGGATATATTGCTGCTGAACATCTTACTGAAAATGCAGCTGCAGAAGTTCATCGAGTGTTAAATGGAGATTCTATGGCCGAAGCTAGTACCTGGATGGATGAAGTTCGTTCAGATCCTAATTTCCGATTTATGAGCCCATGGCATTATTGTACGATTCCAGAGGGAATGACCTATGAAGAAGCAGGAACACCAGAAAATGGAGATATTCTCTGGGCCATTGATAAAATGGTTACAGAATTAAAATCAGGTGAGTTGACTGCAGAACAAGAAGCAATCAATTTAAAAGTATTGATACATTTAGTTGGCGATCTTCATCAACCACTGCATGTTGGAAATGGTACCGATCGTGGTGGAAACGATGTTCGTGTTCAATGGTTTGGTGATAATTCAAACTTACATCGAGTTTGGGATAGCGAAATGATAGACAGTCGCCAGCATAATGGTCGAGAACTTGCTGATTTTTCTGACGATCAACTTACAGGTGAACTAGTTGAAGAATGGCAAAGTACAAATTGGATTGATTGGGCGTATGAATCTCAAGCGCTTTTACCACAAGTTTATGATTTTGAGGGTGATAGAATGGGCTATGAATATATGTTCCATAATTTCGAAACAGTGGAACTGCGCATTCTTCAGGCAGGCATTCGCCTCGCCGGGTTAATTAACGACATTTACAGCGAATAATTCTGATCGTTATTTTAACTATGAGCAAAGTACTTAAATGGGGTATCCTCAGTACTGCAAAAATTGGGATTAGAGATGTAATTCCGGCAATTCAGAAATCAAAGTTTGGGGAAGTTGGTGCAATTAGTTCCAGGAATCTGGAAAGCGCACAGGTAGCTGCAAAAAAACTTGGTATACCAAAAGCGTTTGGCAGTTATGATGAATTAATTGCCGATGAATCGATCGATGTGATTTATAACCCCCTACCCAATCATTTGCATATACCTTATACCGCGGCAGCTTTAAAAGCGGGAAAACATGTGTTATGTGAAAAACCCATTTCAGTAAATCATAATGATGCGCTAGAATTACTTGAATTCACTAATAAGTACCCAAACCTCAAAGTGATGGAAGCCTTCATGTACCGGTTTCATCCTCAATGGGATTTTATAAAGAAAGTGCTTGAAAGTGGAGAAATTGGTGATATAAAGCACGTTCACTCAACCTTTTGTTATTTCAATAACAATCCTGAGAACATTAAAAATCAATCAGAATTGGGTGGCGGTGGACTATTAGACGTTGGATGTTATTGTGTGAATTTCTCACGATTTATTTACGGGGATGAACCAATCGAGATACAATCAAATATGGATTTCGATCCCGACTTCAACACTGATAGAGTTGCAACTGGACTATTAAGATTCGAAGATGGTTCGGCAACTTTTATGTGTGGAATGCAAGTCGAGTTCGATCAAAAAGCACAAATATTTGGTACAAAGGGTAAAATCGAAATAGATATTCCTTTTAATGATGCAATGGAACTTCCTCGAAAAGTATTCATTACAAAAGGCAGAAAAACGACAGAACATATCTTTGAGCCTTGCGATCAATATTTGCTACAGGTGGATGCCTTTTCGAAATCCATTTTAGATGATTCAAAAGTTCCAATTCCTCTACAAGATGCAGTCGCGAATATGAAAGTGATTACCCAAATGTTTACCAACTACCTATCCTGAACTTGGTTAATGAATGGCAGTCAGTAAGTTAAAGACCTATTCTTGTAAATATTCAAGTTTGAACGATTTTTCGTATTTTCAACTTTTTCTGAAAATAATCAGACACTATGCCATCACTAGTTACTTTCAATAATAAAATCGATAAAGAGTTTGCTCGAGAAGTAAAAAAGAGAGTAAACAAATATTTCGAAGAAAAAGGTATTTCTAAGCATGCAAATGGTGCAATGGTTTTTAAAACCATTGCGATACTTTCTTTATTCTGGGTGCCCTATGCATTAATTATGTTAGGTGGATTTTCACTTAACACCATTTGGTTGCTTGCTTTTATAATGGGAACAGGAATGGCTGGGATCGGATTTTCTATTACTCATGACGCCCTTCATGGTGCATATTCTTCGAACCAAACTGTGAATAACATACTTGGTACTTTTTTCGATTTAGTGGGTGCCAATGGGTATATCTGGAAAATCACACACAACATCATTCATCATACGTATACAAATATTCATGGCCATGACGAGGATCTTGAAGTAGCCGAGTTTATTCGTCTATCTCCACATACTCCATATAAACCAGTACATAGATTTCAGCATATCCTGGCGTTCCCAGCTTATAGTTTTGCCACTGTTTTCTGGGTGTTTGTTAAAGATTACTGGTATTTCTTTAAATCACCACTCGGACCTTATGAGAATAAAAAACATCCAACCAATGAATGGGTAAAGCTCATAATCACTAAGATAGTCGCATACACATTGTATATCGCATTGCCATTAATATTTTTAGAAATTACATGGTGGCAATATTTGATTGGCTTTCTAACTATGCAATTAACAGCTGGACTGATTTTAGGCATCATCTTTCAACTTGCACATGTAGTTGAATCAACTACTCACCCCCTCCCTAATGAGGAGAATATGATTGAAAATCATTGGGTGATTCACGAAATGCTTACAACCAATAATTTTGCCCGTAGTAATAAATTGTTATGCTGGTATGTTGGCGGGTTAAATTTTCAAATCGAGCACCATTTGTTCCCTAAAGTATGTAGCATTCATTATCCAGCAATCAGCCCAATCGTTGAAGAAACTGCGAAAGAATTTGGTATACCATACAATTGCCATGAAACTTTTAGCGAGGCTGTTGCTTCTCATTATCGAACACTTAAAAAGTTTGGCGATAAGGATTTTAAATGGTCACCGGCCATGGCCTGATAATTATATATTCTTAAAGCTCACTCCATGTGAGCTTTTTTTTTATCCTTTTGAGTACATTGCCTCGAATTAAATCGACAATTAAGTGAAATACTTATTCGGGCTCTTTTCGATATTTCTGCTCTTCACTGGTCAACTCTTTGCTCAAGAAATAGCACAAAGAGGTGTTATTGATCTGAGAAACGTTGATTTTAATTCAAATTCAACCATTCAACTTGCCGGTGAATGGCAATTCTTTTGGGGTGAACTTATAACTCCAGAAGTTAACATTCGCAAACTACCCTCGTTTGTTGAAGTCCCACATCTTTGGAATGAAGATCCTGCGTTAGGATCTAAGGGATATGGAACTTATAAGCTTCAGATTTTATTGCCAGAAAATCATCCAAAGTTGGCACTAAGTATGCCTGATGTATACACGGCCTATTCGCTTTATGTAAATGATGTGTTTATTGAACGGAATGGGCGTGTTGGAAATAATGAACAAGGACACAGACCAAACTGGACCCCTAAAACCATATTCCTTGGCACATTTAACGAAACTAATAGTATTGAGCTTAAAATATTAGTATCAAACTTTTCGCATAGCAAAGGAGGAATTCGAGTACCGGTTGAAATTGGGGAACACAATGAAATTAGCCGAAAACGGGAGTTTGAATTAGGATACTCCTATCTTTTATCGGGTAGTTTATTAATGGGAGGGCTTTTCTTTCTTGGTTTATTTTTCTTTGGCAGATCCGAAAAAGCCATTTTCTATTTTGCTTTATTCTGTCTCGTTTATAGCTATAGAGTACTTGATACAGATTTATATCCACTTCATTTCATCTTTCCTGGAATATCCTGGGGTATTTCAATACGATTTGAATATTTGTCGTTGTACTTAGGGGCCGCCCTATTTGGAATATTTGTAAAATACATCTTCCCGGACGAAGTGATAAAAGAGATCATTCACAGTTTTACCATAACATTTATTCTATTTATGGTTTCTGTATTGTTATTGCCTGCCACAATTTTTACCTCATTTCTCAATTATTTTTTCATTGTGTTAGGTTTGCTAGCAATATACACTATGTATGTTTTTGTTAGAGCAGCTATAAATAAACGAGTGGGATCCCTCTTTTCCTTACTCAGTGTTATACTCGTGATTTTAAATATTGGCTGGGACTTGCTGGAATATTTTGTAATTGTGAATGAAAATTTGCTTGTCAGCTATACAGGATATGTTTCTTTCTTTTTCCTTCAATCTTTAACACTATCAAATCAATTCTCCTATCGCTTTAATGAGGCAACGCAAAAAGCAGAAATGGCCTCGACTGCGAAAACACACTTCTTATCAACAATGGGGCACGAATTACGAACCCCTTTAAATGCTGTGATAGGATTATCTGAACTGCTTCTCGATTCCAAATCAGAGAAAGAAAAAACTCAATTTGCTAAAACCATTAAACGAAGTGGTGAAAATCTACTTGGTATCATTAATAATATTCTTGATTTCACAAAAATTGATTCTGCCGAGGTTGAGTTCGAATATAAGCCAACACATATCCCAAGCTTGCTGGCTGATGCAATAAAAATGCTAGGCTCGTTAACAAATCCAAAAAATGTAAATCTCAGTTTCCGGTTTGACGATTCTTTGAGTGATTATCTAATTGTAGATCAAGCAAGATTACAGCAAATAATCATTAATCTTGTAGGAAATGCAATTAAGTTTACCGAATCGGGTGACATATCCGTTCAGGTTACAACAACGGAATCGATTTCTGAAAAAGGACAAATACTCTTCATTGTAAAAGATACCGGAATTGGTATCCCAGAAAATAAAATGGATTTGTTGTTCGATCGATTTTCGCAGATTGAGGCAGACCGAAGCAGAAAATATCAGGGAACAGGTTTGGGGCTTGCCATAAGTAAACGTCTCATCGAATCGATGGGTGGTAGAATATGGGTACAAAGTAAAGAAGGAGTTGGTACTACCTTTTATTTTACCCTACCTGCACAAACTGCCAGTAAAGCAGAGGTTGAAAAACTATTAAATAGTAAAAATGAGACTGAAGCAGCCATTCTTGACATTAGAATTTTAGTAGTAGAAGATAATCTGATCAACCAAAAAGTAGTAATTAAGGTACTAGAAAGGCTAGGATATACAATTGAGATTGCAAATAATGGATTTGAAGCTATAGAGAAGGTTAAAGCAAATGAATTTGATTTGATATTTATGGATATGGAAATGCCGGAAATGGATGGGATTGAAGCCACCAAACATATCTTGAAGATTCCTTACAAAAATAAAACACCAATAATTGTTGCAATGACTGCAAATGCAACTACTGAAGACAAAGCAAAGTGTTTTGAGGCTGGCATGAAAGACTTTATTGCAAAACCAATTACCCTACAATCAACGCAGGACGTACTCATTAAATGGTTCTCTGCTAAATAGTTTAGTTTGTATCATAGATACCGCATAATACTTCTTGTTTTTCTTTTTCTGCCTCTGCTGTTTTCATACATGGGAATACATCAGCATGCAATTGCTCAAGAAGTTAAATCTCCCATTATAGATCTTCGCGAAATAGACTTATCTGATTCTACCTATGATTTAGATACAACCTGGGCATTTTATTGGATGCAACTTATTCCACCTTCAGAAATTGAACAAATTAAGCCAGATTCTCTGCTCAATTTTACTAGCAATTGGGCAAATATTTCAGGCAAAGGGCCAACAGGGTATGCTACTTATCAAATCAATATAATTTTAGGTGAACATCAAAAAAACCTGGCACTTGAGATTCCCGATTTCTATTCCTCTTATCATTTGTATATAAATGGAATTAGTATTGCCAGTAATGGAGTAGTTGCCACCAAAAAAGAAAAGTATACTCCACATTGGCTGCCGCAAACTGTAGCGATGCCAGTATTTGATTCAGATACATTAAGTATGGTAGTTCATGTTGCGAATTTTGACCACAGTAAAGGTGGTGCCTACTTACCGGTTAAAATTGGCTCTGCTTCCCTTTTATTTCAGGAAAGATATATCCAGTACGGATATTCCTTTATTTTAACAGGCGTGCTTATAATGAGCGGGCTATTTTTTCTTGGGTTATTCTTATTTGGTAGACATGAAAAATCCATTTTATACTTCTCTTTATTCTGCCTGGTTTATAGCTATAGAATAATTGGGTTTGGTAGTTATGCATTTCATATGCTCCTTCCAGACTTGCCCTGGATTTTTACACTTCGACTTGAATACATAAGCCTTTTCTTGTCAGGGCTTTTATTTGGGCTATACACGTTGCATCTATATCCAAGAGAGACATATAAGCCGTTAATCTATGTATTGAGTGCGGTTTCCATCATCTTTGGGCTACAATCAGTATTTCTATCACCTATGGTATTTACACAGCTGGTGATCCCCTATTTTATTCTTTTGATTTTCTACCTTGGAATTGCGTTTTGGGTGTATTTTAAAGCGGTTGTAAATGATCGACCCGGAGCAATTTACTCCCTAATTAGTTCCGGAGCTGTTTTCATTGTTTTTGCTTACGAAATTCTTGTTTATCTGGGCTATTTCAGAACTTCGCTATTCATAAATTTTTCCGGGTATTTATTCTTTTTCTTTTTCCAATCACTGGTTCATTCTTATAGATTTTCTAACAACATGAAGACTGCTCTTCGCCATGCAGAAGAATCTTCAAAGGCTAAATCCCAGTTCTTATCAACCATGAGCCATGAGATTAGAACGCCATTAAATGCAGTAATCGGATTATCAGGACTCCTTTCTGAAAGTTCATTAACTCAGAGACAGCAAGAGTTCTCCATCACCATTAAGAAAAGTGGTGAAAGTTTATTGGGCATAATCAACAACATTCTAGACTTCTCTAAAATTGAATCTGGTAAACTGGAACTTGAGGAAAATGAATTCAATTTAAGAGAATCCATAGAGCATGTTCTGGAATTGGTTGCCGGAGTGAATAATAAACCCGGCCTCGAAGTGCTTTATGAGATAGACGAGAACGTTCCAAAATATATGATTGGTGATTCTATAAGATTACAACAGATACTAACAAATCTAATCGCCAATGCATTCAAATTTACTTCAAATGGTGAAATTCTGGTCAAGCTATCAATAGAACGTGAATTCACAGATTCGATCGTACTTCGATTTGATATTACAGATACTGGTATTGGCATCCCTAAAGATAAACTCCATCGGCTATTCCAAAGTTTTAGCCAGGTTGATAGTTCATCAACAAGAAAGTATGGTGGCACTGGTCTTGGCCTGGTGATTAGTAAACGATTAGTTGAAGCAATGGGTGGTGATATCAAAGTTACCAGTACCGAAAATGAAGGTAGTACATTCTCATTTACAGCAGTTTTCGGGAAAAGTTATCGGGAATCGGATTTCACAATTCCATCGGTTCTTGAAAATAAAAGTGTCTTCTTGCTGGATGATAATGCCACTAATTTAAAAATCATTCAGCAGCAATTATTAAAAGCAAATTTAAAGGTTAAGACCTTCAACAATCCGAATATGCTTATTTCGGTAGTAAATGAGCTTGGCGCTTTCGATTTTGGGATAATTGATATGCAAATGCCTGAAAAAAATGGGGTTGATGTTGCATCTGAAATCAGAAAAAAATATTCGAATAGAGAGCTACCATTAGTACTATTTAGTTCCATCCATGAACTTGAACATCCTGACGATAAAGCCCATTTCGATTTATTTTTAAAGAAACCCATTCTGCAAACTAGATTATTAAATAACCTTGAACGTCTGTACCTATCAGATATACAAGATCAAAAAACTTCTAATAAATCCATCAATCCTAAGCGATTGTTTAAAACAGATTTTAATATTCTAATTGCCGAGGATAACATCGTAAATCAAAAGGTGGCTCATCGCATTTTGGAACGATTCGGAATCGAAGCTGATATCGTTAAAAACGGAAAAGAAGCGTTTGAAACTGAGAAAAAAAAGGGGTACGACCTAATTTTTATGGATATGGAAATGCCCATTATGGATGGACTTGAAGCAACCCGGAAGATTAAAGAAAAGACTCAACACAGTCATAAACCCATTATCATCGCCATGACAGCAAATGCGATGCAGGAAGATAGAGAGCGTTGTTTTGAAGCTGGTATGGACGATTTCATTACAAAACCAATCACGCTACAAACAATCAAACAAATTTTAGTGAAATGGCTTGATGATAATTAAAGCTTAAAAGCTTTTTACCAATCTTCTTTACTGCATAACGTATAATTAAAACGTCCACCTATTATTGCAGTGAAAACAAATATTAAACTAATTATTGGGTTTGTAACACTTCTTTTCTTCAATTGCAGTGAATCATACTCAGTCGAGGAACTAAGAACGGCACAAATTCTTGAAACACTCTCGGCCGATGAATTAAAAGGCAGATTTGCACTATCTCCAGAAATTAAACTGGCAGAAGGATTTATTGCACGGGAATTAGAGTCTGCTGGGTTAGTACCACACTTTGGAAACTCTTTTCACCAGCCCTTTATTTTATCTGAATCATTGATTGAGACGTCAATTGTAATCGTTGATGATAAAGAGATTAAGAGCGATCAATACTTCGCTTTTACTGTGGTTGAAAATCTTGTAACTAATTCAGATCTGGCGCCTGTATTTCATATAAAGCAAGGTGATAACTTTCGAGAAAGATTCAATGAGTTTGATAGCTATGAAAGAGATGCAATTGTTTTGGTTGATCCTTCATTCGAAGAATTATTTAATAGGTATCGATCATTTTATTCTCGTGAGCATCGATTTCTAACTAATACTTCAAAGGGGAATTTGATTTTTATTCTAAGTGAATCTGATAATGATGATATTTCAGTTGAGTTCATTTCAAAAATCGAACAGAAGCCATTGGCAAATATCGTGGGGAAAATTGAAGGAATTAGAAAGTCTGAATACGTCATTTTCTCAGCTCATCATGATCATATTGGCCTTAGAACGCCAGTCGGTGCTGATTCCATCGCAAATGGGGCCAACGATAATGCATCAGGGGTGACTGCTGTCATACAGCTAGCTCATCATTTTGCAGCAAAACCAAAACCTGAAAGAACACTCCTTTTTGTCACATTCACTGCAGAAGAGTTTGGAGGATATGGATCTGAGTATTTCTCGAAGCAACTAAGTCCAGATGAAATTATTGCCATGATTAATATCGAAATGATTGGCAAACCAGCTCTTTCAGGACCAAACACAGCGTGGATTACCGGGTATAATAGATCGACGTTTGGGGAATTGCTTTCCAGAAGTACTGAAGGTACTATTTACGGATTCTATCCTGATCCTTATCCAAATCAGAACCTGTTTTACCGATCCGATAATGCGACCCTTGCTCGTTTGGGGGTTCCTGCCCATACAATTAGTACTACGCCTATTGATGTTGATACCGATTATCATCAAGTATCAGATGAATTTGAAACTATAAATATTCCTCACCTCAATAATACCATTAAAGCAATCGCGAAGGGTGCAGATGGAATTGTCTCGGGTAAATACACTCCCTCTCGCGTTGATACCACTACATTGGATTAAATCTTTACTTCCCAAAATCATGAAATTTTTATTTCTCCAGATCATTTTCACAACACTTTCCTATCAAATAGTTGCACAAGATTATGCACTGGAACAACTGGAAAATTCACCAAGACACCATGAATGGGTGGCGTTAGAATCAAATGATCGTGAAATGCATACATTTGTGGCTTATCCTGAAGTTTCTAATGAAGTGCCCGTTGTTTTAGTAATTCATGAAAATAGAGGGTTAAATGCATGGGCACGGAGTTTTGCTGATCAGGTTGCAGAACGAGGTTTTATTGCCGTAGCTCCGGATTTGATCAGTAATACCGTTGATGGATTTGAAAAAACATCAGACTTTGCAACTACTGATGATGCCAGATCAGCACTCTATGAATTAGATTCGGATGGTGTGACTAAAGATTTAAAGTCGACCCTTGATTATGCAAAAAGTATAGAAGCCGGCAACGGAAACGTAATTGTAGTTGGGTTCTGCTGGGGTGGCTCGCAATCTTTTAGATTTGCCACTAATATAGGTTCAGAAATTGAACAAGCTGTGGTTTTCTATGGTACTGGACCTAGAGAAGCTGAAGTGTATAAAAATATTGAAGTTCCTGTATTCGGCTTTTATGGCGGCGATGATAACAGAGTAAACTCAACGATCGAATTTTCTACAACAAATATGAATGAATATGAAAAATCATTCGATTATGTAATCTATGATGGTGCGGGGCACGCTTTTATGCGTAGAGGTGATGATCCTGATGCTTCAGCGGATGATCCAAATAAAATTGCCAGGGATGCTGCTTGGATCGAGTTCGTAAATATTTTGAACTCTTACAAATAATAGATTAGCTGACTATTTAATTACTTCAAAAGTGGTATTAATGTAAGCGGTTTTATATGTTCAGCCGTTTATGTGATTTTGGTTGGCGGAATACCAAATCACTCACTTTAATAACCATACTTTTTCAGGACAATAATCATGAGTACCACTGATAGTGATTCGCAACACACTTATAATCTTGGACGTGTAATCTTTCTTTCAGCCGCTGCAGCATTAGGCGGTTTCCTTTTCGGTTTTGATAGCGGAGTTATCAACGGAACTGTTGATGCGCTAGCACTTGCTTTTGATTCAGACTCCGCTACCACTGGATTTAATGTAGCTTCTGTTTTACTTGGTAGTATGGTTGGCGCCTTTTTTGCAGGAACATGGGCCGACAAATATGGCCGTAAGCCAATAATGATTCTTACAGCGATACTTTTCATTGCGAGTGCATGGGGCTCCGGTATTGCCAATTCATCTATCCCTTTTATTCTAGCCAGAATTCTTGGTGGAGTAGCAATGGGTGCGGCTAGTGTTTTAGCTCCCGTTTATATTAGTGAAATAGCTCCACATCAAATTCGCGGTAGACTTGCAACTCTGCAACAGCTAATGATTGTAATCGGCCTTTTTATGGCTTTCATGAGTAATTATTGGTTGGCAGGATTATCAGGTGGTGCAAGCATAGAATTATGGTGGGGATTCGACACCTGGAGATGGATGTTTTGGATGGAAATGATTCCCGCAGGTATTTTCTTAGTCTCTTTATTGATGATTCCAGAATCTCCAAGATATCTGGTTGCAGCTGGAAAGACTGATGATGCATTTAACGTTCTGCATAATATTTCTCCTTTACAAGACACTAAAGCTAAGATTGAAGAAATTAAGAAAACATTAGTTGAAGGTGTTAAACCACGTTTAAAAGATGTTCTGGATAAAGCGACAAGTAAAATGCACCCAATAGTTTGGATTGGTATTGGCCTGGCAATCTTACAGCAGCTTACTGGTATTAATGTGATTTTTTACTACGGCGCAACCCTTTGGCAAGCTGCTGGATTTACCGAAGCAGATGCGCTTCTGCAAAATGTTATCTCTGGTAGCGTAAATATATTCTTCACATTTGTGGCAATTGCACTGATCGATAAAGTTGGGCGTAAACCACTTTTACTTGTTGGTTCACTTGGTCAGGCTGTTATGCTTGCTGTTATGGCTATCATATTTAGTAGTGCTGGTACAGATGCATCAGGTGATATAATGTTAGAAGGAAACAGTGGGTTATATGCACTACTTGCAGCCAATGCATACATCGCGTTTTTCGCATTCTCATGGGGACCTGTAATGTGGGTAATGTTAGGTGAAATGTTTCCTAATCATTTTCGTGGCGCCGCGCTTGCTATTTGTGGCGTAGCTCAATGGGGTGCAAACTTCACAATCACAATGACATTCCCAATTTTCTTAGCAACACTAGGCTTAGGCTTCTCATACGGTCTGTATGCGTTCTTTGGCTTAGTTGCCTATGTATTTGTGAAGAAATATGTAATTGAGACAAAAGGGAAATCCCTTGAAGAAATGGGCGAGTTATTAAAAGATAATTCTTAACTGAGTGATTCACTCAATTCCTGAGCTTCAAGATGCTCTAGCAATTGCTTTTGATGAGGTCACTGTCTTTATCGAAAATCAAGATGGTAATCTTTTTGAAGCTTCTTCTGCTGAAGGGAAATGGTCTACTGGGGAACAACTTGAACATTTAATTAAAAGTGTAGCCCCGATTAATCTTGGTTTAGTGCTCCCTAAGAAAGTGCTAAAATGGAAATACGGCACCACTGATCGGGATGAGATGAATTATGATCAGTTGAAAGATTTATATGTATCTAAGTTGGCTGCCGGAGCAAAAGCCACTAAGCCTTACATCCCAAAAATAATACCTTCTTCAAGAAAAAATGAGTTGCTAAAGAAATACCAAACGGAAAAAGATAAACTTATAAAGGCCCTTAATAAGTGGGATGAACAAATTATCTCTGAAATTGTTGCACCTCATCCAATTCTAGGGAATCTCACTATTCGAGAATTGATGTTCTTTACAATATATCACACTTATCATCACCTGGAGAGCATAAAGGCAATAAGCTAACTTCTGACATAACTGTTTAGTCTAGCATTGCTCTTTATTGATTGTGCAATTAGTTTTTAATTGAATTATTGTACTTTCTGATGAAGGTTTAATCAATCAAAATAATGAATAGACGAAGTGCATTAAAAAATATGATCTTAGCTTCTGGTGGGATTTTAACCATTCCATCATGGTTGCAAAGTTGGTCGATTGATTCACTTGGCATTTTCAATACTTCATTTACCGACTACGAAATTTCTATTATATCAGCAATTGCAGATACTATTATACCTAATAATGGAAATATTGGAGCACTTTCCGTTGGAGTTGATAATTTTTTAGTAGCACTAATTAGTGAATGCTACCCTGATAACTTCATTGGTGAAATTCGATTGCATATCGAATCATTAGATTCTTTAGCACATCAAAGCTATAATCTTAAATTCCCGGAGTGTTCTAAACCCCAACGAGAATTAATTCTGTCTAAACTATTAAGTAGCCAGAATGAAGACGATAGAAATTTTATTGAATTTATGAAGCAGCAAACTATCAGAGGATTTGAGACTTCAGAGGAAGTTCTTGTGAATTACCATGGGTACCTATTAATGCCTGGGTTTTATGATGGAAATGTTGAAGTAACAAATTGAAATGGCAAATTTAAACCTTGTATCAAAACAAAAACGAACCTACGATGCTATAGTGATAGGTTCAGGTGCTAGTGGAGGCTGGGCAGCAAAAGAACTATGTGATGCTGGTTTAAAAACTATATGCCTCGATCGGGGATGGAATGTAAAACACATAGACGATTATCCAACCGCTTCAAAAGCTCCATGGGAATTTGAATTCCGCGGTTCTGTTCCTATTGATAAACGTTCAGGTTTAAATAGTGGTCGTTGGGCCCGTGAAGAATTAATTCATTGGGCAATTGCAGATGATGAACAGCCTATTGTTCTTGAAAAGCCGTTTCGCTGGTTTAGAGCTTACCATGTAGGTGGTAAATCCAAACTTTGGGCACGGCAAACACAACGGTGGAGTGACTATGATTTTGAAGGCCCTTTGCGTGATGGATTTGCTGTTGATTGGCCAATAAGATATGCAGATCTCGCACCGTGGTACTCGCATGTAGAAAAATTTGCAGGTATCTCTGGTGTCCAAGATGGATTAGATGTATTACCTGATGGCGAATTTCTTCCACCATTTGGTTTAAATGTTGTTGAAGAGCACTTTAAAGAAAGTATCAAAAAACATTATGGCGATACACGACACCTAATTTATGGCCGAGTAGCTCATATTACTGATCCTCAACCAATCCATATTCAACAAGGGCGAACAAAATGTCAGTCACAAGATATGTGTAATCGAGGGTGTGTATTTGGTGGATATTTCAGTTCCAATTCTTCAACCATCCCCTGGGCGCTATCAACAGGTAATCTCACTATGAGACCTGATGCGATAGTAGAATCCATTCTTTTTGATGAAGAAACAAGCAAAGCCACTGGTGTACGAATAATTGATAGGCTCACAGGTCAAACCATTGAGTACTATGCTGATATCATATTTGTAAATGCTTCAACTATAAATACCAATGCAATTCTATTAAACTCTAAATCTGATCGATTTCCTAACGGAATGGGAAATGATAGTGGTGTGCTTGGAAAATTTATAACCTGGCATAATTATAGAGGCCAGGCAAGTGCGACTGTAGAGGGATTTGAACATAAAAAAACTGCCGGGCGACGTCCAACAAACGCATACATTCCAAGATTTAGGAATGTTCATAAACAAGAAACTGATTTTTTGCGAGGTTGGGCTGCCGGTGTTTCTGCCGGAAGAGGTAGTTACACTGAAAAAACTTCTATTGGAGATTCATTAACTGAGAGTCTTTTAAATCCAATACTTAATGATCATTGGTATATAGCCTCATGGATGATGGGAGAATGTATTCCTTATGAAGATAATCATATGCGACTTCATGAAAATTTAGTTGATAAATATGGCATTCCTCAAATCGTACTTTCCTGTGAATGGAAAGAAAATGACATCAAACAAGCAGATGATTATGTTGAACAAATGACTGCAATGTTTGAGAAGGCTGGATATAAGAATATTTCTGCCAGAAATCGGGATACGTTACCTGGCCAGGATATTCATGAAATGGGTGGGGTAAGAATGGGTCATGACCCTAAAACATCAATTTTAAATAGTTGGAATCAAGTGCACCATGTACCAAATGTATTTGTGACTGATGGTGCATGTATGACTTCAGGCGGAACACAAAATCCAACGCTTCATTTTATGGCACTAACAGCAAGAGCAGCTAATCATGCCGTGAATGAATTGAAACTGGGTAACCTTTAATGATAATACCATGAAATATATTGCTTCAATTTACTTTGCAATTTCTTTTTTTATGATTTTCTCTCATGCTAATGCTCAAGAATCTGGTACTCCAATTTACACAGCTGACTTTGGAGTTCAGATGTATTCGTTTAGAAACATTGTACCGGAAATAGGTTTGGAGTCTACCCTAGATTTTATTGAAGAACAGGGAATTACACTTATCGAAGGTGGTGGAATACCAGAAGGCTTTGAACAGGATGAGTATATAAATCTTCTAGCTTCCAAAGGTATATCAACACCCTCAATTGGTGCGGGTTTTTCTGCTTTAAGAGATAATATTGATGAGATAATTGAAGAAGCCAAATCCGTCGGAGCAACCTATGTGATGTGTGCCTGGATTGATCACGAAGTTGGGAATTTTAACTTTTTAAATGCCAGCGAGGCAGTTGAAGTATTCAATGAAGCTGGGAAAAAATTAGCCGAGAATGGCTTAACATTTATGTACCATTTTCATGGTTATGAACTTATTCCACATAGAGAAGGTACCTTACTCGATTATATTATGAATAATACCAATCCGGACTGGGTTTCTTTTCAAATGGATGTATTTTGGATTCAATTCGGTGGTGGTAATCCTACTCATTTGCTTCAAAAATATGGAGAACGTTGGGTATCACTTCACTTAAAAGACATGAAAAAAGGAACTATGAAAGACCATACAGGGCTTACTTCAGGCCAGAATAATGTAGTTATCGGTACTGGGGAAATCGATTTTGTTGGAGTATTAAAAGAAGCTCAGAAACTAGGGATAACATACATGTTTATCGAAGATGAGAGCGATGATCCGCTTGGCCAAATTCCCTTAAGCATTGAGTATCTAAAAAGCTTAAGACACTAGATTCTTAAATCTTCAAAGCTTTTGTATATCAAGACACGTGTATTAACCAGTCTAAGCCTCTATACTTCTATTTGAACTAACATAACTTTTCTGAAAATCTCACTATTCTGAATCGATGTTCATTACAATCTATCAAACTGCCATTTAGAGAACACAAAAATATTAAGTAAGTCATGATTGCATTCTGCTAAAATAATACATAATTTAGTAAGTGATTACTCACTATGACTGAAAAACAACTAAACATCCTCTACTCCGCTCTAGATCTTTTTGCTAAAGAAGGTTTTAATGCTACATCTACAAGTAAAGTGGCAAAAAAAGCAGGTGTATCTGAGGGTTTGATATTCAAGCATTTTGAGAATAAATCAGGGTTATTACAGGCAGTTCTGGATGAGGGAGAAAAAAGATTTCGATCAGTGTATGGGGAAATAATATTCGAATCTGATCCAGCAGAAGTAGTAAAAAAAACTCTAATTATGCCATTTTTGATACCAGAAGCTGATTATGAATTCTGGAGATTACAGTTTAAACTGAAATGGGAATTAAACTTAAATAGCGATACTAAATTAGAACCCCTCCTGGTTAAACTAGAAAAGTCTTTTCGACAATTAGGGTATGATAATCCAAAAATGGAAGCTTATGCATTAATGTATTTAATTGATGGAATAGGCGGTGCAATTCTGAAAGGATCATCAATTAATAAAGATGAATTCAGAAATTTCTTAATTGAAAAATACAATCTGTAAAAAAATTTGAACAATAAATGAGTGATTACTCACTATTATCATGAACAAACAAAAAATAGCATTAGTAACAGGGGCTTCTGCCGGTATTGGGAAAGCCACAGTAAAACAGTTATTAAAAGATGGATTAATCGTTTATGCAGCTGCTAGGCGATTGGAGAAAATGCGAGATCTTGAAGAACTAGGTGCCTATCCCATCAAAATGGATATTACTATTGAAGAAGACGTTCAAAATGTAGTCGATACCATTAGAAAGAATCATGGCTCTGTAGATGTTCTGGTTAATAATGCCGGATATGCGATCTATGGTTCGGTTGAGGAAATTCCAATTGATCAGGCACGTAGACAGTTCGAAGTAAATATCTTTGGTCTCGCGATGCTAACACAACTAATTATCCCTGATATGAGAGAAAAAGGATATGGGAAGATCATAAATATCAGCTCTGTTGGAGGTAAAATTTATACTCCACTAGGTGCCTGGTATCATGCGACTAAACATGCTCTTGAAGGCTGGTCGGACGTACTTCGACTTGAACTAAAACGCTTTGGTGTTGATGTCATAATCATTGAACCTGGTGGAATTGAAACTGAATTTGAAGGAGTGATGACTGAGCCAATGAAAAAAATCTCCGGTGAGGGTCCTTATAAAGTATTTGTTGATTCCTTAATTCGAGAAGCAGGTGCCTTTAAGTTTTCGAAACCTGAAGTAATATCAACAGAAATATCGAAAGCTGTGAAAGCGAAGAAACCAAAAACCAGGTATGTGGCCGGAGCTATGGCAAAACCACTTCTATTTATCAGAAAATGGTTTAGCGATCGATTTTTTGATCGATTAATGCTTAGTCGAGTAAAATAAACAAATTATTCAGGTGATTAGGTTAGCTTAAAGCTGATCAAATCACCTTGTTTTACTTGCCCCAATCTCCATAATTCAGACTCCATTACTATCCCAATTCTCGGGTATCCCCCAATGGTTTGACCATCATTCATAAGAATAATAGGATGCCCAGACGCTGGTAATTGGATTACACCAGGTACTACCGGCGAAGAAACAATTTCAAAACCAGGAAGTTTTATTACGCTCCCTTCCAGTCGTATTCCCATTCTGTTGGTTTGGGTACTAACCCTAAAATTTGTACCGAATAACTGCTTTTTATCTTTTTCATTTAACAATTCAAATTCTGGACCAGCCTTAATATTGACCGAAACTTTTGTTGAGAAATAAGGAATTTCATTTTTTGGAAAATCAATGGCTTTGGTATTAAAATCATGAGAATTCCAGCAAACTTTATCTTCTTCGTTTAAAGAGCGACCAAAATATCCACCAAATTTACCCGGCAGATATGTTGAATAAGAATTCATTAGCTGTGGAATATCAAATAACCCTTGAACTGCCAAATAGGATCGGCATCCTCTTGTTGGATAATTAAATTCAATTTTATCCCCAGAATGTATTTTTAACCCACTGTACATTGGTAATGGATTTCCATTTAATGTAGGATTGCAGTTAGCGCCTGTGATAGAGATTAAACAGGAAGCATCAAATTCATAAATTCCACCATAAAATGTATGTTCAATGACGGGGTATGTTTCTGGATTTCCAACAATGTTATTTGCATCGCGCATCGACTTTGGGTCCAATGCCCCTGAACTTGGAATACCCAATTTTCTAAACCCAAACCTGCCAATATCTTGTATTGATGATTGAAGTCCTTTTTTTATGATACGGAAGCTACCCATCAGACTTAAAGCGGAATGAACTTTAGCATATCCCCAGGAGTGACGTCGTTTGGCGGGATTCTTTGAATGTCAAAAAAACGGTGATTTGAATTGCCAATAATGTTCCACCCACCCGGACTTTCAATAGAATATATTCCTGTTTGATTCCCCCCAATTCCAATCGATCCCGCCGGTATTTTAATTCTTGGAGTTTCCATTCGTGGAACTGCTAGTTCTGATTGTAAACCTTCCAAAAAGATAAAACCCGGTACAAATCCAATCATAGCAGCGGTATAAACTGGTTTTGAATGGCGTTCAATTATTTCACTTTTTGTAAGCCCCGTTTTTTCCGTAACCCGATTCCAATCCAGTCCTTGATCGTAGTTTACTTCAACTTCGATGGTATTTGAAGATTTCGATTTCAAAGTTGAAAATCGAAGCAATTCAAGATAATTGAGGACGTCTTTTTTTGCAGAATCATAGAAAATAGCGATTGATTGATACGCCGGTACTACATCTTTTATCAGCGTCGATTGCTCCATTTCAAGTAACTGATACACCCTGTGGATTTTCTCAAGTTTGCCATTTTCTATTTTCGGCTCCAGAAGTAATGCATGCTTCCCTAAATCAGAAACATTCCATGATATTCCATCAAGCTGAAGCAATCGTCACACCTTTTCCTTTTAAATAAAAATATATTTCTCTTGCTAACCGAATTGAGCCTTCCGTATCGCTATGTAAACAAATAGTATTTGCTTTTACAGGTCTAATAGAGCCAGAAAAAGTTTTCACTTTGCCTTCCATTACCATTCGATGAATATGCTCAAATACATTTTCTTTTTTATGGATAATCGCTCCATCCTTTTTTCGTGATCTTAATGTAAGATCATCTTCGTACGCCCGATCGGCAAATACTTCATAAATTGGACGCAATCCGGCATCTGAAATTGATTCTGCTAATTTTGAACCTGCCTGACAATAAATTGGCACTTCTAGATTAACATCCAATATTGCGTTTACAACTACTTCAGCAACAGTTTTATTGATAGTGGCTTCGTTATATAATGCCCCGTGAGGTTTTAAATGATGAAGCACCCCCCCCTCTTTCTCAACTAACGATGAAAAAACTGAAATTTGGCCAACCAACGAGGATCTTAATTCGTCACTATCAATCTCCAACACTTGTCTGCCAAAATTTGACGTATCCGGATATGATGGATGCACACCAATTGCAACGTTGTGTACTTTAGCCAATTTAATGGTTGCACGCATTGATTCTTTATCCCCAATGTGTCCACCACAAGCGATGTTACAGGATGAAATAAACGGCATGATTTCGGCATCCTTAAGCCGACCGTTTTTATCTTTCCATTCGCCTAAATCGCAATTTAAATCGATGCTTTTCATTGCTTATAAGAATTGAAAAACAGCATTTAAACTTCGAAAACCCAACCCAAGAGCAACGATCAAAACAATAAAACCTAAAACATTTTGGATCACTGAGTTGGTATAAACGCCAAGTAGTTTTGATCTATTCATTAGGTACATCAAAAAGATAGCGACAACCGGAAGTAGAATTCCATTCGCTACTTGAGCAAATTGAATGATTACAATAGGACTGCCTCCAAACATACTTGCTAATATCCCGAGAACAAGAATTATACCCCACACTAAACGAAATTTGATAGATCTTGTATCATCATCCCATCCTAATATACCTTTTGCTGCATAGGCAGCAGCAAGAGGAGCCGTAATAGCCGATGAAATTCCAGCTGCAAACAGACCTGTACCTAGAAAGTATCCTGACCACGAACCAAGCACCGGCTTTAATTGATTAGCCATGTCAGCTGCTGACCGAATACCTTCTTCACCAAAGATAGTAGCACCACTTGTAATAATGATACTCATTGATATTATACCTCCAACAATAATAGCTGTCGTATTTTCTTTTCTTAAATCACTTAGTTCGCGAACACTTCTATATTTTTCTTTCACAATTGAGGCGTGCAAAAACAGGTTATATGGAACAACTGTTGTACCAATTAAGCCCATCACCAAGAGAAGTTCTCCATCACCAAAAGATGGAATAAGCATTCCTTTAAGTATTGCTATTACATCTGGCTGAACAACCATTGCAGTCGTTAGAAACACCAAGCTCATCACAAGTACCAATCCAATCAGAAACCATTCGATCAACTTAATAGCTCCTATGAATAAAAATAAAAATGCTATTCCCCCAATAATCAAAGGTGTTATGGGAACAGTTCTATCATTTAACTCAATTCCAGACTTAAAGAATAATTCCTCGAAACCCAACACAGCTCCTGAAATATTACCTCCCTCATAAGCAGCATTTCCAATAACTATCGCTCCAAATACTAAAATGACAGCTAACCATCTAAAAAGTGGGAGTTTAATTTCACTGCGAATAGCTTCACCAAACCCATTTTGAGTAACTAACCCAAGTCGGGCCGACATTTCTTGTAAAATGATGGTCGTAATCACTGAAAATACAATGGCCCATAAAAGTGAAAACCCCGATTGTACTCCGGCAATAGTACATACAGTTACCGTACCAGGACCAATAAATGCCGCTGTAATAAGCGTACTGGGACCGAAATATTTACTAATTATTGATTTCAAATAAATTCAAGATTAGAGTATTTCTAGGGCTTTTATTTATCGTTTGATAAAATTATAATACGCCCAACGAATCAGGAATTCCAACACTAAATGCGTTCACCTTTTACATGGCGGAAAACAAGACAGTTCCAACAGGTCTCAGCGTTGATGATTACATCAATGCGATAGAGCATCCGCAGCGCAAAGAAGATTGTTTAGCTCTCCTAGAATTGATGAAGACCCTAACAGGAAAAGAGCCTAAGATGTGGGGAACCAGTATGGTTGGCTTTGGTACCTATCACTACAAATACGATAGTGGTCGCGAGGGTGATATGCTTTGCACTGGTTTTTCTAATAGAACACAGGCAATTACCATTTATATGGCAACCGGGTTTGAACGTGAAAAAGAATTACTGGAAAGAGTTGGTAAGCACAAACGAAGTAAGGCGTGTTTTTACATAAAAAGACTTTCCGACGTAGACATTAACGTGCTTTCTACATTAATTTTGGAGTCATTAAAAGTAGTGGAAGAATACTACACTATTATAGAATGATACTTAGACTATTCATGACATACGGGAATCACGTGGGCAAACATTCATCAGCACAACGTTTTGATATGTATACGTTTTGTGAAAGAAGGACATTTATCCCCCACTCCCCAATTAAATACAACAATAACTCAACTTCGGATTTTTAATAATTCGACGGATTCTAATCTCAAATAACCTTTCGGATGGAAAATAGTATTGAGCTGAAAACAACAATCAAAGCAAGCGCAGATAAAGTTTGGGATGCCATCACAAACCCAGATAAAATTGAACAGTATTTGTTCGGATCGCGCATAGAAACTGATTGGAAGCCCGGCAGTAAGTCGAATTTTTATATTGAGCAAGATGAAAAGCAGATCACAATTGTAAAGGGAGAAGTAATCCGAAATGTACCCGGCAAACTTCTGGAGCATACACTATTCCCGGCTGGCACAAGGCTGAATGACTCACCAGAAAATTACATTGTAATTACTTATGAGTTAGAAGAACATGGAGATGAAACCGATTTAACCATCACCCAAAAAGGGTACAAATACGTGGAAGACGGTTTGCAACGATACATTGACACTCAAAAAGGATGGAAGGTTGCCCTTCCTAAATTAGTTGAAGTAGCCGAAGGTTGAGTGATCAGCCAAACAATCCTCTTCATGGAGTAAAACTTCAACAAGTAATTGAAGATTTAGTCAATTATTACGGCTGGGAGCAGTTAAGTTATCATGTTGATATTAACTGCTTCAAAAACGACCCCTCTGTAAAATCCAGTTTGAAGTTTTTGCGCCGGTTTCAATGGGCACGAGATGAAGTAGAAGCACTTTGGGTTGAAGTTATTTGGCCGATGAAAAAATAAACTAAGCATTATTCTTAGCGCCCTACAATATTTAGCATCTGATTTTCTAATAGTACCAGTACAACTACTCCAGTTATTCCAATCCCTAGCTTAATCCATTTCTTTTTCCAACTTGATGATTGAGGTTGTATCAATACGGAGTTCAATGCGGTTAGTACTTTGTCGCGATTGTACCACAAGACTAATGTAATTGCTAGAAAATAACTGATCGCGCTCATCATTGCCCCAGTAGATATTTCATAAAAATAATCAACTATAATAATATTCAATAAAATTGGAACTAGGATAGCTGCGCCTAGAATTTTTGTTCGTTCGAAAAGCAGTAAGGCAGCACCAATTAATTGAGATCCTCCTATAAATAAGATGTAGCCAAATGAGTAGCCAAAAAAAGTCCATGCAAGATCAAAACTTCCGACTTCAGCTAACGGTGTGGTTGCGATGGTATCAGGTATGTTACCATCTTGATAAAACTGCCCACCCATTAGTTTGCCTAAACCATATACACTAAGCATGGTAGCTGCATACAGTCTTGCAGTAAATTCAATATAATTTTTCCAGTTAATTTTCATCTAAACCTCCGTTTTTAAACGGATAGACACTACGTATCAAAGTTGTTTTGTTTCAGCTATTTGTGAAAACATGGAATCGTAATAAGCTCTCTGTTCATACCAATTGTATCGGACAATTTTTGTTTTTTGGCTTTGAGCTACTGGACTATGCGCCCAATTTATGATCAAATACTTTAAGCATTGAGTAAACTCACCTTCCTCATACAAGCAACATACTTTCTGATGATCGGTGAGATGCTCCGGATAAGCTAGACGATTTGGTAACAGCGAATAGCATTCGCAGTACATAGCTTCTACCACACTGCCACCAAAAAAGTCCTGCTTTGAGGTAACGGGCAAAATATCTGCCTTCCATAGCATATGAGCGTATTCTTCAAATGACTCAACATATCCCCAATGAATTATTTGTTTTTGCAGTCTTGATTTAGCTTTATCAAAAATTGGTGGATTTACATCATTCTGTTCACCAATAACAATCAATTCAAACGCTACACCCTCTTCATCCAATTGGAATAAAGTCTCAAAAAAAGCTTCTGGATTTTTATCATATTCCCACCGGTGATTCCAAAGCAATACCGGTTTCTTATTATTGGCATGAATTCTGAACTCATCAAATCGGGATAAATCCATACCCAAATGTAGCACTTCACTTTTTTTTCGGATGACTTCAATATTCTCTTTGCCCTGCTTATCCGGAAATTGATTAAGAAATTTGGGAAGTGCACCCAGAAATGATTCTAGATGATATTCTGAATTAAAGAAAACTCGATCAGCAATTAAAGCAGATGTATAATTGATAAAGGCATAATGATTATCGCGCTTATGCTTTACATCACGATCTTGTGGCGACCAGGGATAGGTGAGTTGGTTCTCATGAAAATAGATGGCAGTAGGTACACCAGCAGAATTCTCTTTGGTTAAGCCAAGAAATGTTGAGAAATCCAGCATTGAAGTTCCAAGAATAAGATCTGGAATAATTTCCAGTTCATTGAATTGCTTTGCCAGGGAAACTGCACCGCCATGCATTCTCCATTTCCAATGTCGACCCGGTAGACTGAGTATTTCGATACTATGATTGGAGTGTTGTTTTAACCCTTCCGCCCATTGTTGATGTGAACCGGAGAAAAATGGTTCTAATAAAACGATATTTAGCCTTTTATTTGTTGACACCCCCTAAATCCCCTCTCAAGAGGGGACTTTCTCACTCCTCAATTCTCATTGCTTATTATTATTAGTCCACTCGTAAAAATTAACAGAATCCATCAATTCAAAATCGGTTGCCGGATACAATTGATTCCCAATATCGTTTGATTTACCTGTTTCTAAATACATTCCACATGCATCTGTATCCCGACAAAGTTGTTTGGCTCTTTCGATCAAAGCTTTGGAAATTCCTTTTCCACGGTGATTAGGATCAACAAACAGATCGTTCAAAACCCATAGTCGAGCCATTCTGGTAGATGAAAAAATGGGGAATAACTGAACAAACCCAGTGGCTTCATCACCTTCCCAAGCCATAAAAATTTCTGCTTCCTTCTTTTCGATACGATCTCGAAGAAAGGCTTCACTAGCGATCAAATCTGACTCCATTTTGTAGAAGCGTCGGTAGTGATCAAAGAGAATGTTTAGTTGTTCCAGATTCGAAATTGTCGCTTTTCTGATCATTAGTTTTAGTCCTCCGGAAATGAGTTTAGCCGTTCAAAGGAAATAATCATTCCTCCTCTTTTCCAAGTCATTGAGTCTTCATTTTTAAAATTCAGGTCCCAATATTGCAATGGTTTGGAACCATCATAATACAAAATATCGATAACTGGTCGGTGTGCATCTATTCTCCACATCCCGCTCCTTCTCCCTTCAACAGTAATCTCTTGAAGCAAATTATCCCATCGTACAAAAACAGCCTGGAATTCACTCTCTTTAAATTCTTCGGTCTTTACCTGATTCCCAAAAATGGCTTCCGTAACCATCCACAAACCCACTGCATTCGTTGCCTGATTTTTTGGGATGTCATAGATCCTTCGCTGAGTAACGGTAACCAATTCCCCATTTTCTTCTCGAGTCCAAATCATCTCGTCTTCGCTGTTAAATTCTACATCAAAAGGACCAAAAGTATTATCAAACCCTGTTGAGACTATAATGTTCAGTTTTTTTGCGACTTCATCATATTCCCAGCTTCCATCTGAGTTTTGCAGCCAGCCATTGCCACTTGTGTATTTCCCATCTTCGAGAAAATTCGACCATTTCGCTATTGGTGTCATCATTTCATCACCAACCCTAACAGAGGTTGTTTCCCATAATCCATAAATTTGAGCATTTATTGATGTTGACAATAAAAACTGAATTAATACTAACCCAGCTATCTTTGTACAAATTTTCATGCTTAATTCTTCATTGAAAAATTCTTAATTGCGATCGCTACCTTTTCCCCATCTATGGCTGCAGATACAATCCCCCCGGCATAACCGGCTCCTTCCCCGCATGGGAATAACCCTTTGATTCTAACATGTTCAAGTGTTTCTCGATCACGAGGGATACGAACCGGTGATGAGGTCCTGGTTTCAGGAGCATGAACAACAGCTTCATTCGTCAAATATCCCTTCATAGATTTATCAAACATTCGGAATCCATTTTTCAAGGAATTATGAACCTGTTTAGGTAAAACATCTCCCAATAAAACAGGGGTAATTCCAGGTGAATATGAGGTTTTTGGTAGATTTGATGATACCCTACCTTCCACAAAATCGAGTAGCTTTTGCGCCGGTGCTGATTGTGTCTCACCAGCCGCACTCCAGGCTTTTTGCTCAATGGCTTTCTGGAATTCCATGGCAGCAAGTGGACCAAAATTCTCGAATGGTTTAAAGTCAGTTTCATTTAACTCGACCACAATCCCGGAATTTGCTGTTGATCGGGCTCTTCGGGAAGACGACCAGCCGTTTGTCACAATTTCGCCTGGCGAGGTAGCGCAGGGCGCAATTACCCCACCCGGACACATACAAAAAGAGTATACACCTCTTCCATCAACTTGCTTCACAATACTATAGGGTGATGGTGGCAAATATTCACTTCTAATATCACAATGATACTGAATGGAATCGATTAAGGATTGGGCGTGTTCAACCCGAACTCCAACCGCAATTGGCTTGAGCTCTATTTCAATTTCTTTTTGATAAAGTAACTCGAAAATATCACGTGCAGAATGACCTGTTGCCAAAATTACCTGATCAGCTTTAAATGTATTGCCGGATTTTGTTTTTACCCCTTTGAAGGAATCACCTTCTAAAATAAAATCGGTTACACGGGTATTGAAATGTATCTCGCCACCATGCTCTAAAATCGTTTCTCGCATCTTCGCGATAATCCCTGGAAGTTTATTCGTGCCAATATGCGGATGAGCTTCAATCATAATTTCCTTCACAGCACCAAATCCTACTAGTAATTCCAATATTCGATTCACATCACCGCGTTTTTTTGAACGGGTGTAGAGTTTGCCATCGGAATAAGTTCCTGCTCCACCTTCTCCAAAGCAGTAATTTGAATCTTCATTTACAATGTGATGAACATTGATTCCTTTCAAATCCTGGATTCGATCTTTCACGTCTTTTCCCCGTTCAAGAACAACCGGCTTTAATCCCAGTTCGATAAGTTTTAGAGCAGCGAAAAGTCCTGCAGGGCCAAGTCCTACAATCAATACTTCTCTAGCGTTTCGTACATCCGGGTAATCTGGAAGATTGACCGGAATTTCCTCGAAATCCTCATTTATAAATACCTGAACTTTCAGGTTGATGTACACTTGTTTTTGGCGGGCATCTATGGAACGTCGAAGAATCTCGATATGTCGAATCTGATCTTCAGGAATTCCTATCGATTTGGAAACGTGGGTTTTTAATTGCTGTGGCTGTCCGGCTATCTCCGGAAAAACCCTAAGCTGAATTTCTTTCTGCATTCTGAAAGATAAAATTATTTAGCTGTCTTCGCGAGGAGGTTGGATTGATTTGTTGTTCTGATGTTAATCGATGTGGCGATCTCGTGCTATTTAGCAATTACCCTGAGATTGCTTCGTCGAATTCTTCTGCTCTGGATTCATGAATGTATTCTCCTCGCAAAGACGAACGAATTTAAATTTCCATTCAGGTTAATTATTGAGTAATAGAAATTGAGAATTGGTTATTGAATATTCCTTATTCCTAATTCACCTATTCCTAATTGATTATTAAAATCACTCAATCCAAAAAGGGATATTTGCGTCATAGATGCGCATTCTTCCAATAGAGTCGCGTTCGGCATCGAAATCGTCGACAATAGCCTGACGGATATTTAAGGAATACAAGCCAGGATTTAGTGAATCAGGTAGAAGGTAATTTCCTGCAAAACCTCTTTGATTTGTTAACCGATGGGAATTGAAAAGTAATTCACCGACCAATGGTATGTCTTCATTAACAGAGATGCTAAAGAAGGAATTAATGCATTCCAATCGGGATAAATTTGTCTGATTTCGTCTTTGAAACCGTTTTAATTCATCATCTGGGTCTTCGACTTCACAAAAAGAATTCAACTTTTCATCCAACATTTTTGGATAAGGAATAAAAATTGGAATGTAATGTCCTGATTCTTGAAATGGTTTATTTATAATGGGTGACTCAATGAACCTACCCTCAAAGCTAGTCTCATAATAGTTTTGGTCGTATACGCCAACCACTGAAAAATCGCTATCGAATGCCCTTGAATTAAATAAGTTCAACCCACCATACTTTAACATATTCGACATCATCATTCCCATAAACACTACAAATAACACTAAACTAAATGTGTAATATTTCTTCATCGGAATATTCGACATAAAGCTCATCATCAAAAATTGTAACGGCTTTAGTACAAACGGAAAAATAGCTACCGACAGATACCATGTTAGCTTAAAATGATATCGAGCAATCTTTTCATTTTCCCTGAATCGCTTCAAATTTAAAACGGTGGTTAAAATTGCTCCCCCCAAAAAGAAAATCAATAGGATGGTATATAGGATTTTCGAGTAAATATCGTAGACGTTTTCCGGCAGTATTACTTTTGAAATATTCATTAATACAAAAAAAACTGCATAGACAAATCCTATTGCCACTAACAAAAGCACCACCGTAAAAGCAACTGAAAATATTACACTTGCAAGCCGATCAGCTCCCATTAGAAAATCGCCGGAATGCCCAATTCGTTTTTCCATTTCTTTCTTGTAGGTATCGCTGTATTGAAGTTTTTGATATTGAATTCCTTTAGGAAAAACCGAGTTCAATCCAATCAAGCCAACCCAAAATGCCCTAATTATAAAATGAAGTATGAAAGCGTAATTCAACATTTTTACAGCAGTTACACTCACTGCTGTTATCATGCTTGGTAAACCTACATCAATAAAACTGTCACTAGTCTGTAAATTATATTGATAATAATACAAGGCAGATTCAAGGAAATCAGGTATCTGCGACGTAGCAAAAATGGCAAGACCGGAAATCAAGAGTTCGGGTTCCCAGCTTTGTTCTGCTACTCGCTCAAGCCATCCTTTACCCTGTTGTTCATTTTCGAAGTGATTTTCGCTCATACCAATACCCTATTGAATAGTTCGAATGAAAGTGCATGGAAATCAAAAAAAAGGCAATTGGCATTTTTAATTGGTAATTCTCAATTCAATTGAACACATTTTGAAATTGATTCGGGTAAACAATAATTAAATAATGGGTTCATGAAAGCTATAATTAGGATTCTTACCGTACTATTAGTTTTAATCATTGTCGCCGTATCGGCATTTATGATTTATTTTGCAGCCGTTTTTCCAAAAGTTCAGGAAGCCCCGGAATTAACCATCGATTATACTCCAGAACGTATTGAAAACGGACGTTATCTCGCGAATTATGTATATCTCTGTACGGATTGTCATTCAGATCGGGAATATTCAAGATTTGGCCACACCGTTGATATGGCTACACTTGGAAAAGGCGGAAATCTATTTGGATTAAGAGAGGGATTTCCCGGTGATTATTATGCCAAAAACCTTACTCCTTATAACTTAAGTGGGTGGACGGATGGCGAGCTTTTCAGAGCAATCACGGCAGGTGTAGACAATGAAGGCGTATCAATGTTTCCAATAATGCCATACACGAATTATTCACAACTCGATCCAGAAGACATCTACGATATTATTGCATATTTACGCACTCTCGAACCAATAGCCCATGATGTTCCTGAAAGTTCTTCCGCTTTTCCAATGAATTTCATCATCAACACGATTCCGATGGAGCCTGAGTTCTCAGAGAAACCAGAAATAAACGATAAGATTGCATATGGCCGATATCTTGTAACAGCAGCAAGTTGCGCAGATTGCCATACTCCTATTGATGAACGAGGCGGTCGACTTGAAGGGATGGATTTTGCCGGTGGAATGGAATTTCATGTACCCGGTGGATTGGTTTATTCTGCGAATATCACCCCACATGAGCAAAATGGAATTGGAATGTGGACGGAAGAAGCATTTATGGCTGCGTTTAGAAGATTCGAGGATTTTGATAATTCAATTAATACTCAAACTCTTGAACCTGGAGAATACAACACTTCTATGCCATGGCGAATGTACAGCAAAATGAGTGATGATGATTTAAAAGCAATTTATGCGTATCTACGTACTTTAGAGCCGGTTGATAATTCCATGACTCGGTTCATTGCTACCAGTGAATAAATTCTACATCCTTGCTAAAAAAAACGTACTACCAATTATTTCTACTGGCAATCATTATTAGCCTTGGTTGCCAAAAATCTTCTGAAACCGAACCATCCCTGATGCAACTTCCTAACCATATGTTTATTGGCACTTATACGTTAGATATGGGCTGGGTTAATGGTCAGGGTCAAGGCATCTATAAAGCAGAAATTGATTACATGAACGCTGAATTGAACTTGTCCAGTTCAATCAGCCCCGTAACAAACCCATCATTTATTGCGTTTTCCCCTGATAAACAAAATTTATATGCGGTAAGTGAATTAGGAAGTGGTGAAGATGGGCATGGCTTCGTTTATGCGTATTCGTTGGATGATCAGGGAAATCCGGTATATATAGATCGATATCCCACCAATGCCTTTTCTCCGTGTCACGTTTCGGTAGATGCAACCAGTAAATTCGTATTTGTTGCTAATTATCAGGGTGGAGTTGCAATGGTTTACCGCCGTTATGATGATGGAAGCCTTGAATTTGTTCAACAGTTAAATCATGAAGGATCAGGACCACATCCAAATCAAAACGGATCACACACGCACATGGTGAAGGTAAGTCCGGATAACAATTTCCTGTTCATTCCCGATTTAGGATCGGACAAAGTGTGGAGTTATAAGATAAATCATGATGAAGGGACTGTATCAAAAAATGAACAGGAATTTGTTGCTTTAGAACCGGGTTCTGGTCCCAGACATATGGACTTCCACCCTACTAAAGACATTGCCTATGTGATGAATGAGTTGAATTTCACAGTCTCTGTAATGAATTACGAACCGGACAGTGGTACACTTACTGAATACCAAAATGTACCAGCCATTCCTGCAGATTTTACAAGCTGGAATTCATCCGCCGACATTCATGTACACCCAAATGGAGATTTCTTATACAGCTCGAATCGAGGCCACAATTCAATTGCCTCTTTTTCTATAGATGATGCCGGGATGCTCACTCCTATTGGTCACACCCCTACAGAAGGTGGAACCCCACGAAATTTCAATATTGCGCCATCCGGTGATTTGCTTTTCGTAGCCAACCAGGATTCTGATTCAATCACAATTTTTTCCATTGATTCTGAAACAGGTGAACTATCTTTTACTGGAAACTCTTTGGAAGTTCCAACTCCTGTGAATATTACTTTTTATTGATTGTTGGATCATTGTAATTTCAGCGATGAATCTATCAAACAGATAAAGGATCAGGAATATTCATGGGTAGAATTTTTGAAGTACGAAAAGCCGCAAAATTTGCACGATGGAATCGTATTGCAAAGCAATTTTCCAGAATTGGGAAGGAAATTGAAATTGCAGTAAAAGCCGGTGGACCTGATCCTGATACCAATCCTACTCTTCGCCGAGCAATACAAAATGGGAAGGGTGTTAATATGCCCAAGGATCTTATCGAACGTGCGATAAAACGTGCAATTGGTAAAGATGCTACCAATTATGAAGAAGTTCTCTTTGAAGGATATGCTCCACATGGTGTAGCTGTTTTAGTAGAAACTGCTACTGATAATAACACGCGTACGGTGGGAAATGTGCGACCAATCTTCAATAAAAATGGCGGAAACCTGGGTAATGCGGGCAGTGTAGCCTTTCAGTTTACTCAAGTGGGTTCTTTCAAAATTAAACCCGGTGAGTTTGACGAAGAAGAACTTGAATTAGAATTAATCGATTATGGCTTATCCGAAATGGGTGAATCTGAAGATGATGAAGGTAATCGCATATTGGTAATTCGTTGTGAGTTTTCAGAATTCGGTTCAATGCAACAAGCATTCGAGGAAAAAGGGATCGAGCCTATTAGTGCAGAAACCGATTGGATTCCTAATTCAACGGTTACACTAGAAGAAGATCAAGCCGAAGAAGTAATGGCGATCGTTGACAAGCTGGAACAGGATGAAGATGTCCAGCGGGTGTTCCACAATTTGGTTTAATCACCGGTCTCCGCAAGGAGTCCAAAACTTTTTAGGGGTATATCAAGACTTCTACGCAGCTATTTTCAAATAAAGGCTTAGACACAGAGATTGCTTCGTTGTATAAGTTCCGTTTGTTTAAAACCAGTGCTCCACGCAATGACCAATGAAAATCGATTCAACCGCCCAGAATATTCTGGCTGCTGATATAAAAATCCGGATGTACTTCAAGATCATCAGCAAAAGATTCTATTTCCTGCCATTGTGAGTTTGGTTTAAGCCATATATCTACATCGTTTAATTGTACTTTAACAGGCATATCAAAACCTTTGACTGTATTTCGCCAACGATACATTAAAGTACCTCCACGAAAAGCATATTCTAAAACTGGAATTCTAACATCTCTCAAATATTGATCAAAAAATGGAGTTAGATCGTCTCCAAAGGCCTCACTTAAATAATCTTCAATTTGTGCCGAGCTAACTGTTTGATGTCTAAAGTCTCTATTTAATCCTCGTAGTGTATTTCGCCACAAATCATCATCATCAAAAACCTGACGCAGGGTATGTAGCATATTACCTCCTTTATAATACATATCGGAGGACCCCTCATAGTGTACATTATAAATACCAATAATAGGCCGATCATTTTGAATACTTAATCGAACCCCTCTTGCATATTCATCAGCTGCACGCTCTCCATAATGATATTCCAAAAAAAGGTATTCTGAGTAGTGAGTGAAACTTTCATGAATCCACATGTCAGCTACATCTTTATAGGTGATGTTGTTTGCAAACCATTCATGACCTGTTTCGTGCACGATG
This sequence comes from Balneolaceae bacterium, assembly GCA_965229525.1. Lineage (GTDB taxonomy): Bacteria > Bacteroidota > Rhodothermia > Balneolales > Balneolaceae > HXMU1420-13. The sequence continues at coordinate 702,131 of OZ245886.1, forward strand.
ATAAAATCGAATTTCAAACCCCAACCTGACCCGCTTAAATCTCGTCCGCGATATCCATTTTCATACCCATTTCCATAGGTCACAGAGCTTTGATGTTCCATCCCCAAATAAGGAGCTTCAACTAATTTGTAGCTGTCTTCATAAAATGGATATGGTCCAAACCAGTACTCTAACGCTTCGATCGTTCTGGGTGCATCCGCAAATTGTTGTACAGCCTTTTCATAATTCTCGCGAAGTACCCAATAGTCGGCATCTAATTCGCCAACTTCTCCATCAATAATTTCTTTGAAGTTCACATAATCACCAATGTTAATATTCACTCCATAATTGTTGATTGGATTTGACACAAACCAATGCCAGGTTTTGGTTCTGTCCATATTTACTGTTATGGCTCTCAATCTACCATTCGAAACATTGATTAATTCTTCAGGGACTGTCACGCTAATCAACATACTATCAGGTTCATCGTAAGCGTGATCTTTATTCGGCCACCATATACTTGCTCCAATTCCCTGATTAGCATTTGCGATAAATGGATTTCCGTTAGTATCCCGAGTCCACACAATGCCACCATCCCAGGGTGCATTTACTGCTTTATGTGGCTTCCCCTCGAATGAAATTATTACTTGTTCTATCGAACCAATCTGTTTGTTTTGATTCGTTTCGATGAAGTATACATTACTATCACGCTTAAAAGATAATACCATATTATCCTGGACGATTGATGAGATCTCCATCGGTTCCTGAAGGTCGATTTGCATGATGGAAGTCGTTAAAGTATCCACACGATACTGAATAAGATTTGTTCCGCTGATCGTGGAATCATCTAGATTAACTACTACGTCTAAATGATAATACGTTATGTCCCACCACACTCTTTCATTGGTGATGCTGCCACGTAATGTATCCAGCCTGGTGAATTCAGACTGAACTTCGAAAAATTGGGCTTTAATTGAAGTACTGGTAATTATAAGTGCTAGAATGAAAATGTGGGTCCGATTAAACATCTAACCGAATATCTTCAAGAAAAAGAAAACCAATACACCTGTAACAGATACATATAACCAAATTGGGAATGTCCATCTTGCGATCTTTCTATGCTGTACAAACCTACCCGATAGCGCAAAGAAAAAAGTACTGAGTACTAGTGGCACCACAAAAACCGATAATACGATGTGTGTAATCAAGATAAAGAAATAGACATACCGTATTAAACCTTCACCCATGAATTTGGTGTCGCCAACAAATGTATGATAGATTACATAGCTAACTAAAAATAGCGCGGATGAAATGAATGCGCTTAGCATGTAATTCATGTGTTTATCGAAATTCTTTTTTCGGATTTCATTAAAACCCAAAATCAGGAACATGGTGCTTAAACCATTAAAGGTGGCATTTAATGCGGAGAGATCATTAATCCATCCTAGTTGTACAACAGCTGGTGGTTTAAAGTAAATTAACCAAAACAGTAACAATACCGCAGCCACACTAAATGCTAAAATTAAAGTAAGAGCCTTCTTGGAATTAATATTTTGAAAGGCTTTTGCGCTCTCGGGTAATTTTAAATCTTGAGCCATTTTTTTTATGAAAATCTCATGGTGAATCTGTTATCTATTGCTCGAATTGAAGTTACTGAAAATTGAAACTAACTGAGCATTTTGGTTGCCAACAAAGTTTTTTTAACAATTGTTCTTATTTTGTCGATAAAGCGATCGACTTCTTTTAAGGAAAGGTTTAGCACATTTATTTAGAACAATTTTAAATAAGCTTTAGCGGTATTATACGGTTACCTTTCGTATTAAAAATTCGATAGATTTGGCGACCTTCGAATTGGAGGTTTAATGCCGTGATATTTCAACAAAAATCAGCATAAAATATGGCGCAGATTTTCCCAAAGTGGACAAATCAAGTTCCCAGATTATTACTTATTGGCTTAATAGTTACAGCTAATGTTGTAATACTGGGTGTTTGGTATTACTTCTCACCTGAATATACCGATGTTGGATACGCCCCCGAACAACCCGTGCCTTACTCGCATCAAATTCACGTTGATAAACTTGGATTAGATTGTCAGTATTGCCACACATCAGTGTTCGAATCAAAGCAAGCCAATGTCCCACCAACTCAAACCTGTATGAACTGTCACAATCAGATTAAAACTGATAGTGAAAAATTAGCCCCAATTAGAGAAAGTTGGGAAACAGGAAAGGCTATTGAATGGGTTCGAGTTAATAACCTCGCTGATTATGCATATTTCAATCATGCTGCGCACGTGAATGTTGGTGTGGGATGTGAAAGTTGTCACGGTAGAATTGATAAAATGGAAGTTGTTTATCAATCCGAACCACTTAGTATGAGCTGGTGCCTGGATTGCCATCGCGAGCCGGAGAAAAATCTGAGACCAGTTTCTGAAGTAACTACCATGGGGTACGAAGTGGAGAATCAGCTAATTCTTGGTGCTGAGCTCGTACGTAAAAACAATGTGAGCCCCCCTCTTTATTGCCAAGGCTGCCACTACTAACCAATACTGTTGAATTTATAATCATCTGATGAGCGAATTAACACAGAATACTTACTGGAAAAGCTTAAACGAATTAGCTCAGAATAAAGAATATGAGAAATTTGTAGAACGCGAGTTTCCGGAAGATGCTACTGAACTAAAAGATGGTGTTTCGAGAAAGGGATTTCTTAGAGTTATGGGCGCAAGTATCGCTCTTGCAGGTTTTGCTGCATGCCGTCGCCCTGTTCAAAAAATACTACCCTACTCAAAACAACCAGAAGATATCGTACCTGGTATACCTTTATATTACGCAACAGCAATGCCATTTCAGGGTAGCTTAACTGGTCTTGTTGTTGAAAATCACCAAGGGCGACCTACAAAATTAGAAGGAAATGACCTTCACCCAGCCTCAGGTGGTAATACAAACGCATATCATCAGGCTTCTGTATTAGAAATGTACGACCCCGACCGTTCAAGAGGTCCAATTAGAAATGGACAACGATCTTCAACGGATGACTTTTATAATTTTGCTGCAGATTATTTTGCTGATTCTAATAAAAGAATTGCATTTATCTCAGAAGCAAACTCTTCTCCTACATTTAATGGATTAAAGGAAGAAGCACTAAATAAATTTAATGGTTCAAAGTGGGTAACCTACGAACCATTCGGCGAAGACAATGCCATTGAAGGAAATAACATCGCATTTGGACGTAGCTTAAGAAGCTACTATAACTTTGTAAATGCAGATGTAATTGTAAGCTTGGATGATGACTTCCTTTCTCCTACCCATCCAAATAATGTAGAATATTCAAAACAGGTTACTTCAAGAAGAAAAGTGACCAGCACTGAAGATTCAATGAACCGAATCTATTCAGTTGAAAATGGATTTACTTTAACAGGATCGTTTGCAGATCACCGATTAAGAATTAAAGCAAGTGATATAGCTGATTTTACCAACGCTTTAGCTGGTGCATTATCTTCACGAATTAGTGGTTTGAATAGATTCTCTTCAGTTTCAAATTCTTTTACCGATTCTGAATTTATAGTCGCTTTAGCCAATGACCTAGCCGCTAATGCAGGTAGAACCGCGGTTACGGCAGGTTTTGATCAATCACCCGAAGTACATGCAGTAGTTGCTGCTATCAATAGTGCTCTTGATAACATCGGAAATACAGTCAATTACTTAGATGTCCCACATTTTGATGATCAAAATAATAGAACTGCATTTGCCGAAGTTGTTTCTGAAATCGCTGCTGGCGAATTTGATGCAGTCGTAATTATTGGTTCAAATCCAATACTTACTGCACCTGCCGATTTAAATGTAGCTTCTGCATTATCTAATGCTACTGAGGTTTTCCAACTATCTACCTATAATGACGAAACTGGAAAAGCGGCAAGCTGGCATCTTGGTCGTTCTCATTATTTAGAAGCATGGGGTGACGGCTACTCCTTTGGTGGAGCCAGATCTGTTATTCAGCCGCAAATCCAGCCATTACACAACACCTTATCAGAAATTGAGTTCCTGGGTGCTATTGTAAATGCAGGCCAGGTAAATGGGTACGATTTAGTTCGAGAAACATTTAACAGTTTCTATTCAAGAAATTTTGAAAATCGTTGGTTAGATATTTTACATGATGGAATTGATATAACCAATGGTTACTCTGTAGACAACCGAGGGCTTCAATCTGTTACACCTGCTACTTCTACTGCGATTAGTGGAACTGAAGTAGTTTTCAAAGCAGACAACTCAATTTATGATGGTCGCTTCGCGAATCTTGGCTGGTTACAAGAATTACCTGATCCAATTACAAAAATTACCTGGGATAATGTCGCATTGATGAGTGCAGCAACTGCATCAACCCTGGGAATTGATACGGACAGTCCATTAGGAGAAGCTAAGCAACAAATTGTAACAATTGCGGTTAATGGACAATCTATTCAAATGGCGGCCTGGGTACAACCCGGTCATGCCGACGATTCTATTACCATTTGCACGGGTTATGGTAGAGAAGGAATTGGTAGAGTTGCAGATGTTCAAACCAATAGTTCACAGCTTCTTGATAAAACAGCGACTTCTGGTGGTGTAAATGTTTACCCATTAAGAACTACATCGGCCATGTTATTTGGTGCTGGCGAAGTATCTGTTATAAGTGGAACGTATGAAATTGCGTCCGTTCAAGATCATCACAGTCTTGAAGGGCGTGATATGTATCGACAAGCTACTTTAAAGAAATACCAGGAGAAGCCAGATTACGCTACTTTCAAAGCGGTTCATAAATATGCAGTTCCGGGTATGAAGGAAGCGGCAGATCTTGGTGAAGATCAGCCAATTTCTCTTTTCAATGAGCAGGTTGCACCAGAAGGCGAGCCTCAATGGGGAATGGCGATAGATTTGAACTCATGTTTCGGATGTGGTGTATGTATCATTGCCTGTCAATCTGAGAATAATATTCCTGTAATTGGTAAACGAGAAGTTATTCGTGGCCGTGAGATGCATTGGATCAGAACAGATCGATATTACATGGGTGATGTGGACAATCCACAGGCTGTTCACCAACCGGTTCCTTGTATGCATTGTGAGTTGGCACCGTGCGAGCAAGTTTGCCCGGTTGCTGCTACCACACATAGTGACGATGGCATGAACCAAATGACATATAACCGTTGTATCGGAACACGTTACTGTGCAAACAACTGTCCATTCAAAGTTAGAAGATTCAACTTCTTCAACTATCCAAAAGAGTATTTAACAACCGGCGAAGATCCGGATATTATTCAAATGGCGATGAACCCCGAGGTGACTGTACGTTTCCGTGGGGTAATGGAAAAATGTACATACTGTGTACAACGTGTAAATCGTGCTAAAATCAATACTAAGATTGAAACTGGTTATCCTAAACCTGCAGATGGCACTGTACAAACAGCATGTCAGCAAGCTTGCCCAGCTGATGCGATCTACTTTGGTGATTTAACCGACGAAAGTAGTGAAGTTGTTACAATGAAACGCAACGAGCGTAACTATTTGATGCTTGAAGAATTGAATGTTCGTCCACGTACTTCTTACATCGCTAAATTGACGAATCCAAACCCAGCTTTGGTGAAAGAAAATAACGAGGAATACGCCCACTAATGAGTAAATACGAATACATACCGGAGCCAGCGCTCGTAAAAGGCAATCACGATTTTGCCAGTATTACAAAACTAGTTACCGATGTAAACCTCAAGCCAACTCCAAAAGGTTGGTACCTGGCTATGCTTCCGGCAAATGCCTTGCTTGGACTACTTCTTGTATCAATTGGCTATCTGATTTGGGAAGGAACAGGTATTTGGGGGTTAAATAACCCTGTGGGTTGGGGTTGGGCAATTATCAACTTTGTTTGGTGGGTTGGTATTGGTCATGCCGGCACATTAATTTCAGCCATCCTTTTCCTATTCCGACAGGATTGGAGAACAGCGATCAACCGTTTTGCTGAAGCGATGACGATTTTCGCTGTTATGTGTGCGGGGGTTTTTCCGGCTATCCACGTTGGTAGAATTTGGGTTATTTATTGGGTATTCCCACTACCAAACCAAATGGCAATGTGGCCAAACTTTAACTCTCCTCTACTTTGGGACGTATTTGCGGTATCAACTTATTTTACAGTTTCACTTTTATTTTGGTATGTAGGTTTAGTACCTGATTTAGCTACAATTCGAGATAAGGCTACTGATAAAATCAGAAAATTCGCCTACGGAATTTTTGCACTTGGTTGGACTGGAAGTAGCCGTGCATGGTGGAATTATGAAAAAGCTTATATGATCCTTGCTGGTCTTGCTACACCTCTTGTACTTTCTGTACACACGATTGTATCCTTTGACTTCGCTGTTTCAATGATTCCAGGCTGGCACACCACTATTTTCCCTCCTTATTTCGTTGCTGGTGCGATTTTCTCTGGATTTGCTATGGTGCTTACCTTAATGATTGTTGCCAGAAAAATTTATGGCATGAAAGACATCATGACTGATGACCACATGGAGAAAATGAATATCATCATTATGGTGACTGGCTCCATGGTTGGTTTCGCTTATATGATGGAATTCTTTATCGCCTGGTATAGCGGTGTTGAATATGAGAAAGCAATTTTCTTATTAAGAGCTACTGGACCTTATGCATGGGCTTATTGGATAATGATGTTCTGTAATGTGATATCTCCTCAAGTTTTCTGGTCAAAGAAATTGAGACGAAGTGTAGGATTTACATTCTTCATATCGATAGTTGTAAACATCGGTATGTGGTTTGAGCGATTTGTAATTACTGTAACATCTCTATCAACAGATTACCTGCCGTCATCATGGGAGTATTACTCACCAACAGCATGGGACGTTTTAACATATGTTGGAACTTTTGGATTATTCTTCACGATGTTCCTTCTCTTCTTACGATTCCTGCCGATGATTGCTATCGCAGAAGTAAAATTAGTAATGCCTCAGGGTGATCCACATAATTACGATGATGAAACACAAGAATATCATCCGCATGTGGAAGAAGTACCTAAACCTAAAGCAGTGAGCGCCTAAGATTATGAGTACTACTGAATCAAAAAATTTATACGGTATTTTAGCCGAGTTTAAAAATCCTAAAGCTTTAGTTGATGTTTCCAAAAAGGTGGTAGAAGCTGGTTACGATAAATTTGACACCTACTCCCCTTTCCCAATTCATGGAATTGATAAAGCTATGAGTCTACCAAAATCGAAATTGGGCTACATTGTTTTTGGCCATGCTATTTTAGGTTTTACCGGTGCAATCGCAATGATGTATTGGATGTCTGTAATTGATTATCCAATCAATATTAGTGGAAAGCCATTTTTTAATGCACCAGCATGGGTGCCAATCACATTTGAATTGACCGTACTTTTATCAGCGTTTGGTGCAGTTTTCGGGATGTTTTTCTTGAATGGTCTACCTCGCTTGAATAACCCTTTATTCGAGGTTGAAAGATTTAAGAAGGCTACCGACGATGGTTTCTTTCTTTGCATCGAAGCAAAAGACAGTAAGTTCCAGGAAGATTTAGTTCGCCAACTATTTGAAGAAGCTGGTGCAACGCATATCGAGGAAGTTTATGAGTAATAAATTGAACAGTAATTCTTCATTTATGAGTATATCTGGCTTTAGAAAAGTCGGTGGTATTGTAATGGTTGGTCTTTTACTCGCCGGTTGTCGTGGTACCATCTCAGACAAACCTGCAATTCATCCACAAATGAACATGGATCAGCAGGACCGAAAAGAAGCACAAGAAGTAAATAATTTCTTTGAGGATGGACGTTCAATGCGACCTCCTGTAGAAGGGACTGTAGCTCGTGGTTATCGAAAAGCAGATATTGCCCTCTATGAAGGTGTTGATGAAAGTGGCGAATGGATTGCTGAGAATCCGATGGATGTTACCCGCTCTTTTCTTTACAGAGGTCAGGAACGCTATGATATCTTTTGTGCACCATGCCATGGTAAAGTTGGTGATGGCTTAGGAATCATCATGACAGGACAATATGGATATGTACCAGCACCTACTTTTCACCAGGACCGTTTGCGTGAAGCACCTGATGGAGAAATCTATTCTGCAATTTACAACGGTGTAAGAAACATGCCATCTTACGCTCATCAGGTTCCTGTTGAAGATCGATGGGCAATTGTATCGTATGTTAGAGCACTTCAAGCAAGTCAATATGTTACTGAAGATGAGATCACTGAATTTGATATAGATCTGGATGAACTAAATGCTGAATACGCTGCAGAACAAGAAGCATTGGCTGAACTCGAAGCAGCTAAAGAAGCTGCATCTGCGGATGTAGTTCCAACTGCAGATTTAGGGAAAGAAATTATCACGCAGTATGCGTGTGGCGCATGTCATAACGAAACCGGTGATCCAGGCGGGATTGGCCCAACCTGGAGAAATGCATTCGGCAGTACTGCAGAAGTTTTGACTGATTCTGGCGATAGAATTACAATTACTAAAGATGCAGAGTATATCATTGAATCGATTGTTAACCCTGGTGCAAAGAAATCTACTGGTTACGAAAACGGTGTGATGGTGGCTTACGATTATCTTGCGGATCATGAGTTGCAGTCAATCGTTGAATACATCAAAACACTATCCGACAATTAAGAATTTGGTAAAGCATTACAATGAGTCATAAACCTACAATAACAGATTCTTTACAATTTCCAGCTGATAGCAAAATTCCTAGAATTTTACTAATCGTTGGTATCGTTGGATTGGTAGCCAGCGCTATTGGATTTGTTACCGATTTAGAACAATCTCTGTATTCATATCTGGTAAGCTTTGTTTTCTTTACCGGAATTGGATTAGCATCAGTTTTTATGGTGATGTTTCATCACATCACTAAATCAAAATGGGGTGTTGTAATCCGACGAATTCCAGAAGTTTTTGGTGGAAATCTAAAATGGTGGACAATAGCATTTTTACCTATTCTTGGTGGAATGACCGTTCTTTATCACCACTGGACCGATCCAACCCTCTTTGATCCAACCTCAGCTAATTTTGATTACATCGTTGCCGGAAAGGAAGCATACCTTAATGTACCTTTCTTCATTATACGCCAGGTAATTTATTTTGCAATTTGGGGATATGTAGGTCATAGATTATATAAAGCATCAGTAGAACTAGAGAAAACTGGTGATTGGGGAATTTCAAGTTTAATGCGTAAAATTAGTGCACCAGCTATCCCATTATTTGCTCTTTCCATCGCTTTTGCAAGTTTTGATTGGTTGATGAGCTTGGATCCACATTGGTTTTCTACAATGTTTGGTGTGTACTTCTTTGCTATTAGCTTCCAGAGTTTCTGGGCAATCATGATTTTGATGGTATTCTTCTTGCAGTCGCAAGGAATGTTGAAGAATACTATTGGACAACCGCACATATATGACCTTGGTGCATGGTTGTTCGCCTTTACTGTATTCTATGCTTACATCGCGTTTAGCCAGTTCCTTTTGATTTATTATGCAAACCTACCTGAAGAAACACTTTGGTTCTACCACAGATTAGAGGGTAGCTGGAAATACATTGCATACGGTCTTCTTTTATTCCGATTTGTACTTCCATTCTTAGTTTTACTAAATAGAGAGCAAAAACATAAGCGCGCAGTACTTCGTTTTGTTGCTATTGTAGTTGTAGTAATGCACTACTTAGAGATTTACTGGATTGCAATGCCCTTACTAAGTGAACACGGAATCCATTTCACTTGGATAGACTTAGCAACATTCTTTGGATTAGGAGGAATTTTCTTTTGGATGTTCTTCAATAAATTCAAACAAAACAGCATGATTCCAGAGAATGATCCGAAATTGGATGCTTGCCTGGAAAAAACGTATCACCAATAATTCTATAGTTAGATGTCTTCAAAAGAAAGTCAAAACGTAAAAGTTACTATCAAAGACAGCAAAACTGATGTATTTGAGGCTTCAATAGAATCAGATAACGACATTTTTATTACTTCGGTTAAACATGGTGTTGAGGAAGAAGATCTTGATATCAAAGCAATTACAATGTGGTCTGTACTTGGTATAGTAACAGTGATTGTATTTGTAGCTGTACTTATTCCATTTGCTCAATTCTCGATTAATGCAGCTAATGAGAATGCAAATGTAACTTCTTCTTATTACGAAATTCGACAATTAAATGAAGATGCCAATGTTATCCTAAACTCATATGGAGTTGTAAATGGCGAAGAAGGCATTTATCGTATACCTATTGACGAAGCTATCGAAAAGTTAGCTATCGATTAAGAATTATCATCTTTATATGAAACGAATTGCACTGTTAATAATTCTAGCAGTGCTTTTTTCTTCTAGTCACTTAAGCGCTCAGCTTAATCGTGAACAACCTGAGGCACTGCAAGGAGTTGGTATAGATGAACATTTAGGAGATATAATCCCTGTATCTGCTAAATTTGCTACCAGCAGTGGGGATAGTGTAACTATTGCCGATCTGCTACAGGAAGGAAAACCAGTATTACTAAACCCACTCTATTATGATTGCCCCATGCTTTGTGGTTTGGTGATAGATGGAGTATTAGACGTAGCCAACGAATTGGCATGGGCTCCGGGAAAAGATTACATAATCATCTCATTTAGTGTAGATCCTTCAGAAGATTATACAATAGCAGCCGAATATAAGAGCCGATATATAGGCCAACTAAACAAATCCGACGCACAAGATGGATGGTATTTTCTTACTGGAAAAAAATCAGAAATCGAAAAAATGATTACCTCTGTAGGATTTGAAGTTAATGAAATTGAAGGTACCGGCGAGTTAGCACACGCCGCAGCAATCATGTTGTTAAGCCCCAATGGAGTGATAACTCGCTATCTGTATGGCATCCAATATGATGAATTCAACGTACGAAGTGCTCTGTTCGAAGCTGCTGATGGACAGATTGGAAACGCAATGACAAAAGTGCTAATGTTTTGTTATCAATTCGATCCAAATTCAAACAGTTATGTACTCGAAGCAAAGAATATTATGAAGCTTGGTGGCTTGGCTACACTCATATTTCTTGGTATCTTCATTGGCCTTTTATGGCTACGTGAAAAAGGAAAAAAACAAACATCTAAAATCGATTTCCAATAATGGGTAGACTCTTCGATTTCATGCTCCCGGACAATAAGTCTCCGCTCACGGCAGATAGTACCGACGGGCTATTTAACTTCATCACAGAGGTAAGCCTTGTACTTCTGATAGGTATTACCATTGCGATGATTTACTTCGCATTCAAATACAAAAGAAAATCGGAAGACGATAAAACTCCGGTTATCACTCATAACAACACCTTAGAAATTACCTGGTCTGTAATACCTTTAATTATCGTAATGGTTGTATTCGGTTGGGGATATACAGGGTGGCTGAATCTAAAAGCTGTTCCAAACGATGCGTACGAAATTCAAGCTACTGGATTTAAATGGAACTGGAACTTCAATTACGAGAATGGCGCTCAAACTTTGAATGAACTTCATGTACCAGCTGGTCGTCCAATCAAAGTGGTTATGCAATCTCGAGATGTACTTCATTCATTCTTCATCCCAGATTACCGTGTGAAGCATGACGTAGTACCCGGCAGATATACCTATGTTTGGTTTCAAGCTGAAGAGCCTGGTGAATCAATCATTTTTTGCACAGAATACTGCGGAACTAGCCATTCAGATATGATGGCAAAAGTAATTGTTCACGAACCCGATGAGTTTGAACAATGGCTCGACTTAAATGGGGGCGGAATCCAAGGGTCTCCTGTAGAGCAGGGTGAACAACTTGTATCTCTCCAAGGCTGCCAAACTTGTCACTCAGTGGATGGTTCAACTATGATTGGACCGACATTTAAAGGACTTTGGGGACGTGAGCAACAGTTAGACGACGGAAGCACGGTTGTTGTTGATGAAAATTATATCAGAGAGTCTATTTTATACCCTGGAAACAAAGTTGTAGCCGGTTACCAAAATGTGATGACTCCATATGAAGGCCGATTAGACGACGACGAAATCACTAACATTATTGAGTATTTAAAAACTATTGATTGATATGGCGATCACAGCAGAAACTAAAAAAATGACCACTCTTCAGGTTAAGCGTTTCAAGCCATCAGAAAACCCAACTAACACTTATCTAACCGATGAGAAAGGCATTTGGGCATGGATGACAACCGTTGACCATAAGAAAATTGGTCTGATGTACCTTGTATCAGTAGCAATCTTTTTCGCAATTGCTGGTTTTTTAGCCGTTGCGTTAAGAACAGAACTTTGGACTCCTGCCAAAACATTTATTGAAGCCGATACTTACAATCAGCTATTCACTGTTCATGGCGCATTGATGGTGTTTTTTGTTCTTATTCCAAGTATTCCGGCTGCACTTGGTAACTTTGTACTACCTATGCAACTAGGTGCAAAAGACGTAGCCTTTCCTCGGTTAAACCTTGCCAGTTTCTACATCTATATTATTGGCGCTGTGTTTACAGTAATTGCATTAATCGCAGGTGGTTTTGATACTGGATGGACTTTTTACACACCATACAGCTCTGATACAAATAGCCTGGGTGTTATTTGGGTTACCCTTGGGGTATTTATTTTAGGATTTTCTTCCATTTTAACTGGTACAAACTTTATCGCTACCATTCATAAACTTCGTGCACCTGGTATAACATGGGATAAACTCCCTTTAAATATTTGGGCACTTTATGCTACATCTATCATACAGGTTTTAGCAACGCCAGTATTAGCTATCACGATATTGCTTCTAGCATTCGAAAATATCATGGATATCGGAATCTTTGATCCGGCTATGGGAGGTGATCCTGTATTGTTCCAGCACTTCTTCTGGTTCTACTCACATCCTGCTGTATATATCATGATTGTACCAGGATTCGGAATTATCTCTGAAGTAATTACAACCTTCTCAAAGAAAACTATTTTCGGTTACTGGGCAATTGCACTTTCATCATTGGCAATTGCTTTCATCGGATTCCTGGTTTGGGGACACCATATGTTTACTTCCGGACAAAGTGCAGTAGCAACGACCATATTCTCATTCTTAACATTCTTAGTGGGAATCCCAACAGGTATTAAAATCCTGAACTGGATCGCTACCCTTTATAAAGGATCTATTCAAATGAAGACTCCCATGTTATATGTTTTCATTTTCCTTTTCTTGTTCTCAATTGGCGGTTTCACTGGTATCACTCTGGGTGCTCTATCCGTAGATATTCATTTACATGATACTTATTACGTTGTAGCACACTTTCATTATGTAATGATGGGTGGTACTTTGATGGCCTTACTGGCAGGTCTTCACTACTGGTGGCCAAAAATGACTGGCAAGATGTACAACGAGACATTAGGAAAAGTAGCGGCCTGGTTAATCTTTATCGGCTTTAATATGACGTTCCTACCTCAATTTGTGATGGGGGCTCAAGGCATGCCTCGCCGTTATTACAATTATATCGATCAATTTACACCGTTCCATCAGACCTCGACTATTGGATCGTATATTCTTGGGGCAGCGTTCTTAATTATCTTATTCTATCTCGTTAAGTCTTTACTAAGCGGTGAAAAAGCTCCATCTAACCCTTGGAACAGCCGAGGTCTGGAATGGCAGTCTACTTCACCGCCAGATTTCCATAATTTTGATCATACTCCGGTTATTATCAACGGACCTTATGACTATCACAAACCAATGGAAGAATTCCAATTAGGACTTGCAGTTTCTCACAATGGCCACGATGCAGATCATGCAACTGCTGATGTTGAGAAAACAGAAGAAAAAGCTTAAAACTATCTAAAACTCAATCATTAAATGGCGAATCATTCAGCAAATCACCCTGCTCATGTTCAGCACCATTTTGTAGATTCGGATCATCAATTCGACTCTTCAAAATTGGGGATGTGGGTATTTCTGGTGAACGAAATTCTCTTTTTCGGAGGGCTCTTCTGTGCTTACATTATCTTCCGGGCATGGTATCCAGAACTATTTACCCAAGCAGCCCTAGAGCTTAATAAATTATGGGGAGGTGTTAACACCGTAGTTCTTATTGGTAGTAGTTTAACAGTAGCAATGGCTATTCGTTCAGCTCAAAGAAATGAGATTAAAGGTCTTCGAATAAATCTTTTAATTACTATTGCACTTGCTTGTGTATTCATGGTAATTAAGTATTTCGAATACGAGCATAAACTACATCTAGGTATTGCACCAGGTTCTTTCTGGAATCCAACACCTGAGATTGCGGCAATCTTAGATCATCCGAAAGCGAATATCTTTTTCAGTATTTATTATATGATGACAGGTATTCACGGTCTTCACGTGATCGTAGGTATTGGGTTGATGATTTGGCTTTATATTAAAGCAGGCAAAGGCCACTTCAGTAGCGAATATTATACCCCAGTTGAAATTACAGGCCTTTACTGGCACTTGGTTGACTTGATCTGGATTTTCCTTTTCCCATTACTTTACTTAATCGAATGAGAGGTACTAATAAATGAGCTCAAACGAACATCACGGACATCATATCGCATCAGCTCAAATGTTATGGGCTGTAGGAACCGGACTTTTTATCCTAACAATTTTAACAGTTGTTGTTTCTCAATTAGGTCTTCCAAGTCCACTGGATATCATTACAGCATTAATTATCGCTGTATTTAAAGCATATTTAGTCGCCGCCTACTTCATGGGGCTAAAGTGGGATAATAAGTTCAATGCAATTTTACTAATTGGTTCTTTAGTATTCTTTTTGATATTTATACTAATTACTCTTTTAGATACCATGTATCGAATTGAAGTTGTTCCTTCTTTTTAATTGAAGAGTACATTGATTTAAGCCCCTCACATAATTTATGTGAGGGGCTTTTTATTGTAAATCATTTTTCAAGAAATAGCTTTTAGTTCATCTAATGGTGAACTTCCACTAAATTTTGTGGCTATGAATCTTTCAAAAACTACCTTCGGCAACTTCAATTTATATACCATAGAAACAGGCGACATCAAACTTGATGGTGGTGCAATGTTTGGTGTAGTACCAAAAACATTATGGTCTCGAGGTATTGCTGCTGATGAGAATAATCGAATTTCTATGACGATGCGCTGTTTATTAGTAGAATCCAAATCTACAGGCAAGGTGTATCTTATAGATAATGGAGCCGGTACAAAGTTCAATGAAAAGATGATGGGGATTTATGGATTAGATTACTCTGAGAAGACTCTTGAAAAATCACTTCTGTATCATGGCTTTACACTCGACCAAATAACTGACCTGGTTTTTACACATCTGCATTTTGATCACTGTGGTGGAACTACTCATTTTAATGAAGACAATGAGTTAGCTTTTACTTTCCCAAATGCTATTTATCATATTAATAAACGACATTGGGGAACCGCTATTCAACCAAATGCACGAGAGAAAGCAAGTTTTCTGGCTGAAAATATTGGGCCTTTAAAAAGCTCTGATAAGGTACATTTAGTTGATGACAACCATCAATTTGAAGAAGGATTTTTAACTTATATCGTTAACGGTCATACATTAGGCCAACAATTACCTCTTTTTTCTGATGGAGATCGAAAACTATTATTTGCTGCTGATTTACTTCCAACGCATGTACACCTCCCACTTCCATGGGTAATGGGATATGATATGTATCCTACCGAGACCTTACTTGAGAAGGAACATTTTTTAAAACTGGCTAGTGATGAAAAATGGTTAATCTATTTAGAGCATGATTTAGAAAAAGAGCTCATAACTATCAACTTTGATGGGAAAAGAGCCAGTGTTGATCAGACAATGACTTTAAATGAAATTTAGAGGCAATTTTTAACCTTTTTCAGAAGTTTTTTAACCACCAAAACGGTTAATTAAAGCATGAGTAAGAATCAAAATTCAACTACTACACTTAAAGAAGCGCTACTCCAGACCTTTGAACGATTAGAAAAGAAAAAATCAGTTCAGGTATTTATCCATGCTTTTCTTTTAGTAGCTCTATGGTTGGTCGTTTTCATTCTTATAGAGCAAGTTGCTTTCTTGTCAGTTGAGCTAAAAAGTACCTCAATTTTAACTCTGCTACTCTTTTCTCTTTACATCTTATGGTCTGGTTTAAGAACAATAGAGAAAACAAGTTTTATAGATTTCTACAGAAGTTTTAGTGAAAATTCCAACTTGAAAGAATTAGGGTATGCACTTGATCTTGAAAAAAATACAGTTGCAAACCCAAAACTCGTTGAAGCAGCCATTTTTAAAAACCTCGAACTGGTTGATACTAATCAGTTCAATAGTAGGTTAGAAGAGTATTATCGATCTAATCAGCTCAGCAGATCTGTTCGAAATAAAGGGATACTCTTGATCCTATTCGCTTTTTTGGGAATAGTGACTGCTTTTAATTTTGACGAAGCTGCTTATAGGTATCTCAGCTTTTATGAAACCTATGAAAAACCGAATCCATATTTTTTTAATGTGGATCCAGGAAATGCTACACTAGAACAGGGAAGCCCATTTGTTGTTTCTGTTGATTTCCAAAATGGCTTAATTCCTGATGAAGTTTCCCTATATCTGAAAACTCCAATTGAAGAAGAGTTCAGAAAGCGCGGAATGGACGTACAATCAAACATATTCACTTCTTCACCAATTGATCTTAACACGGATATTACCTACTTCCTTGAAATGGATGGCTTCACATCTGAAATTTTCAATGTGAATGTTCAGCTAAGACCTCGCCTATTAGATTTTGAGGTAACTATTATACCTCCTGTGTATACCCAACTTGATTCAATAAAATTTGAGTATCCATTCTCGCAAGTTCAGGGAATTCAGGGTTCGGAAATGATTTTATCCGGTAAAGTGAATAAAGCGTTAAATGAGTTTCTGGTAAAAAATTCAGCATATGAACAAGACGGACTTATCAATGAAAACCTTGAATTCTTCTACCCTACTTCGATAAATCAACCTGATACCATACAGTTCATTTTAGAAGATGAAAACGGATTAAATAATTTAAACCCGTTTCAGTTTCTGGTAGATCCTATTATTGATGAATACCCAATTGCTGAGATTCTTGAACCGAATACTTCCTATGAAGAAATTGAACCAAAACAAATTGAGATTCTGTATAGAACATCAGACGATTTTGGAATTACCCAAACCAATCTATCCTATGAGCGAAGAAGAGCATTTGTTGAAGAAGCTGAATTTGAGACTATCTATTTTGGATTAAATAGAAATGGCATTCTTCAAACATTCTTATTTGATTTCGATTCATTGGATTTGAAACCAAAAGATGAGCTAACATTCTGGATCGAAACAACAGATAACGATGGCTTTAATGGATTCAAAACATCAAGATCCGAAGCTATTACTCTTACAGTGCCCTCTTTAATCGACTACTTTGAAGATATTGATAATCAGGAAGAAGAAGTTCAATCCGAACTGGAAGACATCTCGGAGTCTTTTGAAGAGATGCAGGAACAATATGAGATGTTTAAAGAACAAATGCGTGAGGATCCGGAAGTAGATTATCAGGACATGCGTCAACTTCAGGAGGTGAGAGAACGGCAAGATGAGATCAAAGAACAGTTGGATGAATTGAATGAAAAGTTTGAAGAACTGAAAGAAGAACTTAACGAGAGCGATCTATTATCTGATGAGACTCTAGAGGCGTACGAAGAGCTACAGAAGTTAATGGAAGAAATTGATGATCCTGCTTTTAGAGAAGCTCTTGAACAATTACAAGAGAATTTGAATTCAATGACACCTGAGCAACTTCGGGAAGCTATGGAAAAAACGGAGTTTAACGAACAGCTCTACAAAGAACGTTTAGAACGCACAATTGAGTTATTTAAACAATTAAAACTAAATGCAGATTTAGAAAAACTTGCACAGTCATATGAAGACTTGGCGAGACAAGAAGAAGAACAATCTAACAACGAAGAATCTGAGTTAAATGAGGAGCAGCAAGAATCACTCCTAGAACAAACAGAGCAACTTGAGGAACAACTCGAAAATCTAGATGAAAACACAACTTCAAAAACAGAGTCTGCAATAGACCAACTCCAGGAACAATCTCAGGAAAAACTAAATGAGATTAAAGAGGAGTTAAAAAAGCGACTAGAAGAGTTACAAAATCAAGAATCTGATTCTAGCGAAGAGTCAAATCAAGAAAACCAACAAGGAGAACAAGGAGAGCAAAACGAACAACAGCAAGATAATGGTTCAAAAAACTCTCAGCAGCAACAATTCCAGCAGCTTGCCCAGATGACTCGAAATGCAATGTCTCAGATGAATCAAGAGCAGATGAATGTTAACATAGCTGGATTACAATACATTTTATATTCGCTAATTAATCTTTCTTTGGAACAAGAAGAGTTAACAACTTATGCATCCGGAGCAGAAAGTAGAAGCCAGGCTTATGTTGGCTATGCCCGCGATCAGAAAAACGTTGAAGATATTTTCTCATCCTTATCCGATTCATTATTTCAATTGTCCAAAGAAATTCCACCATTTTCAAATCAAATCAATCGAGAAAAACTGGAAGTTGAACGCCTGTTAGAGCAATCGTTAGTTCAAATGGCTGAAAGAAATCAAAGCCGTGCATCTGTAGCAACCAGACAGGCTTTAGGTGGAATAAATAAGATTTCTTACCTAATCGCCGGACTTTTAGAACAACTCCAAAACCAGAGTAATAATCAAAGTGGATCTGGAAGTGGTATGAGTATTCAACAAATGATTGAACAGATGCAGCAGATGGGGCAAAATCAGCAGCAAATCAACCAGCAAATACAAGATATGATCAATGACATTCAGGGTGAGAGATTGTCTCAAGATCAAATGGAAAGACTTGACCAGTTATCAAGACAGCAGAATGCCATTCGAAAACAACTGCAGGAAATGCAACAAAATGGAGGTTCTGGGGGAGATGAAATAGGAAGTGAACTAGAACGGATGATCGAGCAGATGGAAGAAACGATCAATGATTTAAGAGGTGGTGCTGTAGATCCTACTTTGATTGAGCGTCAACAAAACATTCTATCAAGAATGCTTGAAGCTGAAGATGCATTGCAGGAGCGCGATGAGGAAGAGAAACGTGAAGGCGCGATTGGTGATGAAGTTAACCGTGTCTCACCACCTGAGATAACACTCGAAGAACTTGAGCAGCAAATCCGAAATCGACTAAATGATCCGAATTTCACAAAATACTCGCCGGACTATCAGCGGTTAATTGAACGTTATTTCGAATTATTGAAAGAGATTCAGAATCGAGAAATTCAGTAGCTTAGATTGTACTCAATTATCGCGTGATAGGCTTCAAGTACTCCATCCGTAGATGTACCCCTCATTACACGCGCTACTTGCTTTACTGAATCTGCAGCATTTGCGGGTGCAAATGGCAACTTTACGATCTGCAATCCTGGAATATCACCACTTGAATCTCCAATATAGGCAATCTCTGAAAGCTGATACCCTAAATGTTCGGTAATCATCTTAATCCCCTCCCCTTTATTTGCCTTTTTGAGGATGATATTGACTGATACTTCTGTAAAATGAACTTCAAAATGTGGATAATTGGCTCCGATATAATCTTCTGCTATATCTCTACATTCATAAATTACTTTTGGATCTGGATTAATTATACCGATATCTGTGAATTTAGTGAACTCAGAGATTGACGATGGGAATTTGTTAATCAGTCGATCTTTTGCCCATTCCTTTATTTCAATTACCTCTTGTTCTCTCTGTTTAGTAAGGGCTGTATTCCAGGTTAATTTATTGTTAATCACATCATACATCCCACCACCACTTTCAAACAAAAATGGGAGCCGAATACCAAGAACCTGAGCCATGGCTTCAGCATAAGGCATTGGTCGGCCCGTACAAATTGTTAAAGGAGGTATGTTATCATCGAAGTGACTATTTAAGTTCATCTGCCTCACTTTAGAAAAAGCTTTCCAATCTGGTGTGATGAATGGATCTGTTACGCAACCATCTAGATCCGTAATGAATAGTTTAATCATAAATTTATTTTGCCCTGTAATTCGGGAATAAAACTGCCGCTATAAAACAAAGTAAGGCTATCGCAGCCAACCATTGGTATTGATTTTTGAAATCCGCGTATTCCTGGCTGCTAAATTCACCTTTTTCAAGTTCATCAACACGGGCTAAAAAAGCATCAATCCCATCATTACCTCTTTCTATCGAATAGTAACTTCCATTCCCAGATGAAGCAATGTCTCTTAGGGTGTTTGATTGTAAACTTGTAGTTACAACACGCCCCTCCCGATCCCGTTTATACCCAATTAATTGCCCGGTTTCTTCCTCGTAAAGAGGTATGGTTGTTCCTTCCTGAGTACCAATACCAAGCGTGAATAAAGATACATTGGAATCGATTAAATTTTCCAAAGCTTCTGAATATGACTGCCCGTGATCTTCCCCATCAGAAATTATTAACAAAACCTTTGCTGCCTCTGTACCTGTTTCTTCTAGGGATTCAAATGCTGCAAGTGAAGTTTCCATAGCCGCTTTAAAATCAGTGGCTGAGCTGGGCATTTGATCGGTATCGACAATTTCAAGGAACAACAATAATGCTGAGTAATCAAGAGTCATTGGGCTTTGCAAATACGCCTCGCCGGTAAAAACAACTAATCCTACACGATCTCCTTTAAGACGATCAATGAGCCTACGGATTTCAAATTTTGCTTTATCAAGTCGGCTTGGGCGCACATCTTCTGCATTCATACTGGCAGAAAGATCTAGGGCGATCAACATATCAACCCCTCTCCTTTTTACCTCGCGAACTTCTGTTCCGATTTTTGGTCCTGCAAGAGAAATGATGATAAAGACAAACCCGGTTACCATTAATGCTGTTTTAATTGAATTTCCGGTTTCCCAGAAACCAATTCTTAACGAATCGAATAGACCTCGTTCAAAAAATTGATCTTGAATTTTCTTCAATGATCGCCCTCTCCACCAAACAAGTGAAATAAGAATGGGGATGATCAATAAAAACCATAAAAAAGATGCTTCTTGCCAAATCATACGTAAAGATAAATCATCAAAAAGGCGAGCTCAACTACTCAACTATAAGAACTTGTAAATCCATCAAGTTATTTCCGGTCGGTCCGGTTTTAATTAGAGTTTCCATTTGTTCATGAAAATGGTAAGAATCGTTATTTACTAAATACTCCTCCGGATTAATTTCCTTTTTTCTTGCTTTCAAGGTTGTAAAAGAATCGATAACTGCACCGGCTGCATCTGTTGGCCCATCAATACCATCTGTTCCAATACTTATCAATTTAACATCATGCTGACCTTCTAAAGAAATAGCACAGGTTAAAGCAAGTTCCTGATTTCTACCACCTTTACCATTTCCCTTTACGTCTACATAACTTTCGCCATAGAAAACTAAAGCTGCAGGTTTATTTACCGGAAAATTCTTACTAAGTACTGATATTGCATTAGCAGATATTTCTTTTGATATACTTCGAACATTTGAAGAATACGCTTCAGGAGCTACCCAGGTATCAAAGCCATGTTGAGATAAGTAATTTCCAACCTGTTGGGCTAAATCTTCGGCTGAATTAATGATTTTTACCTTATGGTTCTTGAAAGCTTGTGAATCGGGCTTAGGATTTTCTGGGATAACACCTTCAACTCCTAGTTGTAAATGGGTTTGAATAGATAACGGGAGTCTATCCCATAAATTGAATTCTTCCAAAACCGATTTTGCCTCTTTAAAATGGGTTGGATCACCAACCGTAGGCCCACTACCAATTGTTGAAATATCATTTCCCGGAACATCTGAACTTACTAATGTAATTAAATTTGTGTGAGATAGAGCAGCTCCCAATTTTCCACCTTTTAACTCACAAAGATGTTTTCTTACGGTGTTGATTTCTTGGATAGTGGCACCAGATTCCAATAATAGCTTGAAAGTATATTCTAGTTCTTCGATTTCAACACCAAATGGTGGAATAATTAACAGAGATGAAGCTCCACCGGACATACAAAAAAATACCGTATCCCCAGAAGGAATAGTCTTAGCAAGTTCAAGGATTTCATAGGATGCCGCGATATTGGTTTCTGATGGATATGGATGCGTTCCCCGAAAGATTTGAATATTGTCTATATAGTCTTCAGTGGGTGAAATAATGATTCCATCAAAAGGTGGGTGTGGTAGATCCTCATATAAATCAGCAGCCATTGCAACCGATGCTTTACCAGCTCCAAGAATCCAAACTCTTGAACTTAATAGTGTCCCGCTAATTTCACTCGTTGTTGGTTTACTTATGAGCGAAAGTATATTAGATAGAATATCACTTTTTGATTTAGTCACCGTTCGATTCTTTAGTTCTTTTTTGCAAAGTTGGGGTCAACGCGACAAGCCCGAGAGAACAAACTGGAATAATATATCTGGCAATTACATCAGATAGTATTAAAAACATTGATATTGAATATAGACCGATATATAAACTTATTATACTGATAAGAGTAAAAAGCAAATGAATACTGATTAGAAATAAAAATGGTTTTCGATCTTGTGCTAAAAAGCTTAAACCAATTATTGCTAACAAAAAGTAATACCCAAATGAAATTCTAAATGTATGTATTCTTTGCAATTCACTTGAATGGTCGTAAATCCATAACCTAGTCTGGAACTTAACTATGTTGAGAGATTCCAAAATCTGAGTTGAGTCTATGCTGTTATGAATAATTATGTTCAGGTATATTCTAAAATCCCGAAATAGAAATAGGTAGATTGATACTAATACGAACGAAAGTAATATACTACGTAGTAGACTGGGCTTTTTCAGTTTCAACAGAAAATGATTCATCATTAGTATTAGTCCAAATAATCCATAGAATGAAAATTACAACATAGAAAATTGCGGTTGTAGAATAATCATGAGTGAAGTCAAAAAACTCAATCCACTCTTCTTGAGTTATTACAAGTACAACAATTCGTACTATGTTCACTATATAAATTACACCAATGCCGAGCAGTGAAAAACTCATTCTGTTCTTCCAATCGCCTGGGTAGGCATAGATGAATCCTAAAAATAGTCCAATTGCAGAAATACCTGTACATCCATCAACTAGCATAATTCCAGCGTTCTCACCAATTCCAATAATTCGATGCATCGTCCAGGTTTCATAACCAAACAATTGAACTACACCATTGGTAACTGCAATAATGTTAAGTGACAACCACTCATCCAATTCTCCTTTTGGAAGCAGCCAAAGTTCATAAATAATGTACCAGACAATAAAAATGCCCAGGGCTTTTAAAATAAATAGCGTTATCGGTGATTTAAGAATGTCCATTTAAAATATCATTAAGCTGTTCAACAACATATTCTTGTTGCGCTTTAGTAATTTCTGGGTATATGGGTAATGAAAGTGCTTGTTTTGCTGCACAAACGCTGTGGGAAAGATCCGATTCCTTATAACCCAAATTCTCGTAACAATCCTGTATATGCATTGGAACTGGATAATACACTGCAGATCCTATTCCCTTCTCTTTAAGCTTTTGCATTACTTCGTCTCGATTTTTAACTCGAATCGTATATTGATGATAAATATGCTTTCCTTCAACATCCGGACTTCCTTCCTTTTCTTGTGGAATACATACTTTATCCATGTCTAAATCGCAGTGATCTTCGCCCAAACATTCACAAGAATGGGTACAATCCGGTACATCACTGATTAAACCAGCTTCATTAAATAACCGATTATAAGTCAAGGCTTTTTCTCTTCTTTTTTGAGACCAGACATCTAGATACTTCAATTTTACAGATAACACTGCGGCTTGCAATGCATCAAGTCTACTGTTTAGTCCAACATATTTGTTATGATATTTTGGTCTGGCGCCATGTAATCGAAGAACATCTACTTTTTCTGCAAGCTGTTCATCTTTTACCGTGATTAAACCTGCATCTCCATATGCCCCTAAATTTTTACTTGGAAAGAAACTGAAACAGCCAAAATCTCCGTAATTACCTGCTTTTATTGATTTATATTCGGACCCAATAGACTGAGCTGCATCCTCAATAACTGTTAGTCCATATTCATTAGCAATTTGCATGATTTGAACCATGTCAGCCATTTGACCATACAAATGAACAGGAATTATAGCTCGAATTTTATTTCGATCAACTTTCTGTCGCTTAATGATTGGGTGATCACCAGCTAAAATTTCACTTATTTTTTTAGGATCGATATTGAAAGAAACTGGATCAATGTCTACGAATAATGGGATTCCACCAAGCCTGGAAATAGCCCCAGCTGTGGCAAAAAAAGTAAAAGGAGTAGTGATTACAAACTCTCCAGGTTTGAGGTCGATTGCCATTAAGGCGAGCAATAAGGCATCTGATCCAGAAGCACACCCAAATGCATGATTTGTATCACAGTAAGTTGCTACTTCCCTCTCAAAATCCTTCACTGATGGCCCCATAATGAAATATTGGGAATCAATGACGTTTTGTACTACTTCATCGATCTCTGGTTTAATCGATTTATATTGAGCCTTTAAATCTAATAATGGGACATTCATTCTGCGATGATACTAACTTTATCATCAACTAAACTATATTTTTCACCAGACTCTTGGCAAATGGATATATTATTATCATCGAAATTCAAACGATGACCTGCTTTTGATACCCAACCGATTTGCTTCCCGGGATTACCCACAACCAATGCATATGCTCTTACCGGTTTCGTAATAACTGTTCCAGCTCCGATAAATGCGTATTCCCCGATCTCATTCCCGCAAATAATAGTCGCATTTGCTCCAATTGATGCACCTTTTCGAACTATGGTCCTTAAATATTCATCTTTTCTTTCGATTGCACTCCTTGGATTGATGACATTCGTAAAAACCATACTAGGACCACAGAAAACATCATCCTCCAATTCAACTGCATCGTATATCGAAACATTATTCTGAACTCTTACATTGTTTCCAAGCTTAACATCATTACCAACATACACGTTTTGTCCTAAGATACATCGTTTACCAATTTGAGCTTCGGGCATTACGTGGACCCAATGCCAAATCTTGGTTTCATCACCAATTTTGTCTGGATTTTCTACTATGGCCGTTGGGTGAATGAAAATTTTGTTATTGCTCAAACCTGTTTGACGGGTGACCGAAGACAGAAGTCTTCACTTTTAAGTTAATGCTCTTTTAAAAGCCTGAAGTTTAATAAAAAGTGAATCCATATTTGATTCTAGCGATGCTATCAAATCTTCAGATTAAACATAATTTCGAATTTCTATAAGTCTTAAACAAGCAATTACTTCAATAAGAGAGCGAATGCTATAGGTCAGAGAGCGACTTTGTTCTGCATTAAAACTTGATGTTGATCCTTCAGCGATATTCAGACTAACTTATGTAGAAGCTCTTCTGAGTTGACTGGCTAAATTGAATTTCTCTGATTCTGGAAGGACATCAATTACTTGGTACACTTTATCATTTAACTGTACAGATAATTTCCAAACATCAAGATCTTCAAACTTATATTTCATGATTTTACTATATAATTATTAATTAGATAGTAAGATCTCTTTTGTCTCAACTCCTTACAAAATATAAATCCTCTGTCCTCTGTCCTCTGTCCTCTGTCCTCTGTCCTCTGTCCTCAAAAATAAACTAGTCCTTTATAAAACCTGCTGCTCGATATATCTTTTCGATTATACCAACTACTTTTAAACCATCGAGTGAAGTTGCTGTAGGTTTTTCCCCTTTCACCAGTGTATTGTAAACGTTTTCGATGATATAATGATGATTTGCGGCACTTCCCTTGTACGGACCATAATCATTTGGTGGATTAGTTGGAGGTAAAATCGGTTTTTCATATCCCTCAATATGGCAATACTCAATCTCATTCATGTACTGACCACCCACTTTTAAACTTCCCTTCGTTCCAACTACTGTAATACTACTTTCCATATTTTTGTCCCAGCATGAAGTAGAGTAGTTTATTGATCCGATACCACCATTCACAAATTCGAATTGGGCAAATCCAGAATCATCAAAATCTGCTAACTCTGGATGAGTAAAATTTTTAACAATCGCTTTTGGATTGATGATATCCCCAAACACCCAAAACATGATATCAACGAAGTGACTGAATTGCGTAAATAAGGCACCGCCATCCTGATCACGTGTACCTTTCCATAAACTTGGCTCATAGTATCTGCTATCTCTATTCCAGTAGCAGTTTGTTTGAACCATTAACACATCGCCGATTATCTTTTCAGAAACCACTTTTTTCAGCCATTCAGAAGGTGGGCTGTAACGATTTTGTTTAACTACAAAAACCTGTTTTCCTGAAGTCAATTCGGCATTAACTACTGCTTCACAATCAGAAATTGATAGTCCCATTGGTTTTTCTATCACTACATGATATCCAGCCTCTAAACATCGAATCGCATAATCAGTGTGATACCCATTTGGTGTAGCAATGTTAACGACATCAGATGAGTTTTTATCTTTTTCTAAAAACTCTTCGATTGTGTGATACGATTCTGCATGTAAACCAAGTTCTGGAATATTTTCAAACTCGGATGGTTCTACATCAGTAACTGAGATCAGTTTTGTACCGGTAAACTCATTAATGATCTTGGCATGACGTTGCCCTATCCTTCCAAAGCCTACAACAGAAAACTTTAATTCTTCCATGGTTAGAAGGTAAAAGTTTTGAGTTTTGAGTGCTTAATTTTTTGGAATTAGTTTAATAAGGATTAATCCTTACCAAATAGGTCTCTTGTGTAGACTTTTTCTTCTACATCTTTAATTTCATCAACCATTCGATTTGCAACGATAACATCAGAGAGTGACTTAAATTCATCTATATCTCTAATCACCCTAGAGTGAAAAAACTCGTCATCCGGTAGATATGGTTCAAAGACTACAACCTCGATTCCTTTTGCCTTTATACGCTTCATGATACCTTGAATCGCACTAGCTCTAAAATTATCGGAACCCGCTTTCATAACGAGTCGGTAAATACCTACAACATCCGGATTTTTTTTAATGATTTGATTGGCCACAAAATCTTTTCGGGTTCGGTTGGCATCTACAATCGCTCGGATGATGTTATTAGGAACGTCCTGGTAGTTTGCTAATAGTTGCTTAGTATCCTTAGGAAGGCAATATCCACCATACCCAAAAGAAGGATTATTATAATGTGCACCAATTCGAGGATCTAGTCCTACACCCTCAATAACCTGTACGGTGCTTAATCCATGTGACTCACAATAAGAATCAAGTTCATTGAAATACGCAACTCGCATAGCAAGATACGTGTTCGAAAATAGCTTAATTGCTTCTGCTTCAGTAGAGTCAGTAAATAATACAGGCACGTCTTCTTTCGGCTTTAATGCACCTTCTAAAAGTAGATTTGCGAATTTTTTAGCACGATCTGATCTCTCACCAACCACTATTCTTGACGGATATAAATTATCATGTAGTGCTTGGCCTTCACGAAGAAATTCCGGCGAAAAAAGTAAATTCTCTGTCCCGATTTCTTTCCTTGTATGAGCCACATATCCAACAGGAATAGTAGATTTGATTACCATCACTGCCTCCGGATTAATTGATTCAACATCGCGAATAACTGCTTCTACAGTTCTTGTGTTGAAATAATTAGTTTCTGGATCGTAATCAGTTGGAGTGGCAATAATTACAAACTCCGCGCCAGAGTATGCTTCTTCTTTATTTGTAGTCGCTTTGAGATTAAGGCTATTATTAGCTAAATAATCTTCAATTTCGGGGTCGGATATTGGTGAATGCCCTGAATTAATCTTATCAACTTTTTCCTGAATTATGTCGAGAGCAACTACTTCATTTTTTTGTGCCAATAAAACAGCTAATGATAAACCTACATATCCGGTACCAGCTACTGCAATTTTCATTCTATACTATTCGGTTTATTGTTAAAAATTAAAATTCAATTCACACATTTAGTTACTGCTATATTGAATTTCGTAATACTTTTGATAATCTCCGCTTGTAACATTTTCAAGCCATTCTTCATTTTCTAAATACCAATCTATAGTTTTTTCCAGTCCTTCCTCAAACTGCAAACTAGGCTCCCAATTCAAATCGTTTTTAAGCTTCGTGGAATCAATTGCATATCGCAAATCATGACCAGCACGATCTTTTACGTAGGTTATCAACTGTTCAGACTCTCCTATTTCGCGACCTAATTTTTTGTCCATTATTTTACACATCAGTCTGATTAGATCTATGTTCTTCCATTCATTGTGTCCACCAATATTAAAGGTTTCACCGTATTTGCCTGAATGAAAGATTACATCAATTGCATTAGCATGATCAACAACCCACAGCCAATCTCGAACGTTTATACCTTTACCATAAACAGGTAAAGGCTTTCGTTTTTTTATGTTATTGATGAATAGTGGAATAAGTTTTTCCGGAAATTGAAATGATCCATAATTGTTTGAACAGTTTGAAATTATTACGGGTAATTTATAAGTATCTGAATATGCTCTAACAAAGTGATCTGAACTTGCTTTTGATGCTGAATAAGGGCTATGTGGATCATACTTAGTATCTTCGGTGAATAACCCATCTTCACCTAAAGAACCATAAACTTCATCAGTAGAAACGTGATAAAATAGTTTATCTTGAAAATTATCCTTCCAAATTAATCTTGCTGCATTTAATAAATTAACAGTGCCCAGTACATTCGTTTTAACGAATTCAAGAGGATTTGAAATTGAACGATCAACGTGTGATTCTGCGGCTAAATGTATAACAGCGTCAAAGTTAAATTCCCTAAATAAACTTATCATTTTGGAATCATCACTAATGTCTTCCTTAATGAATGTATAATTAGTTTTATGCTCAATATCTTTCAGATTTTCGAGATTTCCAGCATAAGTCAGTTTATCTAAATTGTAGATATGATATTCGGGATAGCTATTTACAAATAGTCGAACTACGTGTGAGCCTATAAAACCAGCCCCGCCAGTTATTAATATTTTTTTCAAATTGGAAATCCTTTGCTGAATTGTTTCTACTAAGCTTTATACAATTTATTTTCATTCACATAATTGTGTGAAGGATACACATTACGAGTATCAATAATGCAGTTTGACCATCGAAATAATTCATCATAATTAACATTTTTGTGATCGGTAACAATGATTGTTGCATCAAATTTATTAATTACTTCATCATCCCATTTTATACTATCCTTTCCTTTCCATTTCATATGATCTCTACTTGCTGGAATACTTGGAATCCATGGATCATAGAATTCTATATTAGCACCCAATTCGACTAGTTGATCCATTATCGCAAAAGAAGGTGACTCTCTCATATCATCAACATTTGGTTTATAAGCTATACCAAGTATTAAAATATTTGAGCCATTTATAGCTTTTCCTGTATCATTTAGTGCCAACATAGTTTTGCTTACCACAAATTTAGGCATAGAATTATTTACCTCACCTGCGAGTTCAATAAATCTGGTGTTTAACCCAAATTCTCTAGCTTTCCAGGTTAGGTAAAATGGATCGATAGGTATACAATGTCCACCTAATCCCGGTCCTGGAGTAAATTTCATAAACCCGAATGGCTTTGTAGCTGCAGCATCTATTACTTCATGAACATCAATATCCATGGCATCCATAACCAGTTTCATCTCATTTACTAGAGCAATATTTACAGACCGAAATATATTTTCCAATAGTTTAGCAGATTCAGCAACTTTTGCTGATGAAACTGGCACTACCTGGTCAATGGCCGATGAATACAATTGAACAGC
The DNA here is from genome assembly GCA_965229525.1 of Balneolaceae bacterium. Taxonomy (GTDB): domain Bacteria; phylum Bacteroidota; class Rhodothermia; order Balneolales; family Balneolaceae; genus HXMU1420-13. The sequence continues at coordinate 731,936 of OZ245886.1, forward strand.
TAAATCTCTCCCCTTTTGGCTATTAGAACCTACAACCTTGGGAATAGATTTCGTGTTAAAGTCCATATTTCCGGGATCTTCTCTTTCAGGACTATAGGCTAAATAAAAATCTTCACCTTCTTTTAAACCAGATTCACTTTCTAAAATATCAGTTAGCAGTTCATCTGTCGTTCCCGGATAAGTTGTCGATTCAAGTATAATTAGCTGGCCTTGCTGTAGATATTTGCCAATTGTTTCAGTAGTACTAATCACATAACTTAAATCAGGTTCTCTATGATGATCGAGCGGTGTTGGTACACAAATAAGGATTGAATCAACTTCAGTCAACTTAGAGAAATCGGAAGTAACTATACAATCATCTGATTTTGAAAGCACTGAAATTTCAGAGTGATCAAAGTGCTTGATGTAGCTTTTTCCCTCTTTTATTGAGTCAATTTTAAATTGATCGACATCAAAGCCATATACTTTTAAACCAGCCTTATGAAAAGTATATAGAAGTGGTAGGCCAACATAGCCTAATCCGATAATTCCTACGTTCACGTTATAAATCGAGTCCTTTTTAAATTGATAAAACTAAGAGGACAAAATACGATTTAATGAGCCCCACTTCTAGACAAAACAATAAAAGCTGTCTTTACCAGAATCTTAAAATCAAGGAAAAGTGATTGATTCTCTACGTACAATAAATCTAAATATTTACGTTGTGGATATTCAATATCACTCCTCCCGGATACCTGCCAAAGCCCCGTTAACCCTGGTTTTACAGATAGGAATTCTCTTTCATGACCTACATAGCGTTCCAGTTCATCGGGTACAATAGGTCTTGGGCCTACATGCGACATTTCACCACGGAGAACATTAAATAATTGTGGTAATTCATCTAAACTGGATCTTCGCAGAAATCCACCAAATTTTACTAGACGAGGATCTTCGTCTGGTGGTAATTTATAGTCATTATCAACATATCGCTTGTAGAGATCCTGATCTTCTTTGAGAATTATTTCAGCATCTTTCCTCATTGTACGAAACTTATATATGGTAAAAGGGATTCCATTTTTACCAAGCCTTTTCTGCTTAAAGACAACTGGCCCACCATTTGAGGCAAATATTATACATGATATAATTGCCATTGTTGGAAGCGTTAAAAAGATGACAACTGAGGCTAAAATTATATCCAGAATTCTAGATAAAACCCTATATGTCTTTCTTTCTTTATACCTTAGATAGGAAGTAGCCAAAATTTTTGTGACTTCACCCCTTATTTCCTGATCCAATTCTTGTAACATATTAACGGATTATGTTAAATAAAAAATTTACGAATATTTTTCACCGAAAAAAACTAACTAAACTTTAGCTTTTTATAATGTTTTTTAGTCTGTAGCGACACCCCAATAAACAAATTCTAGTGTCTCACCCTTATCTGCATGCAAAGAATGCTCTATTCCAGCCGGTATTTCCAGAAATGTGTTGGGTTTTAGATCGATTATACTATCGCCTATTCTATAAGTTCCAATACCTTTGATGAAAAAGAAATATTCAAACATAGTTGGGTGGGTATGAGTTTCACATACCTCTCCAGGTTTAAAAACTCCAAATGCAAATTGAGTGCTCTTATTTTGAAGCTGCTCATTAGTTCTGAACACAAACTTTGTTCCAGAGCCATGAGCAGTTGACTGAGCAATTAAGTTGTTGAGATTTTCGGAGAATTTAAGCTGAGACACTATCTCTATGTTTGATCTGTTCTACAATCCAGTTGTAAGTAATTTCAACACCTTCACGTAGCGGCATCTCAGGTGCCCAGCCTAACTTTTCTTTTATTAGATCATTATCTGAATTACGACCTGCAACTCCTGTAGGTCCCTCAATATTTTTAATGGTTAAATCCTTACCTGAAATATCAATAACCATTTTTGTAAAGTCCTGAATGGAAATCATTTCTTCAGATCCGATATTTACCGGACCTGAAAAATCGCTTTCCATTAATCGACGAACACCTTCAACACATTCATCTACCAGAAGAAAAGAGCGGGTTTGCTTACCAGTTCCCCACACTTCAACTGTACCACCTTCATCCGCTTCAGCAACTTTTCTGCAAATCGCAGCTGGTGCTTTTTCCCTTCCACCATCCCAAGTGCCTTGAGGTCCAAAAATATTATGAAATCTAGCCACTTTAACATCTGTGCCATGATTTCTCTGATAAGTCAGATATAATCGCTCACTAAATAATTTCTCCCAACCATATTCACTATCGGGTGCTGCTGGATAAGCGCTATCCTCAGAGCATTTTGGATTATCTGGGTCCAGCTGGTTATACTCTGGATACATACATGCAGAAGAAGAATAGAATACTTTCTTTATTCCTTTAACTTTTACTTCTTCTAATACATTAAGATTGCATAGTGCACTATTGTGCATAATTTCAGAATCATTATCACCTGTAAAAACAAAACCTGCACCACCCATATCAGCAGCTAACTGATACACTTCATCCAGATCTTCACTAACTACCTGTTTAACAATATTTGCATCCCTCAAATCACCGATTACAAATTCATCGGCCGCCATATTGCCATATTCATTTTCTTTAAGATCAACTCCACGAACCCAATAGCCTTCTTTTTTAAGCCGATTGACTAAATGTCCACCGATAAACCCACCGGCGCCGCATACTAGTGCTCTTTTCATGATGTATATATATTATTTGAACAATTTTAAATAAGTAGGTAAGATAAAAACTCAGGAATTAACTTTTGCAATAATTCCTTCAAACTGAGTTGCAATATTATTAACATAAAAATTATCCTCAGCATAAGACCTGGCATTTTCTCCCATTAAAGTTAAAAGTTCTTGTGATTCATAGAGTTCTAGAATTGAACTAGCCAAGATTTTTGGATTATTCGGTGGAATGATCCTACCTGCATTAATTTGAGATGTAATTTTAGCGGCTAAATTGTTCTCTGGAACTACTAGTAAACTAGCTCGAGCTGCGCAGTAAGATGACCATACTTTAGAAGGCACACTAAAAATTCCGGCTTCAGGTTCTAATAACGTCAAAGTACAATCAGCACTCCCTAAAACAGTAGGAAAAAGATCGAAGGGCTGGAAATCTAATAATCTGATATTTTCTAATGGCTGCTCTGATAATCGATTTTCGAGATATTCTCTACCTTGCCCTTGTGTAACAATTAGAAAAAGAATCTCTTTGTTATTAGAAAGGAGTTTTGCAGAGTCATAGATTATATCAGGATTATGCTTCATTCCCATCGTGCCAGAATACAGAACTACAAATTTCTGGTCTATTTTATGAGTTTTACTAAAAGTGTTCTTCTTGTCGACAACAGGAATTTCTTCAATAGGTGCCCAATTAGGTATTGCCGTAACATTATTAGCAATTACTCCCCAATCTTTAACAATTTTGTTAAAATCTTCTGCTATCGTGATAACATGATTAGATCGTTGCAAAATTCGCCTTTCAATTCGCTCATAGTACTTAGCTACAATCGATCCTAATAACCCTAATTTTTTCTTAAGAATACTTGATGCTGCTATACTTATAATATCCTGTAACCAAAAAATGAACTTCACATCATTTTTAAGACACCATTTTTGTATTTCAAGTTGTGCATCTAATGGTGTATTCGCGCTAATAATTACATCTGGTTTAATCGTTTTAAGCTGTTCAACTAACTTTAATCCATAAAGCTTTTCCTGCTTTCTTCTTTTAATAAAGTTTTGTTTAACAACATTTTCAGTTTGAATGTTTATCACATTTAATCGATCAATTTTAGAATCGAATCCTGCTTTCGGACCACCACTCGACGTTGTATAAATATGAGTAACTTCATACCCGTTTCTTGCTAGTTGCTTACTTAAGTCAATTTGGAATGGGTGCCCTGCATAATCATGTATTGCTATTTTTTTCAAAGCCAGAAAAATTAAATTAACTGATATTTCTTTATCTCTTCATCTGTAAAAACTTCATTCAGATAACGCTGGTATGTTTCCATCATACTATCATCATAAATATTTTTCCACTGATCTCTTTTACCACTACGGAAAGTATGTGATTTTTTTGGATTTATAGCCTCCTGAAATCTTAATACGAATTCTTCTACTGATGGTATTTCTTTATGAGGAATCAGATTGAGATATTTTTCAGCAATTAATCTCAATTTTTCGACTCCACTTTCTGATACCAAATCTTCAAATTTCAACACGAGAGTATCTTTAGATTTCAACCATCCGCTATATTTTTCAAACCGCTTTACAATATTAGGATACTCTATTTGATGTTCACTACTTAAGCCATTTAATGAAAGTTTGACCCGATCAATAGTAGAATCAATATTTTTAAAATATGGGCTTAATTTATGCCATTTATTCATTGAGGATAAATAATGGGCTTCACTAATGGTTACATCCCTTAAATCACGATAAATGAATAACTTAAAGATATTTCTTTTTTTTAATGTTTCAATGTAACAATCATCGAAATGCAAATGACTAGCCACTATTTCATTTGGAAGAATTTGCCCGAGTCGCCTATTTAACAACGTTGGTGAAATCTCTTTAAATGTAAAAGAGGGAGTACTTGCCAGGAAATTCCCATAATCTTTCACCTCAGGTAATGAAATAAGTATTTGATGAAGCAAGTGGGTACCGCTTTTAGGAAAAGAATTCACTAAAATAGGTGGGGCGTTTACCCAATCGTCTTCACTAAAATTCAGCAATCTAACGGGCCGAATTCCATTATTCAGGTACCGAACTAGTTTCTTAGTTACAACATTATTTCTAAAACTCATATTATCGTAATGCTAATAAAAGAGTTTCTACTCGTTTCAAGGCAAGTTCTTTATTAAATAGTGTATTAACTTTTTTTATGGCTTTTTCCCTTAGTCTATTTGAAGTTTCGGGGCTACTTTTTAGGATTTCATAAGCACCTAAAAGATCATCCCCATCTGTAAAAGACAAGCAATCTATACCTTCCTCAAATCCACTACCCATCAAGGCTTGTTTATGAATAATAAGGGGTACATCGAAACCAATTGCTTCTAATATTTTAAGCTTAAATCCTCCACCCAAACGTTCCGGGACGACAGCCGCGGTTGCGTCACTATACCATTTTTCAAGGGAATCCACTTCACCAATATAAGTAACAAAGCTAGACTTTTCTGCCTTAGCGATCAGTTTTTTACTTGCACCTCTTCCAATGATTTGTAATTCATGATTTGGAGGCAATCGATCAGTCATTGTCTGATAAATATCCAATAACCAATCAGCGTTAAGCTCTTTGGCCTTATACCCATAACTACCCACTAATAGAACTATTTCTTTTTCAGTAAGGGTTTTATTTTTTTGAATCTCTAGATTTTTATCAACATATGGATAGACTAAAAAAACGGAGTCAGTATTAAGCCAGGATTGATAAGTTTTTATTTCTTCTGAATTTATACATATGATTGCATCCGCATTTTTTGAAGTAACTCTTTCCCAAAAGTTGAGGCCAATTGATTCAAATAATGCAATTATATTTATTGGGAAATACCCATATCTGTAGTATGAACGCTTATTTTCAACTTCAAGATTATGTGAAACCAGTACTACTTTTGCCAGGGACTTTTTTAGCGTTCTACTAAGTGCCAACCACCAGAATTGAAAATGATCTATAACAATTATATCGTTTTCATTTAACGTTTCCAGCTTTTTAAAAATAGCTTTTCTGGCATACCAACTTTCTACCCAAATTGACGGGATAAACAAAACAATACAACATATTCTGGATATTAATTTTTTGTACTTATGTAGCTCAGGTAATTCAATCTCGACAAATACAGAATTTGTTTTTTCTGAGAATAAAGTAAAAACTGATTCTGAATACTTTGTACGTCCATTTACGAGTGGCATTTTTTTTGTCAAGAACACGACTTTCTTCAAACCCATAGAATACTACACCACTGTTAGCCCTTAATAGAATAATACAACTTCTGATATGAATGTAATAGCTTCAACCTGATAGGATATAGCATTATATATTTGATGTAGTCTATACCATTTAAACCACCTTCTATTATTTTGTTGTAGTCATCTAAAATGGTTTCGGTAAAATGATTCTCCCAATCCCCTACTTCACCTTTTCTAAAAAATTTTACCTCATCATCACTTTTATCCGCTTCCCCCCATTTTTTTCTCATTGAATCCATGCTAGTATCTTGCTTGATTTCATTAATCTGATTCTCCGATAATTCGATATTTAGAAAATTAGCGATTTTAGTACACTCTTGATTAAAATCTGATTTCAAATTTTGATAGCTAGAAACGTAAACCTTTTTATTCTTTTGATGCCAAATCTTCTGGTAGTTCAACATAAATTGAACAAAATAACGCCCATACCTCCAATAATACTTATCAAATTCAATTGATATGTTTTCCTTTCTTAACTGGTGATAATAGTAGGATACAACTACATCCTTCAATTCACGTTCAATACAGAATATTTTGACTTCTGGATTATTATCAAGAAGTAAATAGGTTGCTTCATCATAAAAATGATTCTTTGAAAGATAATTTCGTTTTGAATAGTCAGCTTTGTTTAAAAATTCTTTCAATTTATATGGTGCGATAGATCTTTTCTCACCTATTGGACCCCATGCTTTGTTAGTATAATCCTCTGGAATATCATTGTACTTAATAATATTTGATACAATGTGTCTCACCCATGTTGATCCTGTTTTAGGAGCGCCATTACAAACAATTAGCATAATTTATTTAGTTGGATTTGCTGTCAAAAAACCTAAAGATTAAAAAAATATATGCCCAATAATTTACCGTATTAAAAGCAGCCATCGATAACGAAATAAGTACATACATAATAAATAAAACAGATGAGTTCTGAATTTTAAATCTATGTTTCAAAAAATACATAACGGGGATCATAAAAAAGAAAAAGCCAATTAATCCCCAATATGCAATCGGAGCTAATAATGCAGATATTGTATAACCATCACCAAGTTGTTCATTTACCCAGAGATCGTATTCTTGGACATATAATTCTGCAAGTTTTTCAGTATTACCAATGCCTACTCCTAAAATTGGATAATTGACAATAGATTGTTCAAGAATGAGCACTGGCCTAACCAAACGATTCATTGTACTAATGTCATTACCACTTCTTAGATCGTTAATTCGAGGCTCCAATATTTTAAATAAAAAGCCACCTAATATTATTGTTGTAATAGCTGCTAATACAATTGCAGATGCGTAACGTTTTAAATTTTGCCGTGAACTTTTAGATGTTAAAAAGTAGATGAAAAGCATTATGAAAGAGCCTATTGTTATTGATGACCTGACTACAATTAGTGTGATCATCGATAAAACAATATATTTTAAATAGCTTTTCTTTTTTGATAACAAAAACCAACCCGCCAATGCTAAGAACAAATATTTTGATACATGAGAAGGTTCTTTAGTAAGCGGGAAGGGTCTTCTAACCCCAAAGAAAATTGCCGCTTCTCTGTCCCCGGCAAATTCCCCCTGATTGTGGCCGCCCATTATATCTAATATTGCTAAATTCAATGAGTGGAAAATAGGGATTATATCGAGTACTGATAATACTAAAACTAATAGTATTGATTTATACAAATAATTGGAAAGATACTCATTAGACCACCGACTAATTTCATCTAAAAAGATTAGTGCTAAAAAAATTGAATATATCAGAAATATATAAGACTCAATAATAGACCGAACACTTACGTCTTTTGTTATTAATAAGTGAATGACTAGTATTATAAATGAGAATAAAAATGAGTATATAAAGAAATTCAAGCTAATCTTATTCACTCGGAAATTATTCAATACTAGAAGGCTAATTCCAGATGCAAATGATATAAAATAGGGAATGGAAAGTGGGCCTATATCAAGATGAAATCTTGAATAAATACCAAAAATAAAAAAACTAATTAAGAGGGTATTTACCTTCATTTATTTTAAAATATACTTCAACATATTAGCCGCATTTAGTTCTGTACTAAATTTGAAAGATCGTTTGTATCCATTTTCACCTATTTTTTTTAGTTCATTTCTACTAGCTATTACACTTTTCAATTGGTTATAATAATCTTCAACTTTCGGAGCTTTAAAAAACCATCCAGTTTTACCTTCTACTATAATTTCAGATGGGCCACCTATATTATTTGAAATTACCGGTTTTGAAAAGCTCATAGCTTCAACTATACTTATACCAAATGGCTCAGCATTGCGCCTCGAATTCACATATACATCGATGGAATTATAAAACTTCCCCATTTCTCTGACATTATTCTGAAAATATATGTGATTTGGGAAATTTGCTGCTAATCTTCTACATAAATTAGCAAATTCCTGATCATCTGTTATACCAGCAATTATTAGACAAATTTCTCTCTTATTTTCTGATGTTTCGCCTAGAATCTTAGTGAATGCTTCAATCAGAATATCTTGAGCTTTATCTTGACTTAAACGAGCAGCTGTACCAAAAACCAACGTATTATCGGGGATATTAAAGTCTTTTCGAAAACTCAATGATTTACCCGATGTTAGTCGTTCTTTACTAAATCCAGGGTATATTACTTTCGCACAAATTTTACCTAAACTATTTTTAGTATATTTACTGTTTGCAATTGGTATAACTTTTCTAATGCGTAATATTACATTGTAGTATAGCTTTGCAAATTTCTTATTTATAGAGTTTGGTAAGTACCAGTAACTATTACAATTCAGCTGTTTTGAAAGAGTTGAAGCTAAATGTACATAACCTTGAGATTGATAAACTATAGCATCATAATTATCTGTTAAACTAAGTTCTTTTCTAATCTTTTTGGGATATATATAGCTATTCCATATCCCTTTTAATATTGTGGCAATGCCACCTCCAAACTTTGAACTTAACTTTGGTAGTATTTTATACTCATTTAAAAACTTAGAGTATTCTTCAACTGAAGGTCCATCCCCAACAATATATGCATCAACAATTACACCTTTTTGTTTCCACTCACTAAGAAATTGCAAGTCGCATATAAATTGCCCCCCAAAATCATTACCACCAAGTAGCTTTAAAATTCTGCGCTCATTGGCTTTCATTGTGAAGCCTCATGTATTTTTTATATGAAAATAAATAGGTTAAAGAGACTAATGGATTTATCAATGAAACAAGAACACATTTCAGAAAGGTTACATTTTCGCCTAAGATTTTGGATCTTTTGTAGAGACTAATAGGGTTCCTGGGTAAATAAAACTTAATCCTAGAAAAGAATCTTTTTTCATGGTCGAAATGATTTGGATAATAAATCATATGTGTTGCATATCCTCTTCCGACCCTTCTAGCTTTTTTCAGGATTGCAGATAATGTATTTCTGGTGGGGTGAGATACTTCAATATCTTCAATAAATGCCTGATTAACACCTGATTTAAAGGCATATTGCCCAAATACAACATCCCCTCCTGATTCTAGTCTATCATCAAAAGGTCCAATTTCTTTAAGTATCTTTGCTCTAATTATAAGACACAATGTGGGGGAATATTTCCCTCTTTCTAAGTTCTTTTTTACATCAAAAGATGTTAGTAAGTCGTAATTAGCCGCCAATGAATTACTTGTTTTTTTCATTCTGACATTTACACCGGCATATTCGACATCCGTAGAATCGAAATACATCACAACTTTACTTATAAAGCTTTTGCCAACCTCTACATCAGCATCTATAAAACAAATTAAATCACCAGTAGAATGTTTTATTCCTAAATTTCTTGCCGCATATGAACCTTGTTTAGGTTCATTTATATAGAGGAAAGAATAAAAATCATGTTCAAAGTCCCGGACAACAATGCTGGTACTATCATTAGAATTATTATCGACGACAATAACTTCCAATTGAATATCATCGACGATTATTTGACTTCTAAATGAATTTAGTGTGGCTTTGATACCTGCAGATGAATTATAGGTAGGAATAATTATAGATATCCTTTTAGGCATAAGTTCTTTTAATCCAATCTGTGATTTTCTTTCAGGAATTCACTAAAATCATATTATAAGCACCAAAGATAAGGTTTTTACAATTAAATCCGCTTACTCATATCAAGTAAATATTAGATTCTATTCTACCTCTATTATTCTATTAGCTGCTATTGCTTCACTTATTGGATGCGATACTAAGAACGAGGATAATATTGAGTGGAATAGTTATCAATTAGAACTTATTAGTGAAGCAAAATCAATTTTTGAAAATGCACAAACCAATAGTCTAATTAACTATAAAACAGATTGGGAATCAGCAGTTTTTCAGATCGGTATATATAGGTTTTCAGAGGTCAGCCGTGATAATTATTTGTCTACCCAATCTCAGATTTGGTTAGCAAATACTAATAACAAAATTAATGGTAATCCCTTAAATCCTGATAACATAGTCATTTCATATTTATATCTGAGTCACCATTTGAATAATGATTTTCAACTCAATAATAAATCACAAGTAGTATCCTCACTGTATAACCATCTTAACGATACATCTCTAACATGGTGGTTTGCCGACGCTCTATTTATGGCTCCGCCAGCTTTAGCTATTTTCGCAACCAATTATAATTTGGATGTGCATCAATCTATTCATGATAAGTGGATTAATAGTGCCAATATTCTCTATTCATCAATTGATTCTTTATTCTATCGTGACCTTAGATATGGAAATAATCTAAACAATGACGGCCAAAAAGAGTTCTGGTTAAGAGCTAATGGATGGGTATTAGCTGGATTAGCTCTGTTACTTGAATATACCCCAAAAAATACGCTCGAATACAATTATTATAATTCAAAGTTTTTAGAATTATCGAATAAGATAATTCAATTACAAAATGAAAATGGGTTATGGACTCTAGACCTGGCTAATCAAAACAGATATTCGAACTATGACACTGGCGGATCAGCTCTTTTATGTTTTGGTATTACCTGGGGCAGAAATAATCACTTTTTAAGTGAAGAAATTAGCATTGAGGCAATAAATAAATGTTATAGTGGGCTTAATTCATTTATTGAAAATGGAAAACTATTGAGTGTACAACCCGTTGGGGCTAACCCTATAAATTTTGATTTCAATAACACTGAAGATTTTGGTGTCGGCGCGTTGTTTCTTTTTTATAGTGAATTATTCATTTACTTCAATTAAATCCTGAGTAACCAACGTAAACCTCCACTGATAATTCCAAAAGCCTCAATAATATTTAAATAATAGCGTAGTACCCAGAGCTTTAACTCAATACTTTTATTCGCATTATAAACTTCAATTGATAATCGATTTCTAACATTTAAATCAGTAATACCAGGTGGAATAAAAATCAGTTTTAGAAAAGCTCGGATATGCCTTAGAAAAATTAATCTTGCATTTAAATCGATCCATTTTTGAGTTTGATAAATGGCTGTTCTCCACTTCTTTTTTTTGAGCGAGTTCCATTCTCTTGTTGATTTGTAAATAATACAATTTTCGTCATACTCAATTATTACACCATCATTAGTTAGTTTTTTTGTCCATCTAACATCACCTCCAGACCTTATTCCTTCCGGGAATTTTCCATATGTATTAAATAATGATTTTGAAGCCCAGAGATTCGCTGTAAATGCCCATTTATGATTTTTTACTGCACTTTCCATTTGAACACTAATCAACCCATCTAAAATGTTTGCCAGAGTAGATTTGTGATCTAATTCAAAGACTACATTTCCGGCAACAATTTTCTCTTGTTTATCCACGAAATTTTGTAGTCCATTTCTCAACCATTCACCATCAGGAATACAAGTAGCATCAATAAATGCAATAATACTACCTTCTGCGCGCTCTAAACCTCTATTTCTACAAGAGTATGGACTATTCAGATTTTTATCTTCCAAGATATAGTGAACAAATAAATATTTTTCACAAAAAGACTTTACATCAACTGTCGAATTATTATCAACAACAAAAACCTCAACTGATTTATCGTCTGAAATTTGTCTCTCTAGAGAATCAAGAACCTTTTCAAGTCTTTCTAAATCATTAAAAATGGGGATAATTATGGTTAACCTCTTATTATTTTTTTGTAAAGACTGTTTTTTTTCCACTTATTATCTTTTGAATTCTACTTTATTTTTTTAATAATTTAGTATGACCAAACCTTCAAAATATATCATAAGAATAGTCTTACCGCTATTCTTTTTTAGCCTCTCTTGCGAAGGTATTTCAGATGTTGGAAACGAACACTTTCAATTCGGATATAGTAATTATCTAGATCCGTATTTCTATGCCCAAAGTTTTGAACTTCAGTTCAATGATCCAATAACATATAACATTCATAAACTAGATGAGTTAAAATCTATTTATAATTCTAATCCAAAAGATATCCCTTCTTCAGCAATTTCAATTATAGACGAGGCAAATAACTTGCTATCCATCCAACCAATTTCAGTTGTAAATAGAGCAGCTACTATTGATAACATTAGTCCAAATGACTTCCTTAGCTTGTCTACCTATTACTGGCCAAATCCTGATTCTGAAAATGGTTTACCCTATATAAGAATCGACGGTCAGCGAAATCCTGAAGTCTTCCTATATAACAGGCAACAATTATCAGAACTACGCTTTGCTATAACCAACTTGGTGTTTGCTTATCATATTACTTCGGAAGAAAAGTTTGCAAATAAAGCTATTTCTCTTCTTGAAGCATGGTTTATATCTCCTACAACCAGAATGAACCCTAATTTACAACATGCACAGTTTATCCCTGGTATCTCTGATGGCAGTTTTACAGGTATTATTCAAGGTAGAGTATTCATATACATTTTCGACAGTTTAATACTATTAAAATCAAGCCCAGTTTGGTCTACAGAATTTGAAAAAGAATTATTTGTATGGATTAGAGAATTCAATAAGTGGCTAATTAATAGTGGACATGGTAAAATTGCCTCGGATTATATAAATAATCATTCAACATGGTATGATGCTCAGGTTGCCTATTATTCAAGTTTGACGAGAAAAAATGAAACACTCTTACGAACTCTTGAAAGTGTATATCAAAAAAGGATACTAACCCAGATTGATGAAAATGGTGTTCAAATACATGAAGTTAAACGCAATAAAGGATTGCACTATTCAAACTTAAACTTAACTGCTCATGTATTCCTTTTAAAAATTGGAGACAACGTTAACTATATAAATCCAGCTATAAATTCTGAACACTCAGACATGATATTCAGTGCAACAGATTTCATGCGTCCATCAGTAATTGATCAAGAAGTTTGGCCTTATCGGCAAATTGACCCTTTTAATGGATGTGGATTTATTCCAATATTGGATTATGCCTATCAAAAAAGTGGTTTTGAAGAATACAACAATGAACTTAAAGAAGTTAACTCTATATATACTTGTGCACCTTCAACGATACTTTATTGATTTATTGAATACTCGTTATTTAGCCTACAAGCTTCATAAATCCTTGCTTTTGCCGTTGTAATATCCTCCGATGATTTTGTCATAATGGAATCAGACTCAGAAGTCGTTTTTAATTGACTATCTATCCAAAACTGACCTCTATCATCATTATTACCAAATTGCTCAAATGCAAATGCTAACTCTATTCCTGTTGGATTATATGGGTATGAGTATTTGTTGTTGTTCTGTAAAGCCTGGAACTTACTTTTGTTACAGGCGTCCATGATTTTTTTAAACTTCTTACTTGTCCAAACTTTATGATCTGGAAACGACTGTTTTAATATTCCAAAGGCATATAAGTTAAAAGCATGATATCCCACTGATTTTTTATAGAGTTCACTCTCTTTAAAAAAATATGGTTTAACCTTGTTTAGGTAGTTAATTTTATTGACTACCTGGCCAACACTTAACTTGAATTTTTGAAACGGCGTTAAATGATAAATTACTCCATCATCATATAGTTTTAGAATATCTAACGAGTTTTCAAGAAAAGACAAACTCAGTTCCTGCGCATTCTCAGTGTTTTTTAGTAAAGAACCAACGGCAGCAAACCATAATTGATGATTAAAAGTGGGATCATAAACATTATAACTGCCATCAACATTAACCACCCTCCACACTTTAAGTCCCGGAAGCCATGGGTGCATCAGAAAAATTTCTTCAGCTAACTTATAACAATCTTCCCTATCTAGAGTGTTAGTAACTTCAAGTAGAGCCTCCATTACCCATGCTTGCCCAATAACCCCATTTGTTAGATCTTTTTGGGGATTTGTCCTACAGTAAAATGATGCATTCATAGGTCTGGCTTCATCACTCAATAGATATTTGACACCTTGCTCTATTGGTTTGAAATACTTTTTCTCTCCAGTTTTCTGATACATTTTACATAACGTAAATACCCAATGTGCTGTATTTCTTACTGGTGTCTCTATATCGAAATATGGACCGTTATGACCACCAGGAAAACTACCATTATTGTTCTGGGTAAGTAATGCTGTATCTGTTTCAAATAATATTTGATCAGTTAGAGTTTTAGCCATTTAACTTTTAATTAGCGCAATAGTATTTGCGGTTCTCATAATAATTCTGACAAACGAGGCAACAATGAATAGTCTGAGTATCGAAATATCATTCTTTTGACAGGCTTCCTTATAAGTTTTTGTAAACTTTTTATACGAAATCGGTTTAAATGTCGATAATAGAGTCTTTATAAGCGACTTATTAGTACCCTGCTTCCTCCAGATTTTTGGTTGACCTTTACCAACTCGATACTGCTTTTTAAATAATTGAAATAACTTTCTAGCTTCTTTCTTTACTATCACTCTGTCACAAAACTTTAAAGAATATCCATTCTCTGTGGCTTTTTGAGTCCAGGCAACATCACCTCCTGACCGTAACCCTTCTTCGAACTTTCCTATTTGATCAAATACACTTCTTTTCACAAATAAATTTGCAGTTTTTGCCACATTTCTTTCTTCAACAGCCTCCTTCATCTTAATATTAGTTAGGGAGTCGTAAAATTCTCCGGTAGTCGGTTTATCTCCATGGAATCTAAATTCCACTGCTCCAGCAACTAAATCTGGTTTTTCTTTTTCAAAAAAAAGCTGAGCCTGTTCAAGCCAATCAGGTTCTGGGTAACATGTTGAATCAAGTAATACAATTATTTCACCTTTGGAATGTTCAATTCCTCTATTTCTAGACGAATATGGACTATTTAAGTGTGTGCATTCCTTTAAAAATAAAACCTTTTCATCACCATTTAGGACGTCAGTAATACTTTCACCTGAACAATTATCAATCACAATTACTTCATAAAGATGTCGATCAATCGACTGTTTTTCTAATAATGGAATTAGTCCTTGTAATGATGATAAATCATTATAAACTGGAATTATAATGCTAAATATTACTTCATTTTCTTTCATTTCAGGAATCTGATTCTTCATTTATAAAATGATACCATCCATTAGATTTTAAATGTGCTATAAACTCTTCATGATTGACTATTAAATCGCTAAGAGATTGGGTATTTACCTTTTTATGCGATGTATTAACTTTTATTGAATCATGATCTAATGAAAGAAATTTTGCTATTCCCTCTATTGTATCCTTATGTTTTTCTTGTTTTTGGAGGTCTTCTTCATAAACAATTTCATGGTAATCAATATTGCTAAGTATTTCTCTCTCCTGTTTCGTATACATAAAACGATTATTGATCATCATATCAAACTGATCCAGATCAATATTTAATTTAAACTTTTCAGTTTTTCCATCATGTTTATGATAACCACCACGTTGATCGGCTACTAAATTCGATAAAACATGACGCACTTTATTTTTTCTGTTCAGATAAATTACTTTCCAACCAGCTTTATATAAGTAGTTAATAAACTCTGATGGATCTACAGGTGTTTTTCTATCAGCTGTTAGGTGATAGATTTTTAAATGGAAAATGAAACTCTCTTTACCTGCAATTTTGGCTTTACCTAAAATGAATTTAAGTGGCCAAAGGACTTCGATATATTTCGATGTTAATAATTCCCCATTTTTTTTGAAATACCCAGTTGACTCAATTAAACTCTCAAGTAAAGTACTCCCAGTCCTACCCTGACCAAAAATTACTACTTTCAATTGGTTTTTTGGGGTTGGAAAAAAAAGACTAGAGAAATAGGCGTATAATTCTAATAACCTGAGTTTTACATAAAATTTTAAAGTTATATCTATTTTTTTTGCCATTTCAACTGTACCCTAGTTTGTTTAAATCCTCTTTTAACAATTCATTTAATAATAGCTTTTCTTCTTCATTGAAAAATTCTTCCCAAGAACCAACAGATTTATTGGAGATAGGTTTTGCGAGGTTAGTATGATAATCTTTACTGGAATCTCCTAGTGTATCTGCAACTCTATAAGGTGTAAGCATCGTCTCATCAAACTGAATATTTAAAAAGCTGCAAATTTTAGGTATTTCAATTTCAGGGTTGTTTACTAAATCTTCGTATCTGATTTCAAAATATCTATTATTTGGTAGATTCCTTAACGCAATACCACTGTCAACCGCTTCCATCCAATCAATTGCAGCTTCCTTAATGCCATGTTTCCAAAAACTTGCATTCATATATGACTTAACAACATCTCTACCGTCACGAATAATATGAATGAACTGTGCATTAGGATATAGTTTCCTGATCCAATTCAAATAAAATGTATTTTTCGGAGTTTTATCCCCCCATCGAGTAGCGTTTGGAAATTTTTTTTCAGCATAAAACAAATTCATCTCTTCAATCAATCGAGATAGGCTTCTGTCTTTACCACTAAGGGCATATAGCCTTTTATAAGCCTCGCTAAAATTAATATCCCAAGTATAAAAATTATGATGAGATTCATATTCACCAATAACAATTTTAACGATATCCTTCCAGGGCAGATGATTAATTCTCGACCATTTTTTTACTAACGGTCCCAATACATATGACTCGGGGGGTATCGCTATCTCACTATTAACAGTAATAATTGCTCTTAATAATGTATTCCCAGATCTACCAGAACCTATAATGAAAAATGGCGCTTGTGTTTTAGTTCCTGAGTAAACTTTAAACGATGGTATAAATAAATATTTTATATTAGATATTTTATTTCTTAACCAATTATATAATGGATATTGAGTTGTTAATTCATATTTAAGCTTATTATATGAAACCCTTTTATTCACTTTTCAAATATTTAAATTGTTAATATCCTATTCAAGTCATTGTTAAATCTGATCGGTGAGAATGATTCTAAATGTTTATCAATTGCAATTTTTTGGAATCTATTTATATCAAATTTATTAGATAAAATATAATCTATCTTATTAACTATATCTTCGACTTGTACTTTTGAAACAAATACACAGCTTTCTTGTAATTTAAATTCTTCAATAGCTTTAGTACTTCTAGTTATCATCGGTATTCCCATCGATATTGCATCTACCACTTTATTCGGCAGTACAGTCTCAGCCATTTCACTTTCACCAAAACTACCTAGTGCAATATCACAATTATTTACTAATAGTAGCTCCAAATCTGTATTAAATGATGATTTATAATAAACTTCTATTGAATCCTTAAGTCCTTTATCCTCAAATGTTCTAACTAATAAATTGGCTCTGTCTTTATTTATTTCATAAAAGTGGAATTTAAACTTTGTTGTTGAAATTTTGTTAAAGTGAGAAACTACCTCCACTATTAGGTCAAATCCATGTAACTCTGAAGCTTTTCCCCACCAGGAAAAATTAATACAATCTCTCTCACCTTTTAAGCCATTAAGTATTGCTTTTCTTCTAAATGGAGTAACCAATGGACAGATAATTTTAGAAACTAATTTAGAATCATTATCTAATACTTTATTAAAAAAAACGAACTCGCTTATATTTAAAAATAGTACTGAATCTGAAGAATTTAATAACACTAAATCTGCTTTCTTTTTAATTAATTCTAGACCTGTGTTATAATCATTTTTATTAATTTTTTTGTTATATAAATCTGTGTAATATGATGAAACATAAAAATCTGATATTATTTTTTTATCTAAAAATTTAGCCCACTTAATTATACTTATATGTTCATAATTCATTGGCAAATAATAAATAATATCCATAAACGGAACTAATAAGAAATAAAACCAGAATGGGATATATTGACCAATTTTTCGTTTAATTCGCGTACTTAATTCTCGACCTTTTCTTTCATAAAACTTGGAGTTTATATAAACAAAACGATATTCATAATTTCTATTACTTAAATACTCGATTAGAGTTTGTGAGCGGTAAGAGCCGACGATATCTCCAACTAATAGAATACTTTTCATACTTCTTTTTTCAATTCTTTATCAGCTTTCCTAAGATTTAGTTTTATGATATCACTCATTATAAAAACAAAAGTCTGATCTTTTCTTAGATACATATACATTAAATATAGGATCAAAAAAATTGATAGATTAATAAGTAATCTTATAAATTTTATATATTCGTTAATTATGTAGTTATCTAAATAATAGATTGCACAGGAAATAATGATTACTACTAGTAATATTTCTAATACTTCTTTAACAATATCGATTACGGATAACTTAACTAACTTACCTGCATAATTAAGAATAAATGGGGAAGAAATAAAACTAGTTATCGTATAACAGAATGCTACACCTGTAACACCCCATCGAAGCCCAACAAAGAAAGAAGTAAGGAAAATTGGTAGCATTACCAATGACTTTTTTAGCCTCATATCTGTTCTACCCTGGGAGTAGAATATCCAGCTCATATTTGTCATGATGGACTGATTTATACCCAACAAACAGAGAATCTGAAAAATTGGGACTGCTGGTAGCCATTTTTCACCAAGGATTGTAAAAATCACGTTTTCAGCATTTACAAATACAAATCCTACAAAGGGGAAAACCAACCATGCAATGTGCCTACTTGCTTCAATAAAAGCTTTCTTAACTCTTGCTTTATCATTCTTAATTTTTGATAGAGATGGAAACATTACATCTGTCATTACAGAAGACATTCTCTTTATAGGCCATAACATTAACTTATAAGCCATTTGATAAAAACCTAATGCATCTGCGCCTAACATTTTACCAACTATTAAATTATCAGCATTCCTGTTGGCATAATTAACAAGATTTCCTAACTGCAAATTTATCCCAAATCGAAGGTGTGGTTTAATTTCATTTAATTTGAAAGAAAATGAAGGCAACCACCTTGCAAATATTCCATATAGTACTGCTGAGATTACAACCGTACTTAGTTCTAAAGCGATGAGCCCCCAAATACCATAACCAAGGGATGCAACGGTTATTCCAATTATGCTAGCTGGTATTATTGCCGCTACACTTATCATTGCAATTTTCTTCAATTTCAAATCACGCTTCATGATATTATTCGGAACCATTATGAAAGCGCCTATAGGAAATTTTAGCGCAATAATTGGCAATAATGCATTTATTGAAGGTTCACCATAGAAAATTGCAATTGCAGGGGTTAAGATAATACAAATGACGGTTAGAAGTATTGAAACCATCATATTCAGCCAGAACAAAGACGATATTTGTGTTTGATTTATCTCATGGTCGACTATAATGGAAGCCCCAATTCCCAATTCTTGAAAAAGTTTGATGAAATTTGTAATAACAATCATCATACCATAGATACCAAATATTTCTGGTGCCAAAATTCTGGCCATTACAATATTTGTAACAAATGAAAAAAGCTGAAGAACTAACCTACCAAATCCACTCCATAAACCACCTTTTATGGCTTTTTGTTTTAAGGTCATTCTTGCCTTCTCCAAGAGCTTAGATCTCGACCTGTTATTCTTTCAATTATTCGAATATCCTCATCAAACTCATCCTCAAGAAATCTTCTAATATCTGAAGGCATCTTTGTATCACTAGGCGATGAAATATTATTTTTATCAATTAATTCAGCAATACCAAATGCTTTAACACCTAATATTCTCTTAATAGAATTACTAAATAACTGTAAAGTTTTAGGGCGTCTTTTGTTTAAACGGTGAAGAAAAACATTCTTTACAGCAACCCTTTTCTTTTTAATGGTAAAATCCAAATCAGGCGGCATTTCTAAATCTAGAAATTTCATAATCTGCATATACGTCCCTTCTGCATCCGCTTTTAGATCATCAAAAAATAGTATCAGTAAATTATCTCTTTCAACAAGTTTTAAAACATTTTCCAAATGTTTTCCAATAGATCCTCGGTCTTTATACTGAAGTGTTAAAGGTTCGATACATCTGGCAGGTATATTCTTTCCTTGCTTTCTTTTTTCCTGTAAATTCCATGCTTTAAAAAAATCCTTTTCATTTTCATCTCCATTTAATAAACGTTGAGCATGTGCCGAATACACTCTATCAATTGGATTTCTTAAAATGACAATGAATTTGGAACTTGGGTTTATATCAAGAATATTTTTTACGGCGTATGGAGAGGGTAGGTTTGTTGGTGAACCATCGCAAAAATATTCAACTTCTAAATTGCCCCAATCAAATGATTTTAAATAATCATTCCAGTTAAGAGTTTTTCTATATTCATCGGTTAATTCTGTTGCAAAAAAGTTTGGCTCTTTTGGATTAGAAACGTTAATTCTTGGGTGCTGATCTAGATAATAACATAAAGAGGTTGTGCCACTTTTTGCCGCACCAATTACAAATAAATTTGGTTTTTTTTCTTCAGTAAGCATATTTACAAGAATTCAGAAAAATAGATTTTAAGACCCTCTTTTAACGAATATTCAGGTTGCCATCCAGGTAAAGT
Organism: Balneolaceae bacterium; assembly: GCA_965229525.1. GTDB lineage: Bacteria > Bacteroidota > Rhodothermia > Balneolales > Balneolaceae > HXMU1420-13. The sequence continues at coordinate 752,734 of OZ245886.1, forward strand.
TTCGAATCGATTCCAAGGTATCATGATTTCTCTTTCACGATATGGATATGCTCCTAAGTCTTTATTTATTTCTCTCCCAGTTATTTCCTCAACAATTCTTATCAGTTCAACTAAAGTCACCCTATCATTTCCACTAAGCGCAAAAACTTGACCATTTAATTTACCATCCATAAGAGAATCTACCGCAATTTTATACGCCCGTTGTAAGTCTTTTATAAATAACAGGTCTAAAAGCTGTTCCCCTTTTGATAATTTTAACGATTTATGATCTTGAATTCTTTCTTTTAATAACCATAATAGTTTTTTCCTTTTATCACCCTTACCATAGGTATCAAATAGCTTTAATGTTACAGCTTTGATTTTTTTTGATTGTATATAGTATTCTAAAATATTCTGAAAAGCATATTTTGTAGCAGCATAAAGAGTTGATGGATTATAATTAGAGTTTTCAAAGTGCTCAAAAGATGTTCCAGTATTTATTAGATATCGAACCTCATTTTTTACCATAGATTCCAATAAATATATACCCAATCTTATATTGCTATCTATTAAATTGTCAATATCATAAGGACTTGCTTTAAATATGTAAAAAGAGGCAAGATGAATTACTAAATCAGGGGAGAAGTCTGATAATGATTTGTCAATAGATTGAAAATTATCTTCATAGTTATAAAATGTGATTTCATCACTTATTTTATCTAGATAATCTAAACTTGAATCATTTCTCTTTAAAATTGCAACTTTATCTCCTCTTTTAAAGAAATCTGCTGCTAAACTCGCTCCCAAGTACCCTGTCGCTCCTGTTAAATAAACCTTCATTTAAAACGGACTATTAAATGATTTAAATTTCAGAAAACCCTGATCTCTCTCCGAAATAATTGGATTTGAAATATAAAGTTCATTTTTAAAAGATGACCAGTGTATACCAGTATCATTATCAGGAGAGTATTCAGTTTCTACGAGATATGTTAGCATCGAATCTTTTTCCGGAACAAAAAAACCATGGGCACAACCTTTTGGTATTAATATAGCTCTCCTGTTACTGTCGCTTAGCTCAAATTCGAAGAGTTTTCCATACACCTTAGAGTCTTTTCTTAGATCTATTACAAAGTCTCTTACAGAGCCGTAATTACAAAATACAATTTTAGAATGCTCATCTGGAGGTAATTGAAAGTGAAATCCTCTAAACACCCCTGGTGATGACCATGTGTAATAGATTTCTTTTATGTGAAAATCGAAAGCATTCGTTTGATAAAATTTTGAATTATAAGCTTTTACAAACCCACCCCTTTTATCCGAATGATTAAAGCTTTCAAGAAGAAAACACCCTGGAATTTCAGTTTCTAAGAATTTCATACCTAGATATTACTGCGTCTTCTTTTCTATCAATTTTGAAATTACTTCTGCCATAAAATCGAACTGTGGCTCTCCTAAGCCTGGATAAACACCTATCCATAATGTTTGATTCATCACCACATCAGCATTTTTGATATCGCCAACCACTCGATAATTTACATTTTGATAAGCTGGCTGACGAAGTAAATTTCCGCCGAACAATAAGCGTGTTGCAATCTTATTTGATTCGAACTGACCAACCAATTCATTCCTGGTAAATGGCGCATTTTCTTTAACAGTTATTGGAAAGCCAAACCAGCTAGGTTTACTATTCTTTGTTGCTTCAGGCAGAATTAAATATTCTTCAAACTGCTCCAGTTTTTTTCTTAAGTAGGTATAGTTCTCCCTTCTTCTTTCAATAAATCCATCAAGTTTCTTTAACTGGGATACACCAACAGCAGCTTGCATATCGGTTAACTTAAGATTATAACCTATATGGCTGTAGATATATTTATGATCGTATCCATAAGGTAATTCTCCAAGCTGCCATTCAAAACGTTTTCCACAGGTATTGTCAGTACCTGGTGGGCACCAACAATCTCTACCCCAATCCCTGAATGACTCGATAATACGTTTCAATTTCACATGTTTACTCAAAACTGCACCGCCCTCGCCCATTGTAATATGATGAGCCGGATAAAAACTGACTGTAGATACATCACCAAAAGTACCCACCTTTTGCCCATTATACTCAGCGCCAAGTGCATCACAAGTATCCTCAACGACCCATAAGTTGTACTTTTCAGCAATTCTCATCACTTCGCCAATATCAAATGGATTTCCCAACGTATGGGCAACCATTATTGCTTTTGTTTTCTCTGAAATTGCCTCTTCTATCTTTGTAACATCGATATTATAAGTTGGTAATTCAGCATCAATAAATACAGGTACTAAACCATTCTGAATAATTGGATTTACTGTAGTAGGAAAGCCTTCAGCGGTAGTTATTACTTCATCACCGGGTTTTAATGCTCTATCCCCAAGCTGTGGACTAGTCAAAGCTGAAAGTGCGACTAGATTGGCGCTAGATCCAGAATTAACTAATGCACATACGCGGACTCCGAACCATTTTGCGAACTTTTTTTCAAACTCATCGGTGAATCTCCCTTCTGTTAACCAAAAATCGAGACTAGCATCCACCAAATATTCTAAATCTTCCGAATCAAAAACTTTACCGGATACCGGAATAGATGATTCACCTGGTATAAACTCTTTTTCTGGCCAGGTCGCTTTAAAATAATCCGGCAATAAGTCTTTAATCTGTTGTCTTTTTTCTTCTGAACTCATAAAGTTAATTTTTTGAATAGTCATTAATGTCTTTTACACACATCTGATATACTTCTGATGGTGTTTTTTTACCTTCATAGAAGTCTTTATACCATGTGATCGTTCGGGTAACAGCTTCTTTCGCATCCCATTTTGGGCTCCATTTAAGCAATTGATATGCCTTTGAAATATCTAATTTTAAAAATTTTGCTTCATGTGGATGATTCTCTACATCAAGTTCCCACAAGTCTTCTTCACCCCAAACTTCTGATGCCAAATCTGAAATCCATTCCACATTTTTGGCATCGTTATTTTCAGGACCAAAATTCCAGGCGTCATCAGCATATGTTTCAGCATTGAAGCACTTTTGCGCAAGCACTAAATATCCTGATAGCGGTTCTAAAACATGCTGCCAGGGTCTAATTGCTAAGGGGTTTCTAATCTTCACTTTCGTGTTTGTTGTGGCACCACGAACTAAATCAGGAATTAATCGATCATCTGCCCAATCGCCACCACCTATTACATTACCTGCTCGCGCGGAAGAAATTTTAGTATCAGAGTCTTGAAAAAATGATTTCCGATAGGAACTAATTGCTAATTCGGCGGCTCCTTTACTACTCGAGTATGGATCATATCCACCCATTGGATCTATTTCCCTATAACCGAATTCCCATTCTCGGTTTTCATAGCATTTATCCGTGGTAATCATGACAGCAGATCGAACAGTTTGCACACTTCGAATAGCCTCGAGTACTTTAATTGTACCTATCACATTGGTTTCATAGGTCTCAATCGGCGTTTTATATGATAATCTAACCAGCGGTTGCGCAGCTAGATGAAAAACAACATCTGGCTTTGCTTCAATAATTGATGAATTGAGAGTTTGAAAATCATTTATATCTGCTTCGATATAATGGATTTTCTCCTTAAGATTTGCAGCTTCAAATATGCTTGGGTTAGTAGGAACTTCATTTGAGTATCCTACTACTTTAGCTCCCATTTCAAGTAACCAGACAGTTAGCCAACTACCTTTAAAGCCTGTATTCCCGGTTAAAAAAACCTTCTTTCCATTCCAAAATTTTCTATCTACCAAACCTTCCATGGTGCTGTTCCTGAATCCCATTTATCTTCCAAATAGTTTTTATCTCGCAGTGTATCCATTGGTCTCCAAAAACCATCATGTGTAAACGCTGATATTTCTCTTTTTTCTGCCAACCTTTCCATCGGTTTACGCTCAAAAATGCTGCTATCATCATCTATTAAGTCTAATACTTCTGGTTCTAGTACAAAGTAGCCCCCGTTAATCCAACCTCCATCACCTTCAGGCTTTTCTTCGAATGAAGTTATTGTAGTGCCATCCATTTTAATAGCACCAAATCTACCAGCTGGTTGAACAGCCGTTACAGTAGCCCATTTATTTTTCGAGTTATGAAAATCTATTAATGATTTAACGTTTACATCACATACCCCATCGCCATAAGTCATACAAAATGTTTCGTTACCAATATATTCTTTAACTCTCTTAATTCGGCCACCTGTCATTGTATCATCACCGGTATCAACAATGGTAACCTTCCAAGGTTCAGAATTATTAGAGTGCACCTCCATTTTATTCAAACTCATATCAAAGGTAATATTTGACATGTGAAGAAAATAATTGGCAAAATACTCTTTAATGATGTAGCCTTTATAACCAGCACAAATTATAAACTCATTTACTCCATAGCTTGAATAAATTTTCATGATGTGCCATAAAATTGGCTTTCCACCAATTTCAACCATTGGTTTTGGCTTGGTTTGAGTTTCTTCGCTTAGCCTGGTTCCAAGTCCACCAGCTAGAATTACAGCTTTCATGTAATTTGTGTCGCTTTAGTTGTTTGTTTGAATTTTATTTTCACTTGCATATATAAGCAATAAAGGCTCGTCAATTGTAAACTCATCGATAGAATTGAAAAGGATATAGCGTACCCTGCGTTGAATTTTCTTTTCAGCTTTTTTTATGAGGGTATTTAAATATACAACATCTAATTTTTCACCTATAATTATGAGGTCAACAATGTTTGAATCCAGACCTCGAGCCAAATCTCCTGTAAGAAATACAGATTCTACATCCCCTAATTTTGAAAGTACATTCTCTACGATCTTATCAATACCGAAATGCTTGATTGCTAAAGCATGAAGTTCTGAATACATGGGGAAGTTTCTATTTACTTTATACATTTTTTTATTTCCCAGCTTTTCAGAAACAATAAAACCTGCATCTTCAAATCGATTCAACTCAACCCTAATTGAATTAGTATTTTCATGAAATTCTTGTTCCAATCCCCTCAAATAAGCTTTGGATTCCGGATTAATGAAGAATCTTAATAATAATTTTAATCTCGTTTTGGACGAGATAAGAGCATCTAACATTCCTACATTGAGTAAAATAATTACTCAATGTTATACTTTATTTTTATAAAATGAAATTAAGAAATGATTAAAGTCTTTCTATAAGAAGAATGGTTGATAATGTTGTTGCAATAGCTGAAATAGCTGGCGCAATAACACCTACATAATCTCGAAATGACGGTTTGCGTTTTACTCTTAAAATTACTGTATGATTATTTTTTAAAGCAAAGGTCTGCATTTCAATAGGTAGAGGTTCTTCAAATCTGTAAGTAAATTCTGTCACATCAAATCTATTTTCATCTTCATTAAATTCATTGATGTACACTTCAACACGTAACTTTGACCAATCTAGTCTCGTTTGTGTATCATTTATAGTATTAGGTCCGGTACCATATGTCATCAGTTCTAATAAAGTGGTACCTCTAGGAATTAAATATCTACCAGAACTTATATCCCCCCAAACATTTATAGAATCTGCTAATTCTCCAGGCTCTGCAATTCGAATTATGCGTGAAGCTTCTCTAAATTGTTGTGAAACTGGCGTTTGCCGCGACTGCCCATATACAGTAATTGTAGCCATTACTGTGAAAAGAAATACATAGGATAATTTTTTCAACGTCTTTGAAATTTGGTATCAGTAAACTTTTAATATAGGAATTTATTATGCGTTAATTCGCATTAAGTGTTCTGCATTTTTCCGTGAGAAGCCCATTATTTCCAGATCATTAACTACTTTCTCTAAATTATATGCTACTCTATGAAAACTATATGTATTATTGTCTGTATCGAGTAAACAATATGATGCTCGGTAATCACCGTCTCTTGATTGACCTATACTGCCTGGGTTTATTAAATAGTTTCCATCGTTTTGTATGGAGGTTATGCCAAATGTTCGTGCAACAAATGCCGGTATATGGGTATGCCCAACAAAACAAAACCTAGAGCTCAGAGTATTTAGCATATTTCTAATCTGAATCGCACTTTCCAGGTAATTCCAATTTAATGGGTTAATGGGGCTTGCATGTACTGCTAACCATGAACCATCTGTCGACTCGATTTTTACAGGAAGATCTCTTAACCATTTAATTTCAGAGCCTGATAGTATGTTCTTCGTTTGTTGAATCAATTTTCTGTTGGGATTTCTAAAATGCTTTTCTGTTAACTCACCTGTTACTCCTGCATCGTGATTACCTTTAACGCATTTCATTCCTGTAGATGAGATTAATTCAATACATTCTTTAGGATGAGGCCCATAACCAACCATATCACCTAGACAGATAATCTCATCATAATCATAGGTTTTAATCTCTTCAAGTACTGACTCAAGTGCCGGTAGATTTGCATGAATATCTGATATCAATATAATTCTAGACAATGTGGACTAAGATTCGTTCGAATTGCACAAATAGTGTTAGAAACAATTAGTGCAAAGTACGAATATAAAGAGATCAAATTGAACCAATAATTCTGTATATTTGTAGCTTACTTTATTAATGAAATTGATTTCAATGGGAGACCATCTATCTCATCACAAAAATGGTATTAACGGTCAGAGTACTAACTATTCAGGAAATAAAAATTCTGACCAAGATATCGAGATCAATATATTTCGACTGTTAAATATACTACTACAAAGTAAGTGGATTCTAATCACCATTGTTCTAGTATTTACAATAGGATCGGGAATATTAGCTTATCTCCAGACTCCCGTGTACAGCACTTCAGGTACTTTATTTATTAGTGAGAGTAAAAATAGGTACTCATATGCAGGTTCAGATTTATCAAACTTATTAACAACTACTTACGGAATTGGGGTTGGTTCAACAATTGCCAATGAACTGCAAATCTTGAATTCAAGAACTCTAAGTGAAGATCTTGCAGATAGTGTTATTGCTAAGAGATATGACGAAGAAGGAAATAAGCTTCCAATTCTTTGGAAAGACTATCCTAAGGATTCAACAGATATTTCCAGGAATTGGGTTTCAGGCAAAATTAGAGCTGCAATGACTGCTGATCAGGTTAGTAGAAATACCGATTTGGTTCGCATTTCATTTGAAAGTTACTCCCCTTTTGAAGCCACTTATCTTACCAATTTAACTATGAATACCTATTCAAGGATTTCAACTCTTCAAAATAGGACAATGGCGACTTCTGCATTGTCTTTTTTAAGTGAAGAGAAAGAAAACTTTGAACGAGAACTTATTCTAATGGAAGATAGCTTAGAGAGATTTATGGATAGAACTCAACTTCTTGATGTAAATGTGCAGACAAGAAAAGTAATTGAGAACATTGCAGCATTTGAGACTCAAAAACAAGACCTGGAAGTTAGATTAGTGGCTGTAAACTCGAATATTGAAATACTACAGGAACAATTAGATGAGATTAAGCCTGAGTTAAGTAGACAGTTTGCAGCAAGTATTCCAACTTTAGTTGAGAGGTATCAATACGAAATTTCCGAATTAAAGACTGAAAAGTTCTTGCTTCTGTCAAATAATCCTTCATTGCGAAATGAAACTGATAATCCCCGAATTCTTAATATTGATCGGCGCGTTAAGGAACTGGAAACAGAAATTGAACGATTAACTGATCAAATCATCAATTCTGAATCAGAGTTATTTTTAACCTTTTTGGCAAGAGATAACATTGGCATTGGACAACGTATTATTGATATTTCAACTCAACTTATTGACAGACAGATTCAACAGTCTCAGTTTAAATCTCAAATAAACGTTATTGATGATAGACTAAAAGATCTGAATGCAAATATTGAAGCACTTCCATCGGAAATGATTCAGCTTGCTCGTATTAGAAGAGATGTGAAAATTAATGAAGATCTCTACATGCTTGTTTCTAATCAATATTCTGAAATGAGTTTGTGGGAGAGAACCCAATTCGGAATGGGCCGCCCTCTCGATTTCGCAATAATTTCTAATAATCCAATTAGACCTCAAGAAACAATTTGGGTTGTGATTGGATTTTTACTTGGTGGAATTATCGGGATTGGCTTCATACTTATCAGGGAGGCACTAAATGATAAAATAAACTCGACAGACACATTAAAAAGCTTTAGGTATCCATTTCTGGGAGCAATTCCTGATTTCAAAATTTTAAATAATTTAAATCCGCTAGAGAGAACCCAGATCGATGACAGATCTGTTTCCAATCAGTTAATCACTTTTCTGGACCATATTTCTCCATTATCAGAAGCTTATCGTCGTCTTAGAATTAATGTTGTTTATGCTAATCCAGATAAGCATTACAATGTAATAATGGTAACTTCTGCTAACAAAGGAGAGGGTAAGAGCACAGTGGCTGCTAATCTAGCCGTAACCTTTTCTGAAGCAGAAAAATCTGTATTAGTAATCGATTTAGATTTGCGAAGACCAACTCAGCATAAAGTATTTGGTGAAAATAGAGAACCAGGACTAACTGAGACTTTATTTGAAACTGTTAGCCTTAGCAAAATTATCAACTCTACAGTTGCACCAAATGTTGATTTATTAACGGTAGGTAAGAAAACCCCCGAACCAGCAACAGTTCTTGATAGTAAACGCCTTAAACAGCTAATTGATAAGCTTAAAGATCGTTATGATCATATTATTTTGGATACAGCACCTTATGGTATTATCTCTGATTCCGCTTCATTACTTCGTCTAGTTGATGGTTTGGTAATTGTCTCGAGGTTTAATACTACAACAAAGCAAGAATTAGAATTCACACTTGATGGTTTAAGTCACTTACAAGCCGATGTTCTCGGATTAGTTCTTAATGCTTTTGACCCTGAAAAAAGTACCGACTACTACACAAATTACTCGTACTACAAGAGAACCTATTATTCTGAGTATTACAAAGAAGAGTCTTAATAACTCATATTTGAGATTCTGTTTACAAAATTGTTATCAGAATTAGCTATTAGGTTTACAGCTAATTTTCCAAATAGGATTTAAAATCTTCCGCAAAAACTTTAGTAAATAGATTTGCCCCATTTTCATTTAGGTGCCCCACATCAAAATAGTTTTGTGGATCATATAATTCTGAATATGTATCCTTGTTAGAATAAAAGAAAAATGAACTTTGATTCATTTCTGTTAATAAAGGTATAATATCCCTGAAATAATGCTCGCTTGTCTGTGGTGAAATCACAAAGAATAGTTCAATATTCTTTTCAGAACTCAAATCTAGAAGTTCGTTTAAAATGGATAAATGCTCTCTTATGATGTTTCCTTTTTCATATTTTGATATAGATTCGGACGAAGCAATTAGTGTATTCTCTATAAATGAAACATTGTCATTCTTAAATTCTTGATTTCTTTCAATTAAAACTTGATTCTCTCTTAGCTTTATTTCTTTATCTAACGGCAAGAAACCATTTGTCATTAAATCAAAATTCAAATTAATAGTTGTGTTCTCAGGTTTTAAATAATTAAAATCTAGGTATCGATATACATGACTTATTGTATATGTACTATAAATCTTAAGTTTATACGTTAAACCCCTACTAGATTCAGTGATATAATTGAATGCAAAATTCAAAGTTTTTAGGTCATTCCAATAACTTCCACGGGATGTTACAGCATTATCAAGAGATAAATCGTTTAAATAAAGCAGTTCAACATATAGATAATCTAAGTTCCCTTCATTTTCATTATAGTTCTCTAGAAAATTGACAACTATATGATATATCTCTGGATTAAAAACAGCGGGTACACCGAGATTATATGACTTGACCTCATGATTAAACAGTAATGAATCAAATAATTGCGGATTGAAGTGACGATATATTCTGCTAGACCCAAAAAAACAGTGTTATAGTCTTCACTAGTTGCGTAATAATCGCGAAACTTTGCCTTTAATAATTCATTTCCAGAAAATGGCGGTGTAAACGAAGTTTTTACAATAAGTAGAACAACAAAACCAAATATGAAAAAAGAAATCTTTTTTAGAAATGTAATCATCGCTTAGAATTGAAAATAAATAAATTCTTGTTGTTGACCACCGAACCAAAAAAGGGAAATCGTAATAGCATAATATATAACATAACGAAATGAGGCATTCGAAACTCTGCTATTGAATCTTGATAATGCAAACTCTTCATCACGACCAAACCATTCGACAACTAAAAATATTAGTACCAATATGATAGTTATTTGAATCTGAGCCGGGTCTCCAAAATTTGAAATTTTTAAGACGGTTGTAGAAAAGACCTCTCTCAATATCGAAAATGCATGTTGTACACTTTCCGCTCTGAAGAATATCCAGGCAATTACTGTCAATGCAAACGTATTGAACATTCCTACATACTCTTTTAAGCTACCAAACCATTTATCCTTAGCTATTACTTCCAGATTACTTCTGTTCTTACCCATAAGTAATAATGGTAAGAAGTAAATAGCGTTTTAAGCACCCCAAACGATAAAGGTCCAATTTGCACCATGCCAAAAACCACTTACAATAAAAATGATAAATGTGTTTCTCACTTTCATCCATGTCCCACCTCTACTCCCTCCCAGTGGGATATAAAGGTAATCTCTAAACCATGTAGAAAGTGATATATGCCATCTTCTCCAAAATTCTGCGATATCTCTTGAAAAATAAGGGAACGCAAAGTTTTTCATTAAATCAAAACCAAAAAGCCTGGATGTACCAATGGCAATATCAGAGTAGCCGGAGAAATCTCCGTAAATTTGGAAAGTAAAGAACAACGCTCCAAGAATTAATGTACCCCCAGAATGATCTGCAGAATTATTAAAAATCTCATTCGCATACATTGCACAATTATCCGCAATAACAACCTTCTTAAATAATCCCCAGATGATTTGCCTCAAACCATCAACAGCCAGAGGATAATCGAATGTCCTTTTTGTGTAAAATTGGGGTAATAAGTGAGTTGCTCTTTCTATAGGGCCTGCAACTAATTGTGGAAAAAAACTAACAAACGCAGCAAATGAAATTAAATCACGAGTTGGTGTCAGTTTTTTCTTGTAGACATCAATGGTATAACTAAGAGTCTGAAAGGTATAAAAGCTAATACCTACTGGTAGAATTATGTTTAAAGAATTACCCTGGATTTCTCTTCCAAAAAAAGAAAATGCTTCAATAAAGTTATCCAGAAAAAAATTGTAGTATTTAAAGAATCCAAGAAAACCAAGATTTACTAATATACTTAATAATAGTAACCCCCTTCTGGATTTGGGTTTATTTACTGAACTTAATTTGAGTCCAACGAAATAATCTACCAGTGTACTAAATAGAATGAGAGATAAAAAACGCCAATCCCACCACCCATAAAAAACGTGCTAGCAAGAACAATTAGTATGTTCTGCCCTTTTACACTTCTTTTTAAAACAAACCAATAGAGAAAAAAGACAACAGGCAAAAAAATTGCAAAATCTATTGAATTAAATAGCATTACATTGCCCTTAAATCATTATGAAATACGTCCTATTATCTCTATAAACTCAATTCCAGTATTTGCTTCACAGCCTCATCAACACTCACTTCATCCGTATTTATAGTTAAAGCCGGATTCATTGGTGCCTCGTATTCTGCATCATAACCAGTAAGCCCAGTAATCTCGCCTGCAGCAGCTTTCTTATACAATCCTTTTGGATCTCTTTGCTGGGCAGTTTTTGGGTTACAAGTCACATGAATCTCGAGGAAGTCACTTTCATTTTCGATTAGTGACTTAGCAAATTCTCTGTCATTAGCATAAGGAGAAATAAACGTACAAAGAACCACATTACCATGTTCATAAAACAACCTTGCAAGATGACCAACACGACGTATGTTTTCTTTTCTATCTTTTGCAGTAAAGCCTAGATCGCCATTTAACCCGTGGCGTACCTGATCACCGTCAAGAAGTATGGTTTGCTTATTGTCTTCCCACAATTTCTTCTCTAGTGCTTTTGCAATAGTACTTTTTCCTGCACCTGAAATTCCCGTAAACCAAAGTACTCTTGCTTTATGCCCATTTCGAACTTCACGTTCTTCACGAGAAATATTCCACGGCTCCCAGGTTACATTCGGTGATACCAAATCTTTTGCTTCTACCAGATCAACCTTCTTCGAGCTCGTTGAACCTGCTCGAATCATACCGGCACCAACTGTTACGTTCGTTGTCGGATCGATGATAATAAAACTACCTGTTTTTTGGTTGATCTGATAAGGATCAAAGAACAGCGATTGGCTTGTTTTAAGTTTAACACGCCCAATTTCATTCAGCTTCAGCTCATCTGTATCTTCTCTACTAAGCGTATCAACATTCATGCGGTAGAAAATCTCTTCAATAAAAACCTGAACTTGTCGACTAGTATGCTGTAGGATATACTGCTTATTCGTGTCTAGAGCTTTTTCGTTCATCCAACACAAAAACGATTCGAATTCATTTCTGATAGTCGGAACATTATCCTTTCGAACGATCATATCTCCGCGAGAGATATCAATTTCATCTTCAAGTGTGATTGCTATGGAGTCTCTTGGATACGCAATATCCAGGTTTCCATCCATAGTAACGAGTTCTTTCACTTTCGATGTAAGACCGGACGGAAGTGCCATAATTTCGTCACCAGGACGAACATGACCAGAAGCTACCTGTCCGGAAAATCCACGAAAGTGCATTCCTGGTCGAATTACATATTGAACTGGGAATCGGAAGTCCAGAACATTATCCGCGGCATCAACTTTTACAGTTTCTAAATGGTAAAGAAGTGTTGAACCATTATACCAATCCATGGCTTCACTCTTATCTACCACATTATCCCCTTTAAGAGCTGATATTGGAATAAACGTAATATCACTCACGTCCAATTTGTGCGCAAAATCTCTAAAGTCTGAAACAATCTCATTGAATCTTTCCTCGCTGTAGTCCACCAAATCCATCTTATTTACAGCAACAACGAGATGTGGAATTTTCAATAATGAAGAAATAAACGCATGTCTTCTACTCTGAGTAAGAATACCTTTTGAAGCATCAACTAAAATGATGGCTAAGTCTGCAGTTGAGGCACCGGTAACCATGTTTCTGGTGTACTGAGTATGACCAGGAGTATCTGCAATGATGAACTTTCTTTTCGGTGTTGCAAAATAACGGTATGCAACATCTATGGTGATTTTTTGTTCACGCTCAGCCTTTAAACCATCTGTTAATAGAGCCAGATTTACTTCTTCCTCCCCACTACTTTTACTGGTTTTCTCGATGGCTTCCATTTGATCTTCAAAAATCGATTTTGAATCATAAAGCAGTCGACCAATCAGAGTGCTTTTTCCATCATCAACAGAACCTGCTGTTGTAAATCTCAGCATGTCCATGTTTAAATATGCGTTGTCTGAATCGTAATTACTCATTCTCTGTAAAAATATTGAATTGGACTTTTTTGATGCTTAAGTCTAAACTCACGATTAAAATTTTAGAAATAACCCTGTTTCTTACGGTCTTCCATTGCGGTTTCACTTCTCTTATCATCATGGCGAGTACCTCTTTCGGTTTCTCGAGCAGAAGCAACTTCCTGGATAATATCTTCCATATTAGCAGCATCAGATAAAACAGCACCGGTACATGTAGCATCACCAATAGTTCTGAATCGAACTACTTTTGTAACGATTTCTTCATCATCCATTTTATTGATGAATTCAGTATCCGCTAACCAAACACCTCGACGGTTAAAGACTTTTCGCTCATGGGCAAAATAGATGGATGGAATTTCGATCTCTTCCTGTGCGATATACTGCCATACGTCCATTTCAGTCCAGTTACTAATTGGGAACACTCTAAAGTTTTCGCCCGGCTTTTTTCGACCGTTATATAAATTCCATAATTCTGGTCTTTGATTTTTTGGATCCCATTGCCCAAAAATGTCACGATGTGAGAAAAAACGTTCTTTTGCACGGGCTTTTTCCTCATCACGTCGACCACCACCTAATGCGGCATCAACCTGGTGTTTTTTTAGTGTATCAAGTAGGGTAACTGTTTGTAACGCATTTCTACTAGCATCCGGGCCTGTTTCTTCTTCAACTCTACCTTCATCAATGGATTCCTGCACACTGCCCACAATCAGGTCAACTCCATATTTGGCAACAAGTTCATCACGAAATTGAATAGTTTCTAGAAAATTGTGACCAGTGTCAACGTGCATTAATGGAAAAGGCACTTTACCAGGATGGAAAGCCTTTAATGCCAGATGAAACATTACAATGGAATCTTTGCCACCAGAGAAAAGTAAAACGGGACGCTCGAATTGAGCAGCCACTTCTCTCATTATATAAATGCCCTCATCTTCAAGTTCTTTGAGATGTGAATGTGATCTTAATGCAGTCATGTTTATAAAGATTGTGCGTCGATAAATTCATTTATCCCAATTATGAAAAAGGGATTAAGTAGATTTTCTTTGTTATAAGTTAGTGGCGAATACTTTTCACCACTATCGGTGGAGTATCGGTAGATGGCATCCGCAGCAGCTGTATCCCATTCCATAGTTGGTCCAAGTCGGGGATATAAATCTGCTTTTCCTTCAGCTACTAAGCAAAATTTAAGAGAACTTCCAGAAGGCACTTCATTGGATACTTCGATTCCAATATTTGAAAGCTTCTTTTTTGTAGTATCATCACCATGTGAACGGCTAACTACAATACTTGCAGAACCTGGTTTTTCAAACTCAGGTGATATAATCTGTTGTACAGAACCTTCTGGTAATTTCTTAAATGTACCAACACCTTTTTCAGCATAATATGTGATGTTTTGTGCAGGAACATTTACTACTCCAAGTACGGGGTTGCCTTCTTTTATAAGAGCAATATTTACTGTGAACTCACCATTTTTCTTGATGAATTCCTTTGTGCCATCAAGTGGATCAACCAGCCAGTATGTATTCCAATTTTTCCGAATATCAAATGCAGGCACTCCTGACTCTTCCGAAATTATTGGGATATCTGGGGTAATCTCCTTTAAACCATCTACAATATGGTGATGAGCGGCGAGATCTGCTTTCGTCAATGGCGAATCATCACCTTTAGAAGTAACCTCGATGTCATCTTGGTAATATCCGAGAATTTTTTCCCCAGCTTCCTCGGCCAGCTTGATGATAGAATTGATCATTAAAATAAAACGTATTTCAAAAGTCCCATATGAGAGGAACCAAAGATAAGACGATAAAAGCTACGATCAAATTTAATGGAAGCCCTATTTTGAGGTAATCAGTGTACCTGTATCCACCCGGACCGTAAATCATGAGATTTGTTTGATAACCTAAGGGTGTAGAAAAGCTTGCTGATGCCGCCATAATTATGATAATGGCAAACGGTATGAAGTCAATTCCAATGGATTGTGCGACTGAAAGTGCAATAGGAAAAACTAACACTGCTGCTGCATTATTAGTAATCATTTCGGTTAATATCCACGTCAGAAGGTAGGTAGCTAACATAGTTAAGTATAGATGGCTACTGGCAAAATCAAGTACATTTGTAGCAACTAAATCTGCAACCCCGGTTGATTTTAAAGCTGACCCAATACCTAACGAACAACCAATTGCGATTAATACTTTCCAGTCGATGGCATCAATTCCGGTGGTATATCTAATTACCCCGCCAACGATCATAAGACCACAAGCTAAAATTACAGCCTGGAACATACTAAGGAGTCCAGTTCCGGCTAATGCAATCATACCAGTTAAAATGATCAATGCCAGACCTGATTTTTCATAGTTTGAAACAGGAGCACCTTCAATAGGGCTAATTAAATAGAATTGATTCGAATTCTTAAATCGTGTTAGAAATCCACTAGTTGCCTCAATAAGTAACGTATCGCCTGTTTCTAGAATAATATCACCAACTTTTTGTTTAAGTCTTTCCCCACTTCTGGATACCGCTAAAACAACAGCATTATATCGTTTTCTAAATTCCCCTTCTTTAATAGAACTACCCCGTAAAGGATGTGAAGAAGAAATTACAGCCTCAATTAACACTCTATTTCTTCTGGGGGTATCAAGTTTAAAAATCTGATCTGTTGCCGGTTCTAACCCCTGAATGTTTTGGATATCTACAATAGAATCGACAACGCCGGCAAAAATTAAGCGATCATTTTCACGCAATCTTTGATTCGGACCAACTACCGGTATAACTGCACCCTCTCTGTGAATCTCAACCAGAAATAGACCCGGTAATTGTCTTAACGCTGCTTCCTGAATTGTTTTTCGGGCTAACGTACTACCTACAGGTACTATCATCTCGATCGTGTATTCTCTGGTATCTTTAAAAGACTCGAAAGCTTCCCCTCGGGATGGAAGTAATCTATCTCCAAAAATTAAGAGATAAATAAAACCAGCAATTGCACAAGGTATACCAATTAACGCAGGTTCAAATAAACCAAGTGAACGAACGCTAGCTTCTTCAATTAAAAGTCCATTAAGTATCAAATTGGTGCTAGTTCCAATAATTGTACAAGTTCCACCTAAAATGGCTGCGTAACTTAAAGGTATCAAAACCTTAGAAACAGGAATTCGGGTTTTCTTACTCCAGTGTTCGAGCGCCGGTATAAAAGACGCAACAATCGGGGTATTATTCATGAATGCACTCATCACCATTACGGGCGCCATTATTCTGGTTTGTGCTCCCCTCACCGTTGTTGTATTACCCATTATTTTTTGAGTTATAAACTGAATTGCTCCAGTTTCTCTCAATCCAGCAGCTACAATATAAAGTGCAGCTACAGTTAAAACTCCTTCATTCGAAAATCCTGCCAATGCATCATCCGGACTGACAATCCCAGAAACTAATAAAAACCCCAGACCAGCAAGCAGGATTAAATCTACAGAGTAGGTAGTCGTAATTAATAGTGCGAGGCAAGTAGCAATTACCCCGATAACCGTCCAGCCTTCTAAGGTCATTAAATAAATTTATTAAAGATCGAATATAAGAAATGTCGTCATTATGTTGATGATTTTTACATTGCCCATCTTAATTGAATACCAACAACGGTACGCTCATTTCCATCTATTTGATTTAACCCAGAACTCAAAAACTGAGCATCTTCTATAATTGTTCTCGAAACTTTGGCTGAAAATTCAAGCTCATTTGTAAGATCATACTTGAAAACCAGATACCATCGCTGACCTTTATCATTTAGAGCAACATTTGTTAGTACATATCTCAAATCATTCTCAAATTGATAAACACGAGCATCAAAACTATCTGTATCAAACAAACTAAAACGAGTATCCAGGAGAAGTTTACGAGAAAGAATTACTCTTAAATCCTGGAAAAGTAAAAACCCTGTTTCTGGATTATTCTGTTCGCTTTTAAATTGAACCCACTCAGCCCTACTTCTCATCCTAATCCTTTTACTTGGCTGATGTTGAATTTGAATTCTGAAATTACTTCTCGACCTGGTACCTACTAATTGTTCTAGTCTGCCTGATTCAACCTTTGAATCAAAAATTTCATCTTTTGATTCATTTCTTATCAGAATATAGCCACTTAATTTCGAGTTAAATTTAGCCTCAATTAAAGCAAGGACATCTATACCACTACTTGGCACATTAATTCCGGCATTGGGAGCCTCAAAAAAAAATTGATCGAAATACGTGCTAAACGTGTAATTCGAAATTCGATGTCTTAAACCAAGGTAAAGCCCTCTTTCATTTTGTGGTGAACCAGATAATTCACCAAAACCGTCGCCAAAAATCGAAATGAATTTCGAGCCATAATCACGATATAAAATTGCTAAATCGGTTGAGCTTCCTACATTTGATTCGATCCCAATTAAACTTGCAAAAGCATCCGAGTTACTTCGTGCTACCTCACCAAATATCAAGCTTCTTCCAATTAAGGCTCTATAATCCAGACCAAAAACTGCGTTCGTAGATCCGTTAAAATCATTTAGATTAGAAATAGAATTCCCTCTAATCACCGTAGAGTTAAATCTACTAGTGTAGCCGCTTATTCCAAATAATCCAATTCTTGTATTAATTCTTAATCTACTGCCTACCGTTGTTTGATTTACGTTATCCTTTCTTTCAATTTCATTCAATGTTCGGTGAAATCCCGATGATGAGGGAAATCGCACAGAATCCTGTCCAACTATACTAGCAGTTTGAGGCACACTAGAATAGAAGAATGTAATTTCATTTTTATCGCCAATAGTAGCTGCAACACCTCTGAAAAAATTGCTTTCCTGAGCCGACGTATAGGGGCGTAACCCTCGTTCATTTCTCCCTACTGAGTTAATAACTTCGCGCCCTTTTCCAAAAGCACCCCCCGACCATATCACTAAACCCTGACCAAAACTTAAACTAAAATCACCTACTATCAATTTTTTAAGTTTCCCATTATTCATGAGTCCTAAATGCATTGAATTGAAGTCAAAACCTGTTGGATGTTTTAGTGGTTCACCGGCATCTTTTTCCTGAGTCAGGTTAAAAGAGAGATGATTGGATTGGAGTTTAAACCTTTGATAATACTTTGATGAGCTCCCTGAATAACCACCAAGCGTGTCTGGAATTGAATACCCAATCTGTTCCTCTATTGGTTGCTGCAAACGGGAGATGATCTCAATTCTGGTATTATTTAACCAATAATCACTATCTAGATACTTTGCCCTAGTTTCTGTGTCGTTCCCTACCGTTATATAAGGCGAAATTTTCTGAAATGTAACTTGCCCAATCCCAGATACTTGCTGAATCTCTTCAATTCTCTCAAATGGATTTTCAGTACGATATGCGATAATTGATCGTGCTGTTATTAATGAAATCCCCGGAACTTGAATGAGGTCGGTAATATCGGCTGTATTAATATTCACAGGGTTCTTTTCCAGTTCCTGTAAAAACTGTATTAATTGTGCTGCCGACTCACTGAGTTCACTGTCGATATCTTCAAATGCTTCTTCCAGTTGATCTCTTACCTTTGTTGACGCACTATCTTGAGCATGTATTTTTGGTACAGTAAATAAGAAGATCAATAGCGGAAGTAAGGTTCTCATTACAAATCCAGAATGATATCAGCACCCGGGCTTATTCCTAAAATCTCGTGTTGTTGAATTGCGACATTGAATTGCCACCCTTTCATTTTATAGCCAAAGCCAAAAGTATAGGTTATAGGTTCATAGGTAGCACCTATTCTTCCAATGAAATTGTCGATAATTTCCACTTCGAGTCCGCCTCTATAGGCTACTGGAAAACGAACGTCTTTAATTACATCAAATACAAATGTGGCTTTTTGCTCAAGGTTATACATCAAACCTATACTAATATCCTGTGGTAATTCTTCGTCGTTGAATTCAAAGCTGTATTGTGCTCTATTTATATTTCGAATTTTCGCGCCAAACCAAAGTGATTCGTTGATCTCTGCAAGTAAACCAAGCGATATATTTATTGCACCACCTGATCCATAATTCCCACCAAAGCTTACATGTCTGTATTGCAGAGAGGCACCAGCGTGTATACCCTGAAATTCATATTTGAATCCGGTATTTATATTTGTTTCAGCATATAAGTCATCACCATACCTGTAAAACCCAATTGCTGAATGCCCCCCTAAAAGTGGAATACTTATAATGCTCGAAATGTCTGTTATTTCTGGAAACCCATAATATTGAAGCCCATAAAATCCCACAATGAGTCCATTTGATGAGATTGTTGATGGATTGGAAAATAAACCCCAGGAGTCTTCGTAAAGAGCCGTAGTTGCATTGCCTAATGCAGCACCTTTTGCACCAATTGTAGATTGAGCTGACGCATCACTAAATAAAAGTAATGCACAAACTAAACTAACTACGAATAGAATTTCAAACCTTTGTATCATAACCCCTGATCTACTCTAAATATGATCACTGATTTATAAATAGTAAAGTGATGTCTCTAAAAAACTTTAATTTATTATTAATCCTAATCTTTTCGGGACTTGTACAAGCTCAGGAATTCGAATGCCTAGTCACTATAAATGATGATCAACTTGAAGGGAATTCGTTCGATTACGTCGAGAATTCCCTTAAAACAGATCTTGAAGCCTATATAAATGAGTATCGTTGGACAGAAATTGAATATGATGAGCAAGAGAGAATTCAATGCCAGATTAGCATAATTCTTCTTGCCGGAGATCAAGATTTTAATTTTTCCGCCGAGACCATAATCCAATTACGTCGCCCTATTTATAGTACTAGTGCAGAAACAACTACCATTATTATCAGTGATGGAAGTTGGCAGTTCAGTTACCCTGAAGGGAAAAGTCTTATTCATGATGATCTGCAATTTGAGCCATTAACAGGCTTTCTCGATTACTATCTATACCTCATGCTTGGGTTCGATTTCGATACATTTTCACAATTTGGTGGAACCGAATGGTTTGTGAAAGCACAAAATGTAGTTGATCTGGCTCAAAATTCATCAACGATAGGTTGGACAAGAAATACAAATAATGGGAGAAACCGATTTGTACTAATTAATGATTTGCTGAACAATAATTATGAGGCGATAAGAGACGCATATTACAATTATCACCGTAGAATTCTTGATAGTTTTGTATCAAATCCAAATCGGTCTAGAGCTGAACTTGTGGAACTTCTAGAAAGTCTTCGAGACGCTAAGCGTCGATCAACAAATAATTATTTATTTGATTTATTTTTTGGCACTAAAGCTAAAGAAATAGCATCCATATTAGAAGATGCCGAACCTGACTTAAAGTTCGAGGCATATAATATCCTTCGAGATGCTGATTCTGCTAACTTATCGGAATACGAAGCTTTACAAAATTAATAAGCCTGAGATCATTCAAGCTTTTTAACATTGTTAGTTTTGAAAAAAAGATGTGAATAGCACAAAATTCTTTGTAGGTACTTTCCTATATTTATGACCCCAAAAAAGCGGTTCCACAGAACCCACATCAAGTGAAAAATTAATTGAATGAAATTTCTTGTAAGTATTAAAATGGTGCCAGATGTATATGCACCATTCCAAATAAAAGACGGTGAATTGATAATGGATGGTGATCGGATGGTTTTAAACGCCTATGATGCCTCCGCAGTAGAAGAAGCACTCGTATTAACTGAGAAATACGGGGGTGAAGTAGAAGTAGTTTGTGTTGGTTCAGCCAAAGCATCGGAGACTATTCGAAAGGCTCTGGCAATGGGTGCTGCAAAAGGGTATCACATCCAAACTAATGGCGATGAGAACTATGATTCTACAAGTTATGCAAATATTCTTGCCGCTTTTTGTAAAGACCGAGATTTTGACATTCTCTCATTTGGTAAACAATCTCAAGACACCGACTCTGGATTAACCGGTGGCATGGTTGCAGAGTTACTTAATGTACCTTACGCAACAAATGCAGTTGGATTGGATATTGAAGATTCCAAATTAGTTGTAAAGCGCCAGGGTGATACTGGACAAGAAATGATTGAACTACCTACTCCGTGTCTGGTTACTTGTTCTAATGATATGAATGAGCCCAGAATTCCGAATCTAAAGGGTATTATGGCATCAAAGAGAAAGCCAATAGAAAGTATCACAATTGGAGATTTGGGAGTTGATGAAGCACATCTATCTGCATCAACAAAAGTAACTTCTTTTGAGCCAGTGCCTGCTAGAGCAGCAGGACAAAAATTTGAGGGAGAACCTGATGAAATCGCTGTTCAGGTGGCTCAACTACTCGATACTGAAGCAAACGCACTTTAACCTTTTTTGACTTTAAACAATGAGTACGATTTTAACCTATGTTGCCATTGCTGATGGCAAAGTAAAACGTTCATCACTAGAAGTATTATCCCACTGTAAAAGCCTGGCAGATTCTAATGGCATGAATTGCGAAGCAGTTATTATTGATGAAAATGCAGCTTCTTTTACTGATGATGTATCAAAATATGGAGCTTCAAAAATTTATACCATTTCTGGTGAATCATTTAAAAACCATCAAAATGGAAGTTTACTAAAAGCACTTTCAACCGCCATTGAAGCTAGTTCTCCTAAAGTAGTAGCATTTGCATCCACGGAAGGCACGAAAGATATCTTAGGAGCTTTAGCTGCTAATAGAGGAGCAGGAGTTGTAGCAGATGTTTCTTCCTTTTCAATTAATGGCGATGGAGTAAAAGCTCAACGCCCTATGATGGCCGCAAAAATCATGGGGAATGTAGATGTAACTGGTGATACCATTTTAGTTTCTGTTCGATCTGGTTCTTATGATCTAAATGAAAACCCTACTACCGCCAATGTTGTAGCAGTAGAGGTTGGTGTCACAGAAGCTGATTTAAGGTCTACACTTAGAGAAATAATTTCCGCAACTGGAGATACTATCGACTTAAACGAAGCAGAAGCAATTGTCGCGGCAGGTCGTGGAGTTAAAGACGAAGATGCAAAAGCTTTGATCTCCGAGTTAGCTACAGTTCTTAATGCTGGAATAGGAGCCTCTAGAGCTTTAACCGAGGCCGGAGTTTACGATCCCAGTCTTCAAATCGGACAAACTGGTAAAGTAGTTTCACCTCAACTTTATATCGCAGTTGGTATTTCGGGTGCTATTCAACACACAGCAGGCATGGCAAATAGCAAAGTTATCGTTGCGATCAATAAAGATGCAGATGCTCCAATTTTTGAAGTTGCTGATTATGGAATTGTCGGCGATTTGTACAAAATTCTTCCACCTTTCATTGAAGAAATAAAACGAATTAAGAATTAGGATTAGTCATCGCGAGGAACGAAGCCATCTCTTCTAGATTGCTGCGATTTTCGCTAAACTCATCCCTCGCAATGACAAGTTAGTATATGGACGATAAATTTGATTGTATAGTAATTGGCGGAGGAGTTGCTGGTCTTGCAGCTTCAATGATTCTTGCCAAGAATAACATGAAATTCCTTCTTATTGAACGAGGTGAATTTGCCGGAGCTAAGAATGTATCCGGTGGGGTTCTCTGGGGAAGTGATTTGGATCGTCTGGTTCCTAATTATTGGGAGGAAGAAGATGGTGGTTGGGAGCGTTTTATAAATCATCGGCGCCTCACATTCATGGATCAGCAATCGACGTTTTCGTTGGATTTTAAATCATCACATTTTAATGAAGCACCATATTCTGGTGTGGTAGTTCTTCGCTCAAAATTTGATAACTGGCTTTCAGGTAAAGTACAAGAGGCTATCGATGCCAGTGATTATGCTATGGATTCATTCATCGCGACCAACATAAAAGTTGACGAAGTGATGATGGAAAACGGCAAAGCTGTGGGTATCAAAACCGGAGAGGATGAGTTTTTCGCAGACTCAGTCATTATTGCGGAAGGCGTAAATAATCTACTTACTCGTCAGGTAGGTCTGCAAGATCAATACGTCCCTGCTGACCATATGCTCACAGGTATCAAAGAAATCATTCGATTTGATCAGAAGGTTTTGGAGGACCGATTTCAACTAAATGGACTTTCCGGAATGAGCAATGAATTTGTTGGTTGGGCAACAGATGGCGTTGAAGGTGGTGGGTTCCTGTACACTAATCGTGATACAATTTCACTTGGTTTAGTTATTGGAATTAAAGACATGCGAGAGAAGAAGAGAAGTCCACATGATTTGTTGAATCACTTCAAATCACATCCAACGATTGCTGATGCCATCCAGGGAGGAGAAATTGTCGAGTATTCGGCTCATGTTGTTTCTTCTGGTGATTCGCGTGCAATGCCGAAAGAATTATATACTGATGGAGTCCTGATCGCCGGTGAAGCTGCTAATCTTTTGATGAATGCTGGTAAAGCTATCCAGGGCATGGATTATGCTATGCGTTCCGGGATACTAGCCGCAGAAACAATTGTTGAAGCAAAAGAAAAAGGCGACTATAGTGCCTCAACAATGAAAAACTATCGTTCAAAAATGGATGATAGTTATGTGATGAAAGACATCAAGAACTTTCAAGACGCCGTTCATCTTCTCCATACAGATACCATGCAGAATAAGGTTCCTAACCTAGTATGTGACTTTGGCCGACAGTTTTTCACCATTAAAAATGAACCGACTCCAAAATCAGAAAAAATGCTATTTGGAGCTATCAAACGACACTCATCACTTTGGGAGTTAGCCAAACTAGGATTTAAAGCAAGAAAGAGCTTATGAAATTACTCAATCTATCAGAACGCCTTGGGTTAGTTAATTATAGAAATCAATCTAAATCTGAGATTAAGCCACATATTGTCGTGGATACAGACATCTGTAATTCAGGCTGTCCTCATAAATGCACTACGTGGGTTTGCCCGGCAAATTGTTATACCATGGATGAAGAGAACAAAGTTCATTTTCAGGTAGAAGATTGTATTGAGTGCGGAACCTGTATGTATGCCTGTGATCAGGGCGCTGTTGATTGGAATTACCCAGATCCAGAAATTGGTCGAGGTGTTAACTGGAATTTTGGATAATTAAAATCCCAGTTCTTGTAAATCCTCATCTTTTGTTGCCAGAGGGATATCTTTCAGTAATGCTGTTGCAACAATAATCCGATCAGCGGGGTCATCAGGAAAATTCTCCGGTAATCTTTGCTGAGCTAAAATCACTTCTTCATCTATAGGAAGGACTTTACAAATTTGATTGTCTGTGGCACGTCGAATCCAGGTCTCAAAATCTGGTAGTAAATCTAATTCCCCTTGTCGAAATAAAAGTTCAGCTTCCCAAATTGTAGCAGCTGAAATAACTATCTCACCGCTTAGAGCCTGTTCATCTAAAATTGCTCTTTCCGATTCATCGAGGTCCCCTTCTTCCAGAAGCCACCACAACCAAACATGTGTATCCAATAATATCATGGTTTCTTCAATTTAAAAGTTGAAAATCCAGATTTAGCAGCATTAAGCCCTCCCATCTTTCCAGTCTTTAATGAGCTCCTAAAACTGTTATCAACTTTTGGCTTCGCTGGTTCTGATGGTTTAATAGGACTGATCTCACCTAACTCTCGTTGAAGAGCTCGAGTAAACAGTTGTTTTAATGAAATCCCTTCTTCCACTGCTTTGATTTTAGCCTTCTTCAGAATTTCATCGGGTAATTCTATTGTAGTTCGCATGATATCATATTACCATATACCCATATATATGTCAATACAATTTTACTATGATTTTTAACATCCAATTTGATGTGATTTTCGTTATTTTTGGAAGCGGTTCCATTAACTAAAAACAAGACTATCACAAAATGCAAAATGTAGTTGATCAAGCTCTTTCATTTGAGTTAAACGAAGACCAAAAAATGATTCGTGACTCGGTAAAAGACTTTGTAGAAAGAAATGTTGCACCTACTGTTTCAGAGAGAGACCAATCCAAAGAATTCCCACATGATATTGTTAAGCAACTTGGCGAAATGGGAATGCTTGGCATCTACCACGAAGAGCAATATGGTGGTGCTGGTTTTGATACAATTAGTTTTTGTCTGGCATTGGAGGAGATTGCCAGGTGGGATGCTTCTTTAGCTTTAACTGTTGCATCACATTCTTCACTAGGAACTGGACACATTGCAATTGCGGGTTCTCACGAGCAAAAACTGAAGTACATGCCAGAACTTTGTGCCGGTGAGAAATTAGGTGCATGGTGTTTGACAGAGCCAGGTTCAGGGTCGGATGCATCAGGAATGAAAACGACCGCTATCAAAGATGGTGACAATTACATCTTAAATGGTTCGAAGATCTTCATCACTCAAGGTTCTGTTGGTGACATTTATGTTGTTTTGGCAAAAACTGATCCAACAAAAGGAACCAAGGGCATAAGCGCTTTCATCGTTGAAAGGCATTGGAACGGTGTAAAACCTGGCGTTGGAATGCACAAATTAGGAATGAACTCCTCAGATACCACAGAAGTGGTTTTTGAGAATGTAGTGGTCCCTGCAGAAAACCTACTTGGTGAAGAAGGAATGGGTTTTATCGATACTATGAAAGTATTAGACGGTGGTAGAGTTGGCATTGCTGCTTTATCAGTTGGAATTGCTCGTGGCGCACTAGAAGAATCACTTCAGTATTCCATGGAAAGGAAACAATTTGGCTCTCCTATCGGAAATTTCCAGTATTTGGAAGGCAAGCTTGTTGATATGGCTACCGAAATTGATGCTGCCCGACTTTTAGTATGGAGAGCAGCCTGGCTAAAAGATCTTGGAAAGCCTTATACAAAAGAAGCCTCCATGGCGAAATTATTTGCAAGTGAATTATCAGTTCAGGCCGCACTTGAAGCCGTTCAAATACATGGCGGATATGGATATACCAAAGAATATCATGTCGAGCGCTTTTTGCGCGATTCTAAGTTGATGACTATTGGAGAAGGAACTTCTGAAGTGCAACGATTGATCATTGCTCGAGAATTAAAAAAATCACTTTCATAATTAAAATAGCGTATTCCTTAATAGTGAATTCAGCTATATTCAGCGATAATTGAATCATCAAATACAGCGAACGAATGGCTAAAAACCTATTCAACATCGACGATGCCCTCCTTTTTGAATCGGAGTTAAACGAAGAAGATCGACTAATCATGGAGACAGCTCGAGATTATGCTCAGGCAAATCTCGAACCACGAGCTTTGAAGGGAAATACAGAAGAGTATTTCGATATGGGCATTGCCAAAGAGATGGGAGAAATGGGTTTACTAGGAGTAAATATCCCAGAAGAATATGGTGGAGCCGGTGCCAGCTACACTGCTTATGGTTTAGTTGCTCGTGAAGTTGAACGGGTAGACTCAGGCTACAGATCATTTATGAGTGTACAGTCTTCTTTGGTGATGTATCCAATTTCAATATTTGGTACAGAGGAACAAAAACAGCGTTTTATTCCAAGATTAGCATCTGGTGAGATCATTGGCTGTTTTGGACTTACAGAACCTGATCATGGTTCAGATCCTGGATCTATGGTTACAACTGCAATTAAAGTTGATGGTGGCTGGAAATTAAACGGCGCTAAAATGTGGATCACTAATTCCCCTATTGCTGATCTTGCTGTTGTATGGGCCAAAGCAAAAGAATCAGCAAGTGATGAAGGCGTAATTCGAGGATTCCTGGTAGAAAAAGGAATGAAAGGTTTCAGTGCTCCTCATACGAAATATAAAATGAGTCTCCGCGCATCAGAAACCGGTGAACTTGTTTTTGATGATGTATTTGTTCCAGATGAAAATATGTTCCCAGACGTAACCGGACTCAAAGGACCATTCATGTGCTTGAATAGTGCCAGATATGGCATTGCATGGGGAACTATCGGTGCTGCTGAGTTTTGCTACCAAAATGCTAGACAGTATGTATTGGATAGAAAACAATTTGGTAAGCCGTTGGCAGCAAATCAATTGATCCAAACGAAATTAGCAAACATGTTGACCGACATCACGGCTATGCAAATGCTGGCACTTCGTTTAGGTCAGCTTAAAGATGCAGATCGTGACCACCCGTCAATGACATCCCTTGCCAAAAGAAACAATTGTGGTAAAGCATTAGAAATCGCAAGAATTGCTCGCGATATGCATGGTGGAAATGGTATTACTGGAGATTACCGAATCATTCATCACATGATGAATCTCGAATCCGTGAATACGTACGAAGGCACCTATGATATTCATGGTTTGATATTGGGTCGCGAAATCACAGGTATCCAATCCTTTACTCCAAAAGGATAGAATTTTTCAATCGATCTTTTGTAATTTCTAAGTATGGATAAATACTCATTACCACAAAAAATTGGTTACGGACTAGTTATTGCACTAGCCGCACTTCAATTCTTTCAAATTGACAAAACAAATCCGGTTACTGACCCTGAATTGGACTTCTTAAATATCGTGGACACCCCCGATGAAGTTGCAACAATATTAAAAACAGCTTGCTACGACTGCCATTCCAGTCAAACAGTGTATCCATGGTATACGAACCTGCAACCTGTTGGCTGGTGGGTTCAAGACCATGTTAATCATAGCAAAGAGTATTTAGACTTCTCTATTTGGGGTGAATATTCAGAAGATCGTGCTGATCATAAACTAGAAGAAATAGTTGAATACACCTTAAACGGTGAAATGCCTCTCCGTTCTTATACATGGATGCATCCAGAAGCTCGCCTTACCGAAGAACAACGTGAAATGTTTGCTGCCTGGTTTGAAGATCAACGAGCTATATTGCAAGCAGATACCTCCTCTTCTCCTTCCGCCGGAAATTAATTTCTAATTTCTTTTAGGGGTACTCGATAGCTCGGGTGTATTTAAATCAAATACATCACGAGGTACCTATGAACTATCGGCTAATTCTTCTTTTCCTTTTTCTTACGATCTCTTGCTCAGAGGTACAAAATTCTGTTGATAACGATGTCCTTGAAGAAGCGGTGGCACTGGGCCAGTACCTAAATATACCCGACCAAGCATATAATTATGCTGATCCGGAGCTGCCGGCTTTCTTCAATTTAGATGCAAATACTGATCAATTAAATACGCCAAATAATAATCCAATTACGGATTGGGGCGCCACATTAGGTAGAGTTCTGTTTTATGATGTCAATCTTTCTGCTAATAACGCGGTATCATGTGCATCATGCCATGAACAAAGTGCGGGTTTCTCGGATAGCAACAGATTTAGTGAAGGATTTGATGGAGATGAGACGGGTAGAAATTCTATGGGACTTTCAAACTCCATGTATTATGAAAACGGACATTTCTTTTGGGATGAACGGGCAGAATCACTAGAAGAACAGGTGTTAATGCCCATTCAAGATGAAATAGAAATGGGGTTAACCTTAGATGAATTGGTTACTAAAGTTGAAAATCAGCCTTACTACCCTACCCTTTTCGAGAGTGCCTTTGGAGATACGGATATAAATTCAGATCGAATTTCACTTGCACTCGCTCAGTTTGTTCGTTCATTGATTTCATATCAATCAAAGTATGATGATGGTCGCGCAGCTGTAAACAGACCTGATGATGATTTCCCAAATTTCACTGAAATAGAAAACCTTGGTAAGAGACTCTTTTTCTCCAATCGAACAGAATGTTCCAGTTGCCATACTTCTGATATGTTTGTTGGAGATCGTGCAAGAAATAATGGATTAGATGTGGTGTTAACCGATCTGGGTTTAGGTGCGGTAAATGGAAATGCAAACGACGATGGAAAATTTAAGACCGGTTCACTTAGAAATGTGGAATTAACCGCTCCATATATGCACGATGGAAGATTCGAAACCTTGGAAGAAGTAGTTGAGCATTATAACTCTGGTGTTCAGAACAGCCCAAATCTTGATAATCGATTAAGAGAAAACAACCAGCCAATTAGAATGAATCTCACTCAACAAGAGATGGATGCCCTGGTTGCATTCATGAAAACACTCACAGATCAAGAGTTTATAACCGATCCTAAATTTGCCAACCCATTTTTAGAATGACCAACAAACCCGAGATGTAAAAGGTATGCTTTGACAGGCATACCTTTTTTTATTTAAAGCAATAAATTGAATAACTTGTTGCATCAAAATCATCTAAACGATGCAACCATTGTTGCACTGTTAATACGTAACTTATAGAAGGAAAAGGAAGCGATCGGCGAATTGAAGTACTTTCAGACATTAATACTAAGTATGAGAACTCTTTCAATCGCTTCTGTAATTTCGATTTTATTTGCAATTACGTTAACGGCCCAGAATTTTGATGTTACTAGAACCAACGTCACTTTTGATAATGGGCGATTTACTCTCCACGGAGAGTTAGTAATTCCCGATACAGCCCAAAATGCACCTGTTTTAGTTTTTCTGGTTGGATCTGGTGCAAATTCCTCGCACCGAACTTTGTATAAAGAATTTGTTGAAGAAAACCTTGAAAAACAGTTTTTAGAAGAGGGATTTGCACTTCTGTATTTCGATAAGAGAGGAGTCGGTCGGTCCCAAGGGAGATGGCAAAGAACAAATTTATATGAGCGAGCTGCGGATGCTAAATCAGCTATCGATTTTTTAAAAACTCAGGGCAGAATTGATGCTTCCAGAATTGGAGTAGTTGGTCATAGTCAGGGTGGGTGGGTAGCTCAAATAATGGGCGATAGATATCGGGAGGATATAAAAATAGTGGCTTCTTTAGCAGCTCCTACCTTCGACATCAAACTAAAATTAACCAATGAATACTATAGCGACAATTTGTGTGCGGGTATACCGGATAATGAAGCGTTCGACCGTGCAGGTAAAAAAGCAATATCTGATATAAACTGGGTATCTTGGTTTCCGGTGAGAAAACAATGGCGACAACTTCGCGAGCTTAGATTTTTTGATCCCGCCCCTCACCTACTGGAACTCAATATGCCAACTTTCTTTGCGTTCGCAGAAAATGATGCTGATGTATATCCGGGATGGGCTATCGGGGTTTTAAATGAAACCTTTAATAACAGTGTGCCAGACTATTTCAGTTTGCAAATCATCCCTAATGCAAATCACGATTTTAAAATGGTAGAGATGTGTGCTTCGCAAGAAGAAAGTGACGAAGCTGAATATTCTGAGTTTTTCCAGCAGGTTTTTAAAAGCTGGATTCTAAATAATCTCTAGAGCTCTCTGATCCAAATATTACGAAATTGAACAGGATCGCCATGATCTTGTAATTCCAACGGTAATTTTGATTCATGCGCTTCGTAATGTGGAACACCGATGTAAAGTGTTGGACCCAATAACCCCACATTATTTTGAACTAATACCCCATTATGAAAAACGGTTATACGGGCCGGTGAAACTAATGTCCCCTTTTCAGAGAACTTTGGTGCCATAAATATAATGTCATACTCCTGCCAGGTTCCAGCAGGTTTAGAAGCATTTACTAATGGAATATGTTGTTTATAAACTGAGGCTGCCTGACCATTTGCATAGGTTGGATTTGCATTCGAATTTAGTACCTGAACTTCGTAACGTCCCATAAAAAATATCCCGCTGTTACTATATAATTGCCCTTCTTTACCTTCGGCCACCGGCGACATCCACTCAATATGAAGTTGAACATCTGCAAATGCTTGTTTTGTTTTGATAAATCCACTTCCAGGTACAACGGTTACAATACCATTTTCAACCTGCCATGGGGCATTACCACTGTTTCCAGAACTGATCCAGGAATCAAGATTTGAGCCATCAAATAAAACGATAGCATCAGAAGGTGGTAAATTTCCCACTCCTGGAGTAACCAATTCAAGATCCTTATATACTTCTGTAGCCTCAGGAACTTGTGCTTGTGCGAAAAGCAATGTTGATAAAAGGATATTTAGTAAAATGGAGTGTTTGAGAAACATTTTCTTGGGTCTAAAGTTATTTAGCTGATCATATGAAATAAAACCTACTAGTCAAAAAATGAAAGCTTCATCAAATCAAGAGCATCGATCTATTATATTTATCTTACCTATTGTAGTTCTTTCATTTGCAATAACCAGTTGTACTACCCCCTACAATGCTATGTATTCCACTGGATATGGAAGCTCCTCAATTCGAGGTGTAGATTATAAAGATGAGAGTTTGGCCGAATCTCTTTTCAATTCAGATAATTCTGTGCTCAGCAATCAGGTTGTCGACGAAATACTATCCGGAGAAATTGAATTCCCAGATTCTGCTAAAATTGCTGTTTTGAAGTTCCCGGATAATTATTCCAATCCATATGGGAGTTATCTAAGCGAAACCTATCTTAAAAATACTCAGGCTTACCTAGATACTATATCAACGGTTTTATCAAACACCGGCCATTTTGAAGATGTTGTGTTACTCCCTAATCTACTTACTCCGGCTCGTCCAACTATTCCGTTGATAAGAGAAGCAGCTGTTCGACTACAAGCCGAATATATCCTTGTTTATAAAATCAACTCAAATATATATAGCAAATATCGGGCTTTTAAGAGTAATGAGTACAAAGCTTTTTCTACTATTGAAATGGTATTAATTCATACCAGAACAGGTGTAATTCCATACACTCATATCGAAACTCAAGAAGCATTCAGAAGAAAATCACGAGAAGACACTGATGACAATGAAGCCATTGCCAATGTGATTAAATCAGCCACATTGAATTCTTTAGATGGAGCAACCTCTGAGCTAACTAGATTTCTCAACTCGAAGTTTTAGTACCAGTACATTCGTGTAATTACATCACCCTGAACGATTCGATCCACAACATCCATACCTTCAACAACCTCACCAATTACAGAATATCGACCGTTTAAATGCGGTTTCCATTGATGCATTATGAAAAACTGGCTGCCTTCAGTATCTGTACCTGCACTGGCAATCCCTACTACGCCACGATTATACATAGTTGAGCTTGCTTCTGTTGGGACCACATATCCCGGACCGCCAAATCCATCTCGTGATTCTACATCGCCACCCTGAATTACAAAATTTGGAATCACCCGATGAAAAGGTGTGTTTTGATAAGCACCGGCTTTCATTAAGCTATCCATACCAGCGATTGTAACTGGCGTTACATCAATGTCTAGTTCTACAATGATTTCACCTTTGTTTGTTTCAATTACTACATATGGATTTGCAGTTAGACTGGCAACTTGCGACCAATCCGGCTTTCTGAACTCTTCTGGGTAATAATCACCTTGTAAAATATCCCAACCCTGAGCAAGCAACGTTCTATTCAATGCCAGATTACCTTCCATTGCAAGAGAATCAATCAAAGACTGAGCCTTTTCTTCGAATCGAACAAATAAAACCTGAGAAAGAGACTGAAATACTTCTACATCTTCAGGTAAACTAAATTCCGATAATAACTCCTCAATCATTGTGTAATCTTCATCTGGAAATACAAAAGAGTCCATAAAGATAGGAGTTAAAGATGTCGCTATAGACCGATCTCCTAATCTCGCAAGATTAAGAGTCAATTCTTTCACTACATCAACTTTCTCATTCTTGATAGTATCGTCCGCTTCAGGCCACCAACTAGCTAAATATTGAATAGCAGATAGTTTTAATAATCGATTTTCTTGATTAATGCCCTCAATAAGATTGTTAAAGAATTCTTCGTTTGAATATGCTTTTTCAATGATTTCGTACTTCAATAGCTGTAAAGCAGGGTTTTCACCAGCAATATTGAGTACCTGGTCAACATAATTTGATGGATCAACTATCGTATTAAACGCCTCCATTCTTGCTAATGGATCTCGATAATCAATTAGTGCAATTTTATTCATGATGTCCCGAAATAACTTATCAGCTACTTCTGGATGTCGCTGAATTGCTTGTAACGCTGATATTTGAACGTTTGGATTTCGATGATCTAATAAGGCATTTAAAATTACCTGTGAATAATTGGTTGGTTCATTTCTTGCTATTGCTTGAGTAATTTCCACAGCAAGCTGAACATTCATTCTCTCATAACTCTCAATTGGAAAATGACGCAATACTCCATCAAGATTGTTCTCACTTAAAATTCGAACTAAACTTTGATTACCTTCATCGGTTGTCGGGTAATATTCATCCCATTTTAGCAGAGCATGTTGCTCTGCTTCTTCACTAAACTGTTTCCTTGCTCTATAATACCCATATAAGTACGCTTGGGTTTTTCTTCCCTCTTTTGTTGAAACTGCACGATCTATTAGTTGAATCTCTTCCTCAACGGATAACTCTAGTAATCTGGTTCTGGCTCCCATTGCATAAGCCAATTTATAATCAAAATCATGATCTCCGACTTCATTTGTATTCAAAAGTAATTCAAATGTTGATCTGTCCCCTACTTCGCTAAATAAAACCAGGAGCCCTGTTCTTAAGTGCGGCATATCATTCCAAAGTGTATGAAAATATTCAATGTGCTTTTCATTTAGATTTTTAAACCATAAAGACGCCCACGCATCATCTGTATTAGCTCTCATCACTTCCTGAATTTGATTATCTAAATCCTCGACTGGTGATTGAATCAAAGCTCTCCATGCCTGCGCACGAATTATTGAATCAGGATGAGAAACGAATTCAAGGATTTGGTCACCATCGCGCTGGTAAATAGCCTCATAAAGTCTTGAATACTCTTCAGTAAAAACTCGCTTTGTTTCTGGATCAACCGTTGAACAACTAGTAACAGTTAGGAATAAAAAAGCCGCAGCAAAAAACCTATACATATTTTGCACACATTTTAAGTTGAAGTTCATCCAAAATCTCCTTTATTTACACATGTTTTGTACATTAAATAAATTCACCTATGGATAATGCGCATTTAACTCGAAAACAACAGGAATTTTTTAGCTACATCATCGACTATAAAAATGAATATGATGTTTGGCCAACTTATCGGGAAATTGCCGAGCACTTCGGGTATAAATCACCAAATAGTGTTACTCAAAACATACAGGCTTTATTAAAAAAGGGATACCTCGTAAAGAAGAATGATGAGGAATATGATTTACCACCTGAGAAGCAATCCTCCTTTGGAAACAATGTGCAGGAAATGGGAATACCAATTCGCGGACTAATTGCAGCCGGATTCTTACAAGATGCTGTTGAGGCTGATTTAGGAAGTATTACGATGTCTACTCTCTTTCCTAACCTTGACAAATTATTTGCACTTCGAGTATCAGGCTTTAGCATGAAAGATGCCGAAATCTATGATGGAGATTTCGTGTTATTGATGGATACCGAACTTAATAATGGAGATATCGGGGCTGTTCTCTACAATGGTGAAACTACGTTAAAACATATCTATTGGGACGAAAATGGACTTCGACTAGAAGCTGCGAACGAAGATTACGATGATATTTTTATTGCTCCAGATGTATTTGAAGAAGTTCGAATCATCGGAAAATATATCGGCCACGTTAATCGCCAGGGATTCCAAAGAGCACGTTCTAAAGTGGCTTAACACAATCAAAAGTTTTGTATTTGTAGCAACACTTTTGCTTTGAAATAAAGATTATCTTACCGTATCTTATCAAGCTCTGTTAAAATCGCAAAAACTAAGATATTTGAACATGTACGCGATCGTAAAAATTGGCGGACATCAATATAAAGTAGCTCAAGACGATACCTTGTTTGTAGATAAACAAAATGTAGACGGAAGTGCAATTACTTTTGAAGATGTATTATTAGTAAAAGATGATAGTGGTGTTAAGGTTGGCACTCCAACTGTTGAAGGAGCTGCTGTAAATGCCACTCTTTTAGAAGATGTTAAATCTGACAAGGTTTTGGTCTTCAAAAAGAAAAGAAGAAAAGGTTATCAGAAAATGAACGGTCACCGTCAGGTAATGTCACAAATTAAGATTGATGGCATTTCGTTGAACGGCGCTGTGAAAAAAGCTGCTGCACCTGCTAAAGTAGAGGCAACTCCTGATGCCGGTGAAGCAAAAGAACTTACTGCAATGACTGTTGCAGAACTTAAAGCACTTGCTAAAGAACGAGGCATTGAAGGTTACTCAAGCTTGAAAAAAGCTGAATTAATCGAAGCCCTCAGCTAAACTAAAAACTAAAACAACTCTAGAAAATGGCACATAAGAAAGGTCAGGGTTCAACCAAAAACGGTAGAGATTCTGAAAGTAAACGACTTGGTGTTAAAAAATTTGGTGGAGAATTTGTTCGAGCTGGTGGTATTATCGTTCGTCAGCGTGGAACTAAATTTCATCCTGGACTAAATGTACAACGTGGTGGCGATGACACGCTTTTTGCTGTTGCGGATGGTCACGTATCGTTTAGAGAAGCAAAAGGCGGACGTAAATTTGTAAATGTAGAAGTTTCTGCATAATCCGTATTAAAACAGTTTAAAAGCCGCGCCTCATCAGCGTGGCTTTTTTTATATTCGCGATATGGAACATCCTATTATTAAAGGTCTAAATATTCCGGTTCGCACTATTTTCTGTATAGGTAGAAATTATGCCAAACATGCGGCAGAAATGGGGGCAAATGTTCCTACAACTCCTGTTGTCTTTCTAAAACCACTTTCATCAATTTGTTTTGATGGAGACTCTGTTGAGCTTCCCTCAATATCTAAAAATGTTCACTATGAAGGTGAAATTGTTATTGCAATCGGGAAAATAGGTAAAAATATCCCCGAAGATAAGGCAATGAACTTTATAAATGGGATTGGTTGTGGAATAGATTTTACTGCTCGTGATTTACAGCAAAGTGCCAAGTTAAATGGGTTACCCTGGAGTGTGGCGAAAGGATTTGACAATTTCGCGCCAATAAGCACATTTAAGCCAATAAATGATATTGATCTACTTTCCTTAGATATAAAGCTTACTCAAAATGGTGTAATTCGTCAGGTTGGGTCAATAACGGACATGATATTTAGTATACCTTATTTGGTAAGCTATTTATCAAACATTGTTACACTGTACCCCGGTGATCTAATTTTTACGGGAACACCAAACGGCGTTGGTCAAGTAATAGAGGGTGATGTGATTACCACAACTATTCCATCTTTAGACTGTTCTGTTACAGTTCAAATTACCTGATGAAAACACGAATTCTGATTTTTATTTCTCTAGTTATTAGTACCGGCTTATTCGCTCAGCCTACTGGATATCTTTGGCCAACAGATGCTAGTCCTTACCTAAGTTCTACTTTTGCTGAAACTCGTTCAGCTCATTTTCATGCTGGACTGGATATCAAAACCTGGGGTAGAGAAGGATTTAAGGTTTTTGCAAGTAAATCAGGTCGAATCGTTCGAATGGCAATTACATCTCAAGGTTATGGTCGGGTTCTCTACATGAAACATAATGACGAAACCTATACTGTATACGCACATCTACAACGTTTTAACCCAGAATTACAATCTTATATAGATTCCGTACGCCTGATAAATCACCAATTTGAAATTGATTTAGATGTAGGATCCGAAAACTGGTATTTCGAACAGGGGGACGTAATTGGTTATACGGGTTCAACAGGTATAGGACCACCGCATCTGCATTTTGAAATTAGAGATAAAAATAAAAAACCCATCAATGCTTTATTAACCAATCTGAATATTAAGGATACAATTGCGCCGAGCGTGTCTGCTGTATTGGTTATTCCAATGTCGGACACGACATTAATTGAAGGCAGTAAATTTCCTCGGGTATACTATCCTACTAATAACTCTGACAATGAGTTTGATTTAGGCTTGATTAAAGCAAATGGCCCCATTGGTATTGCTATCAATGAATTTGATCAGGCCGAAGATGTAACAAATAAGTATGCTTCTTACGAGTTTAGGATTAAAACTAATTCTACTACACTATTTTATTCGAAACACGATTCATTCGGTTTTGATGAAGCCGAAACTATGTTTATCGATCGTATTCAGGCATATGGAGCATATCGTAGATCTTACCAGACTCTATTTCAAGAAGAGAGTTTAAAGGTTCCATTCTATAAGTCAACCAAAAATAATGGGGTACTAACTCCCAAAAAAAATCAAACTTCGTATGCTATTATAGTAAATGATATTTATGGTAATTCAACAAAAATAGATTTCGATTTACAAGAAGCGAGTTTTGTACATGATGTTGATGTAAAACCTAATCCAGATGTTTACCAATGGTATTGGCGAAATGATTGGCTTACTCAACACAGCCTTTATTCCATTGATTTACGATATAGCAATGTCGGTTTTAACTGGAACTCTAAACATAGTCAGAGACTGGCATTTTTAAGTGGAAAAGAAATGCTTTTTACTCGTCTAGATCCTGAAAGTTCATATACCATAATATCGCCTGATCGGAATTTAAAAGTTCATTTTACCGAGTCTAGTTTTTTTGACAGCACATCAATTGCCATTTATTCGTCTGAAAGAAATGGATTTCCGTCAATCAACGTGATGCCATATACAACCCCAGTTAGAAATGATTTTTATATAGAGTATTATCTGAGTGATAAGATTGAAGCCAATCAAAACTACCAGCTATTTCACTTTGATCCTTTCAGGGATAAATACACGCATATTCCCGGCAGGCTGATTGGTAGAACAATGCATGCATCACCTGATGTTTTGGGTGAATTCGTAATTTTCCCTGATAATGAGGCTCCGATAATTAATAATGTTGATATAATTGTCTCAGATTACGGCGCTAACTATGTCGAAATTAGCATACTTGAAGAACTTTCAGGGGTCGATTTTGAACAATCCGAAATACAAGTAAATGGAGTTCGCGGTATCACCGAATATGATTTTGAAGAAGATAAACTAATCTACATTCACCCAGAATTTGTGCCAGAATCGAGAAACCGCATTGAAGTAATTGTCACCGACAATGCAGGTAATTCTCGATTTGAAGTTTTTTATCGATAGGCAACGCAACTAATCTCTACCATAACATTTTTAGGTAATGTTTGGACAGCAACCGTCTCACGTGCAGGTGGATTTATTTCAAAAAAGCTTCCATATACCTCATTTACAGCAGCAAAATCGTCCATACTATCCAGAAAAATGGAACATTTTAGCACTTTAGAAAAATCAGAACCTGCAGCTTCAAGAACCGATTTTAGATTCGCCATTACTTGTTTGGCTTGTGTAGTTACATCCTCTCCTACAATTTCCATCGTTGCAGGGTTTAATGGTATTTGGCCTGAACAATAAATTATTCCATTATGCACAGTTGCCTGGCTATATGGTCCAATTGCAGCAGGTGCATTATCTGTTGATACAATTTCCTTCATTTAGATACTCCAATTGCATTTTTTTAGTTGAACTATAACTGCCCTTTTATTGCAGAAAGCTCATTATATGGTTACTTTCGTAATCTAGTAACTATTTTAATCATACACTCAAAACACTAGAAATGAAAAAGTACTTTTACAGTCTCTTTAGCGTGTTTGCTCTTTCTTTCATACTTATCAGTTGTGGACCTGAGAATGAGTTAATAACACCAATAAAACAGGGTATAAATTCAGAAAATTATGAAGCAGCACTTATAGCTGCTGATTCTGCTATAGCTGCAGAACCAACCAATGGACAGGCAAATTACTATAAAGCTTATGCTTTAAGTAGAATTGCAGCAAATGAACCAGTTATTACAGACAGAAAGCCAATTCTGCAAGAAATGTATGATAACCTGGTAATTGCTCGCGATAAATTTGATGTAATGGAAGATCCTCCATTCGAATCAGAGCAAATTGTTGAACTTAAAATCGAAAGTTGGAGCCGCGAACACAATGCCGCCATTGGCTATGCAACCGATGACAGCGTTATGGCTTCTGTTGAAGAACCATTAAAAGTGGCTATTGCTCACCTCACAAATGCAGTAACCATTAATCCAGATAGTGCTCTTTCTCATGATGTTATTGCTCAGATTTATCATATGGACGGTGATTACGCGAATGCATCCGCTTCTCTTGAAAGAGCAATTGAAATTAGAGAAGCTGGTACAGCAGCAGACTATGATAGGTTAGCTTCTTACTATTTTATGATTGAAGATTATCCATCGGCATTAACTGCAATTAATACTGGATTGGACATGTATCCAGACAGTATATTTTTAGTTCAGAAAAAAGCGGATGCTCTCTTCCAAACCGGCGATACCGATGGTGCACTGGATGTTGTAGGTGAACTAATAAGCCGTGACCCTATGAATCCTCAGTACCATTTAGTTGTTGGTACTCAAATTTATCAGCGAGTTCAGGCATTAAGTGATGAGTATCAAGAAAACAATGACGCATTATATGATTTACGTGATAGTGGTTCTGAAGAAGAAGTTGCTACACTAGAAGCACGAAATGTTGCTATTCAAGAAGAATCAGACGGGTTAACTATGCGTGCTGAAGAATCGCTCTTAAGAGCTGCAGAGATTGATGACACAAATCCTGTTGCCTTCAATACTCTTGGGATACTTTATCAGAATAAAGCTGCTGCATTATTTGAGCAACGCAACATGACAACTGATAATGATGAAGCTGCTCGATTCGATGAGTTAGCACGTGCTGAAGCTGAAAAAGCAATGCTTAACTACGAAAAAGCTGCTGAACTAGATCCTGAAGATCAAGGTCTGTGGGAAACGCTATTCAGAATCTATACTCTGCTTGATTATCGTGAAAAAGCAGAAGAAGCTATGGAAAAAGCTGGCATGTAATGCTAACTAAACTTATGAAGTATAAATCTTTTACCCGATTAGCGAGCATTATACTCGCTTTCGGGTTTTTTTTCGCCTGCTCCTCTTCATCTCCATCCATCGACACTTATGTTGATGAAGGGCGATTTGCAGAAGCCTTAGTTGAAATTGATAAGCAATTAGAGACAAATCCGGATCAACCGGAGTTATATATTCAGAAAGGGGTAATTTTAATAACAATCGCAGAATCTGAAGCTGTTGAAGATCGATCTACATATTATCAAGAAGCAGTAGATACCTTTAAAGAAGCTGAATTTCAGGGGGTAAGTGAGTCACAATCAGAATTCATCGAAGAAACACTCTATAACGCCTGGATAAATGAATTAAATACAGGAACTGAGATTTATGAAAATGATAGAGCTGAAGCAGCGCTATTCCATTTCGATAACGCTATTATCCTCAATCCATCTGAGTCCACTGCATATCTTTCAAAATCGGTAGCTCAGTATAATTCGAATAATCTGGATGATGCCATTGAAACTCTGAATGAAGCAAGAGGTACGCTCGTTGATGTGCCTGATAAACTTTACGAATATCTTGGTTTTTTACATCTACAAAATAGTAATGCTGAGCAGGCAATATTTTATTATGAGCTCGCAAATACAGACATTACATCAAATAAAAACATCGCGTTTGGACTCGTAAATATTTATATCCTCAATCGTGAAAGAGAGCGAGCTATTGACCTTCTGCAGGATTTGAATAATCAGTTTCCAAATGATGCTAGGATCAAAAATGTCTACGGAACTCAATTATTCTTTATTACCGAAGGTGTGCTAAACGATTTATCTGATGCGTATATCACAAATGATCTGACTATGGTAGATCAGCTAAAATTTGAAGCTGAAGGAGTTGGAGAGCAAGCCGAAGAAGAATTAATCAGTGCATATGAACTTGCATCGACCAATCAAGAGTATATCCAAAGTCTTGCTGTATTCTACAATAACCTTACAGGCATGTATCTTTCCTTAGCTGAAATTGCCCCTGATGAAGATGCTACAACATATTCGAGTAAGGCAGAAACTCTTGTGGGTTTGGCTATTCAATACTATGAAATACTAGCTTCATTAAATCCTGGTGATTCTGAAATTACTTCAAGCATAGAAATGTTAAAGCAACTCCAGTCTAATCGTTTTAGTGACTTATAAATAATGAGATTTAATACCAAAGCTATACATGCCGGCCAGAATGCAGAAGAAACATCTGGCGCGGTTATGCCACCTATTTTCCAAACATCAACCTATAAACAAGAAGCACCTAACGTTCATAAAGGATATGATTATGCTAGGGTTGGCAATCCAACCCGCACTGCATTGGAACAGCTAATTGCGGGGTTAGAAGGTGCAGATGAATGCGCTTGTTTTGGAAGTGGATTAGCAGCAATGGATGCAATTATGAAAATGTTCCGCCCTGGAGATCATATTATTGCTTCGGATGACATGTATGGGGGTTCATATCGATTATTTACCAGTACATTCGAACCTTACGGTATTGAATTCTCTTTTATTGACATGACGGATTTGGAATTGGTTCGGGCGACCATCAAACCAAATACAAAAATGATTTGGATTGAGACACCGACCAATCCACTTCTTCGAGTTGTAGACCTTAAACAACTAATCAAGCTTGCAAAGCAGCATAATATGCTTTCAATTGTTGATAATACTTTTGCCTCACCATATTTACAACGCCCCATTGAATTCGGCGCAGATGCAGTACTTCACAGTGCGACAAAATATTTAGCAGGTCACTCCGATGTAATTCACGGTGCCGTTGCCTCATCGCATAAAGAGATTATGGAAAACTTGCGATTCCAGGTAAAAGCTACAGGTGCTGTTCCTGGCCCAATGGATTGCTATTTAACTCTTAGGGGTATTAAAACTCTTTCCGTACGAGTTCAACGATCTGTTGAAAATGCTAAGGAGATTGCTTCATACCTTGATAATCATCCTAAAGTTGGAAGAGTACTTTATCCGGGCCTTACATCTCACCCACAGCATGAATTAGCTAAATCCCAAATGTATGATTTTGGCGCTATGCTTTCTTTTACTTTAAAGGATGACTCAATTGAGGCCGCAGTTAAATTCATGAGTAGTACGAAATATTTTACTCTTGCTGAAAGTCTGGGCGGTGTTGAATCACTTATAAGCAACCCTGCATCTATGACTCACGGCTCTATTCCGAAAGAGATTAGAGAACGATCAGGATTATCCGATTCACTTATTAGAATTTCTGTCGGAATCGAGGATGTAAAAGATTTAATAGCTGATCTTGATCAGGCATTTTAGTTCACTTTTTTGTTGAACTAATTCTATCTTTGAAGGGCTAGAAAAGCGCTTACAAATCATTAATTTATTCCCTTCATACATCCATGAAAAACGTTGTAATTGTAGAAGCAAAACGTACTCCAATCGGAGCATTTGGCGGATCACTTTCAAGCTTTAGCGCACCTGAATTAGGGGCTATGGCGATTCTTGAAGTTGTTAAATCGGCTGGTATTAAACCGGATGATGTTCAGGAAGTAATTATGGGAAATGTTTTAAGCGCAGGCATTGGTCAGGCACCTGCCCGTCAGGCAGCTATCAAAGCT
Organism: Balneolaceae bacterium; assembly: GCA_965229525.1. Classification (GTDB taxonomy): domain Bacteria; phylum Bacteroidota; class Rhodothermia; order Balneolales; family Balneolaceae; genus HXMU1420-13. The sequence continues at coordinate 795,334 of OZ245886.1, forward strand.
GGACTTTCCGAAAAAACCCCATCTACAACTGTAAATAAAGTTTGTGCATCTGGCATGAAGGCAATTATGGTCGCTGCCGATCAAATTGCACTTGGCCAAGCTGAAATTATGGTAGCTGGTGGCATGGAGAGTATGAGTAATGTACCATACTATATGCCGAAACAAAGATTTGGATCAAAATACGGTCACGTTCAAGCAGAAGATGGCATTTTAAAAGACGGGCTATGGGATGTTTATAATAACTATGCTATGGGTAATGCTGCGGAATTATGTGCTTCTGAATGCGGTATCTCCAGAGAAGAGCAAGATGCCTTTGCTATAGAATCTTATAAAAGAGCTTTAAACGCTTACGATGAAGGCTATTTTGAAGACGAAGTAATTCGGGTTAAAATAACAGGTCGTAAAGGTGATGTAACGATTGTAGATAAAGACGAAGAACTAGCTCGTGTGAATTTTGATAAGATCCCTTCTCTCCGACCCGTTTTCGAAAAAGATGGTACCGTTACAGCGGCGAATGCATCTAGCATTAATGATGGAGCAGCAGCAGTATTATTGATGAGCGAAGAAAAAGCAGCTGAATTAGGATTAACTCCAATTGCCCGAATTAAAAGTCACGCCAGCGCAGCAAAAGCCCCTGAATGGTTCACAACTGCGCCGGCCGATGCAATCCCAATTGCATTAGATCGGGCCGGTATCTCGAAAGATGATGTGGACTTATTCGAGATTAATGAAGCTTTTTCTGTTGTCTCTTTAGCTAATAATCAAATTCTAGAACTAGATCCTGAAAAAGTTAATGTTCATGGTGGCGCTGTAAGTATCGGGCACCCAATTGGTTGTTCGGGTGCACGAATTGTAGTAACTCTACTTCATGCTTTAAAAAGAACTGGTGGGAAACTAGGCTGTGCCGGTATTTGCAATGGCGGCGGCGGTGCTTCTGCGCTAGTTATAGAAATGATTTAATTGCCTTTAAAACGTTGACATTATCATCATTCGACATTATAATTAAACTTCAAAAGCAACAAACCTGTTATTTTATTTCAAACAGTTACTATTCTTTTAAGAAATAATCAAACAACGGCTATCTCTTAGTAGGCCGCTCACATTAACAAAACAGGTTTTATATAGATCAATCGCTACTATTCTGACTTATGTCTATAATCTAATTAGTCATTTAGTATGCGTAGAAGATACTTCTACTTTTTACTTTTGCTTCTGATTTGTAACCCAATAACCACATTGGGTCAAGAATTTGCGTATATCGAGAGTTCAGCAACTCATGATGTCTATCTTCTATCGAATCCTGACCTGAAAATTGCTCCATATTTCGAACTCCTTATCCCGACTGAATTTTCTAATTCCATTGAAATTTTAGAACAAGAAGTACAAGATTTACCTATTCAAATTTCGGAAGATCAAAAAAATGGGTTAGCTCTAACGGCTAGTAATCGAATAGTAGAGCAAAAAAATGAGGGCTTATTCAGGGGAAAAAATGTATCAAATATAATTATCCATGTAGCGCGACCATTTGATGATTACGTGTCGATTACAAAAAGATTGAGAATTAAAGTACCAAAACTTAGACAGACTGACCCATCTAGAACTGAAAGACAGTTTAAAGCAACAGATTCACCATTAGCCACGGGAGAATGGTTCAAAATTCCAATTCCAAGAGAAGGTATTTATGAATTAAGTGCTTCTTACTTAGAGCGATTAGGGCTAGAATTGTCATCAATTAATCCTCAAAGGATTCAACTTTGGGGTACCACTGGCTGGATGCTACCAGAATTAAATAGCGATGACAAACCCGAACTTGTTCAAATTCCGATTATTGTTGAAGGTGAGGATGATGGTGTTTTCAATGATTCTGATCGTGTAATTTTCTTTGGAAACTCGCCACACAGGGTAATTCGAAATGCGAACGCATTTACTCATGAAATCCATCCATATAGCAACCAAACCTATGTATTTCTGACCGTTGCGAGTACTTCAGGTGAACGACTAACGACAACAAATTTATCTGGTTCTGCATCTACTACAATTTCTTCATTCACAGACTTCAGATGGAAGGAACAAGAGTTAAATAAAGCAGAAGATCGTCAAAGAAGTGGAAGATTTTGGCTAGGTCAACGGATACCAGCCACGGCACAGAACCTTCCAATTAGCATCCTCAGAGACACAATCCCAGGAATTATACCAAACCAATCCATAACTATATCCGGCAGGGTTTATAGCCGGGCATTAAGAACTACATCTTACAACATCTCTCTAAACTCAGAACCTGTAGCTCAGCTAAATATCTCGAGGGTAAGTGGTGGATATTTATCATACAATGGAGATGCTGCCAATGGAAGAATCTTTTCTAATACTGTTACTCCATCTATCGAAAATGACATTCTTGAAGCAGAATTGATCATGTCTAACGGCGATGATGGTGCCACTGGTTTTGTGGATTATTTACGTCTCGAATTTGAAAGAGAATTAATTGCCGAACGAGGAATTTTAACATTTCATCCACCTGCCAACTCAACACCAAGTGACCTTGCAAATTTTCAATTATCTGGTTTTGATTCACCCCCATTAATATTTGATATTACTAATCCAGTAACTCCCATTCAGTATCCGGTTTCTTCTTCCGGGTCAGGATTTTCATTTAAAGCTGCCCAAGATCAGAATCGCAGATATTTAGCTCAATCAGGCTTTTTCACTCCTCCTGCTGGTGAATTAATTCCTAATCAAAATCTTAAAGGATTAAACTCCTATCCTGATTATATCATAGTAACAAATGATGTTTTTAAACCCTATGCGGATGAATTGGCTCAATACCGATTAGCTGATAATTTATCACCACTTGTTATAACACAAGCTGAAATTCTCAATGAATTTTCTGGTGGAGTAACTGATCCAACAGCCATAAGAAACTTTTTAAAATTTCTTTGGGATCGGGCAATTGCAGATGGAGAAACACTTCCAAAATATCTCCTTCTCTTTGGTGATACAACCTACGATACAAAAGGAATCGTAGAAAATTCATTTACGAACCATATTCTTACCTATCAGTCTCCAAACTCATTAAGTAGAATTGGCTCATATGCGTCTGATGATTACTTCGGATTTATGGACGATAACGAAGGTGATTTCACCGCCGGTTCAAGAATTGATATTGGAATAGGTCGAATTCCGGCTCAAACTAGACGTGAAGCCAGAACTGCACTCGATAAAATCTATATATATGAAAACCCAGAGAATACCGGTGATTGGCAGAACCTGTTTACCTTTGCGGGCGATGATGATTTCCCGGATGAGTCGTTAAATAGAGATCTACATGTTTGGAATGCGGATGGAACCGCTGATCGAATGAATGTGATTGATGCCGGTATACGGCTTAAAAAGATTTATTTGTTCGACTATCCCGAGGAAATCACAGGATCAGGCCGACAACTACCCGCAGCAAGTGCCGACTTCATAAACTCAATCAATAATGGCACCCTGGTAATGAACTATTCAGGCCATGGTAACACCGATGTTCTTGCTGATGAGGAACTTTTTACGATCGATCATATACCAAGTCTCACAAATTCAGATAAACTATCAATTTTTGTGACAGCGACTTGTCAATTCGGGCGTTATGATGATATCAATGCACAATCGGGAGCAGAACTACTCTATTTTGCAGAAAATGGTGGCGCTGTAGCCAGTTTTACAACAACAAGAATAGTATATACGAGCAGTAACCCTGAAGGTGGGCAAAATTTTGCTCTGAATATTGCCCTTTCACAGCAAATGCTAACTCGTGATGAAGATGGGCGACCCTCCACTCTTGGGGATATTTATCTTAGAACAAAAAATACAAACGCTGGTTCTTCCTCCAACTCACGGCGATTTATTTTACTGGGCGATCCCGCACTTCGAATTGGTTTACCATCACAACCTGCTGAAATAACCCAAATTAACGACGTCTCTTTTACAGAAACAGATTCAGTACTAACCATTAAAGCGCTTGACGAAGTAACCATTCAGGGAAGAGTTAATAATTATGATGGAAGCTTAAACACCTCATATAATGGGGTTATTTCATTGAATTTATTGGATGCCAAACGAACTGTCTCTCTTCCTCTAGACCTTCCATGGATTGAAGACAGAGGATGTTTTTTATACAGAGGTACAGCTAGAGAGTGTACATACGAAGTAGAGAACAACACATTATTCAAAGGCTCTGCATTAGTTGAAAATGGCGAGTTTTCATTAACCTTCATTTTACCCAAGGATATTAGCTTCAATCCTAATCAAGCTAGAATTGTTCTCTTTGCTAATAGTGATGCTGGCACTGCAGGTGGGTCATTCACAAACGTAGTATTTAATGGAATTAACGAAAATGCGGTGAATGATGGCAAAGGCCCCGAACTTAATATTTTCTTAAACGATGAATCTTTTTTTAATGGTGATTTAACCACCGATCAACCAAAGTTAATTGTAGAACTGGCCGACAGTTCTGGAATTAATGCAACAGGAACAGGAGTAGGACATGAAATAACCGCTACTATCGATACAAATCCAACTCGTACCGTAGTTCTCAACGAGTTCTATGAAAGTGCGATAAATGATTTCTCTACGGGGCGTATCGAGTACCCTCTGGAAGAAATTCCGGAAGGTAATTATTCGCTAAAAGTTCGAGCCTGGGATGTTCACAACAATCCCTCTGAAGAAACAATTTTCTTTGAAGTCGCTGAATCAGAAGATTTGGTAGTTGATGAAGTTTACAATTATCCAAATCCAATGAATAATTCAACAGCTTTTACGTTCGAACATAACCAACAAGGAAATGCGCTTGATGTTGACATAAGGATTTACACCCTTTCAGGACGTCCGGTGCAGCACCTTCAAGAGTATATCACAAATACATCTAGTTCTTATGCCAGTATTCCATGGAATGGCCGTGACAGGGATAATGATCGCCTGGGTAACGGTACTTATATTTATGTGCTTCGGGTTGCAGCAGATACCCCCGAAGGAAGAAAATCAACCGAAAAAATCGAAAAGCTCGTTATAATCAGATAATCATCTAGAACATATAATTCGTTTATATACGTTATATTTGATGTCTAAATCTATTTGTCATCTATGAAAAAAAATATCTTGTTGGCACTGGTCTTTGCATTCAGTGTTTTTCCTGTAGTAAGCAAGGCTCAAATCGCAATCACAGCAGTACCATTTCTGCAAATTGAACCCGACTCCCGTGGTGCTGCCATGGGTAATACCGGGGTTGCTCTAGCGGATAATGCAGCTGCTATGTTTTGGAACCCGGCCGGACTGGCTTTCCAGCGCGATAATCAAATTAGCTTAACCCACTCTAACTGGTTGAAGAATTTCAACGTAAGTGATCTATTCTATGATTATGTAGTAGGTAAAGTGTATGTAGATGGGATTGGCACTATAGGTGGTCATCTTACCTTTTTAAATTTGGGTGAACAAGCCGTTACAACAGAAGACAGCCCGGATGTGATCTCTAAATTCAATAGCCTTGAATTTGCGTTAGGTCTGTCTTATGGTTTTGAAGTAAATCAAAATCTGGCACTTGGAACGAGTCTTCGATTCATATACTCAAGTTTAGCTAGTGGAACGTCTGTTGGTGAGCAAAAAGTTAATCCCGGTAGTAGTGTAGCTGTAGATTTGTCGGCGCTATATCGAACTAATCATTTTTTGATTGGCAGCAATCGTGCAAGATTTAGCACCGGGTTTAATCTTTCTAATATCGGTCCAGGGATGCAATACACCGATAATGCACAGAAGGATCCACTTCCGACCCTTTTGAGATTTGGTGTTGCTTTTAGCTATGAATTAGATCCAGAAGGCTTTAACAAAATCAATATTGCTACTGATGTATCCAAAATTATGGCACGCACGAAAGACAAAATTACCACTAACAGCGATGGCTCGTTAGACACCATGCGTGTTGCATCAGGTCCACTTGAAGCTTTGATTGACTCCTGGGATTCATGGACACACTTTAATGGGCAAACCAATGTAGATGTAAATCTACTGCAACAACTAATGATTGGGTCTGGTCTAGAATACTGGTACGATAATACATTTGCACTACGCGGTGGTTTCTACTACGAAGATCCAAACAATGGCGATCGTAAGTACATCACGTTTGGTGCAGGACTAAGATATAATGCTATCGGCGTAGATTTTAGCTATATAAAAACCCTTGAATCCGATCATCCACTGGCGAACACCCTCAGGTTTAGTCTGCTCGTCGATTTTTAACGAATATGAAATATCCCCCAAAAAAGAGCATGTTTTTAGCGAGCATGCTCTTTCTATTTCTAATTCAACCAATTCAAGGTCAAGATATTCAGCTTAAAAGAACGCACTCTATTTCTTTAAATAGTGATATTCGCCGATCATCTCCGGCTATAGGTACATTGAACCTGGTTGCTGTGATGGTAGAATTTCAGGCTGATACCAATCGCCTAACATCAGGAACGGGAATTTTTGGAGCTGATGGATTTGATGGTCTTCCTTATCTAACCAGAGAAGAACGAACTTTTATTGACCCACTACCTCATAATCGTCCTTATTTTGAGGCACATTTAGAATTCGCCAAAAACTATTTTCTCAAATCCTCTGATGATCAATTAACGATTAATTATCAGGTTCTTCCACAGGTTTACCAGCTTGATAAACCCATGGAAGAATACTCACCTATTGGTGAAACCTTTACATTAGAAAAAATTGCGGAACTAATGCGCGATGTCTGGGCAGAAGTTGAAACCCAAGGTGGTTTTGATGCCACAGGCCTTGATCCCGATAATACAGCTTTTGTTATTTTTCATGCAGGAATTGGTCGTGATGTTGAACTAACTGGTACAAGTTTAGACATCACCCCTTTCGACCTTCCTTCCATAACTCTTGATCAGGAAAATCTTGCAAATTTATTGGATAATCCTTCTTTTGATGGATTTTCAATCAATAACGGCACTTTTCGAGTTAACAACTCAATGCTGATACCTAGAACTCAATCACGTCGTGGGACTGACATTAGTGATAATGAAATTGTTTTCCCGCTTTCTATAAACGGCCTACTTTGTGCTTCCATCGGGAGTTATTTGGGATTGCCTGATTTGTTTAATACCGAAAATGGTCAACCGGCGATTGGGCGTTTTGGTTTGATGGATGGGGCTGGGTTTTTCGCATATAATGGGTTGCTCCCACCTGAACCATCAGCGTGGGAAAAAGTTTTTTTAGGCTGGGAAGTACCCTTTATTGTTCCATTTGACACCGTTGATGCCATTCAATTACCCGCTGCGTCACTGAATCAACCAAATAGCATTGCTAAAATTGAATTATCTTCAACTGAATATTTTCTGATTGAAAATCGTCATCGAGATCCTGCATTGTTTGGGCCAACTGCTGCTCAGGTTGTTTTATCTACCTATCGTAATTTTGAAGTGCGAGAGTTAGCCTATTCAAACTTTGATGAAGATTTCATCTTTCAAGCCGCTGGTTTTGATTCCCTTTTAATCCCCGGTACTTTGGTTGACGTAAGTAATTTTGATTGGAGTTTACCCGGGGGAATTGATGTTGGTGAAGATGGTGACCTCGGTACTGAAGACGATCGCCATTTAAATGGTGGGATTCTGATCTGGCATATCGATGAGGGCGTTCTATCTCAACAACTAGATAGGGATCGAGTAAACGCCAATGAAAACCGTCGTGGGGTTGATTTAGAAGAAGGTGATGGTGCGCAAGATATCGGGAAAAGTGCAGGTCTTCTCGATAACTCCCCAACTTTTGGTTTCGCCTTCGATTTTTGGTGGGCTGGAAATGATTTTCGAGTTATTACCAGAAATTCTGAAATTGATTTAAATCCAAATAACGAATTCGGCCCCGAAACCTTCCCAAACAATAACTCGAATTCCGGTGCCCGCTCTGGGTTTGAATTATATGATTTTTCGGAAAACCTACCGGTTGCAAGTTTTAGAATTCGGGAGTCTTCAAACTCTGAAATTGTACCAATTATTACAGAATCTATTGAACCAAGATTCGACTTAGGTGCAAATTATATATTGAATCAATATTCAAACCTGTTTCCACTTTCACTAGATATCTTTCAACAGAATCAGGACAAGTTTTTACTTATTCCGGGGTGGGTAAATACTCTCGCTTTCAAAATTGATAACCTATCCAATATTCAGACATTCCCATTGCTATCAAATGGATATCAGCTACAGCCTTTTGTTAATGATGAAATCTTACTTGCTACTAATCCAGATATCCCAAGTAAGAAAGCGAGGTTAACATCATACATTTGGGATGAAAATAACTCAAGCTTCCATATAAACTGGCAGGATACGGTTGAGTTTGAAAATGAAGAGAGATATTCATTCGTTAGTTCACAAAATGGATCAATAATTGATGTTGACTTCACTAACTTTTCATTCAATAGCTCAAATGGAAATGAACTTCAGAATACATCTGGCTTTGAGTTCCAATCGGAAATCATCAACAATAAGTTCGTTGGAATTATTGGAAATACGGTTGAATTCGTTGGTGAAAATGTCTCTAACTATTTAACCACATTTGAGAATCGATTTTTCGCAGGTACTATACAGACAAATACTGGTAATCATTATTATTTATTTGAAGACGGTAGATTCTCCATTGTTGATCCATCAAAAGAAGAGCCAATCCAAATCATTTTCGAAGAAGAAAATGCCGAATGGCCCGCCATCATAGATGAGGGTCACGTTTATCGAATAAATAAATCTGAGAATACTATCGAAGGTTATAATTTCAATGGTGCTCGACTGGCAAACACTCCAATTTTAGCCCCCGACAATTTTCAATTTATCGGAACGCCTATCATTTCTGATATAACTGGGGATAATCGCCAGGATATTTTAGTTGTTGGTCAGGATGAGTATTCCGTAAACATATTTGCCTATGAAACAGATGGGAATCCAATCGAGGGCTTCCCGTTGTATGTGGGTGGTGCAAATGGTAGACTAACAAATCCAATTCATCCAATAATGGATGAGAATGTGTTATATGCTATAAGTCATCGAGGTGACTTAAGGGCATGGCAATTTTCTAATCATACCTCTTCCAAATGGCCGGGTTTATATGGGGAGAATCCTTACAATAAAGTTTCTGCGTATATCGAATTCTCGGATGCTTCTGGATCAGAGTTCTCTGTATTAAATAAGAATGAAACCTACAACTGGCCAAATCCTGCAAACGAAGAAACAAATATCCGATTTGAGTTAGAAGCTGCAGGAACTTTGGATATTACCATAATCGATTTAACTGGAAGAGTAGTTTATGAAAATGAAATTCAATCCTTTGGTGGTAGCCCAGAAGAAATAACCATCAACACTCGCGATTGGGGTTCTGGCGCCTATTTTGCCAGAGTTGAAGCAGAAGTAAATGGACAAAGGTCATCCAAAATTATCAAAATTGCGGTGGCTCATTAATGAATGTTAGAGTCACATATCTCTTTTTGCTTCTTTCATTATTAACAATTGGAGAATCATCTGCGCAAACGAATCCGGCTTACTACGATTACAGCTATAATCATATTGATTGGTATACTGTGGAAAGTGATCACTTTATGGTGCATTTTCAGAAAGGAAATTCACGTTCCGCACAGGTAGTTTCGAGAATCGCAGAAGAAATTTATGGACCGATCACAGAGCTTTATCAGCATGAGCCGGATGGAAAAGTAAATATTGTTTTAAAGGATCGTGAAGATTACTCGAACGGTGCTGCCTATTTCTTCGATAATAAAATAGATATTTGGGTTCCTTCACTTGATACTCCTCTTCGTGGCACTCATAATTGGATGCGCAATGTAATCACACATGAGTTTGTACACATCGTTCAAATCCAGGCTGCCATGAAAAGAAAGCGGTCCACTCCCGTTCTTTATTTGCAATGGCTTTCCTATGAAAAAGTCCGGCGACCCGATGTTTTATACGGTTTCCCCAATGGTATTGTATCCCTTCCTTTTGCTTCTGTGAATGTCCCAGCATGGTTGGCTGAGGGCACTGCTCAATATCAAACCAAAGACATTAAATACGATCGGTGGGACTCTCATCGGGATATGATCCTAAGAACCAGAATTCTATCAGATACTTATTTCTCACTCAAAGAAATGGGCACGTTCAGCTCAAAAACCAGTATTGAACGAGAAACCGTATACAACCAGGGTTTCGGATTTGTAATCTATATAGCCGATCGTTTTGGAGATGAAGTTCTCCGTAAAATTTCAAATGCTTTAGGTGAATCGAAGGTTTACACGGTTGAAGAAGCTATTGAGCTTGCTACTGAAATTCCCGGAAATGAAGTATTTGAAGATTGGATTGAAGAGCGCCGTGCTTTTTATGAATCAACAATGAACGGACTTGTACTTTCAGGATCGGAGTACATTGAACCTTCTGGATTCTTCAATTTTTATCCGAAAGTTTCCTACGATGGATCGACAATAGCTTATTTATCAAATAAAGGAAGAGATCATTCACTTGCTTCACTTTACCTAATAACTGAGGACGATTCGGTAGAAATTGCTGTTATTGACGAACATCATATTCATGATCACGATGGCCATGCACATGCATTAAGCACAAAACCCGCTATTCCTTTTATTGCTACTTCCTATTCCTTCTCTCCAGATGGTAATCAAATTATTTACTCGGTAAACAAGAAGAATGAGTTTGGCGAGGATTATCGTGATTTATTCATTTACGACATATCAACTTCGAAAAGTGAACGAATAACTGAATCGGCAAGAATGCAATCCCCGGCCTGGAGTAATGATGGAAAAATTGTGGCCATTCAATATGAATCAGGAACACAAAATCTTGTGGTATTTCATCCTGATAGTTTAAACCAAATAGAGACAATCACCTCATTCTCTGATGCTGAGACCATTTTTACACCAGTCTGGCATCCCAATGGAGCTGACGTCTATTTTTCATACGCCGATTTTGGTCATCGAAGTATTAAGAAAGTAAATATCGAAACTAAACAGATTAGTGATGTTCTAGGTGATATGAATGTTGACTATCGTGATCCATTCATCACTGAGGATGGAGAATATCTGCTTTACTCGGCCAATCATGATGGAAGATTCAACATCTACCAGAGAGATTTACAATCCGGAGCTACCAAAATTTTGACATCTGTACTTGGCGGAGCATTTATGCCTCATTTATCCGGCTCTACGCTGTACTTCTCCGAGTATGAAAAAGATGGGTATAAACTTAAAAAGCGTGCTATTATCAATTCAGAGTTACCCGGATTCATCGAGCCAAAACGACCGGGTCTTATATCAAACGCAGAGTATACATTAAACGATTTTGACGATAAGGATCTCGACCCATTTGGTGAATACGCCAAAAGTATTGCTGATACTGGCAGCTTCGAGTTTGAGATATCAAGCTTTAATGGTATTGAAGAACTTGAATACCGAGAGTATGAAGATACGTTCCTCGATTATTCCTTTTTCCCAGTTCTTAGATTTGATAATTATACCAAACTAAATGGCAGCAATGGTGCTTTATTGCGAAGTGGCGATGTAGGGTTATTAGGCGAGAACTTACTTCGTGATATGAAACCGGGAGTATATTTTGCTAATCGTGATGCAATCGATAAACTTTCTGTGTTTGGTGGTATTATGCTGGGTCTCACCTCAAAACCAGCTGATGATATCGGACATTTCTTCTCACCAAACCGACTGTTCCGACTAGATCGGGACATCTTTTTTATGGCCGAATATCGTGGACTTCCATTTATCAAGAAAAGTTGGTCTCCTACTGTTTCTGTGGAAATTTTCAACCTTCATCGAAATGTAAAAGACGGACTTACCATTGAAGAATTTCCATGTACATCTTGCACCCCGGATACAACCGGTGTAGATATTGGCTATGAAGTTTGGGAAGCGAATCTATTTTTACGATCAAAATTGAGTAGAAGAAGTTTACTAGAATTGGGAATTGGATATTCGCCATATCAGGTTCAAACAGATAACTTCTTCTCTCGTGAGTTGGAAACCTTGATTAGCGGATCATCTTCTGAGTATTACAAAGCTACGACTCTCTCAGCAGCATATACCTTCAATTATTACACCTATACTGTTGACGCAGATATTGCTCCCATTGGTTTAAAAGGCTATCTGCGATATCAATATCAACCTGCTCAACTTTTAGAAGAATACGAGATAAAAGACGGTTCTCTGATTCCAATCTTTAAGAAAACTCGAAATCAGTCTACCGAATTACATGTTCGCTATGGATTTAAGACTGTTGGTGATCAGGCATTTCAGGCAAGAGTTCGTGGATTCACCTATTTCAATGATCCAAAAGATTCGTTTTACACCGATTATGTTGGGGGATTTTTAGGGATGCGCAGTTATCCGTTTTTTGCAATTGCGGGTAACCAGACAGCTTTCACTAGCCTCAGCTGGTTTATGCCAATTTTCAAAAATGTGAATACTCAAGTCGGTCCGTATATGTTCGACAAAATGTATGCGCGATTTTTCTTCGAAACAGGAAATGGCTGGTTCCTCGGCAACAGTTCTGACTCTGAAACAGCACAACGATTAAGTACCGGCAATAATTTAAAAAGTGGAATAGGAGCAGAATTGAGGTTGGCTTCAAGTGGCTATTACTTATTTCCTTTAAAGTTTTTTATGAGTGCCAGTTATGGATTTAATGATTTTTCTGTGACTTTACCCGATGCCTTCCAAACTGGTACAAATAGCAATCGAGTGCGTTATGGTAGAGAAGTACTCTTTCATTTTGGTTTAACTTTTGATTTTGAGCTGCTATGAGAAATCTCATCATTATACTTTTTTCAATATCGATGGCTTCTTCTGTCGTTGCGCAGCCTGTTAAATCTAATTTAAGTGGCCCTATATTTTTAGAAGATTCTGTTTCTGTAGATTACACTTTTAATAAGGAAATCAGTTTTGTACCGAAAGAATTTTCATCATTCAATGAATCAAACTCTTTTCTTGACGCACCGAGATCAAGTCCGGGTCTTTCCATGTTATCATCAGCAATAATTCCTGGTAGTGGACAGGCAATAAATGGGAAATGGGGACGTGCAGCAGCCTATTTTATCGCTGAAGTAGTAAGCTTGACCTACTATTTCAATCAAAATGCACAGGCAAAAGACAATGAGCGTGCCTATGAAGCGTATGCCGATCAAAACTGGAGTGTACTTGCTTATGCCCAATGGTTAGTGGCTTATTCCGAAGCAAATGGGCTTACAAATGGCTATGAAACACTTCAAAGTGAGTTAGCCACTCTTAGCGCAAATGATCAAAATCCTAGCTTCAGTAACACGAGCGATGACTGGCGAAAAGTTAATCTCTCTACACTACGTGATGTTGAAGTCCAAACAAGATTTGTGTTTGATAATCCCTCGGGTTGTGGTGGAAACGATCCACCTAACTGTCAGATTAAAAGTGAATTTTCACATGTGGTTCAGGATTATGGATCACAACAATACTATGAATTGATGAGTAAATACTACCAGTTCCAACCTGGATGGCAGGATTTTCATACACAGCGTTTGAGCGAAGGAAATGCACACGTATATCAATATACCTGGAACCGCGCGATGATTACCCCAAACTTTATTGAAGGGCGAGATAGAGCCTATGAATTCAATGAAAACTATCGACAGGCTGGGAACATCCTTAAATTTTTGGTAGTAAATCACGTCATATCAGCATTCGATGCCTTTTTCACAGTTAAACTTAAAAACAGCCGTTTAGAAACACAGACAAATTTGGTTGGAGAAGAATCAGTTTCGTTGATATGGCACTTTTAACATCCTCGATCTTCTCGTATTTTCTACCATGCTTAAAGCACTGCTCACCAATAAATACCTTTACATCATAATTTTTTCACTTGCCGGGATTGGAGCTATCACTCTCTTTACGCTCGATAAATTTGTTATGCCCTATTACACCAAATACAATGAAGGTGTAACGGTACCCGACGTAACAAGAGTTTCTCTTGAAGAAGCAGAAGAAATGCTGACTAGTATTGGCCTTCGATACGAGGTAGCTGATCGCCGTGCAAATTCTGCTTTTCCAGCGAATTATGTAATCGATCAGGCTCCATCTGCATCAATATTGGTAAAACCAAATCGTAAAGTGTACCTCACGGTTAATGCTGCGGTAAAACCTCAGGTTACCGTACCAAATGTGGTGAACTTATCCCTCAGAAATGCACAGGTTCAGCTTCAAAATTATGGGTTTGAAATCGGCTCCATCAGTTATGAGTCTTCCAGATTTAAGAATGCCGTGCTGCGACAAAGCATTGATGAGGGTACTATTGTGGATCGTGGTACAACTATCGATTTGGTAGTAAGTGATGGTCTCGGTGATAAAATTGTTGAAGTTCCGGTAATTATTGGATTACGACTTCCGGAAGCTCAATTTAAACTTCGTGAAGCCGGACTTCGAGTTGGTGAAATCCGATTTCAACCGATAGAAGAAATTGCTCCTAATACCGTGTTGGATTACTCTCCCAAAGTGACATCACTTGTTGAGGGCGAATCTCTTACCCTTGTAATTTCCGAACGCTTCAATGTTCAGGAAGAAGTGGAAGGTGGCGTAGTGATCACAGATTCAACGGGAAATAATAATCAAAGACCATCCAATCAGGATAACTAATTCATGAATTTCGAACTTCCGATTTTAGCTCCTTCTATATTGGCAGCCAACTTTTTGACACTTAAAGATGACATCCAGAAAACCCTGGATGCTGGAGTACGATGGATTCACTGCGATATTATGGACGGTCATTTTGTACCTAATATCAGTTATGGGCCTGGTATTGTAAAGCAGGTTTCAACTATCTCTGATGAAGCTTTTATTGATGTACATTTAATGATTGAAAACCCAGATTTCTATGTCGAGGATTTTGTTAATGCCGGTGCTGATTTAATTGCTGTACATTATGAAGCCTGTCCTCATCTTCATAGATCCATTCAAAAGATTAAAAGCCTGGGTGTGATGGCTGGCGTGGCTGTAAATCCAGCTACATCTTTATACAACATAGAGCCTATTTTAGCCGAAGTAGATATGGTTGTTTTGATGAGTGTAAATCCTGGTTTTGGCGGGCAAAGCTTCATAGAAAGTACTTATGAACGACTTGAAGAGTTGGTTGATTTAAGAGAATCCGGTAACTATTCATTTTTAATTCAAGTGGATGGTGGAGTGAGTCTAAAGAATATTGCCGCTGTTAATAGTGCCGGCGCTGATGTTTTGGTCGCCGGAAGTAGCGTTTTTAAAGCAGAAGATATTGGGGCTCGAGTTAAAGAACTCAACGAACTTTTATAGATGGAAACTGATTTAATAATTCCATCACAGAATTAAAATTATACGACTATAGAAGATACACGTACACTTCTTGAACAAAGAATAGAATTACAGGGTGTCGATCCAATAACATTATTTGGATTGCAGGATCAACAACTAAGAATCTTAGATGAAGCTTTTTCTGAAACTAAAATAAATGTTCGTGGTGAACGTGTGAAACTCACCGGACCATCTGAAGAGGTTTTAGTTTTAAAAGAAGTGATCTTTGGAATGATCGAAATCGTTTCCCGAAAGAATAAGATCGATAAAGACGATGTAAACACACTCATAACACTAAAGAGTGGGCAACTTTCGACCAGAACGGCATCTCCAATGGACATAGGGGATGGTGAGTTGATTCTATATACGCATAAAGGTCAGGCAGTAATTGCGAAAACTCCCGGACAAAAACAGATCTATAAATCTTCTGCAAAACACGATATCGTTTTCTCTATTGGACCTGCAGGAACAGGGAAAACGTATACATCGGTTGCACTGGCTGTGAAAGCCTTAAAAGAGCGCCGGGTTCAAAAGATTATCCTCGCACGCCCTGCCGTTGAGGCTGGTGAAAACCTGGGATTCTTACCTGGTGATTTAAAAGAAAAAATCGATCCATATTTACGCCCCTTATATGATGCACTAGAGGACATGATCGATCAGGATAAGCTGAATCTACATCTTCAAAAAAATGTGATTGAGATCGCTCCTCTGGCTTACATGCGTGGACGAACATTAAATAACGCATTCGTGATTTTGGATGAAGCCCAAAATGCTACCAATACTCAAATGAAGATGTTTTTGACGCGTATTGGTTTTAATAGTCGAGCTATTATAACTGGTGATGTCACTCAAACTGATTTACCTAGAAAACATCAATCTGGTCTAATCTCTATCCAAAAAATATTGAAGGATATCGAAGGCATCGACTTTGTGTATTTAGGTGATGAAGATGTCGTACGCCATCGTTTAGTGAAGGATATCATTAACGCCTATGAGAAGCATGATTTGAATAAGCAAAGTGACAAGGAGTCTGAGTAACAGAGATACTAAGTTTGAGTGAAATCAAGACACATAGAGATTTACAGATTTGGCAAAAATCTATGTCATTAGTTACAACAGTTTATTCTGCGACTGATAGTTTTCCAGATTCTGAGAAGTTTGGTTTGATCTCACAGATTAGACGCTCAGCTGTTTCGGTTCCAGCCAACATTGCTGAAGGTTTTGGTCGAAGATCAACTGGAGACTTCAGACGTTTTCTTAATATTTCAATGGGATCACTTTTCGAACTTCAAACTGAACTTGAGATTTCCAAAAATCTTGGCATGCTGAATGAGAATTTATTTGATGAATTGTTTGAATATACTCGAGAAATCGAGCGAATGATGAGTAGTTTCATTAGAACACTTCAGTAACTTTGTCACTTTGTAACTCTGCACCTTGAATACTAAAAAAACATACGTTGCGGCATTATACGACGGTACTTTCTCTGTTGGACTGGATAAGAAGTTCATCAGAATCCCTAGGGATGGCAGACAATTTCGTGCTTCGTTGAAGATTTCTCTCAATCCATTTTTAATTAACACACCGGATAAAAAGATTTTATTCGATGTTGGAATTGGTGAGTTTGGCGAAGACACTGGTGTCCATTCTATTCGAGAAAATTTAGAAATTCATGATCTTCATGATTATGACATCACTGATATTTTTCTGAGTCATTTACATTATGACCACATTGGTGGTCTGGCTAATCGGGAACATGGATTCTGGGAGCTTACATTCCCCGAAGCAAAAATCTGGCTTTCAAAAGCAGATTGGGCAGAAGTTTCTGATAAAGAAGAATATTATGATGAAGAAAAAACAGAATTCATTGCATTTTTGGATGCAAAAGCCGATCTGAATTTTCTCGAGGAAGTTGATAATCCCTACCCTGAAGTTCATACTGAAACCATCGGTGGTCATACACAACATCATCTTGCTCTATTCTTTGATGATGGAGAAAATAAATACATGAAAGCTGGTGATGTAATAGCCACTAGAAATCAAATCAACCGAAAATTTGCAGCCAAATACGATTTCGAACCCGAAATGAGCCAATTTCAAAGAGAGCGTCTAACAAAGTTTGCATATAAAAACGGCTATTGGGTACTTGGTTATCATGACGATTATCACCCAATTGTTCGATTAACTGGCTATGATGAGAAAACAGGCTATATTACTGAGCCAGTCGAAGATCATGTTGGCACCTGAAAATGTCTGAACCTGAAATAGTAACATCCATACATTTACATTTGGTCGAGTTAGGAATTTCTCCTACACTTGATGCTGCTGTAATTTTAGGTTCAGGTCTTGGTGATTTTGGTGATCAGATCCAGAATTCTACAATTATCCCTTATGCTGAAATTCCAGGGTTTCCGCAATCAACGGTGGCTGGTCACTCAGGAGCATTGATTGTTGGTGAAATATCTGGAAAGAGTGTACTGGCATTCTCAGGGCGATTCCATTATTACGAAGGGTATCCATTTTCAACGACCATTATACCGGTCCAACTTTCTGCTGCTTTTCAGGTTGATAAACTGATCATTTCCAATGCTGCAGGTGGAATAAATCTCGATTTTCGAGTCGGTGATTTGATGGTGATTAATAATGTGATTCATCCACATATTGACATTTCAGTAGCTCAACAAGAAGGTTGGCTAAAGGAATTGAATTCTAATGCTAATGAGGTAGAACTAATTGCAAAGCAGACAGAAGTAGCTGTGAAGAATGGCACCTATCTGTATGTGACTGGTCCAAATTATGAAACCAAAGCTGAAATCAGAGCTTTCCGTGATTTAGGTGGTGATGCTGTAGGAATGAGTACCGCTGTTGAATTAATGGAAGCTTACAATCTTGGTTTGAAGGCAGTAGCCATTTCATTAATCACGAACGCTGCTGCAGGAGTTACTGATCAAAAACTTGATCATGCCGAAGTAAAAGAAGCCGCCGAAATGAAGAAAGACGAATTCGCTAAGCTGGTTATTGGGTTGATTAATGGGTTATGAAAAAACTTGGGGATTTAGAATATCCATTTGATATAATCTTCAAGTTTATTGCTAAAGCATATGACGAATTAGCTTTATATGTGATAGGTATTTCATTCGTATTTGTATATCTAATTGACCCAATGGTTAAAATAGACCTCATCTCAGTTTTAAAGAACTCAGATGATGGGAGAATCTACATAGCTTTACCTTTGCTTTTCTTAGGTCTAGTTTACTCAATTGGCCATGTTTTTACAGAAAGTGAAAAAAGCGAATTTCAAAAATCCTCAATGATTTATTTCGTGATGACATTACATCTTTTCATGTCAATGTTTGGAATGTTCTATGCTTTAGAAAATGAAGAAGTTTCGGCATTTTTCCCTTTATTGAATATGATTTATGCGATAATTATTTATAAAATTCATGACGATTATATTGAATTATTCACAGTCACGGATAGGAATGCAAAATGGTTTGAAACTCTTATCGCAACTGTTTTAACGTTTGGATCAATTGCAGTTTGCTATTACTTATTTAATCTATATTGGATTGAGACCCTCTCTATTTCAATTATAATTGGGAATCAAATAAGTGAAGTAACTCACAAACTTGGTTATAAACTTTTGTTTTTAAGATCCTGAAACAAGTTCAGGATGACCCTAGCCTAGGAAAACTATTCCTAATTCGTAATTGAATAATTCTTAATTGATAATTGAATCATTGTTTCGCAGGAATTCTCGGGATCGTCATCATCTCTTTTTCACCTCGTTGCGTAGCTCCTGCTGCGCAATGTATTTTTGGAAGCTCTGCTTCCTAGATAGATAGTAGAGCTACGCGAATGCATTCTCCAATATCGTTTTAACACACCCCTGAATCCCCTCTCAAGAGGGGACTTATAGTAAACAAACTATTCCTAATTCGTAATTGAATAATTCTTAATTGATAATTGAATCATTGTTTCGCAGGAATTCTCGGAATCGTCATTATCTCCTTTTGCCTGCCGTCGATGTACCAAACACCTGATTCATCAAAGAAGGCGTCTTCTTCCAACATAATGCGAATTTCCTTACCCCACTCTTCAATGTAAGTCGCGTTATTCAATTCAATAGAATACGCTGTGTTTAATTGTAGAGGATAATCTCCATCGCCAGGAACACCACCTTGTGCATCCCACATTCCTAAGGTTGTACCCGCAGCATGACCATGAAAACCAATTGGGTGAGTATAGATGGAAGGTTTTAAGCCCTCATCGATTGCTTGCTGTCGAGACATTGCTAATACTTCGTTTCCAGTTCTCCCCTCCTGAAAATTATTTGTAAAGATATCCTGCAACCTATTTCCGTTATCGAAAGCAACTTTCAGATACTCTGGCACTTCTGTTTCTCCAGGTCTAAGTACATACGCATGCTGTTGAGTATCGGTATTCAATCGGAGATAAGTAATCCCAAAATCGACATGAAGTAAATCACCAGGTTGAATAACGTTATTCCCCGGACGAGAATCGAAGGTACGTAAGTGATCGAATGATTCAGGATCAGCTCTTTGAATTGAAACACTTGGGTGGAACCATGTAACCAATTTCAATTCACGAATTCTTTCTCTGAACCACCAAACTACATCGTCTGTCGTTGTAACACCTGGTTGGATCGCTTTTGAAGAAAATCCCTCAGCAATAATTTCATGCGCAATTCGAACAATCTGCGGATAAATCACCATTTCTTTAGCGGAACGAGTTTCCAACCAACCCACTGCAACCATCTCTGCTGAAACTAGTTTTTCTGTATTCTCTTCCCCAATCCCTTCAATCATTTCCTGATAGTCGGTCAAAACCATTCCATCTGCATGTTGCCAATGTTCTGATTGATTGATCCCTATCTTTTCAGGATTTCGCTCATCTATAATTTCCTTTAAACGAGCCCATTGATCAGGTTGAACTTCTTTGTCCCAGGCTTTTTTAAATACTTCCCCTACGTCATATCTAGCTACAGCCAATGTTTCCAATCCTTCTTCCGGGCCACGATCATAAATCACTAAAATGGTTCTACGACGGGCATTCAGCCATGTGGATGGAAGCATAGTTCTAATAACCGGATCTTCATTATACTCCCGAGAAATAATCAGCCACATGTCGATATCGTTTTTTCGCATAATCTCAGGTAGAATGGTTTCCACTCTATCTTTTAAGATATCATCGATTATCTGCGCTCTTTCCTTCATCGGTAAGATGTGAGGCATATTATAGGGCATGTCTTGCGATTGAACAGGTAGGCAGATTGCTGCCATGAGAAGAACAAAAAGTAGCTTTTTCATAAATGACCAAAAGTTATTAAGTGCGAGAATATGTTGAGCTTTTCAATTAGCTGCAAGCTTATTCCGAGCCTAGCCATGCATCTCTTAAATCTCGAGCCAATCTTGAAGGTCGACGAATTAATTCAGTTTTATAATCAGGGTTTGCTGCAAGCCGAACTCTTACCGTTTTTTCTTCGCCCCAACGTTCATATATGATATTTACTGTTTGCCCCGGTCTTCGACTTGAAATTATTTCCTCAATATCATCCCCGTTTGTTAATCTTCTTCCTGCGAGCGAAATAATCTTGTCAGAGGATTGGATTCCTGCTTCATAAAAAGGAGTTCCTATTCTTGCATTGCCCGTCATACGAAATCCATCGTCATATTCTCGAATTGTACTTCCAAGCCAGCCTGCTTGTGGGTTTGCTCTTTCAAAATCGATCCCAACCTGGCGAAATAATCCTTCATAATCAGGCATTTGACTGTCATAAACATATCGATCAAAGAAATTCGCTGCGAATTGAGAATCTGTGTATTCAACCAATAAGCTTTCTAAGTCTTTGACTGAATACGGGATTTCAGTTTTTCCATATCGATCCCAGATTATTCTAAAAAATTCATCCAGGTTTTTATTGTCTGAACGAGTTCGAAGCGATAAATCTAAAGCCAACCCCAAGACACTACCGTAAGAATAATAGCTTACAAACGTGTTTGTAAAGTTGTTTGGGTCGATGGATGTGGCGGCATCTACGAAAGGTGCCTGGTAGCTCATTTCAATGGGGTTGAAAAACTGAAGTCCGGGTGCATTAAACACTCCACTGATTGATCTGCCAAGACGTTCTATATATTCTTCTTCTGTTATAATCCCGGCTCTTACTAGTGTCAATCTTGTATAGTAACTGGTAAATCCTTCAGCAAACCATAGTTCACCGCTCATATTTGCCTCTTCGAAATCAAAGGGTTCTAAAGACGCTGGCCGAATTCGCTCTACATTCCAAACATGAAAGAACTCATGTGATACCGTGCTAATACTTGTTTCTCCTAACGCATCTTCGGCGGGTTTACGGTTTGTGATTATGGTCGAATTACGATGCTCCATTCCATCGCGACTTGCATTCGGCATATATACTGCAAGGAAGGTATATTCGCCAAAGTCAAACTCGGGCAGTGTGCCAAAAATAGCTCTTTGTGCTTCAACAATGGCCATCACTTTAGAAAAGTAATCGTTGATTTCGTTGTCGTTTGCAGGAGTTTGAATGGCTAAACGAATAAGTTGATCATCCACCATTTCCTCCCTAAGATGGTAATCTGATATTAACACCGGACTATCCATAAAATAATACCCGTCAGGAGCTGTATAAGTAGTTCTACCTTCCCTTTTAAGTTGTGTAGCAACCTTCCAGTTTAAATCCTCACGCACATCGAAGGTTACCTGTACTGGCCGATGCATATAATCCCTGGGATAAACAAAAGTCGATGGTATGTTTAGAATTGCATGGGTTTCATCAACCTGCGAATACGTTCCATCTCCCCGATTGGCAAATAAAGTATATTCAAAATTGACCGTTCCATCATGTCCGGCAATATCCCATTGCTGTGGATTTGGTCGGTAGATTTCAAGCTCTCTGCCCTTACTATCAGTGGCTCTAACCCCATAAACATTCTTCGCAAAATTGTGAATGGCATATCGACCAGGTGAGGTTCTGCTCATTCTGATTTCAAGAGGGGCATTATCTAAATTGGTAAACGTAGCTACAATTCTAGCTTCATGATGTACCGCATTTTCGAATGAAATCGAATATTTGTTAATAGTTTGGGATGAAACTATGGTAGGGATTAATAAAAATATCAGAAGGATGACTATGAGTCTCATAGGGTAAAATTTGGCAATCATGTACTGTAAATTAGGCGAAATGAAGTAAAGTAAATTCTGTTTTACACACATTTTCATATATCTTACAAACATGAAGCGCATAGGTTTATTTGTACTTGGAGTTCTTTTATTCTCATCTGTTAAGGCGCAGAATTATGAAACTAGTTCTTTAACGGATACCATAAGTTTTGTTCCTATTAAGGCAATTGATCTTGGTTCAATGCCGGTAAATATTCCTAATTCCCACATGATTTTATCAGAAGAATTTAGTTTCGAAATGATGACAGGTGGAATTTTGAGTATTTTTTTATCTGATCGCAGTTTCAATACAATTGCGCCATTCTCTCTTAGAGACTATAATCCAACTTCGGTGAGTGATTTTAACTCTTATATTTACAGAAACTATTTTTTGATTGATAAACAATCCGTGATTAATGACTGGTGAAGTTTTACTGAACATTGAAGGTGGTATTGGCACAATTGAATTCCATCACCCAAAAGGGAATTCCCTTCCTTCAAACCTTTTAAAACAACTTTCCGAAGTGATCCTGCGAGCTGGAGATGATCATTCAATCAAAGTAATTCGACTAAAAAGTAGGGGTAATACTTTCTGCGCCGGTGCCTCCTTTGATGAATTGTTGGCAATCAACAGTGAAGAACAGGCCCATAAATTTTTTTCCGGTTTTGGATCATTGATTGAATCAATTAAGAATTGTCCAAAATTCGTAGTAGCGGAAGTTCAAGGTAAAGCGGTAGGTGGCGGTGTAGGTATTATTGCCGCTTGTGATTACGCCATTGCTTCAGAAAATGCCAGTATAAAACTTAGTGAACTCTCGATAGGCTTCGGTCCTTTTGTAATTGCACCCGCTGTAATTCGAAAAATCGGACTTAGTGCATTTAGTACCTTAACTATCGACTCAACGACTTGGAAAACTGCTGCCTGGGGCAATGAAAAAGGGTTGTTCAATGAAATCGTTCTAGATTTAAACAAGCTGAACTCGAGAACCACAGAATTGTGTGAGGCACTATCTAGTCACTCTCTCGAAGCAATGAAACAAATAAAAAATACGCTTTGGGAAGGATATGAAGAGCTAAATGACATCCACAAAAAACGAGCTACATTGAGTGGAACATTGTCGCAGTCGGAATTGACCCAGTCGATTCTTTCCGGATTTATAAAATGATATCCTTTCTTGTCTGATCTTTAGGCACTTCAAGTCTAAAGGTGGATCCTACATGATTTTGATATTCCAACTTACCACTCACCTGAGCAGTTAAAGATTTAATTAAAGTGATACCGAGTGACTTTCTATTCTTGGTTAAAATATCATCAGCAGCACCAATTCCGTCGTCACTAATCACCAATTCATAGGTCGATTCTAGTTCTTTGAATTGTATAGTTATTGTACCGTCTTGCTTATTTTTGAAGGCATGTTTATAACTATTACTAATTAACTCATTGGTAATGAGTCCGAGGGGAATACCAATGTTAACATCCAGATGCACGGCATCCATATACTGTACTACTTCCACGTTTCTCTCTACCGAATTCATTGTCGCTTGAATGCTTTTGATTAATTCTCCGAGAAATTTCTTGAAGTCGACATGCGCTAAATCTTCATTTTGGTAAAGATTTTCATGGATTTTCGACATCGCAATTACACGCATTTTACTTTCATGAATTGCCATCTTTGCTGAACCCGCAGGCATTTGGAACCCTTGTAGCTCAAGTAACCCTGATACCACGGCTAGATTGTTTTTTACCCGGTGATGAATCTCTTTTATCAGTACTTCTTTTTCTGATAAGGCAATGGATAAATCCTCTGTTTGCTTGTCTACTAGTTTTTGGAGCTCCCTTTTTTCGATGTGATTTAAACGATAATTAATGTAGATAAATACAATTGCACTGAAAAAAACTGCAATTGAAGCAAAAAACGGAATGGTTAAATAAAATGGTTTTTGTATGCGGAACGTAGCTATTTCTTGTGTTTCACTCCAGTTCGACCTAATCGATTTTGTTGCCATTTCCAGTGAATACTTGCCAGGTGGAAGGTTTGTATATCGTAATTCATTAAAGTTATCCGAATAATTCCATTCACTATCATACCCAGATAATCGATATCGAATCTCAATATCAAATGGTTGTCTATAATCGAAGGCATTAAACAAAAAAGTAACATCGTTACTCGAGTGCTCAATAGTTAAGTCTTCCATGGTATCCATCGGCATAGTCTGATCATAAATCGTGGCATTATCAGCTAAAATCTGCCGCATATATAAATTCGGAGGCTCTGATTCTTCTATTACTTCTTCACCCTCAGAATACTCGAACGTTATAAGGCCATGTGAATACGTTCCGAACCAAAGCATTCCGTTTTCATCTTCAACTTTTGCTGCCCCATTCAACTCAACAGCATTTCCGTTATCGAGTAACGGAAAATGAATTTGAGTAGGCATAGTTGAATAATCCCAATTCTTCATATCGAAATAATTCAACCCGGCGTTAGTTCCCTGCCATAGTGCCCCTTTACTATCAAAAAGCAGGAATACAGTTTCACGTGTAAATAACTCGTCTGGATAGAATGAGGTAAATTGTATGTTACTGGCTTCAATAGAATCTGCCTTGATGTAACCAATACCCGCATCTGTACCAACCCATAGGTTGTTTTGAAGATCTTCTACGATCTCATACACATAGTTCCCCGGCACCCCATTCTGTTCATCAAAATACTCAAATTCACCATCCAAAAATCTAGCCATTCCACCTTCTGTACCAATCCATAGCATGCCTCTGGAATCGCGATACATAAATCCCAAACCTAATTTCCAGTATTCATCGCTTGGTGGGTAAAAATGAGTTAATTCACCATTTTTATAATGAGATAATTGTAGATATGCAGAATACCAAATCGACCCATCTTCATCTACCATTATATCGTTGATATATGTCTCAAATAACTCGTCGTAATTATCCGGGTAGAAAAATTCATTACCATCGAATTCTAAAAACTCATATGTGTAGGAAAGCAATAATAGATTGCCGTTTGGTAATTCTTCAATATCCCAAATCTCATCTACGTCATCCAACATGGTGGTTGGAATAGGGAAATGCTCAAACTTACCGTTTTTAAAATTGGAAATTCCATTTTCTGTGGAAATCCAAATGGTGCCATCCTCTGCTTTCAATAATGCAAATACGCCATTAGCTTGTAAGTCTGATTCAATATCAAAGCGTAAGAAGTCTCTGTCTTTAAATAAACTGATTCCGTTACCATCTGTTGCCACCCACATGGTACCATCATCATCTCGAATAATGCGATATATGAAATTGCTGCTCAATCCATTTACACGTTTTATTCTTATTGTGGTACCGTCAGGTTCAATTAGTATTAAACCACGGCGTTCGGTGCCAACCCAAATGGTTCCATCAGCATCTACTTCAACCGAAAACACGAAATCTAATTTTTCGCCGTCTACTTCTGTAATGGTATCGATTGTACCATCCGGTTGGATAATTGCTACTCCGTTACTGGTGGCTACCCACTTTCGACCGTATTGATCTTCTGAAGTTTCATAGGTCCACTCGCCAGAAAAACTTTCTTGCCTTGTATATGTGTTGGTAATGCCCTCTTCTCTGTTATACACAGATATACCTTGCATTGTGGTAATCCAAACTTCAGTATCAGAGGAAAAATGGATGTCCCAAATCTGATTACTGCTTAATCCGGTTTCTTCGTTAATATATTCGATTTCGTTCGTTTCTTGATCCCAAATGGCTATTCCATATTGATCAGTACCTATCCAAAGTTCATTCTCTCTTACACTAGTGATATAGTTGATCAACATGGTATCTAGTTCTGCCAGCTCAGGTAGGTAGTTATATCTGCTGCCATCAAATTTAGCTAACCCGCCAAATTCTGTCGAAACCCATGTATCTCCATCAGGTTCAAAATACAGATCGTATACTAAAGCATCTTTCAAGCCATCGTTAGTATCAAAAATTTTGTAGTCGGAACCATCAAATCGAACGACCCCTGTAGATGTGGCAAACCATAGGTATCCTTGATCGTCGGTATGAACATCGTAAACATTTCCGCTGGGAAGCCCCTCGTTTACAGAATATGTTTTAATATTGAACTTCTGAGCATAGCTATACTGTCCCACAAAAAGGGTGAAAAGCAAGATTAGTATTGCACGCCCATTCATTGCCCAGAAACTCCAAATAAGTATATATCCTAAAAGCCTATCAATATACCAATTTAAATTGGACGGCCTTCTGCCAATTTTAAATCTTTGCACTCTTTTTCACTCTCTTTTGACTATTATCCTCTCCTAACTAACCCAAAGATATGAAGACTCTTAGTACATTTACCGTTATAACTCTTTTATGTTCGATTTCCGCATTTGCTCAAGATGCATGGGATGTCTCTAACCCTGATCTTGGTGAAACTACTTCTCTCTCATTCACTACCGATGAAGGCACATGGATGAATCTTGATGTTAGCCCTGATGGATCCCACATCGTTTTTGATCTTTTAGGTGATATTTTCATAATGCCGATTTCTGGGGGAGTTGCTACTCCATTACGAATAGGTCATGCTTATGAAGTTCAGCCGAGATTCAGCCCTGATGGCTCTCAAATTCTGTTTACAAGCGATGCAGGCGGTGGTGATAATATTTGGGTGATGGATACAAATGGCGAAAATGCTACTCAGTTAACGAAAGAAAGCTTCAGGCTGCTTAATAACTCAACCTGGATGCCTGATGGGGAATATTTCATTGCTAAAAAACATTTTAGTTCAACTCGCTCGCTTGGAGCGGGAGAAATCTGGATGTATCACAAATCAGGTGGTGCAGGTATTCAGCTAGTCGAGAAAAAGAATAATCAACAGGATATTGGAGAACCGTCCGTAAGTCCAGACGGTCGCTATGTATACTACAGCGAGGATAATTATCCCGGTGGGTTTTTCCAGTATAATAAAGACCCAAATAGCCAGATTTACGTGATCCGTCGTTATGATCGGGAAACAGGCGAAATTGAGAACGTTACTGGTGGGAACGGTGGTGCTGCACGACCACAAATTTCTCCTGATGGGGAACATCTGGCTTTTGTTCGAAGAGTTAGAACCAAAACAGTACTTTATATTCGAGAACTTGCAACCGGACTTGAACGACCTGTATTTCAGGATTTAAGTAAAGATCAGCAGGAAGCCTGGGCTATTTTTGGAGTTTATACCGGCTTTAATTGGACACCTGATGGCGAGAGCATCGTAGTATGGGCAAATGGTAAAATCAATAAAATTGATGTTAGCACTGGAGCATCCGAAATAATTCCTTTTGAGGTCGAATCAAATCATGAGCTTGTTGAAGCAGTTAGATTTAAGCAAGATGTTGCTCCAGATTCCTTTCGAGCCCGAGCTATTCGTACCGCGATAACATCGCCCAATGGAAATCAACTTGTATTTAACGCCGCCGGATATTTATGGATTAAGGATCTTCCTAACGGTGAACCAACTAGACTTACTGAAGGAACCGATTTTGAATTTGATCCAAGTTTTAGTGCAGATGGTAGATACCTTACTTATGTAAGCTGGAGTGATGAAAACATGGGGGCTATCCAAACCCTGGATTTACAAAGAAGAGGAAGAAGAAGTCGAGGGAATGCCCCGGTAACAATCACCACAGATAAAGGAATTTATAGAGAGCCCTCATTTTCACCTGATGGAAACACCATCGTATTTAGAAAAGAAGGTGGTAATGGGCAACAAGGTTTTGCGTATACGGTGAATCCCGGAATTTACTCGATCCCTGCGGAAGGTGGCGAGGAAACAATGGTTACAAATGGGGGTTCATTCCCTCAATTTAATGCTTCAGGAGATCGGATTTTCTATCAAGGTGGTGGCTATCTATTTGGTGCCATCGAGAAAAGCTTTAATAGCGTTGATTTAAATGGAGAGGATCAGAAAACTCATTTTACCTCTCGTTATGCTCATAAATTTGTTCCAAGTCCGGATAACAAATGGATTGCTTTTTCAAATTTATATAAAGTCTATATCGCACCATTAGCAATGGCAGGGAAAGAAATCGAGCTATCACCTTCTACAACTTCAATCCCTGTTCAGTTGGTTGCATCAGAAGGCGGGTACCATATGCATTGGTCGGCGGATAGTAAAACTTTGATGTGGACACTCGGTGATGAATACTTTAACGTAGATGTAAGTGATGTATTCAGTTTTGTAGAAGGAGCACCTGATAGTTTGCCTGAACCGCCTAAATCAGGAATTGAAATTGGGCTTGATCTGGGTACTCATGTTCCTGATGGGGCCGTTGCTTTTACTAATGCTCGAATTATTACCGTTAACAGCGATGAAGTTATTGAAAATGGATCCATTTTGGTTGAAGGAAACCGAATAACTGCTTTGGGCACAGACATTGAAATTCCCTCAAATGCTGAAGTTATTGATGCATCCGGAAAAACCGTTATGCCCGGTCTAATTGATGTACACGCCCATCTTGGAAATTTCCGATTAGGAGTGAGCCCACAGCAACAGTGGGAATACACGGCCAATTTGGCTTATGGTGTAACTACAGCACATGATCCATCATCTAACACAGAAATGATTTTTTCACATTCTGAGGCTATTAAAGCTGGGAATATGATTGGCCCAAGAATTTATTCAACAGGAATTATTCTTTATGGCGCTGATGGTGATTTCAAAGCGGTAATCAATAGTTACGAGGATGCATACTTTGCTTTGAAGCGAACTAAAGCTTTTGGAGCATTTTCTGTAAAGAGTTACAATCAACCAAGAAGAGAGCAGCGACAGCAAGTGATTAAAGCAGCTCAGGAATTAGAAATGTTGGTGGTTCCTGAAGGAGGTTCTTTCTTCTTCCATAATATGAGTATGATTTTAGACGGCCATACAGGAATAGAGCATAACGTACCTGTTGTGCCTTTATATAAAGATGTGCAAGAACTTTGGGCAGCGAGCGAAGTTGGCTATACACCTACTCATCTAGTGAATTATGGCAGTATGAGTGGTGAATATTATTTCTATCAAAAGTACAATGTATGGGAAGATGAGAAACTGCTCACATTTACACCCAGAGGCATCATAGATCCAAGATCACGTCATCGAACGATGGTACCTGATGAGGAATATGATCATGGACATATCTTTACGGCAGAAAGCGGCAAACTTCTACTCGATGCCGGTGTGAAAGTAAATCTGGGTGCTCATGGTCAACTTCAGGGGCTTGGAGCTCATTGGGAGTTATGGGCTATCGCGCAAGGTGGATTAACCAATATGGATGCTATTAAAGTTGCCACAATAAATGGTGCCCACTACCTTGGTTTGGATGATGATATTGGATCTCTCGAAGTTGGAAAACTTGCCGATCTGATTGTATTGGATGAAAACCCTCTGGAAGACATTCGTAACACAAACTCAGTTCGCTATACTATGGTAAATGGTAGATTGTTTGATGCGTCAACTATGAATGAGATTGGTAATAACCCACAAGAACGGCTACCATTCTGGTGGGAACGTGATGGATACGGTGACCAATTCGATTGGCATGCAATTACTCTACAACCTGCTGGGCTAGAATGTTCATGTTTTGGCAAAAACTAATTCTAATTCAGGGATATTAAATTCTTAAGTTGAAAAGCCACCTCGAGTGGCTTTTTTTATGCTAGCCAACCGACACATATTGCCAGCTATTTTAATCACTGCTACCGGTGTAATATTATTCTCATCGAAAGCAGTATTAATAAAACTAGCTTATCAATACGAGGTCGATTCTATTTCATTACTCCTGCTAAGAATGCTTTTCGCTCTCCCTTTTTATATCAGCATTTTTTTAATTAGAAGAAGTGGATGGAAGGAAAATCCGATCACAAAAAAACAAGTATATGCTCTAGTTGTTTTGGGCTTCCTTGGGTATTACCTGGCAAGTTTATTCGACTTTATTGGGCTAACCTACATTACTGCAAGCCTGGAAAGACTAATTCTATTCAGTTATCCCACTATTGTTTTGTTGATCAGTTGGTTATTTCTGAAAAAGAAAATTACTCGAGCACAGCTTATCTCAATCTTAATTACTTATGCCGGGATTGCGATCATATTTATCGATCGTGGTGGAATAACTGAAGGCTCACTCGCTGAGATCATAAAAGGTTCGGCCTTCGTTTTCTTGAGTGCCATTGCTTATGCATCGTATTTAGTGGGTAGTGGCACACTTATTGAAAAAGTAGGAAGTGTTCGATTAACTACATATTCCATGCTGGTATCTTGCCTGGCGATTGTAATTCACTATCTGATTTCTTCTGAGGCGAATCTGTTAAGTTATGATTTGAAAGTTTATATCTACAGTTTTTTGATGGCTGTTATAGCTACGGTTATCCCCTCATTTTTAATCAATGAAGGAATCAGCAGAATGGGTGCGCCAAATGTATCGATAGTTGGTAGTCTTGGTCCGGCGTCTACAATTATTCTCTCTATGATTTTTCTTGGTGAGAAATTAACACTACTACAATATGCCGGTGCAATTGTAATTATTTTCGGTGTAGTTGTAATTGCACAATCTAAACGAGAAACAACATGACCGCAGAATTAGTTATATCCGAACTTAAAATTCTTGCTGATCCTATTAAAGCCGAGCATTCAAAACGGTTCTTTAAATCTGGTCCCGGAGAATATGCAGAAAGCGATCAATTTTGGGGAATTACGGTTCCTAAACAACGAGCAATTTCAAGGCGCTATAAAAAAATGGAACTGAAAGAAGTTCAGATATTGATAGAGCATCCGGTTCATGAAGCTCGTTTAACAGCCGTGATGCTGCTTGTTTACAAAATTGAACGAGCTTCTCAAGATGTAATCGACGAGGTGGCTCATTTTTATCTAAAAAATCTTAAGCACATTGATAATTGGGACATCGTAGATAGCTCTTGTAGATTTATTCTCGCTAAATTCCTCGAACACCGGGATAGATCTTTACTATATGAATTGGCTCGTTCTAATGATTTATGGGAAAAAAGAATTTCCATAATCACCTGTTATTATTTTATCAAGCAAAGAGATTTTATTGATGCGCTTGCAATTTCAGAGATTTTACTGGAAGATCAGCACGACCTTATTCACAAAGCAGTTGGCTGGATGTTGCGTGAAATTGGAAATATTGACTTACAAACTGAAGAAGAGTTTCTACTTAAGAACTCACGGTACAAATCGATGCCAAGAACCATGTTACGTTATGCCATCGAGAAATTTGAAGAGCCTATCAGAAAACAGTATTTAAAAGGTGAGATTTAATCCTAATTCGCATCGATAGGAAAAACAATTCGGATCCGATGGGTTTCACGGTCTTTGAGATACTCCTCGTAATAGGTGCCATGAAGCTGATTAATCAAAGTTTTTATTAACGTGTGTCCCAACGTTTCTTTCGGGTTTTTCTTTGTCACATCGCTACCATTATGCTCAACCGAAAGTTCTGCGCTAGTTTCTAAGTTTCTCAAGATTACATGAATAGTCCCCTGGTTTGAATCATTAAATGAGTGTTTCAATCTATCAACAATTATTTCGTTTAGTAACATCGAACAGGGAACAGCGACATTCAAATCTAGCAATAGTTCTTCTGCATCAGCCGTAATGTTAACTTCTTTATCCGAGGCAATGGGCAATTTTGAAATCGAAATAATTAAGTCTAAAACGTATTCATCATAATTTATATTCGCGAGTGTTTCACTTTGATAAAGCATTTCATGAACGAGTGAAATCGATTTTATTCGCGTTTGACTTTCAGCTAAGGCTTCTTCAACCAATTGATTATTTGCATCTTTACTTTGCAGCTGAAGTATTCCAGAAACTACTGCTAAGTTATTTTTCACCCGGTGATGGATTTCTGCAAGCAGGATTTCTTTCTCTTTTAGCGATTCCCGAATGCGTTCATTTGCTCGATTTCTTTCGGTGATATCGGTTGCTACAACTACTTTCCCGACAAACTCATTTTTTGAATTAACAAGGTCATTTTCAGAAAATAGAACTGGTATTCTCAAGCCCCTTTTCGAAATCAATGTTGTTTCAATCGTTTTTTCCAACACAGCACTAGGTGAGTTTTTCTGCAAATTGGCATGCTCCCCTTCAAGTAAATCGCTCAATGGTTTTGAAATTAACTTAGATTTTTCATAACCCAATAACTCAATTGTAGCTTTGTTTAGCCCTACAATTTTCCCAGTCTCGTCGGTTACTATTAAAGACTCATGTATCGACTCGATAATGTTATCCAGATAATCTCGAGACATGGTTCTTTTTTGTAGGTTTGATGCCATGGAATTAAAGGAATCCGCCAAATCACCTATTTCATCTCTGTTGGAAACCTGTACCCTTTCATCAAGGTTACCAGCACCCAAAGCTTTCGCTCCCGAACTCAATTTTTTTAACGGATTAGCAATAGAATTAAACAAAAAGAGTGCAATTCCAATCGAGAATAACACTAAAACCAACGTAATGCTGATTATGAAAATACTCGCATTATTAAGCTGAATATCAAGCTCTGAATTCTCCTGTATTTGTTGTGTTATTACCTCCTTTCTCAAGTGAGAAATCACCGGAATAATGTTATTACTAAAATAAGGTGTGATTGAAGTACTAAACATTTGATGAGATTGATTCTCATTTTCTTTCCTGAATTCTAACCACTCTAAACTGAGCATTTCATAAAACTGAAAACTTCGGTGTAGTTCTTCAATGTCGATTAAAATGTGTCTGCGATCGAGCTCTCCTGGCACCGAGATAGTCTCTCTTAATTGGGAAATCTGCATTTGAACTTCTTGAACTATTAAGCCAAAATTTTCAATATGCATTTCTTCCGTTGGTTCATCCAGCGTAATTGTTAACTCATTACTTTCTCTGGATTCTTTTAATGCAATTAAAGTGATGAGTGATTGGTATAATTCATTCTCCAGATTTGCCGAAAGCTCTACCATATTAGTAGTTTCAACATTTTGCTCAACAAGCTGGTTCAGGATAGAATTTGTGTACCAGTTTGATGTCACACCAACAGTAGCGATCAAAACACTGATCGTAAATATGCTCAATAAAATCTTTGATCCCAGACTCACGTATTCTTGTTATTAATCCAAGTTACGTTGAAGCTCCAGAAAAGTCTGTGGTTTAATATTATAAAAGACTCATGTAACAATTCATAAGTTACTTCTCTTTGACAGTGTTCGTATCAATGGTTTGCTCGCCAATTTAAGCGGTGTCTACTCTCAGGTGTATTATTTAATTGTATTGAACTAAACTCTTTTACAGATGTAATGAGAGTTTGAAAGCCTAATTGAGAATTTGTCTAAATGTTGATTTGAAGTGCTCCATTTCTTCAGGCAATCCAACTGTAATTCGAATGCACTTTGGTAGTCCAAACCCTTTTATATGGCGAAGGATCACCCCATTTTCAAGCATTTTTTGCGTGATAAAAGCGGCTGTTTCTTCATCCCTCAGTTCAATCATCACAAAATTTGCTGCAGATTTTGCGTATTTAATATTTAGTCCATCAAAAAAGTCATACAAATCCGTTTTACCAGTCTCCACGATTTCTACACTATTTGACAGAAATTCATCATCTTCGAAAGCAGCTAAAGCGGCAGCTTGACCTAAAGATCCCGGCTCAAAAGCTAGTCTTGTCTTTTTCAAATAGTGAGCGATTTCTGAGCTTGCAATTGCGTATCCAACTCGAAAACCTGCTAATCCATATCCCTTCGAGAAAGTTCTAAGCACAATCACATTATCTCGATTGTATTTCAGTACGTCGGGGTAATCTTTTACTAAATGAGCGTACTCATAATAGGCTTCATCCATAACAATCAACACATCAGATGGGACTGCTTCAATCAACCATTCATACTCTTCCCTATTAATATATGTACCTGTTGGGTTATTAGGATTGGCGATGTAAATCATTTTTGTTTGGTCGTCAATCGCATTTACCATCCCTTTTACATCGAACCGAAAATCATTAGTTAATGGTATTCGTTTAACTTTTATACCTCGAATTTTTGCCTGCACATAAACACCGATAAAAGTGGCATCAGAGGTGATCAGGTTTTCTTTATTGAGGAAAAAAGAGCGACAAAGTCCTGCCAACATACTTTCAGACCCAGCACCTACAACAATTCTGTCTTGAGAGACCTGATAATGAGTTGCTAATGCAGCACGTAGTTTTCTAGATTCAGGATCCGGATAGTCATGCACATTTTTTAGTGCATTTGAAACTGCTTTCTCTACTTTTAAACTTCTCCCAAGTCTATTCTCATTCGAAGCTAATTTAGAAATTCGAGTTGGCTTATACTCTCGCTCAACTTCAGCTATGGTTTTTCCAGGAACATAGGCTTTTAACTCCTTGATATTTTCAGGAACTAAGGCTTTATCTTTTTTCATTAAATTCTCCAACAATTTCATCTAAGATAAGAATGTTCTTCGAATCCACATGGTTTTTAACTTTGGTGGTAGCTCTATTTATTCACAAATTATATATATGCAAAAAATCATAGTAACAGGCGCTAGTAAAGGAATAGGTTATGCTACTTCTCTTTCCCTTGCTGAAAAAGGAAATACCGTTTTTGCTGTGGCAAGAAGTGAAGAACTTTTGCAGCAACTTGTGGATGAATCAGGTGGAAGACGGATTATTCCAATTACAACAGACATCTCTACAGAAACAGGACGCGCATTATTACTAAACGCTGTTCATGGTGTGAATGGAATTGATGGCCTAATTAATAATGCAGCTTTATTGATCAACAAACCATTTGTTGACCTTACATTGGATGAGTGGAAACAACAGTTTGAGACAAATTTCTTCTCAATAGTTTGTCTTATAAAATCACTACTTCCCTCTTTCAATCGAGAGGCGCATATTGTAAACATCGGTAGTATGGCTGGATTTCAAGGTGCCCAAAAATATGCTCAACTCAGTGCATATGGAGCAGGAAAAGCGGCTCTTGCAAATTTAACAGAATACCTGGCCATTGAACTGTTCGAAAATGAGATCCGTGTAAATTGTCTTGCCTTAGGTGCAGTATCAACAGATATGCTCAATGCTGCTTTCCCAAATTATAAATCGGAAATTTCAGCTGAGATGATGGGAAACTTTATCGCCACATTCACCACAAAAAATGGGAAACTATTTAATGGGAAAGTGATACCTGTAGCTGTAAATAATCCAAATTGAATTTTAAACTTGGACTGATTTTTTATTTAAATTGTTGAACCAAAAAAATCTGACTATGAGAAAAAATACGGCTTTTGTTTTAGGGGTAATTATATGTGTTGTTACTTTTTCTACTCCAACACATTCACAAAGTGTTCAAATTCTAAGTTCGAATGCACTTAATGGTGCAATTAATGGGGTAGTTCTTGGTGGCGCGCAAATGTTCCTGTCCGACAAAAAAGTAAACGCTCCTTTTAATAAAAACCTCGACGATCTCTACGCTCTTCAGGTAGGATTAGGTTTGGGTACTTTATATGGTGTTGGAATGGGTGGGTATGATGTTGTTTCCGGTGAGGGTCGAGAGATTTTGGTATCAGGTTTCTTTAATGATGGAGATAACAGCTCGATAATCGTTTTGATGGACACTTTTTATGGTGCAGCTGGTGGCGGATTAATCGCGATGTCGCTTAGTCTGGTTTCCAATGAACCACTTGTAGATGCTACAAAATATGGATTAGGTCTAGGAGCATTTATTGGATTTGGTTTTGGGGTGATTGACACTTTCATAATTGCTGAAAGGTCGAGTGAACCGGTTTCTATGGTTTACCATACCCCTCAAAATGCAGAAGGTCTTGCATCAATATCATTTGAAAATGGTACATCAATCGGTTTGATTAATCCGACAATCACTACAAGTCTTGAACTATCTACAACCAATTTTTCTCAAGTTTACCGCCCTTCTGTCGATCTCATAAATCTAAGGGTTAATTTCTAAGATTTAAGGCTGGCAAATCCTTTCAATAGTTCTCGGGCAGTATTTATGTGCCCACTTAATGAGTGATTTAAACCATCACTAAGAAAATTCCATGCATCGGGGCTATCACCCATTCTTTTACTTTGTGGGTCAATGACTAATCCTTTTTTACCAGAGACCACTTCAATTAATTGAGTAACATCTTTCATTTGAATCGTGAATTCATGAAGTGGATGAGCCTCAATCATTTCAGGTATAACGGAAGTTGGCGTTAGCCAAACAATTTCATTTGAAACATATTCAGAAATTACCTCTTGTATTGAATTTAAATTCTCCCATGTTTCAGAAAGTGGCAAAAGTGTTCTATTTGGCGTGATATTTAGTCTCTGTAAATCAAAAATCCCTAGTTCTATAATCACCCAATCTGGTTCATGCAAGAGTACTTCTCTATCAAGTCTTCTTAGTGCTTCTGAAGTCGTGTTGCCTGAAATACCACTATTAATAAAATTAAATCTTGCATTGTCTACTGCAATCTCAAGTACTTCTTTCAATATTGAAAACCAACCCTGGTCATCTTCGGTAGATGAAGCACCCAGGCCTACAATGGTCTCAGTACCATCAAACGGTAATTTCTCTATTAATTCGG
>OZ245886.1:837500-992500 GCA_965229525.1 Balneolaceae bacterium
CGCTTTCGCTGCGGCTCCACCCCTCCAGGGGCTTAACCTCGCACAACAGGAGTAACTCGTAGGCTCATTATACAAAAGGCACGCCGTCATCCCGACTAGGTCTGGGACTCCGACCGCTTGTAAGCACACGGTTTCAGGTACTATTTCACTCGCCGTCTCGGCGTTCTTTTCACCTTTCCCTCACGGTACTGGTTCACTATCGGTCATGCAGATGTATTTAGCCTTACCGGATGGTGCCGGCAGATTCACGCAAGGTTTCACCGGCCTCGCGCTACTCAGGATACCCGCCTCACTCACATCATTACACCTACAGGCCTTTCACCTCCTATGGGGCCGCTTTCCAGGCGGCTTCGATTTCTGATGTTCGCAATTGCGCAGGTCCTACAACCCCGGACCCCGTAGGGCCCGGTTTGGGCTCCTCCCCGTTCGCTCGCCACTACTTAGGGAATCACTATTGTTTTCTCTTCCTCTGGGTACTTAGATGTTTCAGTTCCCCAGGTATGCCTCCACGCCTTACGGCGTGGCTCTATCGGGTTGCCCCATTCGGAAATCTACGGATCTGAGCTCTTTTGCAGCTCCCCGTAGCTTATCGCAGCTTTACACGTCCTTCATCGCCTCTGCATGCCAAGGCATCCACCGTGTGCCCTTATCCGCTTTGTTTATAGAACTTGCACGACCCGTTTCCAACGGAAACAGCCGCGCGCAGCTTCAAGGTTATTTTTGTGGTCTGAGTGTGGGACGAACCGCACTCAGATACCTTTGGCGTTAGCATACATACTTACGCATGCATGTAACTGAGCCAGATATATGTCTATATCTAACTTTGCTTTTACTCATTACTTCTTCATCATGTCAAAGAACTGCCTGTTGCACAGGCAAGCTGTTTTTGGTTTGTGATCATCACCCCCAAAGAGGCAAATCCTTCAAACCCAGAACATTCATTAAAATTCGATCAAGCATCGGGAAGCCTCACTTCCTCTCACTACTCAACCCTCAATACATCAAAAAAAAACGTGGAACTACCCCGGCGCCCGGGGAGGCGAACGTATTCACCCTCAGCCTGCATCACGATGCCTGCCGATTTACCACCCATCAATCTGTCAAAAAAAAACGTGGAGCTACAGGGATTCGAACCCTGGACCCCTGCCTTGCAAAGGCAGTGCTCTAGCCAGCTGAGCTATAGCCCCAATAATTGGTGGGCTTGGGAGGACTTGAACCTCCGACCTCACGCTTATCAGGCGTGCGCTCTAACCACCTGAGCTACAAGCCCCGCTCGGGTTTGCGGCTCAGGAAGCTCCCAGCATCCCGCATCCGCTGCTATTGTAAAGCACAGAACAGATTGTTTGTAACGAGCCAGTCGTAAGATTTTGTCGCTGCCAAAGTGTTTCCACTCCGACTAACAGGCTCTCCGTGAAAGGAGGTGATCCAGCCGCACCTTCCGGTACGGCTACCTTGTTACGACTTAGCGCCAGTTACCAGGCTTACCCTAGGCAGCTGCCTCCCGAAGGTTAGCACGCCGACATCAGGTACTCCTGACTTCCATCGCTTGACGGGCGGTGTGTACAAGGCCCGGGAACGTATTCACCGCGTCGTTGCTGATACGCGATTACTAGCGATTCCAACTTCATGGAGTCGAGTTGCAGACTCCAATCCGAACTGAGATTGGTTTTGTGGATTTGCGCCCCATCGCTGGGTGGCCACCCATTGTACCAACCATTGTAGCACGTGTGCAGCCCTGGACGTAAGGGCCATGATGACTTGACGTCGTCCCCACCTTCCTCACTACTTGCGTAGGCAGTCTGGCTAGAGTCCCCACCATTACGTGCTGGTAACTAACCACAGGGGTTGCGCTCGTTGCGGGACTTAACCCAACACCTCACGGCACGAGCTGACGACAGCCATGCAGCACCTTCCATAGCGTTCCGAAGAAACCCTCTGTTTCCAGAGGTAGCGCTGTGGATTTAGCCCAGGTAAGGTTCCTCGCGTTGCATCGAATTAAGCCACATGCTCCACCGCTTGTGCGGGCCCCCGTCAATTCCTTTGAGTTTCATCGTTGCCGACGTACTCCCCAGGTGGCATACTTAATGCGTTAACTGCAGCACTGACCCAAAAGGGCCAACACCTAGTATGCATCGTTTACGGCGTGGACTACCAGGGTATCTAATCCTGTTCGCTCCCCACGCTTTCGTGCCTCAGCGTCAGTTGTAGACCAGCAGGCCGCCTTCGCCACTGATGTTCTTCGTAATATCTATGCATTTCACCGCTACACTACGAATTCCACCTGCCTCTTCTACACTCAAGACATCCAGTATCCAAGGCCATTTTACCGTTAAGCGGCAAGATTTCACCTCAGACTTAGACATCCGCCTACGCACCCTTTACACCCAATGATTCCGGACAACGCTTGCACCCTCCGTATTACCGCGGCTGCTGGCACGGAGTTAGCCGGTGCTTATTCACCAGGTACCGTCATAGGAGATCTAAACCCCCCTGTTCTTCCCTAGCAAAAGTCGTTTACAACCCATAGGGCCGTCTTCCGACACGCGGCGTGGCTGCGTCAGGCTTTCGCCCATTGCGCAAGATTCCTCACTGCTGCCCTCCGTAGAGGTCTGGGCCGTGTCTCAGTCCCAGTGTGGGGGATCATCCTCTCAGACCCCCTAGCTATCATCGCCTTGGTAAGCCGTTACCCTACCAACTAGCTAATAGCACGCAGACCCATCTCTAGTCGCCCGAAGGCTTTAACAACTGTGACCATGCGGCCCCGCTGCATTATGCGGTATTAGCACCACTTTCGCAGTGTTATCCCCCAACTAAAGGCAGGTTGTCTACGCGTTACTCACCCGTTCGCCAGTCTCCAGCAGTTGCAAGCAACTACCTTCTCCTTCGACTTGCATGTGTTAAGCCCGCCGCCAGCGTTCGTCCTGAGCCAGGATCAAACTCTCCATTGTAAAATTTATAATATACTCTGTGAGCCGAATCCTACGCTCTCATCCATTCAAAAGAATTTCCAAGCTATCTCTAGCTCGCACAAACAATCTGTTCTATACTTCAACAATATTTCAAATAACAGCGTCACAAAATTTCCGTGACAGATTCCAAAGATACGGCAGTTAGTTGGCCGATGTCAATAGCAAAACAAAAAATTTTTTTCTGAATTGCATAAAAAAAGTGATGCCCTAGAAGAGCATCACCAAAACAATAAATCAATAAAGCTTATTCAGACTTTTCGTCTTCAGCTTCTTCTGAGCCAGTTTCTTCTGTTTCTGACACTGTGTCCTCGATAACTTCGTCGGCATGTTCATCAACAATCTCCTCAACAACTGGAGCAGCTGCTTCAACAGCTTTTGGAGCAGACTTTCCTGCACGTCTGGTGCGCTTCTTCTTAGTTGTCTTACCACCTTCTGGTTTGATATCATTATAATCAACTAATTCAATCACAGCCATATCAGCACCATCACCTTGACGGAAACCAATCTTAATAACGCGGGTGTATCCTCCGGGGCGATCCTTACTCTGCGGACCTATTTCTTCAAAGAGCTTTTTAACTGTCTCTTTATTCTGAAGAGAAGAAAAAACCATTCTACGGTTAAGAAGATTATCTTCCTTCGATCGAGTAATTAATGGTTCTACAAAACGTCTTAACTCTTTTGCTTTAGCAACAGTAGTAACAATTCTGTGTTCGCGCACTAACGCCATTGTTAGTGACCGCATTGTTGCTTTTCTATGTGCAGAAGTTCTGCTTAATTTTCTGCCTTTAACTCTATGGCGCATAATTCAGTCCCTTCTTAGTCTAAATATTTTGCTACATCCATTCCGAATTGAAGATTCTTTTCTTCAATAACTTCAATCAACTCAGTGAGAGACTTTTTACCAAAGTTTCGGAATTTCAAAAGATCTTGTTCATCACGTGCAACCAATTCACCAATTGAATTGATATTAGCTGATTTCAAACAATTGTAAGCACGCACACTCAAGTTCAAGTCTTCAATACTTGTCCTAAGAAGATTTGCAATGCGTTGTTTTTCAGCATCTACTTCCTCTTCTTCTTGTGTGAATGGCTCTTCAATTTTTTCAGTAATGAATTTCTCGATGTGCTCCTTAAGAATCTTACCGGCAAGAGTTAGTGCTTCTTTTGCATTAACAGAGCCATCAGTTTCGACATCCATTACTAATTTTTCATAATCGGTTCTCTGACCTACACGAACATTCTCAACATTGAACTTCACTGATTTGATTGGAGTGAAGATCGCATCAATTGGGATTAAGTTGATATCTTCATCCTCAAATGACATCTCCTCTGCAGGAACATATCCGCGACCGCGACCAATTCTTAATTCTATTTCAAGCTCAGCATCATCAGCTAAATTTGCAATAACCAGATCAGTATTCAATATATCGTATTCTGCAGTTGCAGCATCAATATCAGCGGCTGTTAATTCTCCAGCACCTTTTTTAGTAAGGTGAATCACTCCACCACTTTGCTCAATCTGCTTAAATCGAACTTGCTTAAAATTTAGAATGATTTCGTAAACATCTTCTTTAACACCCTGAATACTTGAGTATTCATGATCAACACCGTTGATCTTAATTGCGGTAATAGCAATTCCTGGTAGCGAAGAAAGCAATACTCGACGAAACGAATTACCGATCGTTACACCAAAGCCTCTTTCAAGTGGTTGTAAAACGAATGTACCAAAGCTGTCTTCATCTTTGACTACATCCAGGCTTTCAGGCATTTGTATGCTGTAATTACTCATAATACGGTAAATCTTTAAAATTACTTTGAATAGAGCTCGACAATGAGCTGTACGTTAATGTTCTCTGGAATTTCTTCCATAGTTGGCGCATATAAGAACTTACCCGTTCTTAATTTTGCATCCACTTCTACCCACTTGTACTTATTG
This sequence comes from Balneolaceae bacterium, assembly GCA_965229525.1. GTDB lineage: Bacteria > Bacteroidota > Rhodothermia > Balneolales > Balneolaceae > HXMU1420-13. The sequence goes on from OZ245886.1 coordinate 842,405, forward strand.
CGTGGAGCATTTGTCAATGATATATCGACTACTTCTAAATCTCTAGATTTTGGTCTTAGTGCTATAACATCTCCAGCCTTAATGGCATAAGATGGAATATTAACTGTATGACCATTTACAGTGATGTGCTTATGACTTACTAACTGTCTAGCCTGACGGCGTGTTTTAGCAAATCCAAGTCTGAAAACTGTGTTATCTAATCTAGATTCTAGAGCTTGTAGTAAATTTTCACCAGTTACACCGCCTTTTGCAGTCGCAGCTTCATATAGATTACGGAATTGCTTTTCTAGTAATCCATACGTGTATTTTGCTTTTTGCTTTTCTTCTAGCTGGATAGCATATTCTGATTTTCTTTGAAATCTAGAACGACCATGCTGTCCAGGACCGTATGGTTTTCTTTCTAAAGCTTTAGACGGACCAAAAATTGGTTCTTTAAATCGTCTAGCTTTTTTCTGTTTTGGGCCTCTGTATCTTGCCATTTCTTAAATCAATAACTGGTTAAACTCTTCTACGTTTTGGAGGGCGGCATCCATTATGTGGAATTGGAGTACGATCAATAATTGATGTTACTTCAAGTCCGGCATTTGCCATGGCACGAACTGCAGCTTCACGTCCAGAACCGGGTCCTTTTACGAATACTTCTACTCTACGTAGTCCCATTTCATGAGCAGCTTTTGATGCTGTTTCAGCACTCAATTGGGCTGCATATGGAGTATTTTTTCTAGAACCCTTAAATCCTTCTTTACCAGCAGAAGACCATGATAGTACATTACCATTACCATCTGTAATGGTTACAATTACATTGTTGAACGTAGCTTTTACGAAAGCCATGCCGTTAGGATCACTAACCTGTACTTTCTTTTTCCTTTTTGTTGCTGCGCCTGATTGTTTTTTAGCCATTATCTTTCAGTCTAAATTATTTACCTACTTTCTTCTTACCAGCAACCGTACGCTTCTTACCTTTTCGGGTTCTAGCGTTTGTTTGCGTTCTCTGGCCTCTAACTGGAAGACCTTTTCTGTGGCGAACACCTCGATACGCACCAATTTCGATAAGGCGACGAATGTTTCCATTCACCTCGCTACGAAGTGCCCCTTCTACTTTGAATTCTTCTTCAATAAAGTTTCTAATTGCACTCACTTGTGAGTCAGTCCAATCAATTACTTTAATATTTTGATCGATATCTAAAGAATCTAAAATTCTTGCAGACTGCGTACGACCAATACCATGAATGTAAGTAAGGCCTATAAGACCTCTTTTTTGTTTAGGTAAATCAATTCCAGCTATACGTGCCATATATATTCTTTCCTATCCCTGACGCTGTTTATGTCTTGGGTTTTTCTTATTGATAACGTAAAGACGTCCTTTTCTGCGAACGATTTTGTCGTCTGAACTACGCTTTTTTACAGAAGATCTAGTTTTCATTTCTTTTGAAATTATTTGTAGCGATAAGTAATTCTTCCTTTCGACAAATCATATGGAGACATTTCAATAGCTACTCTATCACCAGGTAAAATTTTGATGTAATACATACGCATCTTACCAGATACATGAGCTAGTATTTCATGTCCATTATCGAGCTTTACTCTAAACTGTGCGTTTGGCAATGCTTCGATTATTTCTCCGTCTTGTTTTATTGGCTCTTGTTTAGCCATATAGAATTACGTTATCAGGATTTTTTGACAGCTCGGCAATATAATCAAAAGTACTTAAAATATCAGCCTCACCTTCACGAACAACAACATCATGTTCAAAGTGTGCTGAATACTTTCGATCTGCTGTAACTATTGTCCAGCCATCAGCTAAAGTTTCAACTTTCCATGTGCCCATGTTTATCATAGGCTCAATCGCTAAAGTCATTCCAGAGCGCAAGCGCTCACCGCGACCTTTTCTACCATAGTTAGGTACAGATGGATCTTCGTGCAACGATCTTCCTAATCCATGACCAACTAAATCTCTTACCACGCCGAAGCCTTCATTTTCACAATGAACTTGAACGGCGTTTCCAATATCACCAATTCGTTTCCCATGAACTGCTTCTTCAATTCCTTTATAAAGCGATTCAAGAGTAACTTTTAGTAGGTGCCAGATTTCATCACTACATTCACCAACGGCAAATGTATAAGCGTGATCCCCAAAGTATCCATCTAGTTCAACACCACAATCGATAGATACGATATCACCTTCATTAAGAACTCGGTTACCCGGAATTCCATGAACAACTTCTTCATTAACAGAAATACAAAGTGTTCCAGGAAATGGGTTTGAAGCTGGACCATAGCCTTTGAAAGCAGGTCTTGCTCCATGTTTCTTTACAAAATCTTCAGCAATTACATCAAGTTTTCCAGTCTCAATACCAGGCTCGATGTACTTACTTACTTCCGCAAGAGTGTGGGAAACCAGCTGCGCACTTTTGCGCATCTTTTCGATCTCTCGATCACTCTTCAGGTAAATCATATTAGGCTCTTCTTCGGCCTTTGATTTTCCCGGTCTTCATGAACCCATCATAATGTCTCATCATCAAATGGCTTTCGATTTGCTGAAGCGTATCTAATGCTACACCAACAATGATCAAAAGACTTGTTCCACCATAGAACAATGCGAAACCTGGGGTAACTCCGAAGTTGATCACAATCGCTGGTAGAATAGCTACAAATGATAAGAAGATAGATCCCGGAAGGGTGATTTTTGTCAAAATATTGTCAATGAACTCAACGGTAGCTTTACCTGGACGTACGCCAGGAATAAATCCACCTTGTCTTTTCATAGTATCTGCCATTTCCTTTGGATTAATGGCGATAGCTGTATAGAAAAATGTAAAAAACACACAGATGAAGAAGAAAACAATCGAGTAAAGAAGACCCGAGTAATCAACCGACCATGCTGTTAGTAACTGCACCGTTTCATTATCTGGAAAGAATGAACCAATTGTACTAGGAATAAACATGATAGACTGTGCGAAGATTATTGGCATTACACCTGCAGCGTTTACACGTAGTGGCAAATACTGAGTGGTTCCGCCATAAACTTTTCTTCCTACAACACGCTTTGCATACTGTACAGGAATCTTGCGCGTACCTTGTGTTAGAAGAACTACTGCTGCAATTATTAGTACTAATACAGCCAATTCGATAAGAACAATTATTGCGTTGCTCTTTGTAGTAACCTCATTAATTAAATTAGCTGGCAGTACAGCTATAATCCCGATCATGATAATCAGGGAAATACCATTACCAATACCCCGATCAGTTATTCGTTCACCTAACCACATCACAAATGTAGTACCTGCCGTTAGAACAATCACCGAAGTAATTGTAAATGCCACAGTATTTACAATAATAGCTTGTGGAGCAGTAGCAATTAGGTTGATGGAAAATGCAATTGATTGAAGTGCTGTAATACCAACAGTACCATATCTAGTTAAACGAGTAATTTTTCGTCTACCTTCTTCCCCTTCGCGTTGAAGTTTTTGGAAGTAAGGAACAACTGCTCCCATCAACTGAATGATAATCGAAGCCGTAATGTATGGCATGATTCCAAGAGCAAAAACACCGGCACGAGAAAAAGCCCCTCCAACAAACATATCAAATAACCCCAACAAGCTATTTGAACCAGGAGTTAAACTTAATAGTGCACTTGCATCAACACCCGGAAGTGTAATGTAACTACCAACACGATAGATCATCAGAATACCAATAGTGTATAGTATCCTATTTTTCAGATCTTCGATTTTAAAAATATTACGGAAGTTTTCGATCAGACTCATTCGCTGAGAAATCTGTTATTAGTTGATGATTGTTAATGTACCGCCTGCTTTCTCGATTTTCTCAACAGCAGATTTACTAGCAGCATGCGCTTCTAGTTCAATTTTTGTATTGAATTCGCCAGAACCAAGAACCTTTACACGCTCATTTTTCTTTGCTAAACCAGCGTCTACCAGGTTGGCAAAAGTTATAGTTGATTCTAGTTTGCCAGCTTCAATATAGTCAGCAATTCTATCAAGATTAATTGGCCGATATTCAACTCTATTTGGATTTTTGAATCCAAACTTAGGTACACGACGTTGAAGTGGCATCTGGCCGCCTTCGAACCAAGGTCGTCTAGAATAACCCGATCTTGATTTAGCTCCATTCATACCACGGCCCGACTCTTGTCCATACCCTGAACCTTCACCGCGGCCTACACGCTTTCTGTTTTTCTTATTTGGAGCCGGAGCTTTAATGTTACTTAGTTTCATCACTTACTTCCTTGTAAGATTATCCTTCAAATACTTTGTTTAATGGAATTCCTCTACGCTGAGCAACTTCCACTGGGTCTGTTAAATCCTTTAATGCCTGGAATGCAGCTTTTACCATGTTATGTGGATTTGATGAACCCTGTGATTTAGACAGAATATTGTGAACACCAGCTACATCAAGTAGGTTTTTAACCGCCCCACCAGCAATTACACCAGTACCTTCAGATGCCGGGCGAAGCAATACTTTACCCGCACCTGCTTTACCAACTACTGGATGGTAAATACTTTTGCTCGTAGTTAATGGGATTCTGATCAAATTCTTCTTTGCGTTGTCGAAACCTTTTTGGATAGCATCAGATACTTCGTTTGCTTTACCAAGACCGTGACCAACTACGCCGTTTCCATCACCAACTACAACGATGGCGTTAAAGCTAAATCGGCGACCACCTTTTACTACTTTAGCAACTCTGTTCACATGAACCAATTTCTCCTCAAGATTGAGGTTAGCTGCTGGTATAGATTGTTTTCTTCTTACTTTCGGCATTTGTTTTCCAACTTATTTTAGAACTGCAGGCCGCCTTCACGGGCACCTTCTGCAGCTGCTTTAACAATTCCATGATAGTTATAACCGCTTCGGTCGAACACTGCAGTAGTAATACCTTTATCACTAGCAGCTTTTGCAAGATCAGCCCCTGCAGCTTTTGCAGAATCAACACCCGTTTTGCTTTTAACTGAAGCTAAAGTAACACCTGCTGCATCATTAATTAATTGCAGATAGGTAAACTTATTGCTCTTATAAATAGCAAGTCTTGGTCTATCAGCTGTACCGTGGATTGTAGCACGGATACGTCTTCTGATCTTATTTCTACGTTCTGTTTTAACTTGATTCTTATCCATCGTATAAAACCTTATTTAGCTGCAGATTTACCTGCTTTACGTCTAATTTGTTCGCCTTCGTAACGGATACCTTTACCTTTGTATGGCTCAGGCTTTCTGAAAGAGCGGATCTTAGCAGCAACCTGCCCAACTAATTCTTTGTCAATACCTGAAATAATCACTAATGGATTTTTCTTAGTTTTGGTATCAACTTCAATAGTTATTCCTTGTGGGGCTACAAAAAAGATTGGGTGTGAATAACCTAAGTTTAACTCAAGTACATCTCCATTAATAGCAGCACGGAAACCAACACCAATAATTTCTAGCTTTTTGGTATATCCTTCAGACACACCAACAACCATATTGTTGATTAGAGAACGGTATAAACCGTGTAAGGCTCTGTCTTGTTTTACTTCAGAATTTCGCTTTACTAGGATTTCACTTTCAGCTTTTTCAACTGTAATGTTTGGGTGAATCTGTAAGCTGCTGGTACCTTTATCTCCCTTTACTGTAACTACGTTGTCAGCATCAATGCTAAATTCAACTTTGTCTGATAATGGGATTGGTAATTTTCCAATACGTGACATATCTAATACTCGCTTTTAGTAGACACTACAAAGTACTTCGCCGCCAACATTTAGCTTGCGAGCTTCTTTGTCTGTCATTACACCTTTAGAGGTAGAAAGAATTACAATACCAAGTCCATTTTGAGATCTAGGAACATTGTTAGCTCCTGCATGCTCTCTTAATCCAGGTCTTGAAACTCTTTTAATGTTTCTGATTACTGGTAAACCGTAAGAATCGTACTTCAAGTACATTCTGATTACGCCTTGTTTACCATCTTGAATATCGATGTACTTTGAGATGTATCCTTTATCTACAAGGATTTTAGCCATCGCACGCTTCAACTTAGAAGCCGGCACATCAACTTTTCTATGCCCAGCAGTTTGAGCATTTCTGATACGTGTTAAAAAATCTGCTATAGGATCATTCATGTTTTTACCAGCTTGCTTTTCTTACGCCTGGGATTTTACCATCCAATGCTAATTCACGGAACTTGATACGAGACACACCATACTTACCGATGTATCCACGTCCACGACCAGTTAAACTACATCTGTTACGAACGCGGGTTGGGCTCGCATTTCTAGGTAGTTTTTGAAGTGCTTCATAATCACCAGCTTCTTTTAGAGCTGCTCTTTTTTCCGCGTACTTCTCTACCGTTCTTTTTCTTTTATCGTTACGTGCTATCCAGGATTTCTTAGCCATGATATACTTTTAGTTTCTTCTTTTGAATGGCATTCCGAAGTGCTTTAATAATGCTAAAGCTTCTTCGTCAGTTTTTGCACTAGTTACAAACGTAATGTCCATTCCGTGCATCTTTGTAACTTTATCAGTATCAATTTCAGGAAAAATAGTGTGTTCCTTAACTCCAACTGTGTAGTTACCACGACCATCGAAACTCTTATCAGGGATACCTTGAAAGTCACGAGTACGTGGTAGCGCTAAGTTGATGAATCTATCTAGAAATTCAAACATTATTCGTCCGCGAAGAGTCACTTTGCAGCCAATTGGCATACCTTCTCTTAATTTAAAGTTCGAGATTGATTTCTTCGCTTTAGTTGTAACAGGCTGCTGACCAGTAATAAGTGCAACATTCTGTACAATGGTGTCTAAAGACTTTTTGTCTTGAATTGCTTCACCAACTCCAACATTGATAACAACTTTCTCAAGTTTAGGGATCTCCATTACATTAGCGTAACTGAATTCTTCCTTCAGTTTTGGAGCAATATCTTCGTTATAAAATGCGTGTAATCTTGCTTCTGACATGTTATATCACACCTTACTTGTCTATAATTTCGCCACTGGCCTTTGAGTAGCGTACCCAACGGGATTTGCCATTTTCCTCAATTTTCTTGCGGCCAATTCTGCTTGGTTCGTTGTTTGAAGGGTCTACCACCATCACATTTGAAATATGAATTGGAGCTTCCTTATGAACACGTCCACCTTGTTGATTTTCTTGAGATGGTTTTTCGTGATGAGTTCGGATGTTAACACCCTCTACTAACACTCGTTCCTGCTTAGGAAATACCATCAACACTCGAGACTGATATCCTTTTTCGCGCGATGGCTGACCTTTAGAGCTTGTGATAGCTTTTGTAAGTGCAACCGTATCGCCTTTCTTTACATGTAATTTATTTTGCGTATTGAACCTGCGTGGCATAACTCAATTCCTTTTAAAGTACTTCAGGTGCCAGGGATACAATCTTCATGTAGCTCTTCTCGCGAAGTTCACGTGCTACAGGTCCGAAAATTCGAGTACCTACTGGTTCACTGTCTTTATTGATTACGACCGCAGCATTCTCATCAAAGCGAATATAGCTTCCATCTCTTCTGCGGTATTCTTTTTTAGTTCTAACGATAACTGCTTTTACAACATCACCCTTTTTTACGTTACCACCAGGGATTGCTGCTTTTACAGAAGCAGAAATAATATCACCTACTCGTGCATAGCGACGTCGAGAATCTCCCAACACTTTAATGCACATGATTTTTTTCGCTCCGCTGTTATCTGCTGTATTTAATACTGTCTGTGTTTGTACCATCGTATTATCCTAAACCGATTATTTAGCTCTTTCTACGATTTCAACCAATCTCCAAGTCTTTCTCTTAGATAATGGTCGGGTTGACATGATGCGCACGATGTCGCCTTCATTAGCGTCGTTTTTCTCGTCATGAGCCATCAATTTTGTAGTCTTTGTGATGAACTTACCGTAAATAGGGTGTTTCACCTGTCGGTCTACAGCAACAGAGATGCTCTTCTCCATTTTATTACTTACTACGCGCCCAACTCTTTCGCGACGTGCTGCTCTTTCTACGTTTTGTGTATTCTCAGCCATACCTTTATACTTGCTCAGTGCTAGATTTCTCGTTTAGGATTGTTTTTAAACGGGCAACTTCTCTTCTATGAGATTTGATTCGAGCTGGATTTTCTAATTGTCCAGTTACTGATTTAGTAAATCTCATGTTCTGAAGAGCAGCTTGCTCATCCTTAAGTCGAGCTTCAAGCTCTGCTGTACTTAATTCTCTTAGTTCGTGTGCTTTCATTTCTACAACCTTATCCGTTTAGATCGCGGCGAACCACAAACTTAGTTTTTATTGGAAGTTTATGAGATGCACGTTGCATCGCCTTTCTAGCGCGATTTTCATCTACACCAGCAATCTCGAACAAAATTCTACCTGGCTTTACCACTGCAACCCAATGATCCAAGGCACCTTTACCTTTACCCATACGAGTTTCAGCAGGCTTACTAGTCATTGGTCGGTCAGGAAAAATGCGGATGAAAGTTTGTCCTTCACGTTGTAGTGCACGAGAAATTGCAATACGGCAAGCCTCGATTTGACGAGAAGTAATGAACTTTGGCTCAAGAGCCTTCAATCCGAAATCACCAAAGTTAAGCTGGTGACCTCTTTGGGCATTTCCTTTCAGCTTATCACGATGAACTCGACGTCTTTTGATTCGTTTTGGTTCTAACATTATAAACTACCTGCTACTTATTCTGGTTATTAGCCCGGTTTCTGTTTCTATTGTTTCTTCGACGAGGGCGACGATCTTTCTTATCATTTCTTCTTCCTCTTGAAGATTCGGCTTCTTTTGCTGCTTTAGCACCAGGTGTTAAATCAACATCACCGATAATTTCACCTTTGAAGATCCAAACACTTACTCCGATAGCACCATAAATAGTGTTTGAAGTAGCAGTTGAATAATCAATATCAGCTCTTAATGTATGTAAAGGAATCTGTCCTTCTTTGTACTGCTCAGTACGTGCCATTTCAGCACCACCAAGACGACCCGAACACTTAACTTTGATTCCTTTAGCTCCCATTCTAATTGCAGATGCAATTGCAGTTTTCATCGCTCTACGGAAAGAGACTCGTGACTGCAATTGTTGTGCAATATTTTGAGCTACTAAGGATGCATCGAGTTCTGGTCTTTTAATTTCACTTACATTTATCTGAACTTCTTTATTCGTGATCTTCTTTAATTCTTCACGAAGTAGTTCGATTTGCTCACCGCCTTTACCGATGATTACACCAGGTCGGCTAGTTCTTAAAGTAAGCAGAATTCTTTTTGGAGTACGTTCAATTACTACGCTTGATAAACCACCATTACGTAGACGCGCTTGAAGATACTCACGTAATTTCGTGTCCTCTAGTACGAGAGCTGGCTGGTTGTCTTCAGAATACCAGTTAGAGTCCCATCCGCGGATGATGCCTAATCTAAAACCAATTGGATTTGTCTTTTGTCCCAAGGTATGCCTCGTTTATTCGTTTACTAGTTCTTCTTCACGTTTTGCAACCACAACTGTGATATGGCAAGAACGTTTGTTGATTCTATGAGCACGACCTTGTGGAGCCGGCTGAATTCTTTTTAATGTTACGCCCTCGTCAACAAAGATTGTTTTGACGATCAAATCTTCATCTTCAAAACGCTCATCCTGAAACTTATCACGTAGATTTGCTGCTGCTGATTTGATCACCTTTGCAACATCTGTAGCAGAACCTTTATTCGTGAACTCAAGGCGCTTTAGCGCTTTATTCACAGAAGAACCTCTAACTGCATCAGCAACCAATCTCACTTTGCGTGGTGCTCTTCTTAAATGTCGTTGTATGGCGCGAGCCTCAAATACTGGAGTATCCATTTCTTACTCTACCTTATTTTCCTTTTTTCATTGGGTGGCCACGGAATGTTCTGGTTGGCGAAAATTCACCAAGCTTATGTCCAACCATGTTTTCAGTAACAAAAACCGGGATGAACTGCTTTCCGTTGTGTACAGCAATAGTTAATCCGATGAAATCCGGAGTAATTAATGAGCTTCTTGACCAAGTCTTGATCACTTTCTTGCTACCGCTTTCCTGAGCAGTATCAATTTTGCGCTGAAGCTTGTAATGTACAAATGGCCCTTTTTTTAATGAGCGTGGCATACTTTAATACTTATTTCTTAGCGTTTCTTCTTCTAATGATGTACTTACTAGACAGCTTCTTCTTGTCGCGTGTCTTTTTACCTTTAGCCATCTGACCCCAAGGCGAACGAGGGTGACCACCAGAAGACTTACCTTCACCACCACCCATCGGGTGATCAACCGGGTTCATTGCAACACCACGAGTTTGAGGACGACGACCTAACCAACGGCTACGACCTGCTTTACCAATTGTAGTGTTCATGTGATCCGGATTACTTGTAGATCCAACTGTTGCCATACAAGTACCTAGTATTAGGCGAACTTCACCAGAAGGAAGCTTCACACTAACATACTTATCCTGCTTACCAAGAAGCTGTGCACCAGTGCCGGCACTTCTACAAATTGTAGCGCCTTTACCTGGAGCTAATTCAATCGCATGGATGAATGTACCAGGAGGCATATTTCTAAGTTGAAGAGCGTTACCCAAATCTGGAGAAACTTTTTCACCAGAGATGATAGTGTCACCTACTTTTAATCCATTTGGTGCAATTATATATCTTTTTTCACCATCAGCATATGCAAGAAGAGCGATTCTTGCAGTTCTGTTTGGATCGTATTCAATAGTCTTGACTGTAGCTGGTATATCAAACTTATTACGCTTGAAATCTATAATTCTATAGCGACGTTTATGTCCACCTCCACGATGACGTGACGTTTTACGTCCATGATGGTTTCTACCACCTGATTTGTGAAGACCTACAGTAAGAGATTTTTCAGGTACGTTTGTTGTCACATCATCGAATACCGGAGCAATACGATGACGAGTACCTGGAGTAGTTGGTTTTAATTTCCTTGTAGCCATTTATCTATCCTAAATTTCGCTGAAGAAATCTATTTCACCTTCTTTCAGGGTTATAATTGCTTTCTTCCATGTACTGGTTCTACCAGCTTGGAAACCACTTCTTGTATATCTGCCTTTTGGCTTAGATGGCATAATTAAAGTGTTCACTTTTGCAACTTTAACACCTGGGTAATGAGCTTCAACAGCTTCCTTAATTTCAGGCTTTGATGCTTTCTTATTTACTTCAAAAGTAATTTTACCTTCTTGCTCTTGAAGACGGCTTAATTTCTCAGTGATTAATGGTCGAATAAGTACGCTCATGCTTCAACCTCCGCTTTTTTTGGAGAAACTGAATTCTCTAAAACTTCAACTGCACTATTTTGAATCAGTAAAACATCAGCATGAAGAATCTGATAAGTATTTGGCTTATTTGCTTCTAATACTGATATACCAGGAATGTTACTTGCTGATTTTACTACTGAATGATCTGTATCTGCGGTTAGAATTAGTACCTTTTTTCCAGCAACTTCTAGCGCTGAAAGCATGGACACAACTTCTTTTGTCTTAGGTATTTCGAAGGTGAAGTCAGAAACTATTTTAATAGCATCTTCACCTGCTTTTACTGATAGAGCAGATTTTCTGGCTAATTGAACTACCTTCTTGTTCAATTTGAAACCATAGTCTCTAGGTTGTGGTCCGAATACAGTTCCACCTTTTCTTAGAAGTGGAGATTTGATGTTACCACGACGAGCATTTCCAGTTCCTTTCTGCCGATAAAGCTTCTTAGTACTACCAGTCACCTCAGAACGCTCTTTTGTTTTTGCAGTACCTTGGCGCTTGTTCGCTAAATGACGGCGAACATCTTCATAGAGTACAACTTCATTAGGTTCTATTGCGAAGATATCGTCGCTTAACTCAGCAGACTTCCCACTTTTAGAACCATCAATATTGTAGATATCTAATTTCATTTTGCTTATACCTCAGTTTTGTTGAGGATTTCTACATATGAACCATTAGGGCCAGGGATACTACCAGTAACAAGAATTAAACTTGATTCTGGAAGAATTTTCGCAATACTCAAATTCTTCACTTTCACGCGAGTGTTACCGTATTGACCAGCCATTCTCATTCCTTTAAATACTCTTGCTGGGTCAGATGCACCACCAATAGAACCTGGAGCTCTTAATCTGTTATGCTGACCGTGTGTTTCATCACCTACACCACTAAAATTATGGCGCTTAATAACACCTGCAAAACCACGACCTTTTGATGTACCAGCAACATCAACGATGTCACCAATTTCAAATACATCTTCAATTTTAACTTCATCACCGAGATCTAATCCTTCTGGAATGAAATTTCTGAATTCACGAACAACAGCTTTTGACTCAGCGCCAGATTTGGCGAAGTGTCCCTTCACTGACTTCGAAACATTTTTCTCTTTTTTATCAAAACTGGAAAGTTGAACGGCATTATAACCATCCTTCTCTTCTGTTTTGATGTGGGTAATAACAGCGGCTGGTACTTCAACGACAGTCACAGGTATACTGCGACCAATTTCGTCAAAGACGCTTGTCATCCCAACTTTTTTACCAACCAATCCACGCATTGTGTTCTTGATCTAATTCGTTAAACTTTAATTTCTACGTCAACGCCAGAAGGTAATTCCAGCTTCATTAATGCATCAACTGTTTGCGAACCAGTTGAAAGAATATCGATTAAACGCTTATGTGCTCGATATTCGAATTGCTCACGAGACTTTTTGTCTACGAACACTGATTTATTAACAGTAATGATGCTTTTTCTGGTAGGCAATGGAATCGGACCCGAGACCACTGCTCCAGTAGACTTTACAGTCTGAATGATTTTCTCTGCTGATTTATCAATCAAATTGTGATCGTATGATTTCAGCTTGATTCTGATTTTTTGTTGTGTTGCCACGGATCAGAACTCCTTAATCTAAGATTTTAGTTACCACACCGGCGCCTACGGTACGTCCACCCTCGCGGATCGCAAAACGCAGCCCTTCTTCCATCGCTACCGGCTGGATGAGCTCTACATCCAACTTCACGTTGTCGCCTGGCATTACCATCTCCACACCAGAAGGAAGCTCACATGCTCCCGTTACGTCGGTCGTACGGAAATAGAACTGCGGGCGGTACCCCTTGAAGAACGGCGTGTGTCGCCCACCTTCGTCTTTGCTCAGTACGTATACCTCGCACTCGAACTTCTTGTGTGGAGTGATTGAGCCTGGCTTACATAACACCATTCCACGCTGGATGTCATCCTTGTTGATCCCACGAAGTAGGATACCCGCATTATCACCGGCCTCCCCTTGATCCAGCAGGCGGCGGAACATCTCAATGCCCGTTACCACACTCTTCATCGGCTCTTCGATGATCCCAACGATTTCCACTTCCTCGTTGATCTTAATCACCCCACGCTCGATACGACCCGTAGCTACCGTTCCACGACCTGTGATTGAGAATACATCCTCAACCGGCATCAGGAATGGCTTGTCTACGTCACGCTCTGGAGTAGGAATGGTCTCGTCAACCGCTGCAATCAGCTCTACTACTTTCTCTTCCCACTGCGCCTCGCCATTTAACGCGCCTAGCGCAGAACCCTGAATCACAGGAATATCGTCTCCATCGAACTCATAGCTAGATAACAGCTCTCGAACTTCAAGCTCTACCAGCTCCAGAAGCTCTTCGTCGTCTACTAAATCAACCTTGTTCATAAATACCACAATTTGAGGCACCCCTACCTGACGCGCAAGCAAGATATGCTCTCGAGTTTGTGGCATAGGACCATCGGTAGCCGCTACCACCAGGATAGCACCGTCCATCTGGGCCGCACCCGTTACCATGTTCTTCACATAATCCGCGTGACCCGGGCAGTCTACGTGGGCATAGTGGCGTACTTCGCTCTCATATTCCACGTGCGCCGTCGCAATCGTAATCCCACGCTCGCGCTCCTCAGGAGCATTGTCAATCTGGTCGAAAGCTTGCGCTTCCCCACCCCAGGTTTTCGCCATTACTGAGGTAATCGCAGCCGTTAAGGTGGTCTTACCATGATCTACGTGGCCAATAGTTCCCACATTCACGTGGGGCTTGGTGCGTTGAAAGGTCTCTTTTGCCATTTTCTAAATGTGTTTTTCGTTTAAATTTCTTGCGTTTATGCTTGGCTTTCGATGATTTCCGCAGCAATCTTGTCCGGAACCTGAGTGTACATTTCAAACTCCATTGAGTACACCGCTCGACCTTGCGTTAAAGAACGTAGGTCAGTTGAATAACCAAACATTTCACTTAATGGAACATTAGCTTTCACAATAGATCCATTAGGATCAGAATTCATGCTTTGAATGATTCCACGACGTGAATTCAAGTCACCAATTACATCACCCATATACTCTTCAGGTGTTGTAACCTCTACTTTCATTACAGGCTCTAGCATAACTGGTTTTGCTTTCTTAGCAGAAGATCTAAAACCAGCCTTTGCAGCTAATTCAAAACTCAGTTGATCAGAATCAACATCATGGTATGAACCATCAAATAATCGAACACCAATGTTCTCTACTGAGTAATTAGCTTGAATACCATTTTCAAGAGCTGCTTTGAATCCTTTTTCTATCGAAGGGATAAATTCTCTTGGGATATTACCACCAACAATCTCGTTGATGAACATGAAGCCTTCGCTTCTGTTGATTCTATCCTGCTTTCCTTCGTAGTTATCAAAATAGCTCATCGGGGCAATTTCAAACTGGATATCAGCGAATTTACCACGACCACCAGTTTGTTTCTTGTACGTCTCACGATGTGTAACATTACCAGAAATTGTTTCACGGTAAGATACTTGAGGAGCACCTACGTTTGCTTCTACTTTAAATTCACGCTTAAGACGATCTACAATAATCTCTAAGTGAAGCTCACCCATACCTGCAATAGTAGTCTGACCAGTTTCTTCGTCAGTACTTACTTTGAATGTTGGATCTTCTTCCGCCAATTTTTGAAGCCCAGTAGAAAGCTTTTCAGAGTCAGCCTTAGTTTTTGGCTCAACAGCAAGTTTAATTACCGGCTCTGGGAATGTAATCTGTTCGAGAATTACTGGGTTGTCCAGATCACAGAATGTATCTCCTGTGTGAACCTCTTTAACACCCACAACGGCTACGATATCACCTGCTTGAGCTGAATCGAGGTCTTTTTTGTCGTTGGCATGCATTTCGAGAAGTCGCCCAACACGTTCTTTTTTACCAGTAGAACTGTTCATTACATAAGAACCTTTATCTAACTTACCAGAATAGATTCTCGTGAAAGTTAGCTTACCAACATATGGGTCAGTCATAATTTTGAATGCCAATGCTGAGAATGGCTCACTTGGATCTGCTTCACGAGTTACTTCAGCATCAGTCTTTGGATCGATTCCAGTTACAGCATCCACATCAAGAGGGCTAGGCATGAAGTCTAAAACTCTATCAAGCATTGCCTGAACACCTTTGTTCTTCAGTGCAGTACCAGCCATTACCGGAGTAATATCTTTAGCAATAGTTGCTTTTCGAATAGCTGACTCAATTTCTTCTTGAGAAATCTCCTCTTCCATCAAGTACTTTTCCATCAAAGACTCGTCGTGATCTGCGATCGCTTCAAGCATTTGTACGCGGTAGTTCTCAACATCCTCTACCATGTCTTCAGGAATGTCAATTACATCGTACTTAGCACCTAAAGAAGCCTCATCCCACACAATTGCTTCCATTGTAATCAGATCAACAACACCTTTGAAGTTTTCTTCACGACCGATAGGGATCTGAATTGGAATAGGGTTTGCATTTAATTTCTCGTCAAGCTGAGAAACTACATTAAAGAAGTCAGCACCAGTTCTGTCCATTTTATTTACAAAAGCCATGCAAGGCACTTTGTATTTAGTAGCTTGCCGCCAAACAGTCTCAGACTGTGGCTGTACAGCACCAACAGAACATAAAACGAATACTGCACCATCAAGAACTCTTAATGAACGCTCTACTTCTACAGTAAAATCTACGTGACCAGGAGTATCGATGATATTTATTCGGTGATCTTTCCAAATACAGTGAGTCGCAGCTGAAGTAATAGTAATACCGCGCTCCTGCTCTTGCTCCATCCAGTCCATAGTAGCTGCACCATCGTGCACTTCACCAATTCGGTGGCTACGACCAGTGTAAAACAGAATACGCTCAGTAACCGTTGTTTTACCGGCGTCGATATGAGCCATAATACCGATGTTACGCGTTTTGCGCATCATTGCAAGTACTTTAGGATCTGTTGCAGTTTTAACGTCTGACATTTCTTATTGAATAGTTTTTAGAATCTAAAATGTGCGAATGCTTTATTAGCCTCAGCCATACGGTGTGTCTCATCTTTCTTTCGAACCGCGCCACCTTCATTTTTTGACGCATCAATTAACTCTCGAGATAGACGTAATGACATAGACTTATCGTTACGAGAACGCGCCGCTCTTATTAGCCAACGCATTCCTAATGCCGTGCCACGCTCTTGACGAACCTCTACAGGAACCTGATAAGTAGCACCACCTACACGACGAGACTTCACTTCAACAACCGGAGTTGAATTTTGAAGCGCTGAACGGAATACTTCTACTCCAGCCTCGCCTGTTCTTTCTTCAATTAATTCGAATGCCTGATAAACAATTTTACGAGCAACATTTTTTTTGCCGTCTTTCATCAGGTTGTTTACAAAACGAGTGATTAATTTATCCTCAAAAATTGGATCTGGTTGTACGTCTCGTTTTTCTGCTTTTCTTCTACGCATACTCGATTACTCTTAAATCGTTTGGGTTACCCTTTTGGCCGTTTAGTTCCATAAAGGCTTCGGCTCTGTGTACGACCCTCAACACCTGCTGTATCAAGAGTACCACGGATGATATGATAACGTACACCTGGTAAATCTTTTACCCTTCCACCTCGAATAAGCACAATACTGTGCTCTTGCAAGTTGTGACCCTCACCAGGAATGTAGGCGGTCACTTCAATACCATTAGTTAAGCGAACACGCGCAACTTTACGAAGCGCTGAGTTAGGTTTTTTTGGTGTAGTTGTATAAACACGAGTACATACACCACGCTTCTGTGGGCAACTTTGCATTGCCGGTGCAGTGGTTTTACGTACCTTGCTTTTTCTACCTTTTCTAATAAGTTGTTGTATCGTTGGCACAGTTCAAAAATTTGGTTATTGCCATAAATCGAGAGCCTGCAATAATACGGAAAGTCACTATTTATATGCAATATCATTCTTACAAAATAATTCAGTTCCAATACTTATCACTCGTTAATGAGTGCAATCAACAAAAAAAGTGGATAATATTACCATATAATTAGTATAAAGTTATATATCAATATGTCTTTAAATTTGGCACATCTACCTCAATTAAGCTCAAAACGGTTGCAAGCACTACAGTCGATGGGGATATATACACCTTTAGATCTCATCTACTTTTTCCCACGTAGATATATCGATCGTTCTAATGTACAATCAATAAGAAATTTGACAGGGTCTGGTGAGGAGGTCACTGTTTCTGGAAAAATTATTGCATCAGAAGAGGTAGGCTTTGGAAAAAAGAAAAGACTCGAGGTATCTATAACAGACGGTTCCGGTACGCTTAAAGGTGTTTGGTTTAGAGGGGGAAGTTATTTTAAAAAGAGTTTACAGCCTGGTGGCCTAGTAGCTTTCTTTGGTCAGGCCAAGAGATATGGAAAGTCAATAAACATAGCTCATCCTGAAATAAGCTCTATTTCTGAGGATGGTGATCTTTCAGATTTTTCAAGAATAATACCTATTTATCCTGCAACTAAAGAATTCAGTAAAGCTCGTATCACTAGTTCACTTATTCAAAAATGGACTTCTGAATTAATGAGCTCAAAAGAGTTTGAGGAATTCATTCCATCAGATATTCTTGATGAGCTACAATACCCCAAATTGAAAACTGCACTAAAATGGATCCACCAACCGGAATCTCATGGTGAGCATAAATCAGCATTGAACCGATTCAAGTTTGAAGAGCTTTTTCTATTTGAACTTAGTATGGCAAAAATAAAACAGGCGGTATCGGAAAGAGGTCTGGGACATACATTTTCTAAGTTTACACCAAATACAACTACATACTTTAATAAAAAACTACCCTTCCAATTAACTGAGGGACAAAAGCTCGCGCTTGGCGACATTAAGAGGGATTTGATGTCCGGTCGCCAGATGAATCGTTTGATACAGGGTGATGTAGGCGCCGGAAAAACCATTGTTGCTTTGGGAGCGCTATTAATGGCCAAGGATAATGGTTTCCAATCTGCATTTGCGGCACCCACTGAAATTCTTGCTGAACAACATTATCATACTTTAAATCAACAACTTGACGGACTAGATATTAATGTTCGATTGTTAGTTGGTGGACAAAAAACGAAGCTGCGACGAGATGTTTTAACGGATATTGCAGGTGGTACTTGTGATATTGTAGTTGGTACTCATGCCATATTTCAGGAACAAGTAAAATTCTACAACCTTGGATTAGCGGTTATCGATGAACAGCACAGGTTCGGTGTAAAGCAACGCTCAGAATTATTGAACAAAGGGGAACACCCCCATATTTTAGTGATGAGTGCGACCCCAATTCCTCGTTCGTTAGCAATGACCTTATATGCCGATTTAGATGTCTCTATCATTAAAGGATTACCTTCTGGACGGAAGCCAATTGAAACAGCTATTAGATCAGAGAAGAAAAGAGATGAAGTATTTCAGTTTGTAGAGCAGGAAATTCGAGAGGGTGGTCAGATTTATGTGATTTATCCATTGGTCGAAGAATCGGAAGTGCTGGATTTGAAAGATGCTACTGCTGGATTTGATAAAATTAAAGCTAGATTTCCAAAATATAAGGTTGGGTTAATTCATGGAAGAATGTCATCAGAAGAGAAAGATTCTACCATGAATGCATTTAAGAATAATGATATTCAGATTCTTGTTTCAACAACGGTAATTGAGGTAGGCGTAGATGTGCCCAATGCTTCGATTATGATAATTGAACATGCAGAACGTTTTGGCTTATCCCAACTTCATCAATTGAGAGGACGAATTGGCCGCGGAACTCGACAGAGTTATTGCTTTCTAATACCTGATATAAAGGTTAGCAAAGCTGGGGCATACAGATTGAAAACTATGGAAGAAACAAACGATGGTTTTAGAATTGCCGAAGCGGACTTAAAACTTCGTGGCCCCGGCGATTTCCTTGGAACCAAACAAAGTGGGTTACCTGATTTTAAGACCGCTGATATCGTAGAAGATCAACTCATTTTACAGCAAGCAAAATCCTATGCTGAGGAGTTAATTCAATCAGATAGTGAGCTAA
Organism: Balneolaceae bacterium; assembly: GCA_965229525.1. Lineage (GTDB taxonomy): Bacteria > Bacteroidota > Rhodothermia > Balneolales > Balneolaceae > HXMU1420-13. The sequence goes on from OZ245886.1 coordinate 861,706, forward strand.
ATGCTCCAAATCATGTAAGATTAAAAAGTGTTTTCATTCCCTATTTTAAGGAAAAACAAAAGTTTTATGGTATGGCATAATATTATGCAATTTTTTGCTTGGTTTTAAGAATTCTCACCTTACCTTCACTACAAATTCTCTACAGGAAGGACTTTATAGTAATACGTTAGGTAGTTTTAGAGAAAAGGCATGGTATCAGAAAAAAATACATCTACAAAAAAGAGGAAGTGCTACGTTTGCAATTCAGTGGAGAATGAACCCAGAATCATTGGCAATTATACAGTTGAACTAAGCCCTGAAATTGTAAAAGGGCAAAGCCAGCTCGTTTGTCAGGGGTGTAGGAGGAAACTTAAAACTCAGTTAAGCTACAAGAGTAAAAATCCTATTAAGAGTAAACTTCGCTTTTTTGGCTTCCGAAGAAAATAAATAAAGGAACTAAACTCCGATTTTCTTCTTTTCTTCCCTCTTTCTCTCGTTATGATCTAAGAATTTCTTACGAATACGAAGGCTTGAAGGTGTTACTTCCAGAAGTTCATCATCGCCAATAAACTCGATACACTCTTCCAAACTCATTTTCTTTGCCTGCGAGATTTTTACTGAATCCGCAGTTTGAGTGGCCCTATGATTAGTCAGATTCTTTTTCTTGGCTACGTTCACCACCATGTCATCGGTACGATTATTTATACCAACTACCATCCCCATATAAACGGGATCACCTGGTTCAACAAAAAACTGACCTCTATCCTGAATACCTTCTAAAGCATAACCAGTGGTATCTCCTTTTTCTAAGGCGATTAATGCCCCACGATTTCTCCCTGGTATATCGCCTGCAAACGGCTCATACGAATCAAACTGTTGATGCATTATACCTGTTCCACGAGTCTCGGTAAGCATTTCTCCTCGAAAACCGATTAATCCACGAGAAGGAACTCTAAATTCGATTCTATTATTCTCACCTTCCTGGCTCATCCCCTGCATAATCCCTTTTCGCTTCTGCAGGTTATCGATCACTTTATTACTGTAATCGGTGTGCACATCAACTATTACTTCCTCTACCGGCTCTTGAATAACCCCATCAATTTCATACATGAGAACTTCAGGTCTAGATACAGAAAACTCATACCCTTCGCGACGCATAGTCTCAATCAAAATGGCCATTTGTAATTCACCGCGACCTGACACTTTAAATACATCGGGACTATCAGTAGCCTCAACTTGCATGGCCACATTCGTACGAACTTCTCTCATCAAGCGATCTTTGATCATATTGGAGGTAACATATTTCCCTTCCAGGCCTGCAAATGGTGAATTATTCACACGGAAGTACATGGCAATGGTTGGTTTATCAAGATCCACGTATTCTAGCGGACTAAGGTTTTCTGTAGCTGTCAAGGTATCACCGATATTTACAGAATCGTAACCGGCCAATGCAACAATATCTCCAGCATGTGCTTCTTCAACCGGCTCTCTGTTTAATCCATTAAACGTAAACAACTTCGTAGCACGACCTTTCATTTTTTGCTCTCCGGTTCCATTAACAAGGGAAACTTCCTGGTTAAGTTTGATGAACCCCTGTTCGATTCGACCTACTGCGATTCTGCCAACATAATCGTTCCAATCGATGCTGCTTACCAACATCTTGAAACTTGCATCATCCGGTCGATGCGGCTCCGGAACATGATCAACAATGGTGTCTAGTAATGGAGTTAGATCAGAGTCTTCATCTTCAAGATCAAATTTAGAAATTCCATCTCTTGCAATGGCATAGAGTACCGGGAAATCTAGCTGATCGTTGGTCGCATCCAACATTACAAAAAGGTCGAAAATCTCATCAAGTACAGCGTCAGGCCGAGCATCACCACGGTCTATTTTGTTAATTACAACAATTGGCTTGTATCCTAGACTTAATGATTTTCTTAGAACAAATTTCGTTTGCGGTAACGGGCCTTCGGCGGCGTCAACAAGTAAAATAACACCATTCACCATTTTAAGGATACGCTCAACCTCACCACCAAAATCAGCGTGACCCGGAGTATCCACAATATTAATTTTCGTCCCTTTCCAATTGATGGCAGTATTCTTTGAACTAATAGTAATTCCGCGCTCCTTCTCAAGATCGCCTGAATCCATTACACGTTCTTCTACCTCTTGATTCTCTCTAAATGTGCCGCTCTGTTTTAGAAGCTGATCAACCAACGTTGTTTTACCGTGATCTACGTGGGCAATAATCGCAATATTTCTTAAGTCTTGGTGCATGTAGTTGTTGTGATGAAAATTTGCAAGCCTTGAATATACGGCTAATTCCGCTGTAGTGTGATTAATTCCTTAATCTTTTTTTTGTTTGATAACTCTAACATTATCGATACAATCCAACTGGCTTTAGGGGCCGAAACTTAAAAACATATAAAATCAAGATTATGCAATTAAAACAACTCCTTTCTGTCCTATTACTAACTTTTCTTTTAACTGGGTGTTATCATGCGAGTATTACAACTGGCTTGGAAGCTTCGAATGAAGTTATTGATAAACCCTGGGCGATGAGCTTTGTATATGGGCTCATTCCGCCAGCAGAAATTGATGCCAGTGCAGAATGCTCTAACGGTGTTGCAAAAGTAGAAACACAACTAAGCTTTCTTAACCAAGTTGTAAGTGCGCTTACAGCTGGAATAATTACTCCAATGCATATTACCATTACCTGTGCTTCAGATGGTAAAACTGCTTTAATTGAAGAAATTAAAGAAGAACAAGTAATTACAATTCCTTCTGATGTGTCGAAATCTGAATTGCAAGAAATCTATAAATATGCTTCTGATTTGGCAGTAACAATGGAAAAACCAATCTACATACAACACTAATTAAACTACGATAAGCCTCCTTCTTGGAGGCTTTCTTTTTTATGGTAATTCAGAAGCAATTCTCACTCACTCCTCGATCAAGAGGATTCCATCTTGTAACAAGTGAAATTCTCGACCAGCTTCCTGAATTATCTCAAATAACAGCTGGTATAGCACATATCCATATCAAACATACCAGCGCTAGTCTTACAATTAATGAAAACGCTGACCCTACAGTACGTCAGGATTTCGAGACTTTTTTTAACCGAACAGTTCCCGAGGATATGAGTCTTTACAAACACACTTTTGAAGGCCCGGATGATATGACCTCTCATATTAAAAGCTCTTTACTTGGGTCTTCAGTTACGATTCCAATTACGAATGGTCGATTCAATCTTGGAACTTGGCAAGGTGTTTATCTTTGCGAACACCGTAATTATGGGGGTGCACGTAAGCTAGTCGTAACTTTAATTGGGGAATAAATTTTACTTTATCAACAGCATCTTTCTGGTTTGCAAAAAACTACCTGATTCAAGTGTATACAAGTACACCCCACTTGAAAGATTACTCGCATCAAATTGAACAGTTTTTAATCCTGCCGATTGATGTTCATCTACTAATAGTGCAACAACCCTACCCGTCACATCATAAATCGTCAAGCGCACAATTCCTTCAACAGGTAATTGATACTTAATTGAAGTATTTGGATTAAACGGGTTTGGATAGTTTTGCTCCAGAAGGAATTGGTTCGGAATATTTGATTCTATTTCTGAATCAGTAGTTTGCGTAATGGTAAACTTAAATGGCGTCTGATCAGAGTTTGAACCCCATGTAGTGCTGTCTGAAGAATTTGTAACAGATACCCTCCAGAAGTATTGTCCTGCATTTAGAACAGCTGAAACTGAATACGAAGTATCACCCTTAATTGAGGCTGATTCTATGGTAGCTGAAAACAATGAATCTGAAGAAAGTTCAAACATATAATTGAGGCTATCAGAATCATCATTATCATCTATTGCCTTTTCCCAGACAAATAATGCAGGAGTTTTTGTCAACGTATCAAGTCCGTTAGCTGGAGTTAACAATTTAAATGGATTTGGCTTTGTTGGAACAGTCACCTCTGTGATTGTGAATTGATAGGGTGTTTGATCTGAATTCGAACCCCATGTTGTACTATCGGATGAATTTGTCACTGATACTCGCCAAAAATAATCACCTGGATTTAGATTTGCGGATATTGAAAAAGTCGTATCCCCTTGTAAAGTGGCTGATTCAATTATTGATGAAAACTGAGAGTCTGAAGAAAGGTCGAATTGATACTCCAGACTATCAGATTCGTCTAAATCATCGGTTGCTTTCTCCCAAACAAATAATGTGGGCGTTTTGGTGAGTGTATCAATTCCGTCGACAGGTGATATAAGACTAAATGGGTTTGGTTTTGTAGGAACCAAACTTGCAATCTCAGACATCATTTCGGTTGCAAAAACAGATCCTTGAAGTCCAGCATCGACGGCTTGAACACTCCAGAAATAGGTGCTATCTGGAAGATTTAAAACGAGGGTTGTGTCCTGAAAAGTGCCACGATAAGGTATAAGCCTACTTCCATTGTTTACACCACCGATAATTGAGTTTGCGCCTAATATATCTGAAGCACCTGCAGTAGTTCCTATTCTGATCTCATAGCTTAATCCATGTAAAGGAGTAGCATCATCCACTGCCGAATTCCAAGAGAATTCAACTCCTGTTGGAGTGCGCTTTGCTGATAATCCTGATGGTGCCGAGGGTGCCTGATTTGAATGATTTGATGTATTTTCATACAACTTCACATGTCCACCGAAATCACTTCGGGTTCCTGAAACGAGCACATCTAGATCACCATCGCCGTCATAATCGCCAAATAAAACTTCGCGCGTACTCACCCCCTCAAAATTAGCTGAACCGTCTACTGGATTAAAAATTTTATCAAAATCATTTAATCCCTGATTCGACCATAATTCTACAATCCGCGATGTACTTGCAAATCCTCCGTAGATAAGATCGCTATCACCGTCACCGTCGTAATCTCCCCATGAGGCTCCAAATCCTAATACGCCGGTAAACCCTCTAAAACCACGTTGAATATTGGTTACAAATGCAAAAGAATCGTCACCATTATTTCTGTAAAGATCGCCTCTTCTTGAATTTCCGGGTGCCTCACCAGTATAAAACAAGTCTAGTAAACCATCATCATCATAATCCACAAGTTGAGTGGCGCCAATTCGAGCTCCTGAAAAAAAGGTTCCAGCATCTTGCCCTCTTTTTAGCAGACTGAAAGTACCGTCGCCATTATTGGTATAAATTGAACTATTTATCCCTTGAAATCCTGATGCGCCAAGTGCAAAAAGGTCTAAATCGCCATCTCGATCAATGTCTCCCCAAACGGATGAGCCTTCTCGATATCCTTCAAAATTACTGATTCCGTCAACTGGGGTTAAGTTTCGGGTAAACGTATCATTGCCGTTATTTATATATAGAACTCCTTTTTCGATTTCACCGGAGCCAGAATCAGCATAGTACAAATCAAGGTCGCCATCTAAGTCGACATCTACCCAGTTGGGATCAAAATCATCGCTTCCTATAAACGAATCCGTTCCGTCTACAGGATTAAGAAGTGGTGAAAAGATGCCGTTGTTATTTTTATAAACATAGGTTCGTCTTTGGGGTGAATTGATATCGTCATCAAATCCGTTTTGAACTAAATCTAAATCACCGTCACTATCATAGTCACCCCAGGTAACTCCTCCACCATCAAGCCCAAGAAGAAAGGTGCCTGGAATTGTATCAGCGTCGGCCACTGAAAATGTCCCATCACCATTATTTTGATAAATAAATAAGTGGGCCACGAATGAATTATCACGACCTGTTAGTACAAGGTCCAGATCGCCGTCGGCGTCATAATCTCCCCATGCTGCGCCACCATCACCGAGTTGGATAAAATTTAATCCTCCTGCAATTGGTGTTGTGTTTTCAGTAAACTGAGCCTGAGTTGAAGTAGACACTGAGAATAAAATAGCGACTACCATTAGCCAACTAAAACCTGATTTATACATATCTATACCCATTTTTTTTTGATTAAAATGAATACAAAACACTGGAGAAATCTATACCGGGTTTCCGGTATTTTTAAACCAAACCCTCTTTAAGTGCCTTAGAAACAACCTCTCCTCTACTGTGAACTTGCAGTTTCCGATATATATTTTTTGCATGAGTGTCTACCGTATAGGAACTAATATGTAGCTCAGCGGAAATCATATCAATGGTGAACCCTTCTACTAAATATTCCAAAATGGTTTGCTCTCTTTTTGTAAGATTTGATGCTTTCTTTGGGCTTTCTCTTTTCCCTGATAAAAGTCCCAACATCTTTTTTGCAATTTCTGGTGATATCGGCGCCCCACCAGCCAGCATATCTTTAATGCCTTTTAAAATTTCGTTTCCAGGGGTTCTTTTTAATAGATACCCATCTGCGCCTTTTTTGATAGCTTCGAACACCCGTTCGTCATCATCAAATATAGTGAGAATAATGATATTCACATCTGGATATTGCTTCTTATAAAATGGAATGGCCTCTATTCCTGAAATGCCGGGTAAACCTACATCCTGTAAAATAATATGTGGGTCAGGAAGCTGAGTGAATTGCTCAAAAGCTTTTTCTACACTATCTACAGCTACTGCCAGTTCTAAGCTTTGATCCAAAGATATAAGTTGTTTCAATGACTCTCGAAACACCTTATCATCCTCTACAATCCAAACATTTTGTTTCCACTTTTCTTCCATAATAGAAGTAACCAATCTATTTTCGAATCAACTATACCGGGATTCCGGTAGTTTTACTAATAATTTGATGGTTGTACCAACACAAACTTCAGACAAAATTTCAAATTCTGCTCCTAATTGGTTTGCTCTGTAATTCATCGATTCCAGTCCATTTCCTCTTGGTATCGACTCGGGATTGAACCCACTGCCATCGTCGACAATTTTAATTTCAAATGTACTGCCAATAAACCTAAGTGAGATTGATGCAGAATCAGCTGAGGCATGTTTTAACAGATTATTTATCGCTTCTTTAATAAATAGAAATAGATGCCTCTTTGTATTGGAGGACAAAATAATTTCGCTCTGATCCCTGGAAACCTCCGCAATAAAATTCACCTGGTGATTAACCAACAACTCGTTTGAAATACTCCTGCATTTTGATACTAAGTCACCCAAGGTTTCTTTATTTGAATCTATCAACCAAACGATAGCGTCTAAAGAAGACGCCAACGATCTGGCATTGGAAGTCATTTTCTTAATCGCATCCACTTCGCCATTCGACTTCTGTTGCATTTTATGGGCTAGCACGTCTCCTGCTAAAGCAATTCCACTTAATCCGCTACCAACTTCATCATGTAAGTCTCTTGCAATTCTTAGCCGAACTCGTTCCACTTCCAGTAACGATTCCACCCTATATCTATAAATAACCCAAATTACCACAATAAACAGGCTAATTATTACTAACCGAAATACCAAGGTTTGCCAAAAAGGTGGGCGTATGCGAAAAATCACATTTTCGCTTTGCACATTTTTAAAAGCTCGATCTAATGAAGACTGCACAACGAATTCATAATCTCCGGGTGGTAATTGTGCATATCGCGGATTTCTGTCTGTGCGATTAAAAACCCAGCTCTCTTCTAGGCCGATTAGTTGATATCGATAATGCATTCCCTGCGGATTTGAATAATTTAAAGCAGCAAATGAGAACTCTACAGTATTTTGATTCCAGGCAAGTTCAGGCTTTACACTGGAAAACTGTAGCGGGGTGAATGAACTATCTTGTTCGTAGACCTTCATATCAATAATGTGTAGAGGTGGCTGTATATTGGAATTCGAAATCTCGGATGGATCGAACAGTGTTAAGCCATCAACACCACCAAACAGGAACATTCCGTCGTTTAAAACCAACGCTGATCGTCGGTTAAACTCAAAATTTAACACCCCTTCATTGGACCCAAATACTTTGTATGACTGATCGTTTTTAGAAACCTGTATTAAACCCTGTTCAGTGCCAATCCAAATATTGGCTTCATATTCCAGAATACTGTATACGATTCGATTAGAGATAAAAGCATCATATGCAATTTGCTTTAATAGGCCAGTATCTAACTGGTAATAAAAAAGGCCACGTGAAGTACCAATCCATAGAATGTTATTTTCGCCTAAATAAATATCCCAAATTGCGTTATTTGTCAGAGGATTACCCGATCCGTTCGATGCATCGAAGATTTCGATTAGCTCATTGGTATGGATATGTACTTTAGCCAGCCCTTCACCTTCAGTGGCAATAAACATCCATTCAGTAATTAACAACAGATCCTGAATTATTGATTGCTTTACAAAATCAACTGTTTCTATGGATCGAATCACCGTTCCATTTGTACGATCTAGTTCATAGATATTGCTCAACGTTGAAATAAATATTGAACCGTTCCTTGATGGTTCAATCGCGAAAAGTGCCTGCGAGTATCGTTGATCAAAATATTTTCGCTCAATTATATTGGTTTCAGGATTGTATAAAACAAGGCCATTATTTGTGGCAATCCAATATGGATACAATGAATTTTGTACTACTTCTATATCCCAGATTTGCAACTCATCGCCTGATAGTTGATCAGATATTTCAAGTTTACCGTAATTAAAATTGTCTAGATCAAGAGTTAACAGTTCACGATTAAACATATTAATCAACGCAGATCGATCATCTTGCGCTATCGCCATTATTACATCCACAGAGTTAGAAGTAAAGTTCATATGCCGAAACTGTGTTTCAGCTGAGTTGAAATAGAAAAGCCCACCTAAAGTACCTACCCAAATTCCGCCATCAATGTCTGTAAAAATGCTTTGTATGGAATTAGTTAGAAAAGATGGTGTATCAGTCAAAGTTACTTCGCGGATACTGTTCCTTGTATGGTCGAACTCAAATAATCCTTCGTCAGTACCAATCCATAACTTTGTTGTACTTACTTCTTTAAGTGAAGAAATCTGTTTCGTATTCAATTGAGGCGGAAGTACGTTCCAATCAATTCTTTCTGTATCCAACTCTTTAAAAGAGTCCGTGATCCATAATTTTTTAGTGAATTCCCCAACATGGATTGGACTTAATTTTCCTGCTAATGTCCCACCAATTTTAATTAGCTCTAAGGTGTGTCGATCTATCAAAAAGAGCTCATAATTTTTAGTATATACTAAAATTCCTTGCTCAAAACTGGTTATTGAAAATGTTTCTATCTCTTTAGGGAGAAAATGAAATTCCTGGGTATTGATATCGAACCATCCTGTGGTTTGTAGCGTATTAAACCAAATTCGATGCCCAACTTCATCATAGATTAATTCTTGTAGATCAAGTCGGCTTGTGGGAATTTCAGGTAACTCAATAAACCGGTTAAAATTATTAGTGGAAGGCTGATATTGATTTAATCCATTATAACTACCTACCCACATGATGCCCGTACTATCTTCAACAATAGATCGAATGGTGTTGCTGGAAAGGCTTGTGGAGTCGTTTGGGTTGTTGAAATAAGAAATAATTTCATAGCCATCAAATCGATTGAGCCCACTTTCTGTGGCTACCCAAATGAATCCATCACTATCCTGATAGGTGCTATGAACAATATTATTCGATAGTCCCGAACCAGTATCAAGTACATTTGTAACCTGCTGTGTACCTTGAAATTGTAGCACATACAATATTACTGTGAAAAAGACTTTCACCAACGCCTTATTACTTACTATTATACTTCAAAGTATCAAATTCAAACGCCGAGCACTAATCGTTTTCACGGTGTTACAATAGATTTAATATGAGTTATAAACCACTTAAACTATGGTTCGATAGTGATTTGGCAGATTTTCTAAGCTCAAAACTAACGTCTGAGACTGTCTATTTTGATGCTAAATCTTTTCGTTCATCTATTGAGAATAAAATCCAAGAACTTGAATTAAAAGACAGAGTTGAAGTTTTTGCTGACCAATTAAATGAAAATTTACAAGGCACTTACCCTCAAAAAATTGAAGTTTTGCTAGGCATACTAGGCCCTGAAAATGAGAATGAAACTGGTATGTTTACCGATTATTATTGGATTATGCCCATTGCTAAGTTTGTTGAAAAGTACGGATTGAATGATCTGGAGATTTCATTTCACGCCTTGGAAGAGATCACAAAGAGAAATACTTCTGAATATGCAGTTCGCCCGTTTTTGATTAGATACCAAGATCGGACTTTAGATCAAATGAATTCATGGGCTGATTCGAACAATAGGCATGTTAGGAGATTAGCTTCTGAAGGTGGAAGACCACGATTACCATGGGCTACAAAATTAGATCCGTTTATAAAAGACCCAACTCCACTTATTCCAATTCTACGAAAACTAAAGGATGATCCCTCAAAATATGTTCAGAAATCTGTAGCAAATTGCTTGAATGATATCCTAAAAGACAACCCATGCATTGCTAAAAATGAGATTGAAGCATGGTTACCAACAAACTCTAAAGAAAGAAAATGGATCATAATGCATGCCACAAGGAACCTTCGAAAACAAGATGATACATGGGCTATTGACTTAATGAATAGACCTGTATAAAAAAACCCTGAACAAAAAATTGATCAGGGTTTAACTTTTACATTGGCTTTGCGGAGAGGGAGGGATTCTCCCACAGGGATGCCTTTGGCAGAACCCTCGACACCTATTTCCAGATAAACTCCCGACCTCAACAATCCACCAACCGCTTAAAACAAAAAAACCCTGAACAAAAATTGATCAGGGTTTAACTTTTACATTGGCTTTGCGGAGAGGGAGGGATTCGAACCCTCGTTACCTATTTCTAGATAAACTCCCTTAGCAGGGGAGCGCTTTCAGCCACTCAGCCACCTCTCCCAAAGGGCACCAAATATACGGTGGTTCTAAAGTCTAAGCAACGTCGATTCTAAAGAATTAATTATTCTTCAATCACATAGATTTGTGCTAGATTTCTGCCTTCCTGGGCATAATCTAACCCATAACCAAGTACAAATTTATTTGGGATTTCAAATCCAACATAATCAATTTGAACATCGTGAAGAGTAGCTTCTTTTTTATGTAATAACGTAACAACTTTCACCGATGCCGGTTCATATTCTGCCATACGTTCAATCATATATTTCATTGATAAACCGGTATCAATAATGTCTTCAACAAGTATTACATGGCGCCCTTTGAGCTTCGCATCAATGTGCTTCAACTCAGTGACATTCCCTGAAGAAACCTTTTCATCACCGTAACTGCTTAATTTCATAAAATCAACCTCGCACGGTATCGAGACATTTCGCATTAGATCGGCTAAAAAGATATATGATCCATTAAGAATGCCGATAAAGATCGGTTTTAGCTCTTCATATTCTTTATCGATTTGTTCACCCAATAATGATAATCGGGCCTCTATTTGATCTTTATTTATAAATACTTTGAAAATTTCGCCGTTGCATTCAACTTGTTCTGGCAGATAGAAACTCATAATTCAAGTTTTTGAAATACTAAGTACGTTTTTTGTCGATTGAGTGATTTTTACTAATTCTGAAATACATCCATGTTCACCATTTATGGCTAACTCTGGATATAAAATAGCACAAATAGTACCACCAGAATCGATCAATATCAAAGAATCTTCGCGTAGAGTGGCATTTATTTTTCTGTTTGTTAGATGATCAGAAACTTTTTGCGACCCTCCTAACCCTAAAGGGTGAAACGTATCCCCTTCTTTCCATAGACGAATATTGAGTGGCCACTGAATTTGTGCCATTGAGAGGTTTAACGCACTTACCTGACTAACCGACCGTTTTTTAAATTTCCAACCACCGAAAGTAGAATCTTTTTCAATTTCTTTTTGGGTTAATGAAACGTCAACTTCCCTTCTTTGAGTGATTTTTTTAAGAGTTAAACGATCGCGATTTTTAATAACTCTTATTTCTTCATTTAATGAAATTTCCCTCCCTGTCTGGCTAAACATTAGCTCAACTGCACTCAAAATTTCACCCTTAGTTGGATTGTAATCCGCATAGTTCTGAATGAATTGTTTGATTAAAGAAGCTTTTAAACCTGGTGAAAAGTCTGTGAGCTTTTCTATCAATAGTGATTCACCTTCAACAATGGTCTTGAGAAAAACTCCTAGTAATTCATCAGTAATTTCTGCCTTTTCCCCAATTGATTTCAAATTGGAATTCCACCCCGGAATAAATTGATCAAACACCGGAAATATTTGATTTCGAAAAGCATTCCGCGTGTATTTATTCGAGTTGTTAGATGTATCTATTCGATATGGTATCGCTTCAATTTCACAGAATTCCAGAATCTCGGCTTTAGAGAGGTTTAACATTGGTCGAAAAACCTGCCCGTCCCACACTTGTAGTCCTTTCCAACTGCTAACCCCTCCCCCTCTTAATATTTTGAAGAGAATTGTCTCCAGCTGATCATCTGCATGATGGGCAACAGCAATTCCAATTGCACCAATTTCCCTCATTAAATCGCGGAATATTTGGTATCGTTTATCTCGCGCCCATTCCTGAAAATTACCTGTCACTTTCTCATCTTTTAGAGAAACGGAACAGCAATCGATATTCCACATCGCGCAAACTTCTTCAACAAGGTACTGATCAGCGTCACTCTCTTCACCTCGAATCCCATAATTGATATGGACTACAAAAATTGGAATTTCATTTTTGTGTAATAGGTAAAGCAAAGCCATCGAGTCTGGACCACCACTTACACCCAGAATTATATTTCCCTGATCCGGAAAAGTTGCTTTATAGCTTTCTTTAACCTGTTTTTGAATCGAAGAGGACTCGAACTTGTTCATAGGAAAAAGTATTCACTTCAAGCTCTTTATTCAACACGACCATTTGTCCGATTTCATTAATCCCCAGAAACTTAAATTCATCGCTAAGTCGCTCATTATTAACCACTAAATTTGTCCACTTTCCGTATCCGATCAATTTTTTATTAATCTGCTTGATGAGTTCAATTTCCATCGAATCCCAAAAACGGTAGTAAAATTCTATTCTTGATAATAAACGAGCAAGTAGCCTCTCTCTGGATGAACTCTCTTTCAGGATATTCTTAAATGATGTGGCGGCTCCATGACGAAGCTCGTCAAATTTTTCCTGATTGACATTTAAACCAATACCAACAATAACTCGATCTAGGGTATTCCCCGTAAACAGTGTTTCAGTGAGCAATCCGGCAATTTTTTGGTTATTAACCAATACATCATTAGGCCATTTTATGAATACGGATTCCTTTGTGACATCCTCCACAATTTCTGCAATGGCCAATGCAGTTGTCAGTGTTAAGACGGTTAATCGATCGCCTTTGGTTGGCTCATAAATTAGAGAAAATGTAAGGTTGGCACCAGGGTTCGAATCCCATTTTCTATCATGCTGCCCTCGACCTTCAAATTGATCATTCGTTAGAATAAGGGCCCCATGTTTGGACGTGTCTCTATCTAATTTTTTTGCAAATGTATTTGTTGATCCCAGCCTATCAAAAAAAAAGAGCTCTCTACCTAACCATGAGGTAGAAAGCTCCTTTTCAAATAAGACTTTATCAAACAAAATAGTTATTTACCAATAACAACAACTGAGTCTTCAGTACCAAATTCATTCGGTACGTATGCATCAGCTGCATAGTCGTTTTCCCAGGTTTCACCATCAATTAAGTACTTGAATTTATACTCAGTTTCAGGCTTAAGACGAACTTCAGTAACAAATTCGCCATTCTTTTTAGTCAGTTTTGTTGACGTTGTATCCCAATCGTTGAAATCTCCAACTAGGGCTACTTCATTAGCTACAACTTCCGATGGAATAGAAAAAGTAACTTTACAAACGGTTCTCTTTGGAGTGAATTTCTTATTTAGCATTGTACTATAAAAAGATTGTTAACTTATGAAAAGTAATGATACCTACTTTTTTTAATCAATAACAATAATTAACCGTAAAGAAATTATATAATAATTTAATTTATCTTATTTATTTAGGTTATTGGTGATTTTTCCTAGCTATTTCAATGATGTAAGCGTTTTCCTATTAAACTGCACGAAGTACATTTAAATTCTGGTTAAAATATTAAATACTTACTTAATCTGAGAAAAGCGCTTTGAATGTAGAATTCACCTCAGCGAGAGTCGAACTATTCATTACTTTCTGTGCTAGTTCTTTAAATTTTTGCTGTGTATTTGTAGAAAGTAGATGTTTAATTTTTGGAATACTGTGCGTTGACATACTTAAATCGTTCACACCCAATCCGACTAAAGTTGCAGCGCCAATTGGGTCTCCTGCCAGTTCACCACAAACTGAAAGCTGGATATTATTTTTCTTCGCTGCATATACCGTTTGATAAATCAGTTGCCATACGGCCGGATGCTTATGTTGATATAATGAACAAATTCGCTCATTACCTCTATCAACCGCTAATGCATATTGAGTGAGGTCGTTAGTTCCTATACTGAAAAAATCAATCTCTTTCGAAAAATGACTTGCGAGTAATGCTACACTCGGCACCTCTACCATAATTCCTAGTTTTATGTAGTTGTCGTAAGATACCCCTTGTTGGTCCAATTTATTTTGAACCAGGGCTAAAATTGCTTTTACTTCTCTAATCTCAAAGATGTCGGTTACCATCGGGACTAATATCTGAATTCGCCCTTGATATTTTCCTGAAACCGCTAAAATTGCCATTAATTGAGTTTCAAGCATTTCACGTTCATCAAGTAACATCCTAATTCCCCGCCAACCCAGGAAGGGATTATCCTCGTCTCCAGTTTTAATCTTCAATTTATCACCGCCCACATCAAATAATCGAATGGTGCAAACTCCAGTAGATTCGTTCAGAATTTGATTATAAAACCTGGATTGCTCCTCAAAACTTCGTTTTTCTAACCCACCATACAGAAGAGCCTCAGTTCTTAGAAGACCGATTCCTTCGGCTCCACTTTTTTTCACCTGATCTAACTCTTGAATAAATTCAACGTTTGCTCTTAGGTGGAATGTAAATCCATCTTTAGTTACCGATTGCTCTTTGAGTTTTAAATTCTCTCTAGTTACCCGATTAAACTCTTTAATCTTTGCCTTGTAGTCGTTAAGCGTAGAACTATTTGGGTTGAATATTATAGTACCTTCATTGGAATCTACAATTACCTTCTCAGAGTTTTTGGCAGAGATTACTGCAGTTTTTGCGCTAACAACACATGGAATATTCAACGATTGTGCAATGATTGCAGCGTGTGAAGTAATACCTCCCTTGTCCATTACTAAAGCCGAGATACCCTGATCATGATATGCTACAAGGTCAGTCGGACTTATTTCTTTTACAACGAGTACAGAATCCTTCGGAATTTTGTATTGCTTACCTTTGTCGTTTGTAAGCTCAATCAGTCTATCTCTAAGGTTTTCGAGGTCTACAATCCTTTGTTTAAAAAGCTCAGAGCCACTTTCTTTTAATTTCTCTATAAATTGACCAAACGTGTCGTAAATAGAATAATCTACACTAAAACGATCTTTTTCAATCAGATGATTAACCCTGGCATCAATATCAACATCGGTAACGATATGCTTTTGAGCTTCAAATATTTCTTTTGTGGCACTATCGAGATTTACAGATAAGAGCTCCAATTCTTCAAGGAAAAGCTCTTTTGCTTTAGCAAATCTTTTGAGGTGAGTGCGAATTTGAATTGGCCTGATTTTCTTGGCTGAAACTGCCTGCTTCGCATTATCAATTAACCAAACCGGGCCAACAGCAATCCCCTCGCTGCCAGCCAATCCATGGATAATTTTTTCCTCTGATATTTTTTGCATTACTACTCGTCGTCCATCCCAAATTTATTATCAACTAGATCCAGGATTGCCGTCATTGCCTCTTCTTCATCAGGGCCCGAAACTTCGAACAGTAATTCTGCCCCTTGTTCTGCGGCTAAGGTCATTACCCCAAGAATACTTTTACCATTTACTCTATAACCATACATATGGATATAAAAATCAGATTTGAAACCACCAGCCAGTTTCACTAAAGTTGCTGATGGCCTGGCATGTAAACCCGAACTATTTTTTATGGTAACTGTTTTTTTAATCATGCAATTATATTATTCCATGTATGGCAATATTACAAGAGTTTGTAAAAAATTGATTTCCATACTGTGTATTTTTTTACGGGCTAAAACTAACCCTTTCTTATGATCTTTATTACCTTCAATGAACTTAAATTTTAAATATGTCTGTATCAGAAAAAGAAGTACGCTACGTAGCTGATTTAGCAAGATTACAATTATCAGAAAATGAAGTTCAAAATCTGGCAAAAGATATGAACGATATACTTGGGTACATGGATCTTTTAAACGAGCTGGATACCGAAAATGTAGAACCTCTTGAACACGTAATTGAATTGAAAAGCAGATTACGTACAGACGAGGCAAAAACTCCTTTAAGCCATGAAGATGCTCTAAAAAATGCCCCGGATGCAGATTCTGACTATTTCCGAGTTCCTAAAGTAATTGAATAAACATTTTTTCTAAGATGGCCGATTTCTTCTATCGACTTCCTCGATCCAGACAGCATATAATTTCTTTATTAATACTATTTGTTGTCCCGCTTGTACTTTTTTTTAACACAACACTTGGTGGTAAAGAAATTGATAGGCATGATACCGTGCAATGGCGCGCAGGTGCTGAATCAATCATCGAGTATCGAGAGCAGTTTGGTGAGGAACCCCTTTGGGCGAGCAATATGTTTGGCGGTATGCCATCATTTGTAATTTCAACGAAAACACAAGTCCCGCATTTAAATAATCTTTCCAGGTACTTCTCAGGTATTTACCCGGCATTCCAATACTGGATAATGCTTTCCGGGATGTATGTATTTCTCATTTTGATGGGTTTTCGGCCATTATCAGCTGTTTTCGGAAGCATTACATTTGGCCTTACCACGTATTTCCCGGTCATCATTATGGCTGGCCACACCTCCAAGTTTTTTACTTTAGCCTTTGTTCCATGGACTTTCGTCGGATATTGGCTGATTACAAGAACTGATAAACGCATTTTGGGCCTCTTAGCATTAACTACTGCGTTTGCACTTGAAGTTCGCGCCGGTCACCCGCAAATCACCTACTACTTTATGTATTTGATGGGGATTTGGTGGATCTATGATAGCATAAATTGGCTTAAGACTAAGGATATCAAAAAATTCGGGGTTATTACTACAATTCTGATGTTGGGTGGAGTGATGGGAATCCTTGGAAATGCTGAAAGAACCCTTTCTCAGCAGAGTTATGCAGAGTATAGTATTCGTGGTGGATCTGATTTAACAGGAACAACAGGGCTAGACTCAAACTACGCGTTTGCCTGGAGTCAGGGAATCTCAGAAACCCTTACGTTATTAGTACCAAATTTATTTGGTGGTGCATCTCCTGATTATTGGGGACCTAAATCAATTACCTCAGGCCCACATTATTTAGGTGCATTTGCTTTCTTTTTTATGATTCTTGGTATCTGGAAAACAAAAAATAGGTTACTATTCGTATTTCTTGGTGTTGGGATACTAGCAATGTTTTTCTCATGGGGTAATTCATTTGCATTTCTAAATCAGTTTGCATTCAACAACATCCCCTTCTTCGATAAATTCCGAGCACCAGAAACATGGCTTGTTGTTACGTCTTTTTGTTTTACGATTGTTGCAGTTTTCGGGCTAGACGAGTTGCTCAATTCCTTAAAGGACAAACCACTTCCATTCAAATCCTTCTATAAATCCATAGGAACCGTTTTAGCCATCTTCGTTTTCGTTTTTATTCAGGTACGTGGCTTTGATTTTATCGGTAATGGGGAAGTTGAGAGGATTTCAGCTCAAATCGCTCAACAAAATCAGGTACAACCTACCAATCCCCAAGTTGTTCAAAGAGCACAAAGTTTTGTTAATCAACAATTAGTACCCGCCAGAGAAGAAAAGGCAAACGCTGATGTCTTACGATTTGGAATTTTTATAGTGCTGGGAATAGGGATAGTGTTCGCTGTTTCTCAACATAAAATATCACCGGCAATTGCCGGAATTTCCATCGTTTTGATTGCTAGCATGGATATGATCCAAGTTGGACAGCGCTACATGGATGAGACCAAATTCGTAACCGGAAATGTTGATTCAGAACGTCTCATATTATCCGAACGCCGCGATCAGGATGAATACATCAAATCTCGAAATGACGCTGAAGATTATCCATATCGTGTTTTTCCGCTTGATGTAAACCCATTTTCGAATGCCGTACCTTCCTACTTCTATCCTTCTCTTGGGGGCTATTCCGGTGCAAAATTGAGCCTTGCACAAGAAGTATTTATGGCTCCTCAAAGTCCACTATTTGGTGGTCAATATGGAATAAATCTAGGGCTGCTTAGTGCATTAAATACAAAATATATTACCTATAACCCAGGGCTTATAATTCCAGGGTTAACTCCTGTCTTCACTGGTGCTAATGGTGGCGTGGTTTATGAAAATGAGCAGGTTTTACCGAAGGCGTTTTTTGTGGATTCTGTTGCAACAGCTGAAACTGCGCAGGAAGCCTATGATTTAATTTTTGCCGACAGAATTGATTTTTACACCACTGCTGTTGTTGAAAATTATGAACCAACTACTGGCCCCGATTCAAGCTCCTCGGTATCCGTTTCGAACTACACGGGTGCTGAAATGACCTTCGAACTCGAAAGAAGTGAACCTGGATTTTTGGTAATAAGTGAAATCTACTATCCAGATGGATGGATCGCCCTTCTGAACGGTGAAGAAATCCCAATTTTTAAAACTAATTACCTATTAAGAGGTGTTGAAATCCCAGCCGGAACTCACACTTTAGAATTAGATTTTAGACCGTCTTCTTTTTACAATGGAGTTAAACTATCCTGGCTATCATTATTTTTTCAATTAGGTCTAGCCGGGTTCTTAGTTTTTACCGCCATAACTGATAGAAAAAAGAGTGCCGAATAAAAAGGTTCTTATTGTTACTTATTACTGGCCGCCCGCTGGAGGTGCAGCTGTTTTCAGAGTTCTAAAATTCACGAAATATTTGAGAAAAAATGGTTGGGAACCATTCATTCTAACCGTGAATAATCCTGAAAGCAGTCAGTTTGATTTATCATTAATAACTCAAATTCCGGATGACCTAAATGTTCAAAAGACGAGCAGTTTTGAACCAAGTAAATGGATTAGCCGAATTAATGCTTCAAGTGCACAAAAAACACCGGTTGGTGCAGCACTTCAAACATCGGATGCCAGTTTTTTTAAGCGACTTATCACCAATATCAGGCTAAATTATTTTGTGCCAGATGCTAAAATTGGCTGGATTCCATTCGCGACCAGAGAAGGGCTGAAAATCATAAAAGAGCACAAACCGGATATAATTTTTTCTACCTCACCCCCTCCAACTGTTCATCTAATTGCGAATGATCTTTCCCAGAAAACGGGGCTGCCATGGGTTGCTGATTTTAGAGATCCATGGACGAATATTTACTATTACGACGATAATCAGATTAACAAAAAGGCCATTGATAAAAATCTGTCGTTAGAAGATAAGGTTCTTTCAAAGGCTAGCGCGATAACGGTAGTGAATCATGGCTTTTTTAGTGATAACTATTTAAGTCTATTGAATGAAAAATCGACACGAATAACTAATGGGTTTGATGCCGATGATTTACCTCAAATCGAAAAGAATAAAACAGATTCTTTTGTTATTCGATATCTAGGACATTTTAAGAACAATCAATTTCCAACAGCACTTGTCGAGGCTCTCAATCAATTAGCAACAGAAGTACCCTCAAAGAAACTAATCTTAGAGTTTATTGGATATGTTGATCCCGGCAATAAAGCAGCATTGAGTGATGTCAATGAAAAAATAACGATTCAATTCAAAGAGTTTGTTCCACGCAACGAAGCAATGAAATTAATGGCATCGGCTGATGCCTTAATGATGAGTATAGGTGGAAATCAGGAAAAGAAATATGGGCTATCGCTTAAGTTATTCGACTACATCATGCATCAAAAACCCATATTAGGTTTTGGCCCCGTTGATGGTGATGCAGCCTCAATTTTGACGGAAACCAATCTCGGTAAGATGTTCGCTTATGAAGATGTTCCAGGCGTTTCAGCATTTCTGAAATCTTTACTTTCTTCAGATTTTGATCTTCAGCCAAATGAAGCTAACATTCAGAAGTACAACGTTAAAAACCTAACGAATACCCTGATTTCTGTATTCGAATCAGTGATTAAAAAATGAAGGATTCCCTCAAAGTACTAAATCAAGAAAGAGCTGAGGCAAAAAAAAAGCCGTTAGCTGAGGAAAATTTTCTTCAGAATTTAAATTCATCTCTGGCTGAATTTGATTCAACAATAGAGGTAGAGCCTGACCATTCACAACCCATTTTATTTGTTATCGGATTGCCTAGATCGGGTACAACATTTTGTACTCAGGTTGTTCAACAAGCTTTTGAGCTTGGGTACATCAATAATTTAATGGCTCGCTTTTGGCTTGCACCTCTTACAGGAATTAAGCTATCTCAACAAATTCTTGGAGACACATCATTTGGTAGTATATCCTCAGATTATGCCACTACATCAGGATTAGATGGTCTGCATGAATTTGGATATTTCTGGAGGTATTGGCTTAAAAAAGAATCGGCGGATGACTTTATTCACTATCAAAAAAAAGAGCCTCAAATCAATTGGAATGCACTTGCGGATGTTTTGGGAAAGATTCGCTCAGCTATAGGAAAACCTATGGTGATGAAAAACAATTTTGGCGGTTTTCATATCAATCGAATATTAAAGCACATACCAAACTCGTACTTCATTCACATTCTTCGAAATCCAATTGATGTAGCTATTTCCATAGAAAACGCTCGTTCTATTTATTACGATGATCCAAAAACCTGGTGGTCAACAATTCCGCCAAACTACGAGGAACTAAAAAATCTTGAATTACGAGACCAAATTATCAGTCAGATTAAAGCATTAATGGAACTGTATTCAGATCAAATCACAGAAAATGATCGAACCATCGCAATCGAATATGAAGAGTTGGCTTCAAATCCAACTCAGACATTGAATTCACTCCAGGAAAAACTTGGTATTTCATTACCTATACTTAAAAACATCGAGCCATTTAAAGTGAGAGATTATAAAGGCGATGAACGCTTCAACATTTATTCTTCCTTACTCTAGAAATGCCCATCGTTTCCATTCATCAACCTAATTTTCTACCCTGGCTTGGTTTTTTTAATAAAATAGCGAGTAGTGATGTTTTCGTGCTACTTGACAATGTTCAATTTGTTAAAGGGCACATTTGTAATCGAAACAAAATCAAAAACAATCAGGGTAAAGCAGTCTGGATTACAGTTCCAGTAAGCCAAAAGAAGGGAACAACGATCAATTTTAATGAGCTAGGAATTGATTACAATCAAAAATGGGGGAATAAAATATTGAACCAACTTCGAGGATCATATGGTGCTGCACCCAATTTTAAAAAGTATATGGGCGATCTTGAAGAGTTATTAATTTCAAAGACCTACACTTCCCTTGCCGACCTAAACATAAGCCTGATTCGTTATTGCTGTGCTCAGCTAAATATTGATACCAGAATCGAGATAGCATCTGAACAAAACATAGATTTTGGTAGCCAAAACGAGCAAAACTTAAATATCTGTCTGCATTTCGGCGGTGATACATACCTGTCTGGTGAAGGTGCCAAAAAGTACAACGATGAAAATCTGTTTACTGGTGCAGGTGTTTCATTGATCTACCAGGATTTTGATCATCCGGTGTATTCTCAGTTGTACAACGAGTTTGTTCCAAATCTTTCCGTCATTGATTTACTAATGAATGAAGGGGTAGAATCTGGCAGGTTTTTTAAAATCGACTAGATTTTTAGGCGTACCACTTCAAAAGCTTCTGCGTAGGATTCATTAATTTGAACACCTCGTACCCTCGCTAAACCTTCTATAAATTCTTTCGTGAAGTAGGCTCGTTGCTTTTGGAATTGAGACTCATATGTTGTCATCATTTTCCATTTCATATCGATGTGTTCTTGCGATAAGGTGACAAAGGCTTCTGTATCAAAAGAGACATGATTCCAGGGGAGTTCATAACCCCAAATACTAGTTTGCTTAAACGCGCGTAAACCTTCGTTATAAACTACCTGATGGTCCTGATGAAGATCACTCCCAGACGGTAATAGAACTAAGTCAGGTTGAATATTCTGCTTTAGTTTTACCATCTCTTCCAACACCTCCTGTCGATGATACGACAGCATTCGAACTTTATAGTCATAAACAAAAAGTCGTTCTCTGGGGATTCCTAATATATCCATCGATGCAAGAAACTCGTTTTTAAGAGTATCAGGATCAGCTCCTTCCGGTAAAGAAGCTCGGGCTGTAGAAAATGCCGCCACATAGATTTCTTTTCCCTCAGCGTGAAATCTCGCCAGAGTTCCCCCACAACCAAGTTCAGCATCGTCGGTATGTGGAGCCAGAATTAATATTTTTTGTAACCTTGATGAACTCATAGGGAAATCGTTTTAACTGTTGGCTGAAAATTTTCGAAAAATAAAATACTGAATTGATCCTGAAATAAATTTATAGAGTAAAATTATTCTTGTTTTAATGTGCAATTTGTGAGAAAAGCCCAGTAATGATTTTGGTAAAAGATAACTATCAACTACAATTTCTCGATTATTAATATAGGAAGCCTGTTGTTGATGCACTCTAAATTGAACCAGCGTTTTAGGAACTGCAATAATTTGAAATCTGCTCATAACCCTATAAAGATACTCGTAATCCAAAGATTGTCTTAGTCTCTCATCAAACCACCCTACTTTTTCAAAAACTTCTTTTTTGAAAAGCACACAAACAGGCTCACCTATCTTATTTCTGGGTTGGGAATAAAGCTTAGGATCTTTCAAAATCTGATTTGAATTCATCGGGGAATATTTTTCAAATAGTTCATTCTCATGAAATTGTCGTTCAGATGAGAAACTTCCGATTAATTCTTTCTTGCAGTATGCAAACATCACATCTGAATTTGCTCCTTCCAAAGCATAAACCAGGTCAGAAACACAACTCTTCAAAAGGACGTCATCCTGAAACAGAAACTTTATATAAGTACCCGATGCATGTTTTATGCAGTTATTCCAATTTGCTCCAATTCCTTTGGGAATATGAGAGATTATCTTTACTGGAAACCCGACATTATTTCTAAATTTCTGAAGAATTGAAACTGTATTATCTGAGGAATTATCATCAGAAATTACAATTTCAAGATTTTGATAATCCTGATTCTGAATAGAGTCTAGTGCTTCTTGTAGATATGTTTCCCCATTATAGGTAGGTATGCAAATTGAAACTAACGGTAGATTATGCTGCTCGATGGCGGTCATACTGGGTAACCGAGTTTCTCAAGATCTTTATCTAACAAGCTTGCCAATTTCTTATTAGAATCGGCATAAAAATCACGGATAAAGAGCTGATGCTTCTCAGAGTACGACGTGTATTTCTTACCAGGAAATATTTTGCCTGAGAATTGAATCATAGTATCAATGACCTTCTCTTTTTTATCTTTATCAACCTTACCCAATGGATTTCCAAACCTTTTTTTTAGAATTGTAGAAACACGGTTGATGAAATTATTGGCTTTGATATTTGAAGTATCGTACCGAATATTTTCAACTTTGTTGATAAACGGCGTGTCGATATTCTTTTTATCTAATTGCATGAAACTGGTGAGTTCTTCATTCACGAAGCTTTCCATGTCTTTCACTATTTCCTCAAACAGGACTACATGCACATTCTGAAATGTATTCTTATACATTTTCACTAAATCATAATATTCAGCAAAATCAAATACAGAGGGCCAATGTTGATTATGCAAATTGATGTTCTTATCCATCCAGGCGTCTAGCGTAAAATTATCAATATCTAAAAATGTAGATTCCTTCTTCAACAATTGAGCATGAAATGATTTCTGGAGATCAAATTGGTTTCTCAGAATGATCAATATCTTTGCCTGTGGAGCCACATTGGTCAATCTATCGCATATAGTTTTACGACTTTGAACCTGCCCACTTAATAATGGACTTCTAAGGCCACAAGCAAATTCAGAGGAGAAAATAACTGGTTTAGATGGATCAATATGGGTTTCTAAGGCTGCTTCATTTGCACTAGCATCGAATTTGAGGTCCTCTTTATTAAGAATCTCCAGGAATAATTTAGTGCCTTCTGAAAAGTCCTCAGCCCCGAAATAATGAACATCCTTTAAGCCACTCATAAAATACCTCTGGATTGTGGTGGATGCAGATTTTGGCATGCCAATATGGATGGTAATATTCTGATTAGATAATGCCATTTATCCAAATACCTTAAAAAATCTTTTCACAAATTTAGAACCCATATAGGTTGTAAGGTAATAGGCTAGTGTTTTAACTGTCATAGAAGATTTTCGGAAATAGAAACGTGCATTTTTCATATCACCCATTAGATAATAATACCTAGCTCTGGAACCATTAATTCGGTGAATAGCATCTTGCACCTCTTTTGGATATTCATTCTCATAAGTTTTTAAAAACAATAAGGAATATTCGAAATCTCGTTTTCTGTAGGATTCGTCCAGTGATAAATTGTCTCCGTCTACTAGCCTTGTATATAAGCTTTCACAGATTTCAATGGAATCTTGCCCCTGAAACAATCGAACTACCCAATCAAAATCAACTACCCCAAATTGTTCTTCAAATTGAATATGAGCCAATTCCTTTCGAAACATCAATGATCCTAAATACACACTTTGTCCTATTTTGGACTTTGATAGACATTTTAGAAAAGTCGCATCCTCCTCAAAGTAAATAAATGGCTCGCTGCTGATCCGAACCCTTTCTATTTTTTTGTTCTCTGATCGATCAAGAAGTGTATATCCCGATGAAACTATTGGTACTTTTTTTAAATGGGGCAGGATTTTTAAAATTCGATCAGAATGCCATTCATCATCATGATCTGTAATACAAAGGTAGTCCCCTGTTGAATGTTCTAATCCAATATTTCTCCCTTTGTTTGGACCTCCAGAGTTTTTACCGGTACTAAGAAAAATTACACCATCTTGTTTCCTAACAATATCATGTGTTTTGTCAGTTGAACAATCATCAACTACCAGAACTTCTAACATAAACTGTTCTCCAGCTCCTTTTTGTTGAAGGATTGAAGAAAGAGTGTTTTGAATAGTACGCTCAGAATTATAGGTGGTTATTATTACAGAGACTTTGTCCATTCAAAATAGCTACGAGTTTTACTTCCAGAAAATACTTGGTAGTCTAAAAAAACGAAGAATAGAGTTTACAATTACGAAAAATCGTGATTTTACTTTATTGAATGCTGTTTGCTGGGTGGATTGCTCGAAACTGGGCTCACCTGTTTTACTATGAACCGGAGCTGTTCGTTTTTTCTTCTCCACAACAACAATGCTATCATAAAAATGAACAGATTGAACAGACTGTGTAAAGCCAGACACTTTTAAACTGTTCTGTTCAGAGTGATAAGCATGTATCTGATCAATGAAATTTTTACTGTATTCAATAAAACTATTTCTCCTTTTATGCCCACCTCCCCACTTTAACCAATAGGAGGTGTGGGTATCTTCACATAAATATACTCCATCATCCTTTACATGATCGAAAAGCTCTTCATAAGTCACAATCTGTTGTTTCATAGTATGACCGCCATCATCAATCAAAATATCAATCTTTGGGATTTTCGATTTTATCTCTCTTAGAAATGTTCGATCTGATTGCGAACCTATAAAAATGTGAATATGCTCCTCTTCAAATTGCTTGCAACGCTCATCAATATCAACGCCGTAAATAGTGGCTTTATCCCCAAAATACTGCTTCCACATTTGAAGACTCCCACCTTGAGATACCCCAATTTCAACAACAACAATTTCTTTTCCCCGGTATCGACTAAAGTGCTGTTCATAGATATCAAAATAATGATCCCATTTATGAATTAATCTCTTCGTATTGGATCGAAAATATGTTTCCAGGTCTGATTTGTGAGATTTCATAGAATTAGTGCTTGAATGGATTTCGCTCTACAGATACCCATATTTGCTCAAATTGATATTAAATTCTGACTCTAACTTCCTATTCGAGTCCTCAAAATTTTTGAGGGTTTCATCCATAAATGAATCACTAAAGAAGCTTTTCTTAAATGAGATTAATGAAATAGAGTAAGGGTCAATGTATTTCAAAAATGTTCTCACTTTCCATGTACTTATGCTTTTTGATATCAGGTTTGATGGTCGAAGATTGCTATAAGTAAAATGGTTGATAATTCTTAGAAGCTTAATTGAGAGAACTGATAATGACGTATTTGTTTGTGAATTTGTCGGCTTTGTGTCAACACCCTTAGCTCCACAAAAGTCTAAGATTTTCCTGGTAACTAGTTCAGATGACTCTTTTAGCTCCTCCTGCAATAGTATCAGTACATTTTCTCTACCAAAGAGGTCATGATAAAGTTGTATGAGTGGGTAATAATCCAAAAAAGACCACCGAAAATATCGAACATCATTCAAATACTCATTCGGTTTCAAAGTACCCCCACTTTGAACGTGTTGCCGGTATAACGATTCCATCATTTTGTCTTGTCTACGTATCGCTACAATTATTTTCTTGAAACCAACTTCTTTCAATCTGTGAGCGATTTCATAATTGTAGGTTCCTTTTCCCATAAACCCTACAAAATTCTCAAATGAGTATAACGTGTTATTAGAAATATCAAGCTCTTTAATAACAGCATCTTTATCGAACTCAAGCGTTGGACACCAGCATATCTTTTCTTTAAAAAAGGAATTCTTCTCAATGTTTACGTTGTAAAACTTAATTCCTTCTATATTGGGAAAAACATTGTGTTGAAGAAAAGTAGTACCCGTTTTATGATACCCAATGTGTGCTATCATTTGTTAAAAAAGAATACAATTAGATGTGTAGCCATAAGAATTGAATATAAAGCTTTTTGTACCTTTTAAAGATTTTCTTGCAAAGAATTTTAACCAACCCCGATTTACCCCAGAATGGGAATTATCATAAGACAAAGTATCGGCAACAGTATTATTTCCTATGTTGGAATTGCATTGGGTTTGCTAAATACGCTGTATTTTTATCCAAATATTCTTAGTAAAGAGCAGCTTGGCTTGGTACAATTACTGTTGGCTGTATCAATGATATTTGTACAGTTTGTACAGCTTGGTATTGTAAATACGGTTATCAAATTTTTCCCAAAATTTCGTGAGTTCTCTGTACAGAATAATGGATTTTTATTTCTTTCGTTATTGATTCCAACGATTGGGTTGGTATTATTTTCCTTAGCTTTTCCATTTATTAGAGAACCATTACTGAATTATTATTCTAATTCTCCACAGTTCCAGGAAAATTATCTATTCATCTTACCACTGATATTTGGTCTTGTCTTTTTCAATGTACTAAATTCATATTCTCGTGCTTTAAACAAATCAATCCCAGGGTCTTTCGTTTCAGAAGTGTACATCCGAATTGGTGTTATTAGCTTATTAATTGCACTATACCTTGGAATAATTGACTTCTATGTTTTTCTGATTGGATTTACACTGTGCTATGTTTCCCAATTTTTGATCATGACAGGATACCTGGCAGTGATTCGAGAGTTTAACATAAAGCCCAACTTTAAGATTTTTGATAAGAATCTGCTTAATGAGATCAGTAATTATAGCTTTTATTCTTTCTTTGGTGGCATTAATAACATCATTGTTAGTCGTATCGATATTATTATGATAAGTGCCATTATGGGTCTTGCAGATACTGCTGTTTACACAATCGCATTTTATGTAGGCAATGTGATTATGGTACCTCAGAAATCAATTGGTAAAATCGCTCCCTCATTGATATCGAAATACTTGCATGAAAATAATATAGCAGAAGTTGCCAGAATCTATAAGAGCTCCTCGATCAATCAGTTTATTCCCGGTTGCTTATTTTTTATCGGAATATGGGCAAATCTCGATAATCTTTTGGATATCCTTCCAGATGATTACCGTGATGCAGGTCTTGTAATTCTGATCATCGGGGCATCCAGATTAATAAACATGGTTACGGGTCTAAATGGAGTAATCATCACCAATTCAAAGTTCTATCGCTTTAACTTATTGGCAACAACGCTTTTGATTGTTTTTACTGTGTTAACTAATTATCTGCTAATTCCACTATATGGCATTGTTGGCGCAGCACTGGCAACGGTTATTTCACTGTTCCTCTATAATTTTATCAAGTTCATTTTTGTGTGGCTTCGACTGTCGATGCAACCTTTAAAAATTGAGATTATTTATGTTCTCATTATAAGCGCTGCAATCCTCTTTTTAAGCCTGCAAGTACCGAGAATTGGTGGTCTTTATATAGATATCTTGATAAGATCAGCCACAATAACAATTCTCTTCTTTATCGGAATTATCGGGTTTAACATTTCAGAAGAAATCACCAAACTCTGGAAAACTGCGCAACAAAGAATTCAGTCTTTCATCAACAACTAAAAAAGCCAAAGATTATCAATTTACTACCGCTTATCTTTGGCGAAATTTATTCCTGTTAGTTCAATGCCAAAAGCCCAATATACTACCCACCTTGGTATGGTGGATATTTTACCAGACGAGTCCCCAAAATGGCGGGTACTAGAAGCTATCATTCATGAAGAGGCTGCAAATTTCAATTTCGAAGAAATTAGAACTCCAATTATGGAGCAAACTGAACTAATAAAAAGAGGGGTAGGTCAGCTCACGGATATAGTTACAAAGGAGATTTTTGCATTCACAAAAGGTGATAGCAATTATGTATTACGACCGGAACTAACGGCTCCCGTAGTTCGCTCATTTGTACAACATCATCTTGCACAGAGAGGTGGAGCTCAAAAATTATATTACATCGGACCCATGTTCCGAGCTGAACGCCCGCAAAAGGGACGACAACGACAATTCCATCAGTTTGGGCTTGAAATTATTGGTACCGACGACCCAATTGCGGATGTGGAATCGATCACATTCATGATGCGAATTTACGAGCGAATTGGCATTAAGAATTTCACTCTGAAGTTAAATTCAGTGGGTGACCCCGAAAGTCGAGAGGCGTATAAAAATGTACTTAGAGAATATCTTCGTCCAAATCTTGATAAACTTAGTGAACTCTCAAAAACTCGCTTTGAGAAAAATCCAATGAGAATTCTAGATTCCAAAGAATCTGAAGATCAGGAATTCATCAAAAATGCTCCGGTTATCAGTGATCACTTAAATGAAGATTCAGCGGAACATTTCAAACTTGTATGTGAGTATTTAGATATGCGTGGAATTAGCTACGAAATTGATCCATTACTTGTTCGGGGTATGGATTACTATACACGCACTGCTTTTGAATTAACAAGTCCGGATTTAGGATCGCAAGATGCTTTAGCAGGAGGTGGTAGATACGATTTATTAGTTGAAGAGATTGGAGGCCAACCCACACCAGCTGTTGGATTCGCTGCTGGTATGGAGCGATTATTAATCGCTTGTGATGAACTTGGAATAGAACTTGCTCCTGAAAAATCGATTGATATTTTCATGGTTTGTCTGGGAGAACATGCTCGGAATTGGGTAATCAAGCATTTAAACGAATTCAGAAATCGTGGAATATCTGCTACTATGGATTATAAGGGTCGTTCAATGAAGGCTCAGATGAAAGAAGCAAATCGTCAGAATGCGAAATTTGCTTTAATTATTGGCGATAATGAATTAGAGGAGGGAAAATTTGTTTTTCGGAACATGCAAGAAAGTGAAGAAGAACAGCTATCATTAATCGAGATACTAGATCGGTTTTAACCAGTTAGTAATCAAGTTGAGTTTTTAGCTCAGCAATATCCTTGGGATACCCAAGAATCGAAAGAATATCACGAGACTCAAGAACTGTTTTTCCTTTTGGGATGATGATTTCACCATTCCGTTCGATGATAGTTACCAAACATTCTCCTGGTAAATCTAGCTCCATTATCTTTTTTCCAATCCAGTCTTCTGCTCTGGTATTTTCAATTAATCGGATATTGAAGAAGCGTTCGTCTGTTAGTAATACTTGCTTCATTGCTTTCTCGATCTTCGCATTTTTCCATCGATCGAGAAATCCTTCCGCTTCAATCAGCTCGGCTAAATGGCCGATTATCCGCATGTGAAGAAGTGGCTTATCTTTCGGGGTGGCCAAAAAGATTATAGCAAAGGCTTTTTTGTCTTCTTTGTTCATGCTAAAATGTATTCCCTCTGCCGAGTGAATGGCTAGCATCTCAGGTATTTTTACTTCTTCCAGCTGAACGTACTTAAAGAAGATTCCATCCTTCATCTCAATAAAGTTGTTTCCCAAATCTGACAATTGATCTTTTAATAGATCTCTATCGAGTTTTAAACGCTGGTTAAGGGTAATTGTCGCTTTCAATAACAACCTTTCTAAATTCGTATAGTCTTCTTCTACATGTAGTACAATTGATCGGGCAATAACTTGTTCATAGGTAAGTGATGAATCCACATTTTTTTCATTAATGATGGTCATTAATTCATGTTCAAGTGCATCATATCGTTGTTGGCCTAATCGGCTGTATACATGGTAAATTGCTCCCTGACGATTTACTTTTCCATGGGCAAAATAGAAGTACCAGCCAATGCATAAGATTATCATAGTCCCGGTTAAGCCTACTGCTAACAAACCCATTTCGGCTACCAACCACATAGAAATAATCATTCCAAAAATTTGTAACCAGGGATAAAATGGAGATTTATAACCGGGTTTATATGCCTCAATACGACTCTCCCTCATCACGATAACTGATAAGTTTATAAGGCCGAATAGTAGTAATTGAAATGCTGATGCTAATTTAGCTAAAGCCTCAACATCGAAAAGTAAAAGTACAACTGCCATTAGAAGAGTTGTGACAATTACTGAGATATGAGGTGTATTAAATCGACCAATATTTTGAAATACCGGGCTAAGTAATCCATCTCTACTCATGGCTAAAGGGTAACGTGAAGCCGACATTAACCCTGCATTGCCCGTTGAAGCAAATGCTGCAATTGCAGCTATTACAATAAGAAGTAAGCCTAAAGAACCCGGAAGGAACGTCATAACTCGCTTACCGGCGTCGGCTACTGGTGTAAGACTATCAAAAAATTCATTAGCCGGCAGCACTTTGATCATAATGAATACACCTACCACATATACAACACTGGCTGTTAACAGTGATAATATCATTCCCAGTGGTATTGATCTGTCTGGATTTTGAACTTCTTCAGCTATACTTGCGACTTTAGTTAACCCTGCATAGGAGACAAAAACGAGACCAATTGTAGAAATAAAGCCATTTATACCATTCGTGAAAAAATTCTGATCTCTAAGTGGTGGTAATATTTCATTAGTATCATATATATACGATAAACCCATCACTAAAAAGTAGGCCATAATAAAAACTAATGCCGTAACCAGTAATCGTTGTAGAAATGCAGTCTCTTTGGCTCCAAAAATATTTAAAAGGCCAAATGCGAACGTTAAAACAAGAGCCAAAGGCAACATTGGGACGTCTAAGAAAATGGTGAGATATGCCCCCATACCAATCAAAGCAAAAGCACTTTTAAAAATAAGTGCAACCCAAGATCCTAATCCTCCAATTGTTCCAACGAGTGGGCCTAAACTTCGATCTAAAAAATAGTACGCTCCACCGGCTTTGGGCATTGCCGTAGAAAGTTCAGCAACACTTAACATTGATGGCATAATTAAAAACCCAGCAGCTAAATAAGCTAATGCTACTGAATTTCCGGTTTCCATGGCAGCAATACCCGGCAATAAGAAAAAACCTGAGCTAAACATTGCACCAGTACTTACTGCATAGACATCAAATATTGTGAGCTTTTTGGACAGTTTTTTACGGCTCATTCAAGCAATAGATTTATACTGTTGGGTATTTGCTTCCTACTAGGAGTATAACAAGTAATAAATTGAATACAAGAACTAAGTTTTAATTAAAACTAAATGAATACTGTCTCAACATACTAATAATCGAGTTGCTTCTTTAACTGCTCGATGTCTTTTGGATAACCTAAAATTGATAATACATCACCCGATTCAAGTTGGGTTTTACCTTTTGGAATTATTATTTCACCTTCACGTTCAATAATGGTGACCAGACATTCTCCCGGTAAATTAAGCTGCATAATCTGCTTATTAATCCATTCTTCAGTGCGTGTGTGTTCTTGTAGCCGTATAGTAATAAAGCGTTCATCCGTAAGAAGGACATTTTTAATTTCTTTTTCGCTCTGTGCTTTTTCCCAACGTCCTAAAAATTCTTCGGCCTCAATTAGTTCAGCAAGATGGCCAATAATACGCATATGCAATAAGGGGCGGTCGGTTGGAGTAACAAGAAATATCAGAGCTTGTGCTTCCTCTTTCTTTCCAAGCAAATCAAATTCAATCCCTTTATTTGATTGAATTGCAATCATTTCTGGTTTAGCAATTCCTTCAATTTGTACATATTTGAAAAATACCTTTTCCTTCAGTTTCGTGAAGTTTGTGGACAAGTCTAGCAACTGATTTTTAAGATAGTCGCGTTCAAGATTTAATCTTTTATCAAGTTGTATTGCTGCCTTAGATACAAGGCGATTAAAATCTGTGTGCTGTTCAGTGGCTTGAATCACCATCGAACGCGCAATTACTTCTTCATAGGTGAGTGAACTATTAACATTCTTTTCATTCAATATTGTCATCAGTTCATGTTCTAATGCTTCATATCTAAGCTGACCTAGTCGTGCATGGATATGATATATAGCCCCTTGCCGTTTCACTTTACCGTGGGCATAATAGAAATACCAAGCAATACTTAGTACGGTTATTGTACCTGTAAATCCTACTGCAAGTAAACCCATTTCGGCGACAAGCCAAATTGAAATCATCATACCGGCAATTTGCACCCATGGGTAAAATGGAGACTTATAACCGGGTTTATAGGCTTCAATTCTGCTTTCTCTCATTACAATAACCGACAGATTAATTAATAAGAAAAGTAGTAATTGGAAAGCACTAGCTAATTTTGCAACAGCTTCGACATTGAAAAGAAGTAAAATTAATGCCATTGCTAATGTCGTCATAATTACTGAGATATGCGGTGTACCAAAGCGACCAATAGTTTGAAAAATTGGGCTTAATAATCCATCTCTGCTCATCGCAAGTGGGTACCGCGATGATGACATAATTCCAGCATTACCAGTGGATGCAAATGCGGCAATGGCTGCTACTACGACAAGGATAACTCCAAGATTGAAGGGTAGGAATCCAAGAAATCTTTCACCCACATCAGCAACGGGGGTAAGGCTAGAGTAAAATTCGTTTGGTGCAAGTACTTTTGTCATGATATACACACCAAATACATACACGGCTGTTGTAGTAATAAGTGATAAAATCATACTTAAAGGGATGGCTCTATCTGGATTCTGCACTTCCTCTGCTACGCTAGTTACTTTTGTTAACCCTGCATAGGAAACAAAAACAAGACCTATTGTCGAAATGAATCCATTAATTCCGTTGCTCAAAAACTCGTATTCATTACTTCCAACCAAGTCTGGTGAAGAATACACATGCACAAGCCCGGTAATGATGAAGAAAGTCATTATACCCACTAATGCTGCAACTAATACCCGCTGAAGTACCGCTGTTTCTTTTGCTCCAAAAATATTCAACAATCCAAATGCAAAGGTAAGTGTAAGTGCAAGAGGTATAATTGGAACATTAACGTAAAATGATAAATATGCGCCAAGCCCGATCAAGGCAAATGCGCTTTTAAAGACCAGAGCAATCCAGGAACCCAATCCACCAATTGTTCCGACCATGGGACCAAGGGCACGATCCAAAAAGTAAAAGGTACCTCCTGCTTTCGGCATAGCTGTACTTAATTCAGCTACGCTAAACATTGATGGCAATATCAATAAACCTGCAGCAAGATATGCCAGGTACACCGAACTACCTGTTTCCATTCCAGCTAAACCTGGCAAAAGAAAGAATCCGGAACTAAACATTGCTCCTGTGCTCACCGCATATACATCGAAAATAGTAAGCTTTTTGGATAATTTTTTCTTAGCGCTAGCCATAAATTACAGTTTTATTTATCCGTTTTGATGTTTTTGGAATAATAGCTTTTTTCGAAAACTAGTTCCCTATAAAGTTTCAAAAGTATTTTATGTTACTTTAAATGGGAAGAAAAAAAAAGATTTACGGACTCATAATTTGCATGAAGAAATTTTATTAGGATTAGCAGCGGTAGTTGCCTTAGGTATCTCAGCTCAATGGCTTGCATGGCGAACCAGGCTTCCGGCAATATTAGTTCTTTTGATTTTCGGGATTGTTGCAGGTCCGGTTACCGGTCTAATTGATCCTGACAAATTGATGGGTGGCCTGCTACAGCCATTTGTCTCGATCTCGGTGGCAATTATTCTTTTCGAGGGTGGATTAAGCCTAAGTATGTCGGAGTTTCGAAAAATCGGCGGGGTGGTTATCAAATTGATAACTCTTGGGATTTTAATTACATGGGCATTGGCAGCGACATCCGCATATATTTTTCTGGATCTTGGAATCGAAATCGCAGTTCTGTTCGGGGCAATTTTAATTGTTACAGGTCCAACTGTTATCATCCCACTGTTAAGACAAGTACATCCAACCGAAAAAGCAGGTTCAGTTATAAAGTGGGAAGGGATTGTAAACGACCCAATCGGAGCTATGATGGCAGTTCTCGTATTTGAGATCATCATTGCCGGTGGATTTCAGAATATCTCTGGTATAGCCGGATTAGTAATTGTCACAACCATTATTGATGGCACTTTTTTTGGAGCTTTAGGTGCCGGAATTATGTACCTGATGCTAAAAAAACACTGGATTCCGGATTATCTACAAAACCCAATCACACTGGCAACAGTTGTTGTTATTTTCACCCTTTCAAATTTACTGCAGCATGAATCGGGTTTATTAGCTGTAACTGTGATGGGATTACTTTTAGCTAACCAAAAAACAGTCCGGATCAAACACATCCTCGAATTCAAAGAAAATCTACAAGTTCTTCTAATTTCTACGCTGTTCATACTTTTGGCTTCCCGATTAAAAATTGAAGATCTCAATTACTTTAATATCAATAGCGCCCTGTTTTTAGTTACTTTATTTTTTGTTGTTCGACCCGCATCCATTTATCTATCTACCATCAAGTCGAACCTTAATTTCAGAGAAAAAACCTTTATCGCCTGGATGGCCCCAAGAGGGATTGTTGCAGCGGCAATTTCGGCAATTTTTGCTCTTCGACTTGAACAGGAAGGTTATGCCGAAGCCGGTCAACTTGTTCCGTTCACATTCATTGTAATTATTGCTACAGTTACTATCTATGGGCTCACAGCAAAACCGGTTGCACGTTTACTTGGTGTTGCAAAACCCGATCCTCACGGAGTTATCTTTCTTGGAGCCCATGATTGGGGAAGAATGCTCGCTCTAAAACTGCAAGAACTGAATTTCAAAGTTCTGGTGGCCGACTCAAATTGGGATAATATTTCTATTGCACGAAAGTCGGGTTTAGCTACCTACTATGGAAATATTTTATCGGAATACGCTATGGACGAAGTTGATACCGATGGAATTGGAATACTAATGGCCCTAACTCCTAACGATGAAGTTAATGCACTGGCATGTCTTCGCTTTTCCGAAGAATTTGGCACATCAGCCGTTTTTCAACTCGCACAATCTGCAGCATCAAACAGGCGACAGAATGACTCAAGTGAATTTATTGGCGGTAGAACATTGTTTTCGAATACTCAAAACTACAATAAGATCAATGAGTTTATGATGCAGCATGTAGTTGTTACTGTAACTCCTATATCTGCGGATTTTACATTTAAAGACTATCAAAATCGATATTTCGACAATTCTATTCCTATCTTTATGTTGCAGGGCGAGATCGTTACTCCTTTTTCGCTCGACAATCCTCCAAATCCGCAAATAGGTGATTCAGTTATTGCCTTAACGATTGCGAATGAAGAGGAACTCACTCCAAAATCTACCGTCGAAGACCAAAGTACCTAGAATCCATGTTTCCTAGTCAAGTGGTGGGAGCTCTAAACGGGCATAAAACCCCCTTTTATTATTACGATGTTGAATTACTGCGCCAAACTCTGTCTGAAGTAAAAAAACACGGGATTGATCGTGGATATAGAGTTCATTTTGCTCTGAAAGCTAATCATCAGCCGAAAATACTTCAGATTGTTCGCGAATATGGGCTAGATGCAGACTGTGTAAGTGGTGGTGAAATAATTCGTGCTTTGGATACCGGTTTTCTACCTAATCAAATTGCTTTTGCGGGAGTTGGGAAGAGTGATGAAGAAATTAATCTTGCTCTAAGCCATGGAATCTTTTGTTTTAATTGTGAATCGGCACAAGAGATTGAAGTAATCAATGATTTAGCGAAGAAAGCAGGAAAAACCGCACGAATTGCACTTCGTTTGAATCCAAATGTAAATGCGGAAACCCATCATTACATTACAACGGGATTAAGTGAAAACAAATTCGGAATCATTGAAGATGACTTAGATTTGGTTCTAGATAAATTGCCTTCTCATAAAAATGTCCAACTGATTGGAATTCATTTTCATATTGGCTCTCAGATTATCAAATTTGAGCCTTTCGAACAGCTTTGTAAAAAAGCTAATCAGCTAAACGAGTATATCGAAAACAAAGGATTTAAGCTCGAAGTGATTAATGTAGGTGGAGGATTTGGCATCAACTATGAAAAGCCAAACCAAGATTCTGTTCCTGATTTCGAACATTTCTTCGAGACATTCTCAAGACATATCAATCTTAAAAAGCATCAAACACTTCATTTCGAGTTGGGCCGATCTATTGTGGGCCAATGCGGTAGTTTGATTTCTAGAGTGTTATACACGAAAACCGGCCGGGTAAAGAATTTTGCGATCATTGATGCCGGAATGACGGAACTTCTCCGTCCCGCATTATATCAGGCAATTCATAATATTGATTCACTAACATCTAAGGAGACCTCAAAAAAGTATGATGTGGTTGGCCCGATTTGTGAAAGCTCAGATACTTTCCGGAAAGACATTGATTTACCAGAACTCTCTCGTGGTGATTTAATAGCTATTCGAAGCTGTGGAGCCTATGGTGAAGTAATGCAGAACGAATACAATCTTCGCCCACACGTTCGGTCATTATATTCTGATGAAATTTGATCAGGTTAGAGCTTCAAACCAGTGATCAATTTGTTCTTCTTTGGCTTTAAAATGCCATGCTGTGAACTCGAATTCATTCGTTGCACTGTTATACGAGTACTGTTTAGACCATTCTTCCTTGTTGGTCATAATTTCACTTAATGATTCTAACATATAATCGATTTCGGCATCCAGCATGGTTGGGTGTATGGATGCACGAACCCAACCAGGACGGACACTTAAATCGCCACTCATTACAAGTTTTTCTAGCTGCTGAGACTTAGCCCTGTTTACATCCAAAAGATAGTGTCCATAAGTGCCCGCGCAGGCACACCCCCCTCTCATTTGAATACCAAATCGATCATTCAGAATTTTAACCACCAAATTAAAATGAATTCCCTCGGTCAAAAAGGAAATAGCACCTAACCGTTCTTTATGCTCGCCTGCTAAAACAGTGATTCCTGAGATATTCTCTAGACCATCCATAAATCGCTTTACTAGAAAATGTTCTCTTGTTCGAATATTCTCAGCACCCATTTCTTCTTTTAGTTTGAATGCCATCGCAGATCTAATTCCCTGTATAAATGGTGGTGTACCACCATCTTCCCGATCTTCGATATTTGGAATGTAACGATGTTCGAACCATGGCGAAGTATATAACACCGTTCCACCTCCTGGAATATCAGGTGCTCTGTTATGATATAGCCTTGAATTAAAAATGGTTATTCCCGGACTACCTGGTCCACCCAAAAATTTATGTGGAGATAAGAATATTGCGTCAAGGTGCGCTCCATCTTCTTTGGGATGCATATCAATCTCTACGTAAGGACCTGAGCATGCAAAATCTACAAAACAAACTCCTCCATGTTTATGAATTAGCTTAGCTATTTCAACATAGGGAGTTTCTATTCCTGTTACATTAGAACAAGCGGTCACTGATGCAATCTTGAATTTTCTATCTGAGTATGAATTCAGTAATTCATCAAAATGATCAAGGTCGACAAGACCATCCTCCATCGATCCAATAATTTCTAAGTCCACAATAGTTTCCAACCAGGAGGTGTGATTGGAATGGTGTTCCATATGAGTTATAAAGACAATTGGGCGATCTTCATCAGCGCAATCAAAAAGACGCGTTGACCGACTTTTTTTTCTTAATTCAGGAGAATAATCCGTTATTCGATCCGGAATTTTCAACCCTAATATTCTTTGTAATTTTGTTATAGCTGCCGTCATTCCTGATCCACAAAACACTAAATAATCGTCATCAGCGGCGTTAACCTGAGTCTTGATATACTCTTTGGCTTTGTGATAGGCTTTTGTCATTGCGGTACCGGTAACCGTTGTCTCAGTATGTGTATTCCCAACAAAGGGTAGAATTTCGTTTCGAATACGATCTTCAATTGGACCATACATTCGGCCACTCGCAATCCAATCTGCATAGAGAATTTTCTGCACTCCAAATGGAGTTTCAAAAGCTTGATTTACTCCAATTATATTATCCCGAAATTTTGAAAAATATGATTCATCCATGTTTTCAAATTATTGCTCTATCAATGTATTAAATCTAAATCCGATATTTCTAATTCAGCATTTGTCTGTTGAATATGTCGAAGAAATATGAGCGTTAAATGAAGACATGATTTATGGAACTTTATTAAAAACTAGCACTGAAATCACGAGCCTTTGTCCGTATTTTAATCTGATAAAAATCATCTATAAACATGAATATAAATGTGCTAAAGTTTGGTGGCACCTCCATGAACGACCACCAAACATGGAAGCAGGTTTTAGATATTATCGCCAACTATGAGTATCCAGTGGTGGTGGTATCTGCAACTGCACGAACTACCAGACAATTAATCGAAGCAGCTACATTAGCTGAGACCGGCAAAATAAATGAAGCAGGTGGAATTCTGGAGGATATAAGAATTCGACACAATGACCTGGTCTCAAAGTTTTTAAGAGATAATCCTCATCAAAAAGAAACGCTTATTAAAGAAAGTTGTGAGAAGAAGGTGAATGATAAAATTAGTCATCTCACAAAATTGTTGGAATACACCTTCAAAAAGAGACTATTAACTCCGGCAATGCAAGATTCTATTGCAGCAATAGGTGAACAAATTTCATCCTATTTATTTGCTCAATGCGGATTGGCCACCGATCAGCTCACACAACATATAGATGCTAAGAAAATTATTAAAACAAATGCCGAATACGGTTCAGCAAATCCTAATCGTGGGCTGATCAATCAAAAATGTGGTTCCCTTGAAACAATTCTTGAAAACGGGTTTACACCAGTCATTGGTGGATTTTACGGCGAAGCACCAAACGGCACTACCACAACCCTGGGTTTTGAAGGATCTGATTACACCGCGAGTTTAGTTGGTGCAGCTCTTAATGCAGAATCTGTTGAAATCTGGACGGATGTTAGTGGCGTTTATACAGGAGATCCACGTTACATTTCGGATGCCACACCAATACCTGAACTCACCTATTTTGATGCCACTGAAATGGCATATTTCGGCGCCAAAGTTTTGCATCCGGCTACTTTGAAACCGGCGCAAGAACGAAATATTCCTGTTTTTGTAAAGAATATGTTTCAACCGCAGGATACTGGGACCAAAATTATTCGAGAATCTGAACATCAAAAAGATTTTCTTGCTCTTTCTTTTAAAAAGGAAATGGCCCTTGTTACTGTAAGTGCGTATGAAACGGTAATGGGATACTCTTTTCTAACTAAGGTATTTAGTGCACTTGAAAAATTTCGATTGAAAGTAAATGCTGTTAATACCACAGAAGCTTCTGTTACTATTGCACTTTCTAACTCACAAAAACTACAAGAGCTTTCTAAAGAATTGATAGAAGTTGGGACGGTTGAACTTGATAACAATAAAGGGCTAATTACGCTAATCGGGTGCTCACCATCTCAGGTTGATGAACTAACAGAATTAGTTTTCAATGTTTTTGGATCAACGAAAATCGACATGCTAAACTTCACCAAAGAAAAAAGGAATTTGAATGTAGTATTAGATGATGCATACACCGAAGAAATGAGCCAACGGATTCACAGCTCAATCTTTCGCTGACTCATCTTCAGATCCTTCCACTTCGTCGGATGGGAGCACAATCCCCATTTTCTTTGCGCGAAGTGCCCATTTTTCGCGTGCCAGTTTTTGCATGTCTTCGATGGCATCGATTTCATCTACGATCTCGATTCCAAGCAGAGTTTCCACTAAATCTTCCATGGTTACCACTCCGGCCAGGCCGCCATACTCATCAACAGCAACTGCAATATGTTCTTGCTTTTCGATGAGGTTTTGAAGCAACATTTTAAGGGTAGCAGTTTCCGGTACGATGAGGACCTCACGTTTTATTGTTTTAAGAAG
Source organism: Balneolaceae bacterium (assembly GCA_965229525.1). Classification (GTDB taxonomy): domain Bacteria; phylum Bacteroidota; class Rhodothermia; order Balneolales; family Balneolaceae; genus HXMU1420-13. The sequence continues at coordinate 902,307 of OZ245886.1, forward strand.
CTCCTCTCCCTTGCCCTCACTAACCATCTCGTAAAGATCAGTCTTGAGAATAAAACCTGTGATATCTTCTTCATTCTTATCAAAAACCGGTAAACGAGTTACTCTCAATTTCTCTTTCTGTGAGAGTGCATCTTCAATGGTAATGGTTTCCGGAAATTTCATCACTACTATTCGGGGGGTCATTATGTCTTTTACCTTCAAAGAACTAAAGCGGATCAGGTTTTTAAATACATTCGATTCCCCTTCTTCAAAAATTCCTTCCTGTACTCCCTGATCTGCCATCGCAGAGAATTCTTCCCGACTTAAGCTTGGCTCCTTTGAATCAGGATTAATAATTTTTGTTATGAATTCTGAGAGTTTAACGAAAGGGTAAGTTGCAATAATTAAGAAGTTGATTATCCGTGCTGAACTAGCTGCCATTCCTTTCCAAAAAGTAGCCCCAAGAGTTTTTGGGATGATTTCTGATAATATGAGAATCAATAATGTTAAGACTGCAGAAACGATTCCAACATAAGCATCGCCAAATACAATGATTGCTTGTGCGCCAACTCCTGCAGCACCTACCGTATGAGCGATAGTATTTAGCGTTAGAATCGCAGATAAAGGTCGGTCAATATCTTCTTTTAATTTTTTTAGTAAAGCCCCCACTTTTGGCTGTTCTTGTTCTTTCAAAACCACATAGGATGGAGTAATTGACAGAAGAACTGCTTCCAGAATTGAGCATAAGAAAGAGACCCCTAAGGCCAGAAATAGATAAAAGAGTAATAATCCCATATCCCTAAAAATAGGACTATTCTGAATACCACTTTAAAAAAGTTTTGTAAATCTACTTTTGAATCTGATTAATCAGATTTGGCAAAATTTCAGCCTTCAACCCTTCAAGTGCAGTCTCAAAAGCTTTAGCAGCAGCTTTTTGATAGGTATCACTTAATCCTTTAATGTCTGTTGCTGAATATGTTGCTTCTTCTTGCCCAGTGAGCATATTTGTAATAGTGATTCTGTAACTAACAAAGGCAGAGTAGATTCCATAGGTTTCGCTTCCCTGCCGGGTCTCAGCGTCCACTTCCAAATACAGTTCAGCATCTGCCAAATCATCAATAAAAGTATAACCGGCCTCATTAAGTCCTTCTTTGATGACAGGCTGAAGGTAGTTCGAACTCTCGTTCCCGCCTAAAAAAGTCTCGCTATATTCAAGATAGATTGGAACACCACTCACCCGAAGTACATATCTGGCACTTGGTGCATTTACTCCGTCAAAGATACTTGTTAGAAAAGCAGAAGATTCGCCTTCCGAAAATGCTGAAAATGCAATACCGCCTGTGATAATTTGCATGGCATCGGGGGCTGTAATTTTATTCAACTCTACGGCTGCTTCACCATTTGCATTTGTTAGTACAGTAGGTGAGAAATCACCTCCACCCCGTATAAATCTAAAACCAATCGGAACGCCTTCGACGGGTTCTCCTGAATTTTCATACTCCAATCTAAGCTGAAATGGTGCCTCACCAGCTTTCCCAACCTGCCCTATTGATGGCCCATTAGAATTTGTGATTCTGTACAACGAAACAACATCTCGTAGAGATGATCTTAATTCCGCAAATAAATCAACGCTTTCACCTTCGAATTCAATATTCATTGGTCGATCGATGTATGGAGCTATATCTGCAAGCCCATTCGTAAAACTCGAGAGCGCTAGCTCAAATTCACCATTATTGTAAGCATTTCTCCCATCTGCTAAGGCTGTTGTTGCCTGATTTTTAGCAATCTGCATTTTCTCTTGAAGCCGACGCTCATAATCACTTTTTGATAGACGAATGTACATCCAAAATTCTGTCCCATCATCGTAGGAATCTACAATTTCAAAGTCCTCAATGGTTTTTCTAGCCTGTGTTTGTGTAAAAGCAGAAAAGAAATTCTCGTACCCACCATTTTGCTCCTGTTCAAGGAATTCCATGGTACTGGAAACATTAACTTCGATTTGTGATATTAGTTCGGCAAGTGCACTTTCACGTGCTGCCTGTTGATAGGCTGCATTATCTGATTTTAGGGCACTTCCAACACCGATATAAAAACGGGGGTCGGCAGGATACTCGTTGAGCCAATTTGGCTTCTCTTGTGCGTTCACGGCTGGAGAAATCCAACCAGTTATTGTTACCCACAATACAATGCACAGAATTTGATTGAAGCACTTGTTCAACATCCTGTCTTCCCCCTTTTATTAATTATTTGGCGGACCAGGTGGTAAGGGAAGTCCTGCTGCACCTCCACCACTATCCTGAGTTAGTACGTAAGCTGTACCACCTAACAATGCGGCAGCAGTAATATATAACCACCCTCGTTTTTTCTTTTTCACATAGGTGCCGGACAATTTTTGAGCTAGAACATCTAATTCTGGCAATAAACCATCCTGTGGACCTCGATATTCCAGCGCTTCCGATTTTTCAATTGATCCTGATTGAGCATCAATTAATCGTACGGTAATGGAATAAGTTTGCCCCACCTTTCCGATATCACCAACAATAATCTTATCCGCTGAAAGTAAATCCCCTAATTGAATCGCAGTTTCTGGATTTGCAATATCTGAAACGGAAAATCTTTGCTCTGCCAATACTTGCTCAATGGCCGATCGCTCAACCAAAGTAAATACTTCGGTTTGAATCATTCCATTTCGAAATCTGTTCGTGAGTGTAATTGCCGTTTCATTCGTCATGCCGGATGTAACATTAAAATCGAAAACAGCCAATCTTTCTTGTGCTTCAATATCCTGAGGAGCAAATCCAATAATCAGAACCAGCACCAATGCTTTAATAAGTAATAGTTTAGTTTTCATGGTTTTTCCTTAGCTGATTATTTGATCAGGGTCATTTTTTGAAGCTGGGTAAATCGTGCATCCGAATTAATCGCTTTCGCAGACATTCGATAGAAATACACCCCAGATGCAACTCGCGATGCATCCCAAATGAAGTCGTGATACCCGGCATCCATTTCGTTGTTGATTAAGGTCGCGACTTTCTGTCCAAGTGTATTGAACACTTCGATAGTTACCACAGAGGCTTCAGGTAATCCAAATACAATGGTTGTTGAAGGATTAAATGGATTTGGGTAATTATTCTTCAACTCGAAAACAGATGGAATATCCCTGATTCCAAGGTTATGCTCGGCGATGAATTCTTCCGTACCTGCCACGATTCTAAAAGAACGTTTGATTTCTGCACCAATTCCACTTCGAATTGTTTTATTGTTTACCTGAGTTGGATCTAAAGACCAAACGGTTTGCTGATCTTTGTCAAAAGCAACCAGTCGGAAGTTTGGAGGAAGCTCACCATTTAACAGTGCATCAATTCTGATGTATTCTTCACTTGAGTTTGATAGAATCTCAAAATCCCAAACGTGACCATCTAAGTTTGGTTTTCTAGCGTCCACCGATAGTTTTTTCGAATGAACGTTGTCGTTGATAATTCCCAAACTGAGGAATTCTCCTGGTTGATTTGGCGCATTTACAAGATCAAGTTCATCTTTTTGATCTTCTGCCAATTCTGTAGAACCAATGAAATTGTAGTTATCCTCCACCAATCCTGACTTCGCTTTTAACTGAACCGACCATGAGTCTTCTGAATCAAATGGGAGATCTGAAATTTCCTTGGCTGATCCACCACCAGAAACTATCGGACTAAGTTGCAGTTCCTCGGGGTTGTTCGAGCTATTATTCACAAAGTAGCCTTCCCATGGCTTTATCGTTGAAATATTGGTGAAACCTGACCCATCATATCCCCAAAGATTATCTACCGTTGATGGAATTACAGCATTCGCCCAGTCTGTATCATACGTAAATGGCGAGCCAATCATATTCCATCCCGGTTGTAGAAATATGCTGAAATTCTCATCGGTTGGAGCACTTTGTCCGCTACCGGTTTGAATAGATCCAACGCTTGATGTAATAAACCAATAACCACGACCAGGAGCGAATCCTTCAAACCCTCCTTCGCTATGTTCAACATATGCGCCAGACTGCCAACGGAATAATCGCCAATTTTCAACACCTGCTTCTCCGAAGTTGCCCAATACTGAATTCACAGAATTTGAACCATCTACCAAAGGAACTGAGATCAATCGATAGAAATTCTGTTCTGTTCCAGCCGGTTGAGGTGCCGTTCTTACGATTCCTTCAGCTACTTCTACACTAATTGTATAAGGATTTAGGTTTGGACTCACCTCAGGCGACGTCACTGTATTCGTACCGTCGGATACTTCGAACCAATATGAAACACCATTTGAAGTAGAAACACTCGCAGGCAAAGACAAACTGTATGTTCCACCTGCACCGGCCAACATTGATTCTCTGGTATAACTGGATATTGCACCACCACCACCGGATTTGTAGTACACAAATACAGATCCGCTATTTCCTAAGCCGGTCGGGTTAATGTTAATTGGAATTGCATCCCCGGAATTTACAACTACATCTTCGTTTCTGGTCACCGTGCTATCCACACCGGTTGAAAGGGTAACACCTTTTCCTAATAGATCGAGTTGTTCAGTCGCAATATTGCTCGTGATACTTAACAGATTTGTGAACACGCGAACTTCTGAGGGTTCAAATCGAACTACAACATCACGTGAATTTCCAGGAGTTAAACTGAATGTTCTGTTAGATGGTGAAAGGATGGTGAAATCAGGTTCATTCGTGAAAATATCGCTTACGTTTAAATCCGCATTCCCTCCGTTTGTGATTTCAAATGTTTTAGTGTCACTTTCACCAAGTTTTAACTCACCGAAATCAAGTTGACGTGTACTAAGTTGTACATTTGGTGTTGGTTGATCTACACCAGTTCCACGAACTTTGATAGTGAAAGGATCACTACTATCTGTGCGATCACTACTAATTGCTAGTGTTCCGGTAAATAGGGTTTCACCTCCCTGACCTGGCTCAAAAGTTACATTGATATCCTCAGAACTTTCCGCAGCTATAAATATTGGGTTTTGAGAAGTCGGAGCATTTTCAATAAAGAAACTGCTGTTATCCGAATTGATCCCGGTAATTTTTAGCGTAGCATTCCCACTATTTATCAGTGTGATACTCTGTTCTGTTGATTCATTGACAGTTACCAATCCAAAATCAAGTGAATCGGGGTTTACAGCCAGAATTTTCTCTGGTGGACCAACGGTTCCTTCACCACTCAGTTCCACATTTACGGTACTATTACTGGCATCGTTACTAACAATTTCAATTCCGCCAGAAAAACTCGATGCAGAGGTTGGCGTGAAGGTTACTGGAACTTGTAATGGTGTGCCACGCTCAACATCAGCGGGCAAATCTATGGAAGCACTAAATGCTGACCCTGACACATTGAAGGAAGTAACCTCAAGTGTGCTCGTACCTAAATTTCTAATTTCGAGCGTTACTTGTTTAGTCTCGTCGATTTCGACTGAACCAAAAGCCAAGCTATCAGAATTCAGAGATATAGTTGGCTCTGGATTTAATACTGCATTTCCAGAGAGGCTAATTTGTTGAGTAGGCACATTTCCACCTAATGACAGCGTAGCAGTTTTTGATCCTTGAGTTGTTGGAACGAGTGCAACATTAATCACAAGACTGTCGGTTAGTGTAACTCCAGCGTTTAGCGATCCTGTTGTTGGACTTACTCTAAACTCATCCGAATTCACCGAGATATTCGATAGGTTCAACACATCAAATCCAGTATTGTAAATTGCGAATTGCTGTGCCACGCTATCCCCAACCAGTACGGTGCCGAAATCCACCTCCGCAACTGAAATGTCCATAATAGGTTCTCGAGCAATGGCATCACCAAGAACACGAATCGTTTCTGTACGGTCGTTGTTTAGAATGCTGATTATTCCATTTTTTGCCCCTGCACTCAATGGTTTATACTTTACCGTAAATGTCAGTTGATCGGAAGAATTAGCATCAATACTACCGGTAGTTGGTGAGACGGTAAAATCAGGAAGATTAGAGGTGATGTTCGTGATATTCAGCGCTGCGTCGCCTTCATTCATCACAGTAAAAGTCTGAGTCAGACTATCTCCTTCAACAATGGAATCGAACTGCAATGTATCCACTGAAATTGCGATGGAAGGTCTGGTTTCCACTGTAATTTGACGCGAACTTGGATTACTCCACTCTCCTTTTGAGTTTTTAAATCGGATGTACATGGTATGAAGTCCAACTTCTAAGCCGGTTGTACTCATATCGATATCCAGGTCGATTTCTTCAAAATCGGAATCAAAATTTCCATCTTTAGAAACCGTGATTGGAGTCCCGTTCCCCTGCCCTGGATCCGAATCGAAGTAATATTCTGCCTGGTCGATAAACACAATGTCTTCTACCTGAAAAGGCACTCCTCGAACTGGCCCCCATTTACCATTTGAGCCCTGAACACGGAAATATGCAAAATGTCGTCCAATCCCATAGGCGCTAACATCAAACGAGGCTTCCAATTCTTCAATGGCTTCATCAAACGCTCCATCAACCGGAGCAGGCAAAGCTGTTCCCTGACCTACACCAGGATCATCGTTCACATAATACTCTGCACCGATGATGGTCAGCGCTTCTTCTTCACCATCCTGCACGGTAAAAGTAAAACCTCGTTTGGCTCCCCATTCACCGTTTGATTTTTGGAATCTGGTAAATATCGTGTGCCTACCCTCCGACAACCCTGGAAGATTTACATCAACATTTAATTCTTCTTCCGCTTCATCAAAGCTTCCATCAGCCGGAGCTGCTATTGATGTACCATTACCTTCACCAGGATCTGTATCTATAAAGTACTCTGCGGCTGCTAAAGTGAACTCAATATCAGCACGATTGCTAACAACAAATGATTGCCCTCTAGGGGCTCCCCAACGTCCATTTACATCTTTAAAGCGAACAAATATTTCATGTCTTCCTTCGGATAACCCAGGGAGATTAACCTCTGATGTTACGGTTTCCAGAAATCCACCAAACCCACCATCTGTAGTAATTGTAAAGGCTGTTCCATTACCTTCACCCGGATCAGTATCAATGAAGTATTCTGCTTCTGTAAGCTCAAAAACAATTTCCTGAGCATCACTAACTCGAAAAACAGTACCCCTTGGAGTTCCCCATTTTCCTGAAGCATCCTGAAAGCGGACATACACTACATGCTGGCCTACCGACAACCCAGTTACATCCAAATTAATAGTGACTTCTTCAGCATTTTCATCATACGAACCATCATCTGGAGCAGCAATAGCTGTATTTAAACCCGCTCCATTATCAGTATCTACAAAGTATTCTGCAGCTGTAATCTGAGCATTCAATGCCTGGGAGAAACCAAGGAGCAGCAAAAGCCAAACTACTCCGATCCCTAGTCTTGTTTTATAGAATTTCGATTGTGCCACAACGCATTCCTATTTGGTGTTGAAAATTAGAACTGTTGAATTAAAACAAGCCTCTAATTTCCACCGTCACCTATGCGTCCTGTGGCAGTAATCGTAATGGTACCAGATGGGGATACCGTAGTTGGTGTTACCTGGAATTGGATAACAACTGGTACCGATGGAGCACCTCTCCCATCACTATAAGAGGTTGGTCCTGCGTATAAACCGATATCACTTCTAGAACCATCAAGATCCAAATATGGTGTTCCTGTGCGACCAGCATCAATCCAGGCTGAACTTGTAGCTAAATTTAAGTCGAAACTATTTTCATCTAGTGATTGTAAATCTAATTCACTGTTATCAGAATCAAAGTTTTCAAAATCCGGATTTGCGTCAACCTGATTCAAACCACTAGCAGATGAATTATAAAAGCCATTATTAGTTATGAATGCATTTCCTGACACATTTTGAACAGGAAATGGTGCATTAACATACCCGTTAGAATAAATTTCTGGCGCTCCACTTCCCACATATACATCTGGTCTAGAAAAACTTGAAGACGAATTAGTATTTATGTGAAGGTTATAGGCAATTACTACTCCAGATGCATTTGCAAGATGAATTACTCCAGTATTTCCTGCTGGCAAAATTGATTCATTAAAAAAGTTATTAGTAATTTGAGTGTTTGAATTACTTGTTCTTACAGAGTAATAACCTGTTTCATGAAATATGTTGCTTCTAACAGTATCTGCGGTACCTTGAAAAAACATAACAGTAATACCGCCAATAAATAAGTTTTCTTCAATAGTTACATTAGCTGTACCACTTTCAGTATCTAAAAAACCAGTAGCATCTTGAATACGGAAGCCTTTAATAACTGTACCATCTGCAGAACCAGTTAAATCAAAATAACCCGTTCCTGGAATATCAATTAATTCTGTACCGCCATCTTCAACCGGCATATATCCGGAGCCGATTATGTAGAGCCTCTTATCAACAGTTACCGGACCTAGATCAGCAGTGAATGCATATTGATCCGGTTGAACACGAATGGTATCCCCTGAAGATGCGGCTGCAACTGCATCATGAATAGAAGTAAAATCCCCTGTTCCGGCTAAATCAACAATATGAGTTTGTTGTGCTTGTGCAATTGATGCACCAATAATTAAAACTGATAGTAAACCAAGTATTCTGTACATAATCCGAAATGTTGTATTGTAGGTAATGCTCAATTGTAAATTTGTACTCTCGAAATTGATATACCTAATTCGGGGTATTTTAGATACGTATTAAAACGTATACCACTAACTATAAGTACTACAATCGATTAGCAGTTTTTACGTACTTTTGATTGATAATTCCTAGCTACAACAGCTATCTTTTGCCGTTCTATTTTTTCAAAAAAATCTTTGAGTTAATCATATGCTCGCTCTCGAACAAATCACATTAAATCTTGGGGATCGTGTTCTACTCGATAAGGTGAGCACCATCATAAACCCCGGAGAGCGAATTGGGCTGGTAGGACCAAATGGTGCTGGAAAATCCACGCTTCTTAAAATTATTATGAAGCTTCGTGAATCTGACGGGGGCTCAGTTATTCTAACTGGTACGGAAACCCTTGGATATTTACCGCAAGATGGAGTCGACCCAGATTTTTCTCTCACTGTAATTGAAGAGGTGGAGACTGCATTTTCAGAGTTATTTAATCTGGAAATGCAGGTTAAAGAAGTTCAGGAGAAATTGGCTCTATTGGATCATGAATCAGAGGAATATGCGAAGTCGCTTGATCGATACGGTGCACTTCAAACTCAGCTAGAAACCTCCGGACTATACTCTCTTCGCTCGGAAATCGAGAAAGTTTTGATGGGGCTGGGATTTTCTGAAGCTGACTTCAATCGATCAACCTCAGAGTTTAGTGGCGGGTGGTTGATGCGCATTGCCTTGGCAAAATTACTTCTTCGTAAACCAACCTACCTCTTGTTGGATGAGCCTACCAACCACCTGGACATTGAATCCCTTCAATGGATGGAGGTTTTTCTAAAATCTTATGAAGGTGCCGTAATTGTTGTTTCCCATGATCGGGCCTTTTTGGATATGCTTACAACTCGAACGCTCGCTATTCGGCGTGGTAAAATGAGCGATTATTCTGGCAATTATTCTTTTTATGAGCGAAAGTGGGAAGAAGAAAGAGAATTGCTGATCAATGCTCAAAAAAATCAGGAAAAACAGCTAAAGGATACCCAGGAATTCATCGATCGGTTTCGATATAAAGCTACAAAAGCTCGCCAGGTGCAAAGTCGTGTTAAGCAGCTTGAAAAAATTGAGATGATTGAAGTGGAAGATGATCTTGCTTCCGTTTCCTTTAGATTTCCGGAACCAGAACGAAGCGGTCAGGTAGTGATGAATCTAGACCGGGTAACAAAACGATACGGCGAAAATACCGTATTTGAAGGTCTAGATTTTGAGATCGAACGTGGGGATAAATTCGCTGTCGTTGGCCCGAATGGTGCCGGAAAATCAACTCTGATTAGAATACTTTCGGGAAATGAACCCATTCAGGGTGGCTCGAGGAAAATTGGGCATAAGGTAACGCACTCTTATTTTGCTCAGCATCAGGCAGAAGATTTAGACCTGAAAAGCGATCCTTTAGAAATCATGCTTCAGGCTGGGTCGGGTGAAAAAGAAAGTAGACTTAGAAATATCCTGGGATGTTTTTTGTTTACTGGAGATGATGTATTCAAAAAAGTAAAGGTGCTATCCGGTGGCGAAAAAAGCCGGTTAGCGCTGGCAAAAATGCTTCTCTCCCCTGCCAACTTTCTAATTTTTGATGAGCCTACCAACCATCTGGATATGAGTAGTAAAAACATTCTTCAGCAAGCGCTTCAACAGTATGAAGGCACGTTTATGATCGTTTCTCACGATCGTGCATTTTTAGATCCAATTGTAAATAAAGTACTCGAAATTCAGCCTGGAAGAATCAAAACCTACCTTGGGAATGTCTCTTACTATCTGGATAAGAAGAAGGAAGAAGCCGAATCTGCTCTTAAACCTAGTCATCCCGGCGAAGGCCGGGATCTGGATCAATCTAGAAATCTAGATTCCCACCTTCGTGGGAATGACCGAAATGAGGGAATCTCTAGAAAAGAACAACGCCGACTTGAAGCAGAGAAAAGGAATGAGCTGAATAAGAAAATTCGCCCAATCAAGAAGAAGTTGGAAGCTGTCGAAAAGGACATCGAGAAGAACGAGCTTAGAAAAGCCGAAATCGAAGATCTGATGGCTCAAACGGATTTCTATGATGATAATGAACAAGTCAAGAATGTCACTCTCGAGTATGAAGAAATCAAGAAAACCCTCACTGATCTCATGTACAAGTGGGAAGAGTATTCAATGAGGATTGAAGCAATAGAACAGGAATTATGAATTAAGAATTTTGAATTGTAATGTTCTTAAAACTAAAGACTATCTTGTAACTGTCTTACTGCATGTTTCATTGTATTTATCGTGTAGTCGTCTATCACCCTTAAGACTCTTTTCGCATATTCAATCTCAGATTTCTGTGATTTAGCGATCAAGTCATCAGAATCTTTGATCGTACTAATTGTTTTAAAGTTTTCTAAAATCCCAGAATTATTTTTGCCTTTCAGATATTGTAGTAGGATAAGTCCAACTATATAACTGTTTAACAAACTAGGATCACCATATTCATCAAATTTATCATCTAGCAATTGAAAAGTATTAATAACTTCATCAGGTGAGCAATCAAAATTGATAAAGCTGTTAAATAGGCTCTTATCGAAGTGTTCAATAAATAACAGAATTATTAATACATCTAGTGAAACAATTCTCTTTCCGATGTCAATTGAAAGTAATCGTATATTTAATTTGGCAATTATTTGATCTACATCACGTGCACCTAGTGAAAGGTTGTTTGATAAATACTCAATAATTGAAATCATATCTTGAAGACGATTAAAGCCTAAGCCTTGTCGATTTCTAATGAAATCAGATAACCCAATTCTAGATAAGCTATCTTCAATAAACTCTCTTGAAATTTGTGTTGTCAATGAAAATTTAAAATCAATAAATCTATTCAAATACTTTCTTGTATCAAAACTACCACCATATTGAACTTTAATTGACTCACTTAGTTGTTCTTCATCAACTGATAAAACAAAAATTAATCCAGGTACTTCAAAAAAATGTTTTACTCTCTCAAGTAGAGAGATTGCATAATCAGGTCTACACCTATCTAATTCATCAATAAAGATTATTACTTTTCCACCAAGTGCTTCTTCCGCACTTTTTTCGAGTTCACTTTTTATCTCAGAGACAGAACTTTTCTCTTTTTCGTAATTATTTATTCTATTCATTAGATAGCTTTCACCAATTCTAGAAAGCTCTTCACCAAGATTATCAACACTAATGAGGCCTTGGCTGGCAACCCTTATAGCAGAAGGAAGTACTAGTTTTGATAGCTGAAAAAACTTCCCTGTTAATTTTTCCAAACGATCTTCAGAAGCGAAAGATTTGAATTCTGAAATTAATGTTATAAGTGGATCGGTAGAATAGTCAGACTCCCATGCATTTATATAGATAGCTTGGAACTCATCTTTTAGTTTTTCAAAGACTAGTTTAGTGAAGAATGTTTTACCTGTACCCCAAGGTCCATCAATCGATAATACATATGGACCTTTAGCATTTACAATAAACTTTCTTATTAATTCAACTTCTCTATCTCTTGAAAGTTTATCATCATCTACGGTTCTTTGATTTACTCTCATCTACATAAAAATTATTCTATTAACACAAAATAATAAATACATAGATTTAGGCAATGATCATTTAAATAAATCCTGCTCAGTAAATAGTTTTGTTTACCTATTTGGAAATTAACCTTGATTAGTTTCTTCAATATTTGGTTTAAGAATTTCGTGAAATTGATTCATTGTATCTTCTTCTTTTAATCTTCTTAAATCCGGTTTTAATGTTTTAAGCTCAACTTCAATTAGTTGTTGAATCTTTTCATTCTGTTTATGAATTGCATTCATGTAGTCCTCTTTAAAAGATGAATGAAAAAGATCCAAGCCATTATTAAACTCTTCCTTACTTCTAGCCTTTTTAGTTAATTCATAAAGTTGATCAAAGTCTAAAGACATATTTGTTGTTTCTAGTGTTGCTATTAATACTGACAATAGTGAAACCAAAATAGGCTGGTGATATTCTGATTCCAGAAACTTTACTCTGTAGGTCTTGAGATGATCGATTGAAAAAAAAAGACTATTTTTTCTATTTATAACCTCTCCTCTATTTTTTGAACTCTCTACCAAAACTGAAACATGTGTTTCGATAAGCTCTTTATGTCTTAAAACTAAACTGAGTTCTTGACTTAAAGTCCATAGTAAGCTACAGTAGTGACTAATTTTAGACCTTTCCTCATCTAGTTTTCTATTTTTTTCTTTCCGCTTTTCAACCAATATTGTAAAGTACAATACAATGAGAGCAGAAATCGTAGCTAAATAAGAACCTACGATTTCACCAATATGATTTGAAAAAAAATCCATTACTTTGCAAATATCTGACTTTTATCCCCAAACGCTTTGAACTCTAGGGCATTTCCTGAAGGATCAAGGAAAAACATAGTCGCTTGTTCACCCGGCTCTCCTTTAAATCTAACATAAGGTTCAATGATGAAATCAATTCCGGCTGCTTTTACTTTATCTGCAAGACTCTCCCATTCGTCCATCTCTAAGATTACTCCAAAATGACGGACGGGAACCGCCTTTTCATCTACGGCATTTTTAGCAGATTCACCAGCTTCTTCCGGACTTAAATGCGCAACCACCTGATGTCCCCACATATTGAAATCAATCCAGTGATCGGAAGTTCGACCCGTTGAACAGCCCAAAATCTCCGTATAAAACTTGTACGTTTCTTCTAAATCAATAACTGGAAATGCAAGATGGAAAGGGTGAATGGATTCGCTCATTTTTTGTTTTATTTTGATGATAACTAACCCAATTATACCAACAACATGCCATCAATAAAAGTACAGTTTAAAGGAGCACTTGGAGAGACTTTAGCTGCAAAAATGGATACACCGGAAGGTGAAATTAAAGCTTGTGCACTTTTCGCTCATTGTTTTACTTGTTCAAAAGATTTGAGGGCTGTTGGAAATATCACATCCGCACTTGCAGACATTGGAATCGCTACTTTCAGATTCGATTTCACTGGATTGGGTCAAAGTTCTGGTGATTTCGCTGATACGAACTTCAGTTCAAATGTGGGCGACTTAATTGCAGCAGCTACATTTATGGCTGAGGAATATGAAGCACCAGCAATTCTAATCGGGCATTCTTTGGGCGGAGCCGCTGTGCTTCAAGCCGCACACAGTATCGAGAGCATAAGAGCCGTTGCAGTTATAGGAGCGCCCGCTGACCCAGAACACGTGAAAGAGAATTTCAGTCTAAATTTAGATGAAATAGAAACAAAGGGTGAGGCAAAAGTTAGTCTTGCCGGGCGGCCATTTACCATCAAAAAGCAGTTTTTGGATGATTTGTCCGAATCGTCGATGAAAGCCTGTATCAACAAACTCAATCGAGCGTTAATTATCTTCCATTCTCCTATCGATAACACGGTCGGCATTGACAATGCACAAAAAATTTTCTTTGCCGCACGACACCCAAAAAGCTTCGTTTCCCTCGATAACGCCGATCACTTACTTAGTGAAAAAGAAGACAGCATTTATGTTGGAAAAGTACTGGGAACATGGGCTGAGCGGTATATTTAAAGACAGCTGAATGCTGACTATTCTAAAGAAATTTTTTGCTTTCGGATACCGCCAGTTGATCTACACGTTCGTTGAGTTCAATGCCAACATGAGCTTTCACTTTCACCCAATAAACCTCATGCGGATTCATTGCAACTAACATTTGCTCCCAGAGCTCTTTGTTTTCAACGGGTTTTTTATCCGCTTTACGCCAGCCTTTCTTTTGCCAGTTTTCTATCCAGCCTTTAGTCATGGCGTTAATAATTAATGCGCTATCACTGTGAATGGATACCTTACAAGGTTTTTTCAGCGCCTTCAAGGCTTCGATTACTGCTTTCATTTCCATTCGATTGTTCGTGGTTTGGGCATCACCACCTGAGAGTTCTTTTTCGGTGCCATTCCAGATTAATATTGCTCCCCACCCACCGGGACCCGGATTACCTGAGCAGGCTCCATCGGTATATACCGTTACTTCTGGTTTTTTAGACATAATTTTGGGTGATCACTGAAAGTTGTTCTTTCATAGAAAACGCGGCTTGCTCTACGTATTCCTGCCAATTTTCCCGATCCGACCCAGCATAAATAATTCCACGACTTGAGTTGATTAATGGAATCCCTTCGTGTCCTGCGAGTGTATTTGCTAATTCATCAATACTACCACCTTGAGCGCCAATTCCTGGAATCAATAAGCTAGCTTTGGAATGGCGCTCTATCACTGAACGAGCTTCTTGAGATTGAGTGGCGCCGATTACCATCCCAAGATGGACTTCAGCGGATACTGAGCGTTCGAACAGTTTATCAGCAATATATTCCGCCATCATATCAAATCCTTCGAATGGCCTTTTTAGGAAATCATCAGCGCCGAGGTTTGAGGTTAATGCCAGTACATAAACACCTTTTGCTGCATCATCAGAGAATGCATCTAACGTTTCAAAACCCATCAATGGATTTAACGTAATTGCATCAGCTTCAAATTTTTTAAAGAACGCTTTTTTGTAATGCTCAGCAGTAGTGCTGATATCCCCACGTTTTGCATCGGTAATTACAACATGTCCGTCAGGGATATAATCAATTACTTCCGATAAAACTCGTAAACCCTTTTTTCCTATCGCTTCAAAGAATGCCAAATTTGGTTTATATGCGGCACAATGATCCTTGGTTGCATCAATAACTTTCTTACAAAAATGAAGGATAAGCTCACTTGATGACCCAATGTTATGCCGAATATCTTCAGGCAATAAATTCATATTTGGATCTAAACCAACGCATAACGTGGATTGAGATTTCTGTACCGCCATTTCCAGTTTTTCGAGATAGGTCATTCGAGATTGAGTTAGGTTGGATGAAAATATACAACCATTTAGGTTTACTCAACTACCATTAGAAAAGATAACCTAATGATTGCAGCTGCAATCAGGGCCACAAGATTTTCCCTCTTTTTTTCCTTTGATCGGCTTCACCACATACTTATTGGAAAGGTGAACAATCACTAAAGCAAGCATAGAAAAAGCAACAAAAGATTGAAGATCAAAAAGCATTAAAACAGGCTCACAATTTGGTAAGTAGCTAACGAACAAATGTATGCTAAGGCACTCATATACACAAACATGGCAGTTGGCCATTTCCAGGAATTTGTTTCTCTACGAACAATTGCGATGGTACTCATACATTGCATGGCAAGGGCAAAAAATATCATTAACGAAAGGGCTGTGGCCAGGGTATAGATTGGCTCACCCGTCTCTGGATTTGTATCCTCAATCAATTTCTGTTTTAGCGTAACAATGTCTTCATCATCCCCTTCAATACTGTAAATTGTATTCAATGTACCAACCATTACTTCACGAGCAGCAAAAGAGGTAATAAGTCCAATCCCTATTTTCCAATCAAAGCCAAGTGGCTCTATAGTTGGTTCTATTATCTGTCCAAATTTACCCGCAAAGCTGTTTCTTAATTGATAAGACTCAATGGTCTCACCTTCATAAGAATTTGTAGCATATTCAGATTCATCCGCACCAGGAAAAGAAGCTAAAAACCACAGAACAATTGAGATTGCGACAATTACCTTCCCCGCTTCTTTGATAAACACCCAACCTCGATCCGCCACATTTTTTAGTACAACATCCCATTTAGGAACGCGATATGGTGGAAGCTCCATGATAAATGGTGTTTGAGACCCCTTTGGGAAGAATCGTTTCATAACACCTGCTGCAAGCAATGCCATTACAATTCCAAAAATATAAAGTCCAAAGAATGTAAGTCCCTGGTAAGTGAAAATTCCTAATACGGTTGTAGCTGGAACAAAGGCCGCAATCAACAATGCATACACAGGTAAACGAGCAGAGCAAGCCATAAATGGAAGAACCATAATGGTTATGATTCGATCTCGCCAATTTTCTATAGTTCTTGTTGCCATGATTCCTGGGATGGCACATGCGAACCCAGACATCAACGGAACAACCGATCTACCATGGAGTCCAACTTTTGTCATGAATCCATCCATAACAAACGCTGCCCGCGCCATATATCCGGTTCCTTCCAAGAGGTAAATGAACAAAAAAAGGAAAACAATTTGAGGCAAGAATATAACTACACCGCCAAGGCCGGCGATCACGCCCTCAACCAATAAATCATTCAACATACCATCGGGTAGGGCATTTGCTACCCAGTTCCCTGACTCTACAAACACCAGGTCAATGAAATCCATAAATGGAGTAGCCCAACTAAAAATTGCCTGAAACATCAACATTAAGATTGATGCAAAAATAACCGGGCCAAAAACTTTGTGTGTTACTACTGCATCAATTTTATCAGTAGTAGTTTTTGTGTTAGTATTGTTCTGAATCAGTGCTCCTTTTGTAATGCTATCGATATAATCGTAGCGTTGAAGAACTTCGGCAGCCATTGGATTTTCGCCCGTCTTCTCAAGGATAGCACGAGCTTTCTTAATTACTTCTTCACCTTTCTCTTTTTCCTGAAAATCAAAAAATGTAGCGTCAATTGTTCCTTCAGAAATCAACCGAAGTGCTTCAGTGTTTTTTGCGCTTTCAGGTATACTTGTATGCCGGTCAATCCACTCTGTTCGAACGGTACCAAGTGCTTGACGAAGTTGAAAATTATCAAGCCAGGCAAGAGGTTTAGCTTTTGGGGTATCTATTTCAAGAAGCGTCTTCTTTAGCAGCTCGATATCTTCTTTCTTTTTTGCTGTAATCGGAATAACTGGAATTCCAAGTTTTTCAGATATCGCCGGTACATCAATATGGATGTTTTTCTCCTGTGCAACATCCATCATATTCAGAACAAGTACTACCGGAATTTCTAAATCCATAACCTGGGTGATTAAAAACAGATTACGATCCAGATTGGAAGCATCTACGATAGCTAATACCAAATCTGGCATTGCTTCATATTCGTAGTTTCCTATCAGCGTTTGATAGGCGATTCGTTCATCCAGCTTCTTGTAATTAAGGCTATAAGCACCGGGTAAATCAATGATCTTATGAAGTACTCCACCAATGATAGATGTCCCAGCTTTCCTTTCAACTGTAATCCCAGGGTAATTAGCAATTTTCTGCCTGAGACCTGTTAATGCATTAAATACTGTAGACTTACCTGTATTAGGATTGCCAATAAGGGCAATTGTCTTTGGAGTCTGCTCCATAGTTATTCCAGCTCAATACATTTTGCTTCGACTTCTCGAAGTGTTAATAAAATGCCTCTAACTTTTATTTCTATTGGAAATCCGAGTGGAGCTTTTCGTATTACTTCGAGTGATAAACCAGGTAAAACACCCATTTCAAGAAGTCTGGTCGCATCACCACCATCTAAATTCTTAATTTTAAAGGAACCCGGTTTTGTTATTTCCGATAAATATTTGGGCATCAATTAGCGGGGCTTACCAAAATTGATTTTGCTAGTGCATTATCAATGGCAAGTCTTGACTCGCCAACTTTCAGGATGATATTATTTTGATTTGAGACAATTATTCCTGAGGCACCTTCGTAGCAACCAAGTTCGTTTAGACGTCCGGTATCTTCACAGTCGCAATCTATGCACCGAACTGTAATTTCTTCACCTTCTTTGCTACGATTTAATGGAAACACTTAGAAATACTCTTATTTAAAAATGATCTAAATAAGATAAAGAAATCACCAATAAATTGAATCATCATAGAATGAAAAAATTATAAAACAGATTCGGGGAATACTTCTTCAAATCCATGAGGTGGATTATTAAGTCGGTGGGTTTCGAAATAGAATAGTTGTTCGCTATGCACTCTTTTTCCATTAATGCTGAAGAATCGGAATCCTGGTTGTAACATAGACTGTAATTGGTGAAAAAAGCTTAGATAAATATTTTCTTTACTGAAAATTTGAAGATCAAAACCATGTTGTGCTTCACGTTTAAAAATCACAATCCAGTTCTTTTCTAGCACGTCGCGCAGAACCTGACCTGAGAATGAATGTATAATTCCCGTGGGTACCTGTTCATCTGATATTAAGATCATATCGTTGGTTTCAATTGCCATAATGGCGTCCTTCAACGTTTTATGTTTCTCTTTCGATGTATAATAATTCGAATATTTTAGTCCTTCTTGTAGTATTTCAATTATACTATCATATCGATTAAGAATATTAAGACCAAATTGTGCGTCTTCTAAAACTGTCCCGCTAAAATATAAGGTTGAATATGTAGGATCCGGCTGAGTAAACATTGCCAAAGGATTATCCTCAGATTTACTTGATGGAGCCAGTTGCTCCATTCGTTGGTCGTGATGAAAAATCAGTTTTAGAAGGTCTGTTTTGAACATTGGAAGAAAATCAGAGTAAAAAAAATCCCGGATACAACTAGTATAACCGGGATTTAAAGTTAATAAAACTTTGGGTGGTTTAGATCATTGTTGCGATTACAAGAGCTACAACCGACATCAACTTAAGTAGGATGTTTAGAGATGGACCAGAAGTATCTTTGAAAGGATCGCCAACTGTATCACCAACAACACCTGCTTTGTGCGGTTCTGAACCTTTGCCATATTTAACGCCATCAATTTCAACACCTTCTTCAATCATTTTCTTTGCATTGTCCCACGCTCCACCTGCATTAGATTGGAACAAAGCCATCAACACACCAGCGGAAGTAACACCAGCCAGAAGTCCACCTAACATCTTAGCACCAAGAGTAGGATCATCACTAATAAAGCCTGGTACAAATCCGAACAATACAGGAACGATTACTGCTAATAGTCCAGGAAGAACCATTTCACGTATTGAGGCAGTTGTAGAAATTTCAACACACTTCTCGTATTCAGCTTTTCCGTCCGCAGCTTCGAAAGTTGCTTGATCTTCTTTACTCCAGGTGTCGAATTCTGACCCTTCATTCTTGTTCATTACGTCTAATGCAGCTCTTAATTCAGGAATTGCTTTGAATTGGCGTCGAACTTCTTCGATCATGCTCATTGCAGCACGTCCGACCGCATTCATAGATAATGCAGAAAACAAGAATGGAAGCATAGCTCCAACAAAAAGAGCCGCCATTACATATGGATTAGTGATATTTATAACTACTTCTAATCCTGGGTTCACAGCTTCATATGCAGTGATAAAAGCAGCAAATAATGCTAAAGCAGTTAATGCAGCAGAGCCAATTGCAAAACCTTTCCCGATAGCTGCAGTAGTGTTACCAACTGCATCTAATTTATCTGTACGCTCACGTACTTGCGGCTCTAGCTCAGACATTTCGGCAATTCCACCGGCATTATCAGAAATCGGCCCATATGCATCAACAGCTAACTGAATACCAGTATTTGCCAGCATTCCTACAGCTGCAATTGCGATACCATATAGACCCGCAAAACTGAAAGCACCAATAATTGCTATCGCAATAATAATAATCGGAATAGCAGTTGAAATCATACCAACACCTAAACCAGCAATAATATTCGTAGCTGACCCTGTTACTGACTGCTTTACAATAGAAAGTACCGGCTTAGTACCTGTACCAGTGTAATGTTCGGTTACAAAACCAATAGCAAGACCAGAAATAAGGCCAAAAATAGTAGCAATGAATACACCTGTACTAGTGTACTCAACATCAGCAAATGTCCAAGTTTCTGGAAGCATCCATGTAATGATGAAATAAGATGCAATCAACATTACTACACCAGAGAATAACTCTCCCATATTCAATGCTTTTTGAGGATCACCGCCTTCTTTAACACGTACTAAAAATGTACCAGCAATAGATGTAATAATACCTGTACCAGCAAGAACAAGAGGAAGCATCACCGCAGAAAGACCCTGGAAATTATCCGCCCATGTTGGGATGGTCATAAAAGCCGCACCTAATACCATGGTACCAATGATAGAACCCACATATGATTCGAAAAGGTCAGCACCCATGCCAGCAACGTCACCAACGTTATCGCCTACATTATCTGCAATAGTCGCTGGATTTAACGGGTGATCTTCTGGAATACCTGCTTCTACTTTACCTACTAGATCGGCCCCAACATCTGCTGCTTTGGTATAAATACCACCTCCTACACGTGCAAAAAGTGCAATAGAAGATGCCCCAAATGAGAAACCAGTTACTATAGCAAGAACTCGGTTTACAGCTTCAGCGCCTTCAATTCCAAAAACGTTAGAAAAGATGAAAAATAGAATAGAAAGACCAAGTACTCCCAATCCAACTACTCCAAGCCCCATTACAGAACCACCTGCAAAGGCTACTTCAAGTCCTTTACCTAAGCTTTCACGGGCAGCATTTGTAGTTCTAACGTTTGCTTTAGTGGCAACTTTCATTCCAATATATCCTGCCAGGCCAGAACAAATGGCACCTACTATAAAAGATATTGCTACCATCCAGCTAGAAGTAACTGCATCGGCACTAAGTGCTAGAATTACAGCTACTACAATTACAAATATTGAAAGCACGCGATATTCAGCTTTCAAGAAAGCCATTGCACCGCTGGCAATACTGTCTGCAATACGCCCCATTCTTTCGGTACCAACTTCTTGTTTCGAAACCCAAGAAGATTTAAACGCGGTATAGAGTAGTGCTATGACACCTGCCGCTATTGAGAAAAAGATTATGTTTTGCATAATTCTGCGATTGTTAGTTTTGTTTAACCCCTCGTTTGAGAGATGATTTAATTAAAAAAATTCATTGCTCGTTCAACGCCTAAATGTACAAATGCGAGTGCGGCATCATGGGCTTTTTGGATGGATACTTCAACTTCTTCCATCTCGTCGTTTGCAAATGGTGAAAGCACGTAATCTACTTGTCGACCTCTTGCAAAGTTGTTCCCAATGCCAACTCTTAATCGAGGATATTCCTGCCCGATTTTTTCATTGATATCTGCGATTCCATTATGACCACCATCACTGCCCCTTTCTTTAATACGGGTTACCCCAACAGGCAAGTTCAGGTCGTCATAAATGATCAAACAATCTTTTTTGTTAGTATGATATTTGTTCAAAGCTTTTTGAACAGCTGTGCCACTTCGGTTCATGTAATTAGTTGGTTTCACCAAAACTATCTTTCTGCCCTTGTATTTTCCTTCAGCAACAACAAAAGGTCCACCTCCGGCTTTAAAAGAGACTTTTAATGTTTCAGCAACCAAATCAACCACTTCGAAACCAATATTGTGGCGTGTGCCATCATATTCTTGTCCTACATTTCCTAATCCTACAATGATGGACATAATTTGATGACTTAACTAATTCTTACTCTTCAGAAGCTGCTTCTGATGCTTCACCTTCAGCACCTTCTGCTTCTTCATCTTCTGCGAATTCGCTCATCATTGCACCTTTAGGTGGGCGGATGTTAACGATTGTTCTGCTTAAGCTGTCTAGAGGGATCATTCCATCCAAATCAAGATCGCCTACGTGAACTGATTGACCAATTTTCAAAGGAGTAATATCCACTTCAAATTCAGCTGGAATTCGAGATGGTAATACACGAATTCTCATAAATTTCATTGGCTGGAATAAACGCCCACCACTTTCAACTACTCCACGAGCAGCACCAGTAATTTTAAATGGTACTCTTAAAGTAACTTTGTGATTGTCTGAAAGGACATAGAAGTCAGCATGAACAGGTCGATCTGTAACTGGATCAAAATCTGTTCTTTTAAGAAGTGTTTTATACGTTTTTCCTTCAATTGTAAGCTCTTGTAGCTTTGTCTGCTGCTTACGTAGAATTTTTTCTAATTCTTGCTCATCAATAGAGAAATGAACATTCTCTTCGATTTCAGGACCGTAAAGTACAGCTGGCACTTTTTTATTTTCACGTAACTCACGGTTCACTTTTTTGCTAAGCTCACGTGGCGTGCCTTCTAGTTTTACAAATTCAGGTTGTGACATTTTAGTTTACTATATATTTAATTATCAAACAGTGCACTGATGGTATCGTTGGTATGTATTCTCTGAATCGCTTCCGCAAAAATATTTGCAACACTAAGAACCTTAATTTTGTCTGAAGGTTGTCGAAGTGGAATTGTATCAGAAACCAATAATCCATCAATTGGAGAATCTTCTATACGCTGAAAAGCCGGCCCTGAAAGAATAGGGTGCGTGCACATAGCTGTGATACTTAATGCACCTCTTTCTTTCATAGCTGCTGCTGCATTTGTCAATGTGCCAGCTGTATCAATCATATCATCGACGATTAATACATTTTTCCCTTCCACTTCACCGATGATATTCATAATCACGGATTCGTTAGCATTTGGGCGGCGCTTGTCGATAAATGCGAGTGATGCACCTAATTTTTTAGCGTAAGAACGAGACATTTTCAAACTACCAACGTCTGGGGCAACTACCACCAGATTTTCGATTGGATTTTTTGAAAGATGATCAATAAACACTCTACTCGCGTATAAATGATCGAGTGGAATGTCAAAAAATCCCTGAATCTGAGCAGCATGCAAGTCCATAGTCAACACGCGATCGGCACCTGCTTCTACCAATAAATTGGCCATTAATTTTGACCCTATTGATACGCGAGGTTGATCTTTTCTATCCTGGCGAGCATATCCAAAATATGGAATAACAGCAGTAACTCGTTTTACGGAAGCACGTTTTGCTGCATCGAGCATTAATAACAGCTCAATAATATTGTCGCCTGGAGGTGGGGTTGGTTGTACAATGAAAATATCTTCTCCACGAATGCTTTGTTCGAATTTCACATATAGCTCTCCGTCGGAGAAACGCTTTAATGTTACTTTCCCAAGTGTGGTACCATACTCTTTTGCAATGGCGCGTGCCAAAGCCGGATTACTGGTACCGGAGAATATTGCGAGAGGACTTTCCAAAAGTTGCTAGCACTGAAAGATTCAGGATTACATAAAACAAAAGCGTGGAGCCTAATCCATTCTTTTGAGTTTGTTGCCCGGGGAGGACTCGAACCCCCACATACTGGACCAAAACCAGGTGTCCTGCCATTAGACGACCGGGCAAATCAAATCGTTGACAGAAGCCAAAGATAAAGACACTTCAAAAACCTGTCAAGATGAAATTGCTTTATTTAACACCTCGCATTTTGAGCAGTTTAGTGGCTTGCAATATGCGTTATATTGATGAATTAGACCGATTCTTTTCAATAATTGGGGGGTGCCACCAGAATTAAAAATCCCAAATTTTTGCAAGATGGATTTTGGAATCTCAATTTGACTTGAATTCCAGAGATTTTTTACAAGAATTTTGAGCTTATTAGAATGTATTATTACTCCAAGAGCATACATCGCCGGTAATAAAAATGAAACAAAAAGGCGATGATTGTGCTTTGTTTTCGTGAGGCCACATGCATTTAAAATCTCAATCCAAATATTTTGTGCCGAAGTAGTAAAAAAGTAATCAAACGGTTTTGAGAAAATGAAGCGATGCAATTTTATTAGCTGTTTAACTCTCTGCACAGGTTTTTCACAAAACCGATTTCCTTTCTTATTCCAGTCTGAAACTACTTCTGATGCCAGGATTGATTTCTCATCTAACTTCATCGAACCATCCATAACGCTAGTTGCAATTCGTTTCATGGTATCTCTATTTGATGGAACGCCCAATGCATCAGATATCGTGATAAATAGTGCTTGCTTCCAGGCTGTCGAAGTAATTTCATTTTCGTTAAAGTATTCGAAAAATATGCTCACCTTGTTTTCTAAATATTCCAAATGAGCAAGGTTAACTTGACGCTCAAACACATTAGGTGAAATAGATTGGATCAAATTTTTGCAAGGAAGTTGTGCACGTGAGGTACCAATCACTTTTTGATAATATTTTGGTAAAAGACGAGAAATATTAATAGTTGGTGGACTAATTCCTTTTGAGGTAACTACAGGGGTTATTGAAGAATCGTCGGAAACAACATGTAATATTACGTGATCATAGTTGCTATCCTGATGGTGGTTGTGGGAATACCAGTCTTTACTTTTAAGGTGAATTTCAACCGCACCGTGATGCACAATTTTACCAATACGAATTTTTGCACCTAAAAAATCAGGGCCATCTAAACGGTTTAACATGCCGGGATCAAGAATCTTTACGGTAAGCCCTTTATCGGTACATAATACACTTTGGGCAAACTCCTGATTTGCCCAAAGTGTATGCAATATTTCCTCTTTAAATTTAAACTGATTATGAGACATCTTTCATGTCTGCATCATCCAAATGAACTTCCTCAGTTGCTTCGTATAAATCAGGTATTGCCCCTTTAATATTATCAGAAATTTTTTCGAGCTTTTTTTCACTCTCTTCAATAATCTGATGACTTTTATCCTCTACCCAATGTTTTGCCTCATTGGAATGTTCAGAAATCCATTTACGGTTGTCTCTCCCACTTTGTGGCGTAATTAACATCCCTACTACCACACCCGCTGAGAAAGAAACCAGGGAGGTTGCTATTATTCCTAATGTCTTACTCATAGTTCTTTCCTGTTTTGGTTAACACTGTTAATATAACGTTTGGATTTCTTAATGTAATGCTTCAAATCCAATTTTTTTAAATAAATAATTTACCTTTACTGAACTAACTAAATATGGTTACGATGCAACACATCACATTGATGGATCAAAAACATATCCAACGAACCATGAAGCGGCTTGCTATCCAGGTTTGGGAGCAAATGGGGGACGCTGAAGAGCTGGTTATATTTGGGTTGAATGATCGTGGGTTTGCGACAGCTTCAGAATTGGTAGATTTTTTACAAACGGTATCTGATCAGGAAATAAACTTATATAAGTTTGATGTAGCTGATAAAGGCCAAAAGAGTCCTATTCCGAA
This sequence comes from Balneolaceae bacterium, assembly GCA_965229525.1. Lineage (GTDB taxonomy): Bacteria > Bacteroidota > Rhodothermia > Balneolales > Balneolaceae > HXMU1420-13. Next base: position 927,709 of record OZ245886.1, read on the forward strand.
TTGTACCGAAAAAGCAGTATTAATTGTTGATGATGTTATCTTTTCTGGCAAAACAATGTTTAGCGCTCTTTCAACAATTTGCTATTCAAATGAACCCACTTTAATTGAGATTCTAACTTTGGTTGATCGAGGCCATCGAATGTACCCGATTTTAAGTGAACTTACCGGAATCTCCGTGCCCACCAAATTTGGGGAACACATAGAGGTTATCCTGGATCAAGGAAAATTAAATGAGGTTGTACTGTTCAAAAATTCCTAAGTACAAATCAAAAAAAATTACCAATGAAACGACTATTTCTATTCTTTTTGCTATCAGGAGTGGCATTACAAACAATTGCACAAGAAACTGTGATTATCCCCGATACTTTAGATAATGAATGGGCAGTTACCTGGGTTGCTGGCTTAAATGGCTCTCAATCAACATTTAATAATTGGGCTGCTGGCGGCCAAAATAATGTAGCAGCAACTGCCTTTACCAAAGTTAATGGAGCCTATAGAAAAGGCAATTTTACCTATGGATATGTTTTTAATATCCGATATGGTATTACCAACATTGAAGGAGAAGACAGCAGAAAAACTGATGACCGATTAGCAACAAAACATCGGGCAGCCTACATATTAAATGAAGAAAATACCATGAATGCTTTTGCTGAGATTACCTTTGTAACTCAGTTTTATGATGGTTATGATTTCTCCACCGACCCACGCACCAGAATATCAGACTTCATGGCGCCTGGATATTTCACCCAAAGTATTGGGTATGCATACACACCCAGAGACTTTATTTCGTTTGAAGCGGGTTTGGGACTTAAACAAACCATTGTAAATGATGATGCCCTAGTTCCAGGATATGGTGTTGAGGCAGGTGAGAATCTATTATCAGAAGGTGGTATCCAAACAGGGATCAGTTTTAGCAAAGAAATTCTACCTAACGTGAACTATACAAGCCGTTTTGAGACATTTAATAATCTCAAGAAAAGCATTGCAAGCACGGATGTTTCCTGGGCAAATGAGATTACAGGAAAAATTAATGAGTATCTTTCCACTTCTTTTCAATTTGAAATGATTTATGATGATGATGTTGTTGCGGATGAGCTACAAACCAAGCAAATTCTTTCTGCCGGTTTGTTAGTTAATCTTCGTTAATGGATCATACATCAAAAAAATTGTTAGCAAAAGCTCTGGATGACTTCCAAGATTGGAAAGAATCATTCGGAGCTTTTTCTTTGGATGAAACCTTACAAATATCAGATTCTAAAATGGAATCTGTATTAAATGGTCTCGTAGATCGTTTGAAAGGAAACTATCCGTTTCACCACCCGGTTTATGCTGGTCAGATGCTTAAAAGCCCACACTCCGTTGCATGGACTGCGTACGCTTTGGCAATGACCATCAATCCAAACAACCATGCATTAGATGGTGGCCCTCCTTCATCAGAAATGGAAAAAGAAGTATTAGCAATGCTTGCTGATTTCTTTGGATATGGTGATCAATACTTAGGCCACCTTACATCTAGCGGTACCATTGGGAACCTTGAAGCGCTTTGGGTGGCTAGAGAATCACATCCTACAAAAAAAATCGCATTTTCAAAGAACGCTCATTACACACATTCCAGAATGTGCCAGGTTTTGGGTGTTGATAGTCAGTCTATTCCGATTGATAAAAATGGGAGATATGATTTTCATGAAATTAATTCAGATCAAATTGGCACACTTGTAGTTACACTTGGAACCACAGGCCTAGGCGAGGTTGAACCTCTTGATCAAGCTTTAAAATGGGCTAAACAACATGGTATTAGAATTCATATTGACTCTGCTTATGGCGGATTTTTTCGATGCTTAAAAGACTCGGATTTAATCGATGGTACCTCATGGAAGCTAATGCAAGAAGCTGATTCAATAGTTATAGATCCCCATAAACATGGTCTTCAACCATATGGATGTGGGGCTGTTCTTTTCAAAGATCCAGCTGTAGGTCGATTCTATAAACACGACTCTCCGTACACCTATTTTACTTCTAATGACCTTCACTTGGGAGAAATCAGTCTGGAATGTTCCCGAGCCGGAGCAGCAGCTGTTGCGCTTTGGGCAACCTTACAGTGTTTCCCTTTGGAAGAAAACGCAGGTTTTGGACCTATTCTCGCAAAATGCAGACAAGCCGCACTTGATGGTTATTCGTTAATTGTTAATAGCGAGAAGTTGCAGACCTTTAAGAAACCTGAGTTAGATATTCTTACTTATTTTCCGATTACCAATTCAACGAATACTGTATCAGAAATATCAGCGCTATCACAGAAAGTCTTCCAAAAGGGCATGGATGACAGAACTTTCTACCTCTCTTTATATAAGGTTCCTGCATCCGATTTTACTCGTCTTCATCCAGAATATGACGCAGATCAGGAAACTGTTACTATACTTCGTAGCGTTTTAATGCGCCCGGAACAAGCTGATTTCATTCCAGAGTTGATCCGAAGGATTGAAAATGCTATCTAATCCTCATGGGGTTAGAAATACAAAAAAGGGAATGTGCAAACTGTGGCAACGAGTTCGAGACTCATTTTTGTCCAAATTGTGGTGAGCGAAGATTAACGGATAAAGATTACTCTGCATTTTCGTTAGTCAACGATTTTGTGGTTGATGTATTCAATATCGAAAATAAATTCTGGAGAACACTTCGCACATTCTTGATTAAGCCTTCGAAATATGTAGATGAATACATAAAGGGTGCACGAAAAAAATACATATCCCCCATCAAACTATTTCTAATTGCCAACGCATGGTATTTTCTCTTTCCGGCAATGGATACGTTTAAATCCACATGGAATACACAATTAAACAGGCTTCCATACAGCGATATTACCAACAGTTTTTTGGTAAGATTTCAAGTAAACTCAGGACTTTCTTTTGCTGAATTTGAAGGACTTTATAACGAGGCAACACTAGTTATTTCAAAGCTTTTTCTAATTTTGCAGCCATTGATACTCGGCATAATTACTTACTTGCTCTTTTTTAGCAAAAGTAGAGAAAAACCAATTATTCACCATTTTAATCATAGCCTTACTATTTATGCTTTTCTCCTCTTGTTTGGTACAAGCATACTACCGGCTACATATAAAATCATCGAGAATATATTTCAATTCCAGGTAATGGATGAATGGTTAAATGAATTCAACATAACTTTGGCAATTTTTGTGCTTTTAAATGGCTTTGGTTATCTGCTATACAGAAAATTCTTTGCCGAAAATTGGTATCAGGTAACTTGGAAAGTATTAGTGCTGAACTTAATGTTCATTCCAATTCTTCACATTTACCGATTCCTACTGCTCTGGATAACTCTGGGCTGGATTTGGTTAACAGTATAAATTAATACGTAGGTGTAATTCATGAATTACACCTACGTATTTTTGATAAAACTAAACATCAAAAGAAATACCCTGAGCCAACGGTAACTCCGCTCCCCAGTTGATGGTATTGGTTTGGCGACGCATATATCCCTTCCAGGCATCGGAACCAGACTCACGTCCACCACCAGTTTCTTTCTCGCCGCCAAATGCACCTCCGATTTCAGCACCACTTGTTCCAATATTGATATTTGCAATACCACAATCCGAACCAGCAGCACTCAAGAAACCTTCTGCTTCTCTCATATTCAGGGTAAACATGGATGAACTCAAACCTTGCTTCACCCCATTTTGCAAGGCAATTGCTTCTTCTTGAGTTGAGTATTTCATCAAATAGAGAATAGGAGCAAAAGTCTCTTCCTGAACGATCTTATAGTGGTTTTTAACTTCCGCTAAAGCTGGACGAACATAGTTTCCATCTTCATCTAGTGCTTCACCGCCGTATATAACTTTTCCACCTTCTTTCTCAATTTCCTTCAACGCATTTTGCATGGCATCAACAGCAAGTTGATCGATAAGCGGTCCAACTAATGTGCCCGGCTCTAGTGGATCACCAATCGTAATATTCTCATAAATATTGATCAATCGATCTTTAACCTGATCATACACTGATTCGTGAATAATCAAACGACGTGTTGATGTACAACGCTGTCCCGCAGTTCCTACAGCACCAAATACGGTTGCACGAACACTCATCTCAATATCAGCATGCTCACTAATAATGATGGCATTATTTCCACCTAATTCAAGGATGGTTTTCCCAAGTCTACCACCAACAGTTTTTGCAACTTCCTTGCCCATTCGGATAGAACCAGTAGCTGAAATTAAAGGAATGCGCTCATCTTCCGTCATCCACTCGCCTACTGCTCGATCACCTGTAACCAGATTGAAAATACCTTCCGGCAAATTATTCTCACGAAGAACCTTTGCTACAATTTTTTGTACAGCAACTCCGCATAAAGGAGTTTTTTCCGATCCTTTCCAAATCATCACATCCCCACATACAGCTGCGAGCATTGCATTCCAACTCCAAACAGCTACCGGGAAATTGAATGCAGAGATAATTCCAACTATCCCTAATGGGTGCCATTGCTCATACATTCGGTGTTCAGGTCGTTCACTGTGCATGGTTAATCCATATAGTTGACGGCTTAAGCCAACAGCAAAGTCACAGATATCAATCATTTCTTGAACTTCACCCAATCCTTCCTGGTGGATTTTCCCCATTTCGTAAGTCACTAACTTACCAAGTGGCTCCTTAAACTCTCGTAACTTCTGGCCAATCTGTCGAACAATTTCTCCTCGTTGAGGTGCCGGCATTGCTCTCCAGACTAGAAATGCTTCTTGTGCTTTTTCTACTACCTGATCGTACTGCTCACGAGTTGTGATACTTACATTCGCAATTTTTTTACCGTCAACAGGGGTATGACTAGCGATTACTTCTTTACTCTCAAAATTCTGTAACCCTGTGCTTGTTCCCGCATTTACTCCTTCTATGCCAAGCTTCTTTAAAAAATCCATTCAGTTTATTTTATTGATTGGTACTTTAGCGGCAAGAAGATAGCTATTTCGCCAATTGTTTTGTTCATTTTTATGACCTTCAGTAATTCATAACCGGGATGAAAAATACCTCGCAATCACATATCACACTAATTCGAAAATTAAAGCAACGCAAGCACCGTACTCATGAGGGCAGGTTCTTAGTTGAAGGACAGCGCGCAATAGATCAAATTCTAGATAATGGAATTCTTGATGTGGAGTCTATTCATATTAATGCGAGCAAATTAGAACATTTCAAGGGAGCTAATGAGAAACTCCATTTAGTTGATCCGGGTACATTCAAAACTCTTTCTGATACTGAAACTCCACAAGGCGTACTAGCGATTTGTAAGATGCCTGAATCTAAATCTATTGAAGAAATTGCTAATGGATCAGGAATTATTGTCGCATGCGATGCAATACAGGACCCGGGTAATATGGGAACCATTATTCGATCTGGGGTTTGGTATGGAACATCCGCACTATTACTTGGAACTGGGTCGGTTGATATTTACAATCCAAAAGTAGTTAGAAGCACAGCTGGAGCTACTGGTATTATACCAAGTACAACGTGTAATTTGGATGAGGCTTTAGAATACCTGCAAGAACATGGATGGGATATTTTCTTATTAGATGGAAACAAAGGGGCGATTTCAATTCTTGATCAACCTATAAATAAGAAAACTGTTTTGGTGGTTGGTAATGAAGCCAATGGGATATCAAACGCGTTAAAAAACAAAAACTTTAAGCAAGTACTTTTGCCAACCAAATCTCCTCAAATGTATGTTGAAAGCCTTAATGCCGGTGTTGCAATCAGTATCGCTTTAGCAATTGTGAATAAATAAGTTGATAACTCGCCTCTAATTTAAGTAGATATTAAGTTTCTTAATAAACCACTAATAGTTTTCCACATTCGTTGCATATGGGCGTGTCATTGATTTAATTCAAAGACAGTTCTTTTACATCATCTACAATAAACCCGGCGGTTACGCTTGTTCTAAACCCATTTGCCCATGCCGAGAAAGAAATCGAAGAAAATCTTTGTACTCGATACCTCAGTTCTTTTATATGATTATGAAGCAGTAAGAAATTTTGAAAAAAACGACGTTGCAATACCCATTACGGTCTTAGAAGAGATCGACACTTTTAAAAAGGGGAATACAGTTACCAATCTACATGCTCGCGAGTTCATTCGCTACCTGGATGGAATCTCTGATGCAAATCTACTACAGGATTGGATACCATTAAACGGTCGAAGTCATGGAAAGCTGAAGGTGATCAGTAATGGTGGTGATCACGTGGATGCAAACAAGGTTTTTGGATCGAAGAAAAATGATCATGAAATCCTGAATGCGGCTTTGAAGCTAAAAGTTGATAATCCTAAAGAGAAGGTGATTCTAGTATCCAAAGATATCAACCTAAGACTGAAAGCACGTGCACTTAATATAGACGCTGAGGATTACGAAACAGTTCGTGTAAAAGACATCGAAAAACTCTACAAGGGTAAAACAGAGTTGGTGCTGGAAGACCCGGCTATCATCAGCAAATTTTATGAGAAGAATAAAATTCGACCAAAAGAGCTGATGGAGGACACTCCTCCATGCAATCATTATTACTTAATGAAGAGCCATGGTTCTTCTGCACTTGGGTATTATAATGCCAAATCGAAATATATTGAGGGTATTGAGACTTTAAATGCGTACGGAATTGTGCCACGTAATGCCGAGCAGAATTTCGCTCTACACATGTTGATGAATCCCAATATCAAACTTTGTACAGTTACCGGATCTGCCGGAACCGGTAAAACTCTCCTTGCTCTGGCTAGTGCACTTGAACAACGAAGTGATTTCAAACAAATTTATTTAGCTCGACCTATTGTTCCACTCAGTAATCGCGATATTGGGTATTTACCCGGTGATGCTAATCAAAAGATTGATCCCTACATGCAGCCACTTTGGGATAATCTAAGTTTCATCAAAAACCAGTTTAAAGAAACTAGTAAGCAGCACAAAAAGATTGATGAAATGGTGCAAACCGAAAAACTTCGAATTGTACCCCTGGCATATATTCGAGGTCGTAGTTTATCGAATGTGATCTTTATCATTGATGAAGCTCAAAACCTAACTCCGCATGAAATCAAAACCATCATCACACGTGCCGGAGAAAATACAAAAATCATTTTCACAGGAGACATCTTCCAAATTGATACCCCCTACCTGGATGCCGAAAGTAATGGTCTTTCTTACTTAGTTGATCGTTTACATGACAATGAGATTTATGCCCATGTTAACCTTGAACGAGGAGAACGTTCTGAACTGGCCAACGTAGCCAGTAAGCTACTCTAATATGTCATTCCTGTGAAGGCGGAAATCTAGATCTATATTAGTAAACTGGATCTCCGTATTCACGAGAAAGAAACAAAACTTGTTCAAATGCTTTGCGCTAGAACAAATTATCGGGGATTCATTAGAAAATTAAGGCACCGAAATTGTTGGTTGGTTAGTACATATTTTTGTCTTTACTTCATTTAGTTCTGAAGTAAAGGATGTTTTGATTTATGAGTACAATAGTAGTTGTTGGTAGTTCCAACATAGATATGGTGATTTATTCATCCACCTTACCAAAACCCGGTGAAACAGTATTAGGCGGTGAGTTTTTAATGAATCCTGGTGGTAAAGGAGCTAATCAAGCAGTAGCGGCTGCAAAACTAGGAAACAATATCACTTTTCTCACCAGTGTTGGAGACGACATATTTGGCTCAGAAAGTATTGCCAATTTTAAACGCGTTGGAATTAATACTTCACAAGTAAAGGTAGTAGAAGGCGCAGCAACGGGTACGGCTCTAATACTTGTAGATTCAAAAGGTGAAAACTGCATTTCTGTCGCATCAGGTGCAAATAACAATTTGCTTGAAAGCGACGTCCAACAGTCAAGTATTGTTTTTAACGAAGCTAGTCATGCACTTTTTCAGTTAGAAACTCCCATCGAAACAGTTTTGGCTGGTCTTAAAACAGCTAAAAGTAATAATTGTAAGACGATATTAAATCCTGCTCCTGCACAACATTTAAGTGATGAATTACTCGCTAAGGTTGATTATATCACACCTAATGAAACTGAAGCCGAAATATTGACCGGTATTGAGGTGGTTGATATAGCAACAGCTCGAAAGGCAGCAAGTATACTCCGGGAAAAGGGAATTCAAACCGTGATTATTACTATGGGTAAAAGTGGAGCCTTTGTACTCTCTGAAAACGTCGACCAAATTATTGAAGCACCTATTGTACAAGCTGTTGACACTACGGCTGCAGGGGACACTTTTAACGGAGCTTTCGTAGTAGCATTAGCAGAAGGTAAATCAACAGAGGATGCTATTCATTTTGCAAATAAAGCGGCCTCAATATCGGTAACACGCAAAGGAGCTCAATCGTCAATTCCTAGTCGTGATGAAATTTGAAATCTAAACTCTCCTGAAAATGTTTATTCCTGAAAGCTATACTCTCGCTGTAATATTTTGTGTAATCACAATGCTTTGTTGGGGTTCATGGGCAAACACTCAAAAACTTGCCTCAAAAAGTTGGTCATTTCAGTTGTTCTATTGGGATTATTCAATTGGAATAATCATTCTATCTCTGATCTTCGGACTTACACTTGGGAGTATGGGAGACTCTGGACGAAGTTTCATCCCAGATTTATTACAGGCGGATGCAAATACTTATCTACTAGCTCTTCTAGGTGGTATCATTTTCAATATTGCCAACTTATTAATTGTCGCTGCTATTGATATTGCTGGAATGGCGGTTGCTTTTCCTGTTGGAATTGGAATTGCTTTGATTTTAGGAGTAGTTATTAATTACATCGGTGATCCAGTTGGAAATGCTACTTATCTTTTTATCGGTGTAGCATTAGTTGCAATAGCTATCATATTTGATGCGATGGCTTACAAAAAAGTGACTTCACAGTCAGAATCTACCCCTGTAAAAGGAATCGTTCTTTCTATAGTTGGTGGTATATTAATGGGCTTTTTCTACCGTTTTGTTGCCGATTCTATCGCCCGTGACTTTAGCTCACCAGAAGCTGGATTATTCACACCCTACTCAGCTGTATTCGTTTTTTCTATTGGCATTTTTATCTCCAATTTTCTGTGGAATACTATTTTCATGAAGAAACCATTTAAAGGAGATCCTGTCAGCTATGCGGCTTATTTTAAATTAGGAAATACAAAACTTCATCTAATTGGCATTCTTGGTGGTGTGATTTGGTGTATCGGAATGTCGCTAAGTATTATCGCTGGCGATAAAGCTGGGTTCGCTATCTCTTATGGTCTTGGACAAGGCGCAACGATGGTAGCTGCAGCATGGGGAGTATTTATATGGAAAGAATTTGAAGGAGCACCAAAATCAGTAAATAGCCTCATCGGCTTAATGTTCATTTTGTTCATCGCAGGACTTTCAATCATCGTTTATTCTCGACTTACTTAATAAATCATTATATCTCTATTAGCAATTATTCTGCCTTACTAGTCTTCAAAAGATCATTGATAAAAAGTCCCAATTCTGAAAATTATTCTCTAATAGATAGTTAGGATTATTCTCCGTTTTTTTCTTAAAAATGGAGATTCATCATGCGGTTACAATCGACTTTTGCTTGTGTATTAATGCTATCACTTTACGCAGGGAATGTTTTTGCACAACAACAAAATAATTATGCTAAAACCAATCAATTAGGATTCTACCCAGAGTCTCAAAAATTGGCAATATCGCCAAGCTCTTCAGCAACTACTTTTTTTATCAAAGAGGTGGAGAGCGGAACGGTTGTTTATTTTGGTACTCTTGAAAATGGTGGCTTGTATAATCTAAGTGGAGAAACAGTGAAAGTTGCTGACTTCACTGATTTCACCCGCCAGGGAGAATTTATTCTAACCGTAGAGGGTGTTGGGGCGTCTTTTCCTTTTGAAATAAAAAATGATCTTTACGATGGCTTGAATGATGCTCTCATAAAAGCCATGTATTTTAATCGGGCATCTGCCGAGTTAGAAGAAGAGCATGCCGGGGAGTGGAGTCGGCCAGCAGGTCATGCTGATACAAATGTGTTGATACATTCATCGGCTGCAACAACCAACCGCCCTGAAGGTAGTTCCATCTCTTCGCCGGGTGGCTGGTACGATGCAGGTGATTTTAATAAATATGTGGTTCCTATTTCATCGAGCATTAATCACATGCTTTTTGCCTACGAACGTTTCCCAGATTACTTTTCAAATAGAGAATTAACTATCCCTGAAAGCGGTGATGCTGTTCCAGATATACTTGATGAGGCAAAATATGCCCTCGATTGGCTGCTCACTATGCAAGATCCTGATGATGGTGGAGTGTATCATAAATTAACGCATGCCAATTTTCAAGCTACCATTATGCCCCATCAGGCAAATAATCCTCGTTATGTGGTACAAAAAGGTACGGCAGCTACGCTCGATTTTGCCGCAGTTATGGCTCAAGCTGCAAGGGTTTTTGAACCGTTTTACCCTAATTTCTCAACAACTGCCTTACAAGCTGCCATTGATGCATTCGCATGGGCACAGGCAAATCCAAATATAAGTTATAATCAAGGCGCTATGAACTCCAATCATGACCCCGACATAAACACAGGGGCCTATGGTGACTCTAATTTTTCAGACGAGTTCTTTTGGGCTAGAGCTGAACTTTATGTGACTACAGGAGACGACCAATATTATCCTGATAATGGGTGGAATGGAGTTGGTGTTTCGAGCTGGCCGGGTGTTCAGGCGCTAGGCTTGTTTTCATTATTGCATCATCGGCAATCATTAACAGCAATGGGACTTGCAGATACCACTTCCATGAAAAACACTTTAATTAATGCATTTAGTTGGTATGTAGATGATGCACAAAATGCGCCCTATAGATCTCCTTTTGGCATACAAAGTTGGCAATTTGGCTGGGGTTCGAATGGCGGTGCCGGCAACCTTGGAATGGGAATTATGCTGGCTTATGAATTAACCGGAGATCAAAAATATTTTGATGGTGCGATCCATGTGATGGATTACATTATGGGTAGAAACCCTGTGGCTTACAGTTACGTTACAGGATTTGGAACTCAATCTCCTATGCACATTCATCATCGACAGTCTGAAGCAGATAATGTTGTAGAACCTATCCCAGGCTGGGTAGCAGGTGGTGCAAATCCGGGAAATCAAAGTCAGGATTGCGGAGCCAGTGCATATAGTTCATCGTTACCCGCACTTTCTTATCTAGACGATTATTGCAGCTATTCTACAAATGAAATAACCACATATTGGAATTCTCCATTTGTATATGTAACCGCTGGGCTTGAAGTGTATTCTGAGGACGTGATATCCGAAGGTGAACCTACATTAAAGATCACCAGCCCAATTAAAGAAACTGTGATGGATGCTGGCGAAGCGCTACCTATCACATGGGATGCACCATCTATTTCGACCGTAGATATATCATATAGATTATTTTCTGAATCCTCTTTCACTGAGATTGCCTCAAATGTTGATGCTTCACTTGGTAGCTTTTCGGGATTTACAACTCCAGATATTCCTGGAGATTCGTTGGTATTTAAAATTGAAAATAGTTCGGATGATAGTGAGTTTTCGTATTCGCCCATTTTGTATATCAAGCGTGAAAAATCCATTCGATCTGTAACCGCAGAGGCAAGATTTAACTTACCTTTTACACCGGGGCTTACCATTACCATTTCCTGGGATGCCATAGAATTTGACAGCCTGAACTTACATTATTATCTGGCTTCGAATACTCAATTAGAAGTAATTGCCGAACAATTACCCGGAAATCAAACAGAATACACTCAATTCCAAATTCCTGAATCTGATGGGGACACTATCTATTTTCGATTAAGTGATCCGGGTAATCCTGAATTCTACTTAGACTCACCGGGTTATGAGATCCCCACAACTGTCAATTCAGAGTTGGAGGAACAGCCAATTAATGTTCGACTAGAGCAAAACTATCCAAACCCTTTTAATCCTTCTACAGAAATTGGATTTTCTCTTAATAAAAGTGGATTTGTAAATCTAACCGTGTATGACATAACCGGTAGAGAAATTACGACGCTTGTAAATGAACTAAAGCCCGAAGGAAGGCATCAAGTTCGGTTTGATGCCTCGCTATTATCAAGTGGTATTTATTTTTATCGTCTTAAAAGTGACTCATTCGATCAAATACGAAAAATGCTCCTTATGAAATAGAGAATGAACCATTTCTCAGCTAGTTCAAAATCCTAAAATAAAGATGTGCGATTCTTAGCTTTAGCTATCCCTTTGGAAATTGAATACCAGGGAGAACTAAAATTCATTAAGAAACTAATTCATTGTCACGAATTCCAGCTACTTCTTTGGTAACCCTATAAAAATTTACGCTTTCAATGCATGGACTTGTCAGTTAATTCGAAAAAGCATATTGGTCCAAATACGTGCCGGCATGTTCAGGTTGTAGATGTTCGACCAAATAGCGAGTTCTAATTTTTCGATAGTGAGCCCCATGTTGTCCACGAATTCCATGTCTATTACCAGGATAAAACATCACATCAAAATCTTTATCCGCTAGTATAAGCGCATTAATGAGCATGATAGAATTTTGGGGATGCACATTATTATCAATGGTTCCATGAATAATCATCAAGTCCCCTTTCAGGTTCTGAGCATATGTCATAGCTGATCCTTCATCATAACCAGCCTGATTTCTTTGGGGTGTATCCATGTAGCGTTCAGTATAAATGGTATCATAACTTCTCCAATCTGAAACAGGAGCACCCGAAACACCAGCATGGAATAGATCAGGGTAACGTAGCATCAAAAGGGCGGTTGCATACCCACCATATGAGTGACCATAAACACCTACTCTGCTGCCATCAGCATAATCTCGCTTCGTTACTTCTTTGATCACTTGTACATAATCATCAATCTCGTAGGTACCTAGTTTCCCGTAGTGTAACGTAGCAAATTCCTTGCCTCGATTTCCGGAACCTCTGTAATTCGCCCTGACTACGATAAATCCAAGTTGTGCCATTTGCTGATATCCGTCTGCATTTTTGTACGTACTGGTTACATCTTGATACCCCGGCCCACCATATAATGGAAGTAAAACGGGATATTTTTCATTAGGATCGAAATCGACAGGTTTATAAATCGTCGCAACTAAATCTTCAGATCCATCTGCAGATTTAAACATCATCAGCTCCGGTTTCCCCAGGTTATTTTCTTCAACACCAGAAATATTTGTGGTTAGTAGACTACGGAGATGACTCCCATCCGCTTTGTACAGGTTTGACTCATATGGATGATCAAAACCGGTAAATAAGTCGGTGAAATATTCACCGGAGTCATTCATAGTGATGGAATGTCGACCGGCTCTTTCAGTGATCTGCCGGTTATTTTCACCATCGAAATCAACTACATAAAAATGACTCTCCAGTCCATAATTAGAGTACGCAGTGTAATAAACCTGCTCCATTTCTTCATCCACATGAACGATATTACCAACAGGGTTTTCACCTGCAGTTAATCTATTTATCAGGCTTCCATCGAAATTGTAGTGGTAAATATGATTGTAGCCATCTACTTCAGAAGTCCAAATAAAGGTCTCATTATCTTTTAATTGAATAAAATTATCATGCAGATTTATGTAGGCATCTTCACGTTCTTCAAAAATGGTACGAACTGTTTTTGAAGCTAAATCATAAGACAAAAACTCGAGATGATTTTGCTGCCGATTCAATCGACGGAAAGTGAGTTCAGAGCCATCGTTTTTCCAGATTGGGCGAACAATATAATTGTCAGCATTTGAATTAGTTGGAACCTCTTCAATCTCGCCGGATTCGATATCAACTATAAATAGCTTTAAAGTAGGATTCTCTTCACCAGCTTTCGGATAACGCATTAATTCTAAGCCAGTTTCAAACTCTAATTCGTGAATAACGGGATATTGAAATACATGAGTTTCATTGTATTGTAGAAAGGCAATTTTTGAGTCATCCGGTGAAAACCAATAGGCATCGCGCTGATAGAATTCTTCCGGGTACACCCAACTTGGACGACCATTCATTTGTTCTTCACTACCAACAGTGAGGCGCTTCTCTTCTCCAGTCTCGGTATCAACTACATAGATATCATACCCTCGAACATGAGCAAAGAGTGAGTAATCGTGAGAATAGGTTCCATTCCAAAGTTGTGAGGCCTCCATATTTCTCATCAGTTCGTCCGTGTATTGCGCTCTCTCAACTTCTGGGCGATTCATTTTCTTAAATGGGTTTCATCCAATTCAAATACATAATCAATACCCTCTATCTCGAAGAAGATTGCCTGATCATCCATAACAAACTCAAATTCCTCAAAAGGATATGAACTAACATCAGAGCCAGAAATGTCATTGTACTGATCAATGATAGCCCTTCTTGTTCGTGCATCGAATAATAGAGATTCTTCTCCACTTTCTGGGTCTACTTTATAATATTCAACGCCTCCATTCTCTGGCTTGATTTCCAAATAACCCATATCTCCTGGCAGCCATGGCAATCCAGATTGACCCTCATATTCGATGAAACCGGGTTCATTCATTGCATTAAATAAATCAATGCCTGTTAACTGAGCCTGAGCAGTTAGTGTAAGAAGTACTGCAAATAGTGATATGCCAAGTGATTTTCTCATTGTAATATGCCTCAAAATTTTAAATCTGCTGAAGATAGGTTACGTAAAATCAACAAAGAAATTTTGTTCGTTAAAGTGTGTTTTGGTTTTATATTTGGCGCCATGAAACCTTTTTTGCTTTTACAGCATCGATATCTAGATGACGCTTCACAAAATGAATATGAAGCTGTTATCAAATATACCGGACTTACTCCAGATCAAATTCATCGGATTAGAATCGAAAAAGACTCGATTGGACCTATAGATTTGAATATGTACAGCGGAATTATTTTAGGTGGAGGTCCTGCAAATGTGAGTGACGATGATGCTACTAAAAGACCTGAACAGCTACGTTTTGAAAACGAATTAAATGAGCTTTATAATCAGGTTTTTGAAAAAGATTTCCCATATCTCGGCATGTGCTATGGAATGGGATCAGTTTCTAAATACCTATCCGGGAAAGTATCTAAAGAAAAGTATGGAGAACCGGTTGGCGCCGTAACTATTGTTCTAAATAATGAGGAAAACGACCCTATTTTGGATGGGGTGCCACATCAATTCCGAGCAATGGCCGGACACAAAGAATCGTGCACAATTCTACCTAATGATTGTGTGGTTTTAGCAAGCTCTAAGGCCTGCCCCTACCATATGATTCGCTATAAAAAGAATATCTACGCAACACAGTTTCATCCTGAACTAGACATAGAAGGGATCACTTTACGCATAGATCTATATCGTGATCACGGATACTTCAAACCGGAAGATGCAGATGCTTTAATTGAATTGGTGATGCATGAGGAGATCATCTATCCGCAGAAGATTTTAAAGAACTTTGTAGATCGATTTAGGAAATAGGGACAAAGAATGTTGTTCTTTTTGAAGCTATATCAAAATTCTGTGCTCAAAATTAGTCATCACACCTCAGTGCCTATAAAGACACAATCTCCACATTCACCAGCTTTCTCCCTAAAAATCGCTCTGCCAACTCCTGAAAACGTTGAGGTTGATCACTCACGAAGCATTTAAAACTCCCGCCATTATTATTTGAGAGTTCAAGCTCGGCTAATTTAGTGGATGCAGAGTCTGCAATTGATTCCGCCGAATCAATGATGTGTATGTTTTCATCATGAAAAAATTCGTGAATAGACGGTTTGAAGAGTGGGTAATGGGTACAGCCTAAAATCAATGAATTATACCCGGCATCTTCAAATTCCGACAAATACGTTTCAATAGTTTTCTTAGCAACTTCATTGTCAATCCAGCCCTCTTCTGCCAATGGCACTAACATGGGACAAGCTTTCTGTCGCACTTCTACCGTCGAATCAAGATCAGAAATTGCTTTTTGATATGCACCTGAATGAACGGTTGCCAATGTACCAATTACACCAACTTTTTTGTGATCAGGATAAGCCACTGCCATTTCTGATCCGGTTGTGATCACATCTAACACAGGTATATCTACTGCGATTTCCAGAATCTCCTTTTTTGCCGATGCTGAAACGGTATTGCAGGCGATCAAAATCATTTTCACCCCTTTTCCCAAAAGGAACCGAGTAATCTCAAGTGCATAACTTCGTACTACTTTTTCTGACTTTATCCCATATGGAACTCGAGCAGTATCGCCAAAATAAATAATATCTTCGTGCGGAAGCTTTTCCATAACTGCCTTAGCAACTGTGAGTCCGCCAATTCCTGAATCAAAAATACCTATAGGGGCCGTCTTATTTTTCAATACTTTTATGAGAACTATTTTTTAGGGAGGAATGTATTCATTTCCTCATTCCTAATTCAACAACTCGTTTTTGTTCCTTATGCGGATTTTCTCAATAATAGCAATACTCCTTATTCTCCCAACTATCCTTTTTGCACAATCCCAGATCGATACTGTTGAAGTTGAAATAGATGAAATCGTTGTTGTTGGATTCGAAACTAATCGAAATATTTTAGAGACACCTATCAGTATTGCTACGATCAATCCCCAGATTATAAACTCTCTGGATGCTACCAGTTTATTATTTGGGATGAACACCATCGCGGGTGTACGAATGGAAGAGCGAGGAACGGGAAGCTATCGTATATCCGTGCGTGGTAGTTCGTTGAGGTCGCCATTTGGAATAAGAAATGTGAAAGTGTATTGGAATGGAATACCATTTACAGAACCATCCGGGAGTACATTTCTGAATATATTGGATGTATCAAATATGCAATCTCTGGAGGTAATTAAAGGACCGGCTGGTAGTTTATTTGGCGCCGGAAATGGTGGGGTAATTCGTATTCAAAGTACGCAACCATTTTTGCAGGATCAGGTAACCAGTTCTTCCACCATCGGATCTTTTGGGAGTTGGGCTACTCGACTTGGCTATCATGATAATATTGAAAATGGTTCTCTCTCCTTCAAATATGCTGAACAATCGACCGATGGGTACCGCGATCAATCTTTCCTTGATCGTAGGGTGTTAGAAGTATCTGGAAACACTAAATACGCTGAAGGGCGCGATTTAATAGCTAGTGTATTGTATTCAGAACTGAATTATGGAATCCCCGGAGGGCTGAATGCTGAACAGTTTGCTGAAGATCCTACTCAAGCTCGCCCCGGAAATGCGTTTGTATTAGGCAGTGTAGATGCGAATGCGAGCATCAAACAAGAAGCATTAATTTTTGGTCTCACTCACGATTATCAAATCACAGATCGATGGTTTAATTCAGCTTCTGCTTTTGGGACATTCAGTGATTTCGAAAATCCTTTCAATTTCGATTACAAAGTGGACAGCCGGAAAAGTGGCGGCTTTCGAACCTTGTATAAATATGATTTTTTCTTGGGTGATAATGAAGCCCAACTGAATTTCGGGACCGAATACCAGGCATCCAGCTACTCTTCGCGCAACTTCGAAAACGATACGACTCAAGTCGGTGCTCTAAATTTTGACGATCTTCTAAAAGTCCAGAACTCAACTACCTTTGCTTCCCTAAATCTGGATTTAACTGGCGGCTGGATTATCAATACAGGTTTTAGTTTGAATTATGTGAACTATGAAATCAATCGATTAGTCACTACTGTAGAAGATGATGTAGTCGGAAAAATCGGAATCGATTTTGAACCGCAATTTGTACCACGATTTTCCATTGCAAAACGCCTGACTGAATCAATCACCGCTTTTGGTGGAATTGGATATGGCTTTTCACCACCAACTATTGAAGAAGTTAGAACCAATGAGGGGAGCATCAATCAAGGACTCCAACCCAAAATTGGAACCAACATTGAATTGGGAATTAGAGGATACGCCTTCGAAGGGAAATGGGGCTTTGATGCCACAACTTTCTACTATCGATTGAGTGATAGCATTGTGCAACAGCAATCTCAAAGAGGAACAGCATTATTTAGAAATGCCGGTAGTACCAATCAATTCGGAATCGAACTGAATTCAGATTTGATCCTAATAGATGATCCGAATGGGTTTATACGTAGATTTGATTGGAAACTTGCCTACACCTATAACAATTTTAAGTTTGATGAATACATTACAACTGAAGGTAATTTCAGTGGAAATGAACTAACTGGCGTGGCTCCTTATATTTTATTCAACACCCTATCTGTTATACTATCTACTGGACTTTATTCATCGATCTCTCACACATTCAATGATGAAATCCCCCTCGAAGACGACAATTCTGTCTACTCTGACTCTTATCAACTAGTTCAAGCAAAAATTGGCTGGTCAGGCAATATCCTTAAAAAACTTAATGCCGACCTGGGATTTGGCATCGACAACTTATTGGATGAACAATACAGTCGTGGGTTTGACATCAATGCATTTGGCAGCCGTTATTTCCAACCGGCACCGGAAAGAAATTGGTTTATGACGCTTAGTCTCCGATACAGACTTTAATCTGGTTTATTTATTTCTAAAACATAAGATTCCCCCTATGGAAGCGCTTTTCTGGTGCTTCACAAAATATTCATACTCATATCCTATCCTTTAGCATTAAACATTTCATAACCTAAAATTGATAGAGGTATATGGCATGAAGCGAATTGTGATACTTGGTGCGGGCACAGCCGGGACAATGATGCTAAATAAACTCACCAAAGCCCTCGACCCTAAAGAATGGGAACTTGTAATTGTAGATCAAGACGAAAACCATTACTACCAACCAGGTTTTCTTTTTATCCCATTCGGCATCTATGACGAAAAAGATGTGGTTAAACCAAAAAAAGATTTCTTACCTAAGAAAGCGCGTTCAATTTTTACAGGTATTGATCGGATAATTCCTGATGAAAACAAGGTTCTTCTCGAAAATGGGGAAGAGCTTGACTATAACTTCTTAATTGTAGCAACAGGTACAGAAATTTGCCCCGATGAAATAGAAGGACTAAACGATGAATTGTGGCATAAAGAAATATTCGATTTTTACACCATTGAGGGCGCCGTTGCTTTAGCGAATTATTTGAAAAACTGGGATGGCGGAAAACTGGTTGTTAACATAGCCGAGATGCCGATTAAATGCCCGGTTGCTCCACTCGAGTTTCTATTTCTTGCCGATGATTATTACAAGAAACGTAATATGCGGCACAAAGTGGATATCACACTTGTAACTCCACTCGATGCAGCTTTCACAAAACCTATAGCTGCTCAGGAGCTAGGCAATTTTATGGAAGAAAAAGGCATCAACATTATTACTGATTTTAGTATCGGGAGTGTAGATAACGAAGCGAAGAAGATTATTTCATGGGATGAACAGGAAGTCGATTTTGACTTGCTTGTGAGCATACCAACCAATATGGGTATCGAAGCGATTGAGCGTAGCGATATGGGTGATGAGCTAAATTTCATCCCAACCAATAAACACACTCTTCAATCTGAAAATTGGGAAAATATTTTCGTAATAGGTGACGCTACAAACCTGCCATCTTCTAAAGCCGGCTCTGTAGCCCATTTTGAGGCAGATATTTTACTTGAAAACTTACTATCGGCCATTGCTGGTAAACCATTGGAAGCTTCTTTTGATGGTCATGCAAACTGCTTCATCGAATCTGGCGATGGGAAAGGACTTTTAATTGATTTCAATTATGAGACTGAGCCACTTCCAGGAAAATTCCCGATCCCTGGAGTTGGTCCATTTTCACTGTTAAAAGAGTCCAGGATGAATCACCTGGGTAAAATGGGCTTTCGTTGGTTTTACTGGAACCTCCTTATTAAAGGCAAAGAATTACCAATGGAGTCACAAATGTCTATGGCTGGGAAATATGTACCAACAATGGATGAACTTGAACCAGCCTAACAAGAAATTTTAATTAAACAATTAACGAGGTAATTATGGAAACCTTAACAGTAGATTTAAGCACATTTGAATTCGATAAAGACGGCCACTTAGCAAACCGCGCCGACTGGTCTGTAGAACTGGCCCAACAACTTGCCTACGATTGTGAAGTAGGAGATTTAAACGAACGCCACTGGATTGTAATCAACTTTATTCGCGATGAGTTCGATAAAAAAGGAGATGCTCCAACCATTCGCAAACTAACTAAACAGAGTGGAGTATCTACGAAAGAATTGTACCAATTATTCCCAAAAGGACCTGCAAAAAAAGCTGCGAAGATTGCCGGTCTACCTAAACCAAAAGGTTGTATTTAATAAGGAGATTATCATGAGCACAAATGTTGACACCTTCGGAACTGATATAGTAGAAACTCCACCTAAGCCTATTGAAAAAGTATCAATCATCATTTCAAAGGGATCTCTTGATGGAGTATATCCGGGCTTAATTATGGCAAATGGAGCTCGAATGGAAGGAATTGAAGCGACTCTGTTTTTCACTTTCTTTGGATTGGATGCAGTAATTGACAAGCGCATGGATCATTTAAAAGTAGCCACAGTTGGCAACCCTGCGATGCACATTCCAACCATGATTGGTGGCCTCCCGGGAATGTCTTCTTTTGCTACGAACAAAATGAAAGATGAAATGGAAAAGCTTGATATCCCACCCGTTCGTGAATTTATGGAAATGATTCATGATACAGGCGCAGAGATTTATGTCTGTAAAGCAACTGTAGACATGTTCCATTTAACAAAAGACGACTTCTGCGAATATGTAGATGATATCATTACTGTAGGAGATTTCTATGAAAAATCAGCCGGGGCTGAAGTGATCTTTACCTAGGCTGTATAAATACTCAGTAAGCGTAAAAAAAGCCCTTGGTTAAGATCAGTGGGCTTTTTTTGTTCTGCAAATATTTTTGAACCATACTAATAATCTGATTAAAAAGGACATGAAAACTTTATCTTTTATTTTAGTTTGTTTTGTAACCAGCATGACATTAGCCGCACAAGTTGGGCATGTTATGCAAGGTGTTGGCGCTTCTAATATGTCTATGGGTGGTGCTGCAACTGCAAACCCAATTGACATCTCAGGAGCCTTGCAATGGAACCCAGCTTCCATTTCTGCTTTTGATAATACTCAAGCAAAGTTTGACTTAGGTTTCTTCTTCTCTTCTCCTGAATTATCATCAACCGTACCAATTTTTGATAATACCGGAGCTCCAACCGGTAACTTTATGACGGGTACCACAGAAGATGATCGAGGTGTATCACCTATGCCATCATTAGGTGTCGTTTTTGGTGATCCTGATTCAAAACATACCTTTGGATTATCGGCCTTCGGCATAAGTGGATTTGGTGTCACCTTCCCTGAAAGCAATACCAACCCAATTACTATGCCACAGGCAATGGGTGGATTTGGTGAAATCAAATCAAACTACGCACTATTGCAAATTGGTGTGAGCTATGCGTATCAAATCACCGAACAACTATCTGTTGGTGTAGAACCAACGATAGATTTTGCAACGCTTGAATTATCACCAAACCCAACTTCTGATCCTAGCCTGGCTGGTTATCCTTCAACTGATGTAACTAATGCTACCGGATTCGGTGCACAATTTGGTCTGTATTTCGATTCAGGTAATGGACTTCAATTAGGAGCATCATATAAAACATCTCAGGAATTCAACGAGTTCGAATTCGATAACACATTCTTAGATAATGGTACTGGAACCAACTCGTTCACAATGGATTATCCAGCTATTCTATCATTTGGTGTTGGTTATTCAACCGATCTTTTTGATGTAGCCAGTGATTATCGATATATCGATTATGAAAATACTGATGGCTTCTCAGCAGCAGGCTGGAATCCAACCGCTTCTGTACAGGGATTTGGTTGGAGTAGCATTTCAGTAATTTCTGCCGGAATTCAGTATAAAGGCTTCGATTATGCTCCAATCCGTGTTGGATATACTTTCAGTGAAAATCCTATTTCCAGTGATGTAGCCTTCTTTAATACTCCTGCTACAGCGATAATTAAGCATGCATTTCAAATTGGAACTACCTTTGAAATCAATGAAAGCATTGCGCTCGACGCACTATACCACTATGGTACAAGCGCAGGTGAAACCAGTGGGCAAATGTATAATCCAATGTTCATTGGAATGAACCCACCACATGGTGCAATTCCTGGAAGTGATGTTTCATATAGCATGACCACTAGCCTATTCTGCCTTGGTGTAACTTATACTTTTGGCAACTAAATCTTACTAGGGAATTAGGAATATAAAATTAGGAATACGTCTCATTTTATTCCTAATTCGCCTATTCCTAATTCCTAATTGATTAGAATTTCCTAGCAAGTACTACTGTCTCTTTAAAAGTTCGATCTTTCTCACTGGCACTATCATAGGCTTCGAAGTATACGATATAGATTCCAACTCGATTTCTTGTTCGATCATCCGTAAGTCCATCCCAAATTAGGGAACCTTCGAACCCGGCCTGATAATTATTCACTAATTCTCTCACTTCACGACCGTATCGATCGAAAATTCGTACCCGAAGTAGATAATCCGGTGCATCTAAATTGTAATTGATGAACAAATTATCCTCAAAACCATCGTCATCGGGTGAAAATGGATTTGGCGTAAATGAGATTCCATTTGCATCAGGAGTTGCACCAGCTTCCTGGAAGATGCTGTTTTGCATTAAAGGAGTTCCACCTGTTGGATGTGTTGACGAAGACCAGTTTGTTGCATCATTACCAAATCTATTCGGATCGATACGCTCAAGAGCAACACCACGAGTATCGAAAAGATTTGGGTTCTGCCAGCTCTCATCATAAAAGACAGAATCTATTGTTGCTCCGGTACTATCTGCCAGATAAATGGCATCACCAGATGATGCTAAACTTAAACTTGAACGATCAATATGGATAACTTCCGATTCCAAAACGCTTTCCAGTTCGAAGTATCTGGCAAGCTTACTCTGATTGAAACTCTGAGCTTCATCCTCGGAATATATCAACATAAATGAATCTGGTGCCAACCATTTAAACTCTGTTGAAACCGGTAAAATGGTTCTAATTTCATCATCTTCATCGGGTGCATCATGCAAAAAAATTCCTTCCAAAGAAATTGCATGCCCAGTGGGATTGTAGAGTTCTATATACTCTGTTTGGTCGGGTAAATTATCCTCATTATCAGCTAAAGGATTGTACAAAATCTCGTTGATGATGATATCACCCGGTTTAAGAGGTTCTGCAATTAAACTTGAAACAGAAGTAGCGACATTGCCTTTAAAATCACTCAAATTTTGAATAGATAATTGGGCAGGATTAGAATAATTACTGTTTTTTGATGTGGGTGATCCTAATGCTATTGTAATTTCTGATCCTGTTAACCTTGGTATTTCTGACAGATTGATATCAGAATTCTGAACCAGAATTTCAGTTTCATTTGTTATTCGTACGACCTCCGTAAAAGCAATGAACAGGCTTGAATCGTTAATCGAAGAAAAGAGTATGTTTGGAGGAGTTACATCTTCCTCAAAAACTGAACTTATTTCGCCGGCTGAATTTCCGGGTTCCGAAGTTGAAGCGGCCCAATTCGACGCATCAAATGACGCAGCTAATGGATCTTTTCGTTCAATTGAAATACCCGGCTCATTGTATCCCCAGTCGGATTCGTAGAATAGACTATCAATCGTGAAACCTTCTGAATTTTTGATAATTATCTCATCTCCATTATCATTTAAATTGGGAAAATTACTTAAATAAAGACCTGTTGACACAGATTCTGCAAAGTCTTCCCGATCAGTTAGAATTAGATATTCCCCAGCACTTATAATGGTATTGTTTGGGAGTTCAACATTCGACCCTGCATCTGATAGAATCCATCCACTTACGTCGTAGTTGAAGGTAGTTGGATTAAATAACTCTACAAATTCGGGTGATAAGGCATCCTTCCTTCGATAAAGAATTTCGTTAATTACCACATTCTGGCGAGTGGCTTGCGAAATCTCAACAAAAGTGAGGCGAATTACTTGTTCGTTTTGAACATTTCCAAAAAGGTCTTCCAGATTTCTTAAAACCATTGCAATTGTGTCACCATCTTGAAAATCAACATTGAAAGTAATCTCGATAGTATCTCCAATTGCTAAGACAGAACTCGCAGTAAAACTATTATTGACATAGTAATTCTCGGGGTTAACGGCTTCCTCGCCAAATAGTCGTTCATCAAAAATGAGCTGGATTTCTCTGCTTGAGATAAATCGGGATTCTATTACGAATGGTGGTTTAGTGTCTTTGGGAATCTGATTGGCGATTCCCGGTGTTCCACCTTCAAATGCCGGGCTATCCCCCCAATTTTCTTGATAAATGGACGGGAAATCAATAGATCGCCTTTCAAGTGATACTTCATCTCCTCCCCAACTTGATGAATAAGTCAATGAGTCCATTAAAACACCTTCAGCATCCCTAAGAACCAAGGCATCACTAGAATTATTCAAAGCCGGGAATCCAGAAATATCAAGAAGCTTTCTGCTACTAAATGTTTCAATCAATGTAGAATCAGGAGCAAGAATGGCATATTCACCTGCCTTCAAGAAGAATTGAGTATTTGAAATAGCCTTCCTATTTCCAGAATTGTCATTGAATGTCCACCCATTCAAATCGAAGTTTTTTTCCGTTGGATTATATATCTCCACAAACTCTGAAAATCTTTCAGGGGCGTCGTAAGCAAACTCAGTGATTTTCACCTCTCCCGGTTGAGCCGTTGATGTAATTACATATTCAAAGTTGATGAGTATGCGATCATTTCTATTTCCAAAGAAATCTGTTTGATTGAATATCTCTAGCACATTGAACTCAAAAAAAGGGTCTTCAAATGAGAGTTGAATGGTATCCGGTGAAAAAAAATCAACAGATTCGGGACGAAATAAAATTGGTGAAGCAGATAATGGATTTGTTAATCCAAAATTTTCGGGATTTGTAGCGGAAGAATCCTGAAGTTGTTCGCTAAAGATAAGCGCTATTGATCGATCAGATACTAATTTGAAGTCTACTAAAATAGGAGCATCTTCATCATTACTTAACACATTAAGTTGAGCTGGAGAAGCAAGATTTTCTGTCGGATGATCCCCCCAATTTTCTCGAAGTGTAGATGGGAACTCAGGTGAACGTCTTTCTAATGAGCGATCCCTACCACCCCAGGATGAGAAATAGGTCAATGAATCGATGACTACCCCATTAGGATCTTTTAGAACTATTGCATCACTCGAATTATTTAGTGTTGGAAAGCGAGGGTTAATAATTCTGCGCTCAGCCAATTCATTAATAGTACTATCCGGTACAAGAATAACATGTTGATTCCATGCCAGCCCGCGATCAAACGAAACCCCTGAATTTGCAATAAAAAAATCTTCGCCTGTGATTATGATATCCTCTCCTGAATTATCAGAAATAGTCCAGCCTTTTAAATTGAACACTTTATACTCATGCAGATTAATCTCTACGAACTCCGAAAATCCTTGAGGAGGATCGTACATGATTTCATTGATCACCAAATCACCGGGTTCTGGTTCATTCGTCGCTATCAAATCATAAAATTGCTCGATGACTTCAGCGACATTACCAAATACATCCTCTTGATTCTCGATAAAAAGAATATTCGAGAAATTCCCAGAGTAAACTGGCTCCTTGAATTCAAGAACTACAGTATCTGGCTCAAAAAAAGTAGCATTCACAAAATCATTCTCACCGGTTATATTCTGTTGGTTTGTTAGTGCTACCGGAACAGCAATCGAATAATTATCTGGATTACCGGCTGGACCTGGCTTTATCTGCTCATTGAAGATCAGTTGAAAAGTTGAGTCGTTTAGGATTTCGAAGTCTGTTAATTCAGGTGGAAAAACATCTTGCTCTATTTCATTTTTACTACCGGGTGTACCTCCCAGAACATTTGGGGAGTCTCCCCAGTTGACTTTGAAGGTTGATGAAACGTCTAAATTTTTTCTTTCCAGAGCTACATCCACCCCGCCCCAATCCGATTCATATTCTAAAGAATCCACAAGGTTACCATCCTCATCAAAAATTCTAATTTGATCCTTCGTGTTATTTAGGGCAGGAAGTGAAACATCGAGAGCAAGGAAATTGCCAAAAACAGTTTTTAAATCTTCCAAGTTGCTTGTGATAACTAAAAAAGTATCAGGAGGTAGAATAAAAATAGAATCAGATATTGATGCTAGACTTGAATTATCGCCGATTTGCCAATCCTTAAGATTAATTGCTTCTTCTGTTCGGTTAATAAGCTCAATGTATTCCGGTAACCCTGACCCTGGTGGAGGATCTTTTAAAAATTCGGTGATTAGTACATCTCCAACTTCAAACTCACCAAAATTGAAGAAAGTTAATGTTGTGTCTTTAATTGTTGCATCATTATTGGCAGATTGGATGTCTGAGATTTGTAAGGTGTTTCTTCCCTTTAAAAATGGAGAAGGAAATCCAAGTAGAAGTGAGCTCTGACTTGTAGTAGATAAAGATGTTGGTGTTGTATTCCCATTGAGCGTGAAATATTCAGTCTCAATTATTCCAAGATTCAAGTCTCGTGAAAACTGTATACTCAATTGCGAATCGTCTAATTGCTCAATGCCCGTAACTAATACGGGTTCAGCAATTACCACAGGCTCATCAATTTTAAAATCAAAAAAATAATCAACGGTTCGGCTAGAAGTGTATGTGACTTTTACGCCTAAGTAGGATGAACTCGAATAAGTATCATCGAATCCTGTACCCCCACTATTTACTAACTCCCCATTATATCCGTCACCAACTTCTAAACTCCAATTGCCTATTGCATCTCTAGTAACTTTAA
Source organism: Balneolaceae bacterium (assembly GCA_965229525.1). GTDB lineage: Bacteria > Bacteroidota > Rhodothermia > Balneolales > Balneolaceae > HXMU1420-13. The sequence goes on from OZ245886.1 coordinate 954,517, forward strand.
TTCGATAATCACCGTTGCTGCCAAACACTGTGGTATCGGATAGAACGATAGTTCCTTCGCTACCCAAGTCATATCTAATTAATCTGATAAAATCATCCCCAGTTTCACCAACTCGAATGCCGTATCCGTTAAAAGTTCCCGATAAATCGGGGGTATCACTCACAAGTATAACTTCAGCTTTATTTGATCCAGAAGGTGCACTCCCATCAATTCGGATAAAGAATTCCCAATATCCTACAATCCCATTTGATGGAGTTGATAAATAACTACTTGCTGCCTCATTATCGTTTAATCGAAGCAACGGATTTCCCTCCAGATTAAAAATCACAAAATTGGAATCAGCACCAGACCAGGTTGGATTGGTAGTAAAATCCCCATCGGAGAAATCGTCTTCAAAAACCTGTGCATGTACCCTTCCCCCGAGTAATAGAATCAAAATGATAGCCAGACGCACCATAACTTAGAATAGCTGCAATCTTACTTCTTAGCAAGATGTCTTTAATCGGTTAACGAAATATTAAAAAAAGGGTAAAAGGATTTTCCACCTTTCACCCATGGAAGGACATTGGGAGCTTCTCGTCTCCCAAGGCAATGATTGTCGTCTCTATGCTGTAAAGTGAGACCAATTCCGTGCGCACTCCTTACAGATTTTTTGTACTTTTTTTCTGATTTATATGATCGTCGCTAACCCACTAAAAAACAGGACTTATAATGCGTGCACTTCCATTTTATGACGATGAACAGAACGGCGGATTCATGATGCTGGAAGGAATTCTGCGCGTGGAGAAGGGGAAACTTCTTATTGAATACCATAAAAAAGATGCTATTGTAGAGGTTGTTAAATCTGGAGTTAAAACGGTAGAGATTAGTTTAGATGACATTGATCTGATTGAATACAAGAAAAAACTATTTAGTGGCAGGCTGATTCTTCATGCTAAAAGAGCTACAGTGTTTGAAGATTTTCCAGGAAACGATTTGCTTACCCGCACCCTAAAAGTGAAGCGAAAGAATCGTGAGATAGCTGCAAACCTTGCCTCTAATGTGAATCTCTTCTTATCGGAAAAGAAACTTCGCGAGCTTGATGAGGATACTGAATGAGCTTCGCCTATAACTACGAAGTTCAACAGACAGATGGTCAGGTAACCTATAAAACCATCAACGGAGTTTTAAGTATTGAAGGAGAAGAGCTGCTTTTCGAATACAAACTGTACGATCAGACGCGTACTTCCATCAGTGTTTTGAACAAGTTTTCCTTCAATGTCGATTTGGTGCAATCCATTCGATTTAAGAAAACACTCTTTAGTGCCTATGTGATCATAGAAACGGTTAAATCCGTTTTTCTTGATCCACTCCCAGGTAGTTCAAAAGGTGTAATTCACCTGCAAATTGATCGCGATCACCGGAAACAAGCGGAGGATTTTTGTTCTCAGATTAATGTGGCATTGGAACGACGGAGGGAGTAATCTTTCATTACTCGAATTTCGTTATTCGTTAATCGAAAATAAGTTCGATTAGCGTTTAACGATCTACAAGAACGCCCTTTTCCACCAACAATTCCGCATTCAAGATTGCGCCACCTGCTGCACCACGAATGGTGTTATGTGCCATACATACAAAACTGATATCAAACACTTCTGCCTCGCGTAATCGGCCCATATGTAGCTGCATTCCATTTTCATGATCGGCATGAAGTCGTGGTTGTGGGAATCGTTCTTCATCGTGAAGAACAATTACATCCTTTGGAGCAAAAGGTAAGTCCAGATCTGCTATTGGATTCTCGAATCCTAGAACAGCTTCTTTCACTGCTTCAATGCTAGATGGTTTTTTAGATAACTGAACCGTAACTGCTGCCATATGCCCATTTAGTGTTGGCACTCGAGTACAAGTCGCCTGAACCGGATATTCAGGATTTTGAATGGCCCCATTTTTAAGGCTTCCTAATAGTTTCTGAGTCTCAGGCGCAATTTTATCTTCTTCACCGGAAATATATGGAACCACATTTCCCAAAATATCCAAACTTGGAACACCGGGATATCCTGCTCCAGATATAGCCTGCATAGTAGTTACGATCATCGCCTCTATACCGAAAGCATCGTAAATCGGACGCAATGCCAACGAGAGTGGTACTGCCACACAATTTGGGTTCGTTACAATCCAGCCGGAATTATCCTCAGAAAAAGTCTGAGTTTTAATTAACTCGATATGATCCGGGTTAACCTCCGGAACTAGTAATGGCACGTTTGGGTGCTGTCGGTAATTCTTCGCATTGGAAATTACCGGAATTCCAGCTTTTGCAAAAGCTCCTTCAATCTCATAAGCAACCGATGAATCCAATCCTGAAAATACAAAATCAACATCACCCATCTGTTTAGGATCACATGGATTTACCACCATCTCAGCGATATAACCTGGTAAACTTACATCTTCAATCCAATTAGCTGCATCTATGTATTTTTTACCTGCTGATCGAGATGATGCTCCAAGAGCTGCAATATCAAACCATGGATGGTTTTGGAGTAAACGAATAAATTTTTGTCCTACAGCGCCCGTCGCGCCTAGTATGCCGACTTTCATGAATAAAATTATGAATTATGAATGAGTGAATTAAGAATTGAGAAATTACCATTCTTAATTCTTAATTCTTAATTGGGATTAAATGAAAAGCATGAAATAACTTTCTGGCAATATATGTTAAAAGAAGCTGCCTAAATCCTTATCTTCCGCGCTCATTAATACTCAGTAACGAAGTAGAACTTCTCCATGTCGAATTTAGACAGCTTAGATAAAATTGTTTCTCTAGCCAAAGCACGTGGCTTTATTTTTCAGTCATCCGAAATTTATGGTGGACTCAGTGCCGTGTACGATTACGGCCCCTTAGGTGTAGAACTAAAGCGAAATATCCGCAATGCATGGTGGAAAGAAATGACCCAACGCCATAGTAATATTGTAGGGGTTGATGCGGCTATTTTCATGCACCCTAAAGTATGGGAAGCTTCCGGTCATGTGGGTGGTTTCAATGATCCTATGATCGACGACAAGCAGTCTAAGAAGCGTTATCGCGCTGATATGTTGATCGAGCAATACATCTTCAAGTTGGAAAAAGATGGAAAGACAGAAAAAGCTGCTGAGCTTCAGGAATTATTAGATACCTCAGGTACTCGAAAAAGCCTGACAGAAGATTTATACGATATCATTATCGAAAATGAGATTAAGTCACCAGATTCCGGGGCTTTCGATTGGACAGAAGTTCGCCAGTTTAACTTGATGTTTAAGACGGCATTTGGTGCCACTTCATCCGAAGAAGATGGAGTTTATCTTCGTCCGGAAACTGCACAAGGTATTTTTGTTAACTACAAGAATGTACTTGATACGAGCCGAGTAGCTGTTCCTTTTGGGATTGCTCAAACCGGAAAAGCATTTAGAAATGAGGTGGTTGCTCGACAATTTGTATTCCGTATGCGTGAGTTTGAGCAAATGGAAATGCAATATTTTGTAGAACCAGGCACCGATGCCGATGCGTACGCAGATTGGAAAGAGCGTCGCCTAAGCTGGCACAAACGAATTGGTATTCGCGAAGAGAATCTTCGTTTTGCCGATCATCCACAGGATAAGCTTGCCCACTATGCCCTGGCTGCTGTTGATGTTCAATATCAATTTCCGATTGGCTGGCAGGAAGTGGAAGGAATTCATAATCGATCGGACTTTGACTTGACCCAGCATCAAGAGTTTTCGGGCAAAAAGCTCGACTACTTCGATCAGAAAAATAACAAGCGCTACGTTCCTTATGTGATCGAAACATCGATTGGTCTAGATCGCTGTACGCTTATGGTTCTTTGTGACTCTTATCGCGAGGAGGAGGTAGATGGTGATAAACGCGTTGTTCTTAAAATGCATCCGGAATTGGCTCCAATTCAAGTTGGGGTGTTCCCACTTGTTAAGAAGCCGGGATTGCAAGAAGTAGCTAGAAAAATCGAAGCTGATTTAATAGAAGATTATTCAGTTCAATACGATGAAGCCGGATCTATCGGAAAACGTTATCGCCGACTTGATGAAGCCGGAACTCCTTTCTGTATCACGGTAGATTTCGATACGATTGAAAGCGATAATATGGTTACGATTCGTCATCGCGATGATATGAGTCAGGAAAGAATTCCAATTGAAAATGTCGGATCGGCTATCAAAGACGGAATGAAGGGTTGGACGCCTAGTTAAGTTAGATGTGCTTTTCTCAAAAGTCATGCTGTATTTATTTCAGCATCTTTTCACTGCTGATTCGATTCATAAGATCTTGAAACAAATCAGTCAACGAATTACCTGACATCTACAAGGATGACTCATAATTAGCAAATCAATCCAAATCATTGAGTTGAATATTCAGGGCTTTTACACTGATCTGAATTTCGATCATCATCATTCCTAATGATATAAGGAGTAGGATCAAACTGAGCCCGAATAGTATTTTTCCGAGTAACACCCATCCTGCAAAAAGTGCCACCATGCAAAAGACGGATAAAAAGAGCGATCCAATTCCGAGCAACTGCATGTCTTTGATCAGTCTGATTCTTTTATGAAGATTATCAATCTGAGCTTTGGCCGCTTTATCACCTGTATCTTTATACTTCCCGTGAAGTGTTCGAATCAGGTTTGCAATAGATAAAAAACGATTGGTATAGGCGAGCAATAGCAACGAAATTGCTGAAAATAGAAGTCCGGGTGTTGTTAAGTTTAATTCCATGAATTACTCTGTATAAATTCTCCAAACACTAGCAGGATTAGTTGCCTCTTCAAACCTGTAACGAAGATAATCATGTACACTCGCCTGCTGCATGGTATATGGTTCGTAAACAAATACGGGTATAAATGTAATTCCATTCCATTCAAATGGTTTATGGTTTCTCAATTCAGGAATCAGAAAGGTAGAATAGTCAAAAATCTCAGGATATGAAGCTATGTATTCCACCTTCATAGCCTTTAGGGCTTCTGCCATTCTTACACTATCGTCATGTTGATATCGATTCTCATTCAGTAAATAATAAGAAGAGATGAAGTAGTCTAAATCCAACTCACTTTCTACAATAGGAACCGCTAAATCACTCCAGATTTTTGTTTTTTGATTGATATTTTCTTTCATCCAAAACCCGATTTCTTTACGTGGTTGCAAAGAATACTGCCTGTAGTAAGGAACTATCAATTGTGTGAGGGTTAATGCAAGGAACAGTATCACCTTCCGTTGATCTACAAAGGGTCTGAAATATCCATTTGCCATCAATGCAACAAACCAAATAGTTGCTATCGGAAGAACAATCACAAAAAAGCGTGCCTCCGGATATGAAATGATGGTAGTTTGGGCAAATAGAAAAAATATCAAGTGATTCAGCAAGAAAAACCCAATTAGTGTTACGATGCTATATTCACGAAATCTTATGGAGGTTTTCTTCAACCAGATAAAAAATACAATGATTGGAAAGCCTTGTAGAAGTACAAATAGTGGGGTAAATACATATCGAACAACACTATTTACATCTTCGGTATAAAAATTTGTGCTACTTGTAGTGCTACCAATACGAATTAGCATCCAGCCAAGTGGACTTCCTGTGGTATTCCAAGAATACCCAAACCAGACAAGTACGCCTGCCCCAGATCCAATTGCCGACCATAGTGCTCTTTTCTTTTCTCCGATAAGAAATAGGTAGATAACGGTTATCCCAACTAAATAAAGCAATTCTGTTCGAGTTAAGACCGCCAAAAAAGTTGAACCAATGATAATCCATCTGTTTTGTTGATGTAACCCGAAAAACCAACTTACTATCACGAGTGCACCCATTATTTCTGCCATATTCATATAGCTAAATACAATGAGGTAGGGCTGAATAGCTAATAATAGCCCTGTAAATAACACCCATTTTTTTTCAAAAATTCTGCTCGCAAGTAAAGTCCCAACACCAACTGTTGCAATACCAAGAATGGTATTTGCAATTTGCATTATTTGAAGAGAATACGTTCCTGTGACCCACTGTACCATCGCACCCCAGTATCGAATAGCCGGAAACCACGTTAAATGACGATCTTTAAAATCAGAGTAAACCCAACCGTTATCTAAAGTGAGTTTACTCATGATCAGGTTATGGTGTGAATCTCCCCAAAAATCCTGAAATCCCAGTAACAACACAGCAGAGCGAGTAAATAGCGCTAGAATCAGTGCTGTATAAATAGGATAAGCCTCAAGTTTATTCAACCAGAGGCTCTGAGTATAGTTTTTGCTCATTCAGCTAAACTAAGCCGAATTATTGAAAAAAGGGAGCTACTTAATTCTGAATTCCAATAACTCCACAACCAATTCTTGGTCCTGCTGCACCAGAAGGTTGAGATTCTAAATCATCAACACCGCCATGAACGATTACGCCACGACCGATTATTTCATGCATTTGAATTGTGCTGTCAACATAATCTAAAGTTGCATTCCCATTTTCATCAGCATCAATATTGCCCATATCTCCCATATGTCGATTCATGTCCTCTGGTCCTGCATGATCATTTCCATTTGGGTTAAAGTGACCACCAGCTGAGGTTCCATCATCAGCAGTACAATTTCCGTATTGATGGATATGAAAACCATGTTTTGAACCTGTTAACCCAGAAACTTCTGCAGTTACACGAACACCATTTTCTGTTTGCTCAAAATACACAGTACCGACAACATCGCTTCCATTTTTAGGATGCATTACTGCAACTGCATTTTCGATGGTTGGGTGAGTTATTTGCTCGTGAGAATTTTCAGAGGCGCAGTTTATAAAAAGAATTATAACGGCAAATAAACTTAAAACCTGTTTCATTTTTTTTAATGAGTTTTATGTTACACAATCAAAGTGCTTTTTTCCGAAATTCGTTCAATGTTTTAATGCCTTCTACAAAGGTTTTATATTCTTCTGGTTGATTAATTTTTAATGCGTCTAACTTTTTCTTTACGGTAGCTTCTCTGAATAATAGCATTGAATTTTTAAAATAAACTGAGGTAAAAATACTCACCGAAAGGTACCCTAGAATATACAACATTGGGGTTCCACTAAGCCAAAGAACGATTGAGACAAAAACCCAAAAAGCCGGAAAAAGAATAAGACCCAGCATGTATTTCACAGTTGCATCGAAAGTATGGTCTTTAATTTTTGTATTGATAATTCTCTTAATTGGCTGATACGGAAGTATGTTATTTATCCAACTAAAGACATAAAGTGGAAATAGTAACACCCAATACATCCAGGGCTTTTTTCTGCCAGATGTACTTTTGATGGAAATATCGTACGTATTGCTAATCTCAACGATTTGCTTACCAGTTTCGATTATTTCAGGAGTTAGTTGTTCACTTAGCCTTCTTACTTTCTGATTTACTTTCTCAGGATTAATATACTCTTGTACATCATTTTCGAGATCTGTTAAGAGAACTTGCATGGCAGGATATTGATCAAGATTCGGGACATGCATCACAGTTTCCTTCATCTCATCAGAAACATCGCTCTTAAGTTGATTAGCCGCTTTTCTCTCATCAGTTTCATAAAGCTCTTTATAGTTTTTCACCGAAATAGGCTTTCCATATACTATTTGAACATTATTTCTTGATCTTCGATGTTCTGAATAGTTCAATCCAACGGGTAAAATCTGTAAGTCCAATTCCCAATCGTATTTTAATTCAGCATCGAATGCAATTCGGGTAAATCCTTTACTTAGCGGACGAATACGCCGTCTTAAATCATGATTAGCTTCCGGAAAAATTAACACTAAATTCTTTTCCCCAAGTCGCTCAATACATTGTTCAAAAATTGCGTTGTTCTTTGTTACAGAACTTAATCCGTCTCTAACTCGGTAAACCGGAAGCATATTTAAACTGCGTAAAAACCAGTTAGAAAATTTCGTTGAAAACACTCCTGATCTGGTAAGCGCAACCATCGTGCCTGGCACATGTGTTTCAATCAATAAAGCGTCGATGAGTGCATTCTGATGATTAGGCGCGATAAGAATTGGTTTACCTTTTGGAAAATTCTCCTTACCAACAACTTTAACACGTTTGTAAAATAGCTTGAGCCCAGCCTTTACTACAAAGTATCGCCAGAAATTATACCACAGATAATTTTTACGCATTAGAGAACACTTTTTGTAAGCTTACTTTTCCAATCGACCAATACCAGCCAATCGTAAAACCCATAATTATGTGCCAAATACCCCACCAGGCGGCAATTAATGCCATGCCACCTAATCCCTCAAAAAAATTGAAAATCAATAATAAACCTAATCCCGAATTCTGGATACCTGTTTCTACGGAAATTGATTTTCGATCTTCTATTGTAAGTTTCAATATACTTGCAATTGCAAACCCACCTGTTAAAGCCAGAGCATTATGGATAAAAACATATCCAACAACGTGATGCACATTTTCAATGAAATTATCGAAGTTCAATGCAAAAGCCGTGAGGATGAATCCTGCAAAAAAGATTATCCCGAATCCCTTTATCCATTTGGTAAGCTTTAATGCCAAAGTCTCTTTAAAGTGGCGAACCATCATACCAAGAACTAGAGGAATTCCTAATATGATTACTACTATTCTAAAAACCTCAAATAAGTCGAGACTTATTTCCTGAAGGATCGCGTTTGTTGGACCATACATGCTTGCCCAAAACATAAAATTTAATGGTGTAGCCACAATAGCTAAAAGTGTAGCAATGGCTGTCATCGTAACAGAAAGTGCGATATTTCCACCGGCTAACTGTGAAAAAAAATTCGAAATATTACCCCCAGGACAAGCTGAAACCATCATCATTCCAAGTGCTAATGACGGATGTGGTTGGGCAATTACAATGAACAAATAAGTAATTGCCGGAAGAAAAATGAATTGTGAAAATACACCGCCCAGAGTAGATTTTGGATTCTTTGCCAAATCCCTGAAATCCTGAATCGTTAGTTCCAGTGCAACTCCAAACATGATGAAGAATAACGAGGCATTCATGACCATGAGTCCGCCCGTATTCAAATTCAGTTCTAAAGCATCAATTTCTGACATGGGCAGAATGTAGGAATTTTGAAATATGAATTTTGAATTGATTTCGATCTTATTCAAAATTCATATTTTATAATGTATAATTTTCAAATGGATGCAAAAGGTCTCATTGATAAGTCGTCCATTTTTCCATGCTCCGCCAACATCTTGCCTGTAATTGCAATCATTGCTGCGTTATCTGTACAGTAAGTGATATGAGGGATATAGAGTTTCAAATTCATATCAATGGCCAGTTTTTCAGCTTTTGACCGAAGCATGGTATTGGCTGAGACTCCACCAGCAATTGCAATCGATTTTACACCGGTTTCTTTTACTGCTCTTTTTAGTTTTTTGATCAAAACTTCTGTGATCGCTTCTGAAATACTAGCTGACAAGTCATTCAAATGCTCTTTTTTCCATTTTTCTGATTTGTCTTGAAGAAAGTACAGAGCACTCGTTTTTAATCCCGAAAAACTAAAATCTAATCCCTCGTTTACCAGAGCTTGTGGAAATTTATGGAACTTGGAATCACCTTCTTGTGAAAGTCGATCAATCTCCGGTCCAGCCGGGTAAGGTAAACCCATAATCTTGCCAATTTTATCGAAGGCTTCACCGGCAGCGTCATCTCTGGTTTGACCTAAAATCTCATGCTCGAAGGGCGCTTTTACTAGCACGAGTTGAGTGTGGCCACCTGAAACTGTGAGGCAAACGAATGGATATTCTGGTTTCTCATCGATGAAGTTAGCATAAATGTGAGCATCCATATGGTTCACTCCCACAATCGGAATATTCTTTGAAAGGGAAACTCCCTTTGCAAAGCATAATCCAACTAATAATGAACCCATTAGTCCCGGACCTTGAGTAACAGCAATTAAATCTATGTCTTCAATTTTTGAACCAGCTTCATCTAACGCCTGATCCACCGTTTGACTAATAGTTTTCTGATGTGCTCTTGATGCCAGTTCTGGCACTACTCCACCATACTTAACATGGATAGATTGTGAGGCAATGATATTGGATTGTACTCCATCATCAGTTAAAACCGCAGCAGAGGTATCGTCGCAAGATGATTCTATTCCCAGAATGTTCATTCAGGAAAGATACAACGACTTTTAGGATACTTTTTTAAAAAACTGATTTATAAACCCAGCTTCATCAAAAAATCATTAACACCCGGTTGATATAACTCGAAGTCTTTTTTTACTTGCTCAACGGCTTTCTTATGAAATCGACGGTAGTCATTTTGATCCACATAACCAGTATTTACCAGTTCTTCTACAATACTCTCCAGTACTAAAATTTTCTCTCGATTCTTCATTACCGCCTGCATCATCGCATCTGAGTTATTGCTCGAATTCATACCTAAGCTCCATCTAATAGATTATGACTCTAAGTTTCGGATACAAAACTGCAATTCATAACTCTTAATTCTCAAACCTGAAAAAATTAGGAATCTGAGTCAGCCTAATACGATTCACTTAAATTATTTAAGAATAAAATCAATTAATTGAAATCATTAAACCAATTAACAGAATTGACTTTATCCAAGCATATGCAAAAGTGATTCAAATTATATGAAAAAAGCGCTTTTCTGGTGCGTTTTTGAGAGTAAGAGGTATAAATAAAGCCTTCATGGAATGCATGAAGGCTAATAAATTATCTTTTTGTGATTGCAGTAACCCAAAAGTCAGTATCATAACCTTGCATTCGATGGTTACCTGTTACTAGTCCCCCATCCAACTCGTTCCGAACTTCTAGTTCGGAATGCCCAATCTAACCTCAGGTTCGAGTTTCTAACCTTTAAACAAAGAAACAGGTATCAAACCTGTTGCTCCTAAATAATTTCTGGCCGATGAATATCTCCAATGTTCGGCTAGATCAACAAACCCGCGATCTACAGGGTTATAATGTATATATTCAATTTTTTGAGTAACCATCTTTGCATTCGTTAATTGCTTAGGGTGAAATCCTTCTTCCCAAACTTGGTAATCACTTTTGTGTTTTTGTTTTAGTTTACGAAATTTGAGCTGAGACAATAATTTGGAATTCCCATCAACTTTGAGTTTGTCAACTATCTTTCGCCCAGTATAGGATTTGAAGAGCCTTAATTTCTCAGATAAGTCATTGCCTTCTACAACTAAGTGAATATGATTCTCCATGATGACATAGGCAAAGACGATGACATCTCTTTCAAATTGTAAGAAGCATAGAGATTTAAGAACTATTTCAGCCAGTTTTCTCTGAGATAATAAGGGCAAGCCATCTTTTAAAGTACTAGTTACAAAATATGGATATTGCTCTTCATAAAACTTATATCTGCTTCTTCCCATTTAAGTCAGTTTGTTTATAGAAGTAGACCACTTTGGGCTGAGATCCTTACAGTTTTTTTGACTTTATAAACTTTTTAGGAATTGATTAATACTTATTAACCTACTGGCTTTGATAAATGTAAATGGAACCAGAGGTTCTGGCATGCATTACCAACGTGGACGTTGGTAACGAGTGTAAGCCAATTAACAGAATTGACTTTATCCAATCATCTGTAAAAGCGATTCAACTAGTATTAAAAAAGCGCTTTTTTGTAGTAATTTTGAGAGTAAAAGACACAAAAAAAGCCTTCACGCTAAGCATGAAGGCTTAAAGATCCTGAAACGAGTTCAGGATGACTAGATTTTTTACTTACTTAGTATCGTCGTCGTCTTCAACAACTTCGAAGTCAGCATCTACGGCACCTTCGCCAGCTTCTGAGGAAGCTTCTGTATCAGCAGTTGGTTCTTGTGCTCCAGCTCCCGGATCAGCACCAGCCGCAGCTTCTGCTTGAGATGCTGCGTAGATTTCTTGAGAAGCAGCTGTCCATGCAGTATTCACGCCTTCCATAGCAGCGTCAATACCATCAAGATCTTCCGCTTTGTGCGCTTCTTCCAGCTTTGCAACTGCATCATTGATGGCAGTTTTGTTGGCTTCAGAAATCTTATCACCGTATTCGTCTAACTGCTTTTTAGTTGAGAAGATCAGAGCATCCGCCTGATTCATTTTCTCCACTTTCTCACGAATTTTCTTGTCTTCTTCTTCGTGATCTTTAGCAGCTTGCTTCATTTTTTCGATTTCCTCATCACTCAATCCGGATGAAGACTCGATTCGAATGCTTTGCTCTTTACCGGTACCTTTGTCTTTGGCAACAATATTTAGAACACCGTTTGCATCAAGATCGAAAGTCACTTCAATTTGTGGCATACCACGTGGCGCCGGCGGAATCCCATCTAAGTGGAAACGACCAAGCGTTCTGTTGCTTGCAGCCTGAGCACGCTCACCTTGAAGCACATGAATCTCAACTGAGCTCTGACTATCCGCAGCAGTTGAAAACACTTGTGACTTGCTTGTCGGGATAGTACTGTTTGATTCGATTAGTGGAGTCATCACGCCACCTAATGTCTCGATACCAAGAGTTAGAGGAGTTACATCTAAAAGAACTACGTCTTCAACATCACCGGAAAGAACACCACCCTGAATAGCAGCACCAACGGCAACTACTTCATCAGGATTTACACCTTTACTTGGGTCTTTTCCGAAAAATTCTTTTACTGCTTCCTGGATACGTGGAATACGAGTTGATCCACCTACCAAAATTACCTGGTCGATTTCAGATTTGCTCATACCCGCATCTTTCAATGCCTTCTCACAAGGAGTGATGGATCTTTCCACTAAATCGTCTACCAACTGCTCGAACTTAGCTCGACTCAAATCAACGTTTAAGTGCTTTGGACCTTCTTGAGTAGCAGTAATAAACGGAAGGTTCACATTTGTTTTTTGAGATGCAGAAAGCTCAATTTTTGCTTTTTCAGCCGCATCTTTCAAACGCTGCATCGCCATTGGGTCGTTGCGAAGATCAACACCTTCAGAAGCTTTGAACTCATCCGCTAAAAAATTGATAATTCTTTGGTCGAAGTCATCACCACCAAGGTGAGTATCACCATTCGTTGATTTTACTTCAAATACACCATCGCCTAATTCAAGGATTGAGATATCAAAAGTACCACCACCAAGGTCATACACGGCGATGGTTTGGTCGATGTCTTTCTTATCTAAACCATAAGCAAGTGCTGCAGCTGTTGGCTCGTTGATGATTCTCTTTACATCAAGACCCGAAATCTTTCCGGCTTCCTGAGTTGCTTTACGCTGTGCATCGTTGAAATAAGCAGGAACTGTAATTACAGCTTCCGTCACTTTCTCGCCGAGATATTCTTCAGCTGTTTGCTTCATTTTTTGAAGCACCATTGCAGAGATTTCTTGTGGTGCGTACTTTCGGTCGTCGATTTGAACTCGAGCAGTACCGTCATCGCCTTTAACCACTTTATATGCTACCTGCTTGGTTTCGTCACCCACTTCTCCATACATGCGACCCATGAATCTTTTCACAGATGCTACTGTTTTGTCTGGATTGGTGATAGCCTGACGTTTCGCAGGTGCGCCTACTAAGCGCTCTCCATCTTTACTAAATGCGACTACAGAAGGAGTAGTTCTACCACCCTCTGCGTTTTGGATTACTACCGGCTCGTTTCCTTCCATTACAGAAACGCAAGAGTTGGTAGTACCTAAGTCGATTCCAATAATCTTTCCCATTCGTCTACTGTCTGTTTTTAATTTTTATTGATTGATTTTCTTAGTTAACCGGAATGTTCGAACGGTCTTTGAGCGACTCAGCTTTTGGCATGCTAACCGTTAACACTCCATTTCGAAAGCTTGCATTGATTTCGGCAGTATTTACATCTTCGGGTAATGCAAATGAGCGGGCGAATGCGCCACGCTTTCTCTCTTGTCTTTTAAACTCTTCTCCCTCACCTGCTACTATATCCCGCTCACCTTTTATGGTAAGCACATGGTTCTTTAATGATATACCGATCTCTTTCTTGGCCAGCCCTGGTAAATCGATTGTTACTTTATATTCTGATTCACTTTCCAGAATATCACAATCTGGGGCAAAATCTTTGTCTTCGTGATTCAACGGAACCACTTTCTCAACAAATTCCTGTATATCCTTTCCTAATTTCGAAAGGTGTTTCTCTATCTCTATACCAAATTCTGTAAAATCTCCCATGTCGTACTCGCTTTCGTTTTAATTCTATGTGAGTAAAGCAAGCACAATGCCAATGAGTTCATCGTTTTTTCAAACTGTCGTATTGGCGGACGGTTTGTCATGCATTTCGAATGAGGAATTAGGATTAAGGGAATTAGGAATAGACCTACCATTATCGTCATCCCGGACTTGATCCGGGATCTGTGAAGATAAAAACTTTGATATTCATCAAATTTATATAATCACTCCTTACAGATGCTAAATCAAGTTCAGCATGACAACTAGGAGTTTGACAACCTCTCTAAATCACTCCAAAAACTCTTGTAGCTAACGGCCGCACTTTCTGCGTCTTCGATTTCTGATTCAGAACTTCCTTTCAAAGATAAAATAGCTGCTGCCATGGCAATACGGTGATCATGAAAGCTTTGAAACTGTGCTGACTCAAATTTAAAATCAGGATTTCCTCTAATAACCAATCCATCTTCCATTTCTTCATACACTCCGCCAACTGCATCAAGCAGTTTTGTGATGGCCATAATTCTATCGGTTTCTTTGTGGCGAAGCTCTTCGGCGCCAGATATGATGGAAGTCCCATCCGCGAACATCATAGCAACAGAGAGAATCGGGAGTTCATCGATACAGTTAGGAATCAGTTTTGGATCAAGATCAATCTTTCGAAGTTGGGCAGATCGAACGATGATATCCCCGCAAGGCTCTGCGCCTTCATCATGCTGATTCTCGATCGTGATGTCAGCTCCCATAGCTATCAAAATGTTGAGCAATCCGGTACGAGTTGGATTTAATCCAACATTCTTCATACGTATTTCAGAGTCCGGCATGATAGAGCCAGCCACGAGCCAAAAGGCAGCAGCTGAGAAATCAGCCGGAATGGTATAACTCTGGTTTGGGATTTCATTTTCAATAGAAGCAGAAATCACTCTTTTACCATCAACTTCTTCCACGTTCAGGTTCAGCAAACGCTCTGTATGATCCCGACTTGGAATTGTTTCTATGACTTTTGTAGGAGATTCTCCAAATAATCCTGCCAATAATAGACACGACTTCAACTGTGCACTCGCAATCGGCAATTCATATTCCATTGGGATAAAGGGATCTTCACGAGTAACAAATAATGGTGCATACATTCCATTTCTTGCTAAAATATGAGCGCCCATTTGTTCAAGAGGTTCGATGATGCGTGTCATCGTTCTAGAAGAAAGAGAAGGATCGCCAATCAGATACACTGCAGCTCCTGCACCAACTAATACACCAGAAAGTAGTCGCATTGCTGTGCCAGAATTCCCACAATCTAATTCATTCGATAAAGCACGAACTCCATAGCGACCAGTCCCACTAATGGTAACAACCTGATCAATCTGATTTACTTCAGCACCTAGCATCTCAACGCAATTCAAAGTGCTTTGCGGATCTTCAGCCGGGGAATAATTCTTGATCACAGATTTTCCATCATGCAATAATGCAAAAATCGCCGCCCGCTGAGAAATAGATTTATCAGGCGGTGGAGTAATGGTCCCGTTTAGAGAAAATGCCGGAGTAACTTTTTTGATCATTCAATTCGATGTAAGATGTGAACAACGAAAGACGAAGGTAGGGAATTTATTGTTTCGGTTTTTATTAATCGTTAATCGTTATTCGTTAGTTGTTTCTCTTCATTATTGAACAACCACTTATGTATCAATAATTCAATCTTTCTTGCTTAGATAGAAATCAAACACTAGTAATAGAATTGAAGTAATATTTATTCCAACTCCAAAAAGTGTAGCCTCACTTGATTCATAATAAAAACTAAATCCACCGTATGTTCGAAAATCAGTAGCAATTAGAACTGAATTTCTATAGTAAATACCAATTATGAATTGGAGTGGTCCACTGATTAAGTAGTTAAATCCATTGATAGAAATAGTAAATATTGATAATGATAAAGCAATTCTCGAAAATAATTGTTTGTTCTTCACAAGCAAAATCTGGTTCAAGCGTCCGCTTGGACCAATTCATACCGCACAAGCGGACGCTTGCGCTAGAATGTATATCAACGATTCTACCATTACAGATGCTGAATCAATACTGAATCAAGTTCAGCACATGGTTCAGGATGACGACTTAGTTTTAATCTATGTCGTTTAAGAATCTCCAGTTCGATCTATCAGTGCCTGAGCAAGAGTTGCAGCTTCAGTACCGGGATAGAATTCAATGATTTCGTTTAGAATGGCTAACGCATCTCCCCGATTACCTAACTGAATGTTTGATTCTGCTGAGAAATACATCCCCAAAGAAACCCAGGTATCAAAAGCTTCGAACAGGATTTTTACACGAGCATATTCTGCTATCGCCTCTTCGTAATTCCCCTGATCTTGCTGAGATTTTCCTAAAAAGAATTGTGCTTCTGCACCAATTTCAGTCGTATTTCGATCTGCAATTGGTTTTAAAATGAGTTGTGCTTCCTCATACTTGCGTTCTGCAACTGCTACTTTACCTAGCCCAACACTTGCTGCTTCATTTCCTTGATTGATTTGAAGAGCTGCTTCATACTCTTCCCGAGCTACTTCATATTGATTCTGGGATAAACTTGCATTCCCCATTCCAATGTATGCTTCTTGTGCAAATCGGCGTTCTTTCTGGAGCAACTGACTGAAATACTCATGGGATGTCTCAAACTCATCCAATTCAAAATAAAGCAGTCCAAGTGAAGTTAGTGCGCCAGGAACCTGATCGTCATTTGGATATTCATCTATCACCGTTTGATAAGAGGAAATTGCTCGATCATCTTGACCAACTTGACGATAAGCAACACCCAGATTCATGTACGCTTCCGGAGCGAGTGCATCAGAATTAGTTACTCTTAAATATTGACGGAATTCGCGAATTGCACCCTCATAATCACCCGTTTGAAATACAGTTTCTGCCTGACGGAATCGTAAGCGGTCTGCCGTACTTGACTGAGGATTATCACTTAAAAATTCTTCCAAAATAACCGAACTACTATCCTCTCCACCTGAAGAAAGCTGAGCATATTGAATACCATTAATTGCTTCAATGATATATCTAGATTTTGGATAGTTCTCTAATACCATCTGATATGCATCTACCGCTCGATCATATTCACCGGCATTATAAAATGCATCTCCAATATTGTATTGCGCTCTTGCTGCCCAATCTGTACCCGGATATCTGCGAATCACCGTTTGAAATTCTTCTATTGCCTGAGAATAATTTGAAGTATTTAAATAGATATAAGCCACATTGTATTGGGCTTGCTCTCGAAGTCGACTGAATGGATAAATCCGAAGCATACGCCGAAAATTGCTAACGGCCTCAAAAGTACGATTTGATCTGTAGTATGAATTCGCAACCTGAAACATGGCGTAGTCACCCCCTGGTTCTGCTCCAATTGCCTGGTTATAAAATTGAATGGCATTTCGGTAATCACCAAGTGCATAATAAGCATCACCAATTCGAAGTCTTGTATCTACGTCATAAGGATAAAGAGCAATTGGTGGCGGATTATAGTTGTTGATGAAATCCTCCAGTGGACCAACAGCCAAGTCATAATCACCTGTTTTAAAGTAGCTCCAACCTAGTGAGTATCGAGCAGCGCCGATCATTTCATGCTCAGGGAAATTGTCAACAAACAGTTTGAAGCGTTTAGCTGCGTCTGCATACTGATCCAGTTTGTAATAAGAATCACCGCTCCAGAATAGTGCCTCTGCCCCTAATTCAGTATTTGGTGTTTCGGCATAAACAGCCTCAAAAATAGGTTGAGCTTGTTCATAAGCCTGATTTCGAAATAGAATCCATCCTTTCTGAAAACGGGCCTGACGTCGTAGTGCCGGATCTATATCAGCTACATTTTCTGCTTCCTCGAACGCCTGAGATGCTCTTGTATATTCGCTGTTTGCAAAATAGGATTCTCCCAACATGGAATAGATTTTGCCAGGATCCTGGAGTTCATCCTGATTTCGAACAAGGTCTAATAAAATCTCAATCGCCGCGTCATAATCACCGGCTTTAAAGGAAGAAATAGCCCATTCGTAATAGGCTTCTTCGACCCAAAGTCCATTTTGAAAACGCTCGCCAAACTCCGCGAATGTATCCATCGATCGTTGATAATTACCACCAAGTTTATGATTGATAGCTTCATAATACATGGCTTTTCTGGAAAGCTCAGAATCATCAACAATTGCTTTTTCAAAGGATTGTGCTGCCCAGTGATAAATTCCCTGCCGACTATATAACCAACCCAATCCATAATGCGCCGGCGCTTCTCGATCTGTTCCTTCAGTTAGACGGATATATTGCAAATAATCCTTCGTAGCCTCCTCATAATTACCCAAATAGTTGTGGGCTTCTGCCATTAAGAAGAGCGCTTTGATTTTAGACTCATCATCTAAAAAAATCATTTGAGCATTTAGCGCTTCAATGGCTTCTTCATACCTAGCCTGCTGATAGTAAGATTCCCCCAGTGCTGTCCCTACTCTTCGTGTAACTGGGTCATTTGGATATCGCTCCTTCAATAATTCAAATGCAATTGCAGAAGAGTCGTATTCATTTTCTGTAAGATACAGACGCCCTCGAGCGTAAAGCGCATCAGGTGCCCATTCCGACTCTGGGTATTCATCAGCTAGTTTCAAAAAGTAATATCGCGATTCCTGATAGTCTCTCTTTTCTGCAGCCGCTTCAGCAACCCAATACATTGTTTCAGCCGCTCGTTCTTTCCCCATCCAAGAATCAATCGCCTGATTGTAATATTTAATTGCTAAATCATATTCACGATTATCGGTATACCGATGTCCTAAATCCTTGAGTAAAATAACAGATAAGTCGCTACCGGGATGGTTTAAAATGAATTCCTGATAATAACTATCAATATTTACAGAATCGGAACCGGCTTTTGCTTTGGCGATGAAAAAATCAGTTGAAATGAGTAATTCATGCTCCTCATTTGCAGCTTTAAATTTTTGCAGTGATAACTCTGCTTCCTCAAAATGACCCTCATCATATAGACGAATTCCCATTTCATATAATTCTGTGGAGGCAGATTGGATAGCCTGCCCGAGTGTAGTACTCGGCAAAAGTAGAAGTGCAATAATTGAAAAAATGCTTCTTAGTGCTTCGAAGCGCATCTGTGATGATTGTATTTGGTTAGATTCTAGATATCAAGATAACGAATAAGTTCGTCAGCTCGGTCACTAAAATCCTTCTCCATGGATGCACTACTAAGATGTGATGTTATCACATATCCGTACCGTTGAAGTGTAGAGCACACCGTTGACGAATCTTCCAGGTTTAGCTTGATGGATACTCGATAAAAGCCATGTTCATCGTTAGGTTGCTCAACAGCAATTCCTAATACTTTGGCACCTTCTGTTTCGATAAGACGCACCATTTCAGTTAATGTGAAATCGTATGGCATCATTTCAATTGTTATAACTGAACCAAACGATTCGAGGTTGAATACATCTCCAAGAGCCTGTAGCACGTCTCTTTTTTTCACAACACCGAAGAAATTGTGATACCGATCTACTACCGGTAAAATAAATAACTCATGGGCTAACATTGTTCTGGCTGCTTCAAAAAGATGCTGGCTTTCAGGAATTGAAATACTATCCTGCAGTGGTATTTCACTGATCAGGACATCTTCGTTTTCAACTTCGATCAGAGTATCTAGCGAAACCATTCCAACCATAACCCCTTCATCCACCACAGGGAAGCGGGTAACAAACAACAGGTCTAGCTTGGTTAAAGCAAGCGCAACCGAGTCTGATACCTTTAAAGGCGCAATGTTTTTGTCTATGATTTCGTGTACAAGCATGTTTATATAACCTTACTTTCGTGTCCTATAGTATTTAACAAATGCGACAATTGCTTGAAATCTTTTTTCGCGATTCGATAAAAAAGTTCCACGTTGTCATCAACATATTTTTCACTTATTACGTTGGCGTTTTCATGGATAAAAGCGATTGCCTTGTATTTACTTATCGGAATTGAAATTGACCGGCTTAAGTATTCGTCTTCTATCAGGTCTTCGATTTTTTGTTCCAATTCTGAAAGTCCGATCCCTCTTTCTGCAGATATAAAAATTGCTTCGGGATATTCATCTTTGAGCATAACAACCTGCTCATGGTCCATATTATCGACTTTATTTAAAACAAGAAGTGTTCGCTTGTTCGTGGCATCAAGTTCTTTCAACGTGGATTCAACTACCTCAATATATTCATGAGCCATACTGGCTGAACCATCCACAACGTGCAGTAAAATATCAGCCTCTCTCACTTCATCAAGCGTTGACTTGAAGCTCTCAATCAAATTGTGAGGTAGTTTTCGAATAAATCCAACTGTATCAGATAACAATATTTCATGGTTAGTAAGCTGATGCCTTCTTACTGTAGAATCGAGCGTAGCAAAAAGCTTATCCTCGGCAAGTACATCTGTTTCTGTAAGGGCATTCATCAGCGTGGACTTACCTGCATTTGTATATCCAACTAATGAAACTCTGGTCATTCCTTCACGACCCTTTCGTTGTGTGGTTCGCTGCTTGTCGAGTTTTTCCAATTTTGCTTTTAAAACTGAAATACGTTGGCCAATTATTCTTCTATCTGTTTCAATCTGCGTTTCACCGGGTCCTTTTGTCCCAATTCCGCCTGTTTGGCGTGAAAGGTGTGTCCAGTAGCGTGTTAATCTTGGTAGTAGATATTGAAGCTGAGCCAACTCGACCTGCGTTTTAGCAGCGGCAGTTTTAGCTCGCGACGCGAAAATATCAAGGATTAATGCACTTCGATCGAGAACTTTTGAATCAGTTCCGGCTTCAATATTTCGGATTTGAGTAGGCGAAAGATCATCATCAAAAATAATTGTTTTGATTTTCAGCGCTTTCATCTGGCCTTTTAATTCCTGCAGTTTTCCCTTACCCACATAAGTACTTATGTCGGGACGAGAACGATTCTGCAATACTTTCTCGATTGGATTGCCACCAGCAGTTTCAGTGAGCATTTCCAATTCATCCAAATATTCTTCAGACTGGCGTTTAGTCGTTTTATGGCCGTATAGGCCAACCAGCATTACTCTTTCTTTTTCAATATCTGAGTTTTTAACGTCGTCGAGCAATTATTCTCTTTTATTTAGTCTTCTTGAATTTTACGCAAATCTATATCGGGGAGTAGATCGCTTTCGATACGCGATTTAAGTTTTAAAGATACCACATTCTGAAATTTTTTGCGCTTCGATGCAGGGACAAATAATCTTAGTTGTTTATACCCTTTCGTTAATGATTTGTCCATCTCAGAATAGGTGAATGTATATTCCGAACCTTCTAGTGATTCTTTCTCAACAAAATCCAGAATTTGAAACCATGGAATAGTTTGAGAAGGTTCGTTCAGGTTCTTCACAATCCCATGATCGGTGATATAATGCTTAGAAGCCAGATAACTGGATATGAACCACATCCCTCCTATCCATAGGTATGCTGCAAAATACCCAAAATTTTTTGTGTCGTCGATAAGGAAAACTATTAAACCAAGCGTAGTTATCAATCCCAGGAAAACGGTAGCAAATAAAGGATAACCTTTCATTTTTCCAGCTCTCCAATTCAAGCGTACGTTTCTCAACCTCAGCTTATTCTGAAATGAATACGCTGCCAGCAGTGTGGATGAAACAGTAAAGAGCACCATCACACCTTGGAAAAATAGTAATAGAATTTCTTTCATTAGCTTGAGGTTTCCGTTTTATAGAATGCAGAAATCAAACTTTCCAGAACTAAGAAAAACAATCCAGCCCACATAAACCATTGCCAAATTTCGCGGCCAAATCCCGATGCAATAATCTCGTTTGTCAACGCTTGTTCAGGAATTTCAGCTGTGTTTACAGTTCGAATACGTAATGCACTTTCTGATAATATTTGATCATCCATAGTTACAAACTCTGATTCGGATTTATTCAGGTTTACGGCGATTTGGTATTCTTCCTGTTCATTTTGGATGGTTACAAATCCAGGTTCCCAATTAAGGGCACTATAAGATAATTCTATTCCAAGAGATGAATTTCTGATTTCCGGTACAATTTCGTCATCTCCGTTTTTTAAGACCAGGTTATCTGGAGAGATACTTCCTGTCCAAGTAAACTCATTACCTAAAACATGTTCAATTAAGCCACCTTCTGCAGATGATGCAACGTACAATAATGATCTGTAATAAAATGGAGCAAACAATGGTTTTACCCCAAAATTCGACCAACCAGGATCATTTCCTATCGCCGAGATCATAACTCGACCATCGCCAAATCTTTTCTCTCGGAATAGTGGATCCCCCGTATTCATAGTGATAACATTAAATCCACCGGGCGATGTAGATGGCCGAAAACGATAGAAATAAAATATTTCGGGATTTGTTACCCGAATCTGTTCATTCTCATCAGCGTCAAAAAGCTCAGTGAATATGGGATGATCTACCTGGATTTGATTTCCTGAAGCAATGGAGTTAAACGAAGCATAATCACCCACTACGCCTATAAATTCACCCGCGTTGTATAGATTTAAAAACTCATTATAACTTTGAATATCAGACTGCTCTGAAGGAAATAGAACGATTCCCCCCCCATTCTGTACGAAGTTTTGCAAACGATCGAATGCAAATTCAGGAATTGATCGAACTCCATCAAAAATGATGGCCTCAAAGGCTTCAAAATTTGCTGATTCAAAGTCATTTATTGCAATCTTTTCATAGCTTAGTTGAGCATCACTCTGATTGGATGCATCTAATACTAATTGGGTATATGAAACATTCTGTAATGCCTGATCAGAAGACGTTACCCATAAAACCTCTCTTCTCTCCGGCACCTGAATTGTAAAGTAGGTGCTATTGTCGGATACAAATTCGTCTCCCTCGATACTAATTTTACCACTTGTTGTGCCAGTATTTGTGGGAATAACCTCAAAATTAAAGGTTTGAGATGCGTTTGCCTGTAGCGATATAGAATACTGACCAACTATGCTTCCGTCAAATTCTAACGTTACAAATTGATTGGAAACTGGGATTTCTGATCGATTTTGAACTTCAACACTCAGTACAACCGGTAGCCTTACTCCAATCATGTCGCTAGAAGTTTCGATTGATGTAATCATGGTATTTTGAACGGCTACATCTCCTAAATTGAACAATGTTGTAGTAATTGTTCGTGGTACATCTTCTATTTCACTCAAGCCTTGTAGCTGACTTAACTGACCGTCTGATACAATAAACAGTCGCTTATTTTCATAAGGAGAATCATTTAAAATAGAAATCAATGACTCAAGTCGTTGACCGGTATAATTACCTCCACTGCTGATTTCTGTTTCTTCAATTCGGCGCAATAACTGGCTATGCCCAATAACCGATGCAAATGGTTCTTCACCGTTAGTAGTTTGGAATATGAAGCGATCTATTTCTTTAGATGAAGCTTCTAACTCTAAAATAATCTGTTTCCCTTGTTCTAATAACGGGCCTTTTTCTCCAATACGCCCCATGCTAATACTATTATCCAAAAGCACCACATTTAGAGCAGCAGATTTATTATCACCGCCACCTAATCCCGGAGGTAAGAAGGGGCGAGCTAGTACTAAAGCAAGACAGACAATGGCAAAAAGCCGAACAAAAAGAAGTAGATATCTTTTAATTCTAATTTTCCTGATCGTTGTTTTTTGCAGCTCATTAAAAAAGGCAAGTGTAGAAAACGCCACCTTTTGAGGTCTTTTAAGGTTTAAAAGGTGAATTATTAATGGAAGGCCAATCGCTGCAACTGCAAATAAAAATAGGGGACTTAAAAAACTCATTAAGGATGAAAATGTATTATTTTACGCGCGTTTTTTAGATTGGAACAATTCCTGATAATACGACTTACTCAATTCAACAATATTTAAAAAAGCACTCTTTAATGCCATTGAAGCAACGTAGCATCGGCGCAATCATTACCTTTTTTTTCATCGTATCGTTTTGGGGATGTTCATCTATCCAGGAACGGAACTGGATTGATTTAATCCCCGCAGAATCGAGTTTTATAATTGTTCCAAAAGCTGACATAAATTTTCAAAATATTGGCACCGTCGAATATGCCTCAATATTGGATGATCTTACGCCAAGTGCTGTACTACAATTAGCCACATTACCGGATTCAATTCTACAAAATATTGATTTGAAAGCAATGGCTTTGTTTCCGGCTAGTTCCACGAAGTCCGAATTTATATGGTTAACAGAGACCAGCGGAAATCTCGATGACTTTGCGCAAAATTATTATGAGCCCTTCGAACAAAATTATTATTCATTCAACCGACTAACGATTCATAAAATTCATTTAAATGATTACCTGATTTTTGCTGCTCAAGTACATAATTGGCTTATTTTCTCAGAATCAAGCCTTGCAGTTGAAAGTGCATTGCGGTCTTATCTAGGAATGGCGGAACGAATTGGATTAACCAACGAACCTGCTCCTGGCCAACTTATCGCCAATTCCGGCAAACTGGATCAATGGGTTCAACAATTCATCGCGGTTGGTTATCGGCCAAATGTAATGGGATCAACCGATGGGTTTACGGCATCTTCATTACGTTTTGAGCCTACTGAGGATGAATCACCGGGATTTGAATTAACCGGAATCGTTGAAATAAATGATACACTTACATCTACATTAGCTGAGAGTGTTTCCTCTGAAAACAGAGACATAATGCTTGATCGTTACATTGCCGGCAATTCAGCGGCATTTGCAATTTTTAGGCATCAAGCCTCCACAGTTCCCTTCATTCCAGAAGGAACTATCACACCGCTTGACAGCCTACTTTTAGACAATCCAACACTATATAGAGAACTTGCACTATCTATCGATAAGGAATTAGCTGTTGTGGCGTTCCCGGAATCAGGCTTATTAACCGACGGTGAATTTCTTTATTTAAGAAACCTCGAAAGCATGGTCTCCCTGCGGTCAAACATGGAGATGTTGGCAGATAGTGGATTTGTTTTGAGACAAGGCAACTCCTTTTATGCAAAAAGCGAAGTGCTTGGAAAATTAATCGGATCAGAAATGACTCCTTTTTCTGATTTTTATTTGTCTTTTTCACAGGATGTGGCCGTGATTTCAAAGCGTCGTGGATTATCAGAAAGTGTTGATGCTGATCGTACCAGGCGTAGAACCATCTACTATGATGATACTTTTAGATCGGTTAAATCTTCCGTAAATGGTGGGTTCAGTGGGTTTGTATGGGTTCAATCGTCAGAGTTTTTAAAGTTTATGGAACCATTGATTATGCCGAACACCTCAATTGCCGGGTTAATTGGTGCGTATGATATACTGGCAATGAGTTTTCAAAGGAATCCTAATAGTTCGGTTACGTTCAATTTCAAATCTATAGTAGAAGAAGGATCAACCCAACCCTATGATGAACTTTGGGTTCTTCCACTACAATCAGAAGAATTAACAGGATCCCCAACGTTAGGGAACATAGTTGGAAGTGCCTCCGATGAAATTATAATTGCTACATCAACGGGTAGAATCGAGGCACTCGCTTTTGATGGTACCTCTGTAATGCAAACTTCAACAAATGATGGAGATGTACCAATTGGTAGTCCTATCCTGTATGATTGGTATGGAAATGGTCAACCAGTAATCTTACAGGCAGCCGGATCAAAAATTTATGCGTGGAATGAAAGTGGACGATTGCTTCCACAGTTTCCTATTGAAATTGGCGAGCGGATTAGTGCGCCTATCGTTGTTTCTGATGTTTCCAGGAATGGGATTCCAGAGATAATTGTGGCAACAGAAAACCGTAAAATTCATGTGGTAGATGGGCGAGGGCAAAACTTGCGCGGTTGGCCACAATTTACAAGTGCTGTTGTTCGTCATGCCCCGCTTCACAGTCAGGTCGATGACGAATACTCTATATGGGTGGTTTCACAAAATATTCTACATAGCTGGCAAAGAACTGGGGCTGTTCGTGCCGGTTACCCGACTTTTATCAATGCCAGTTTTAATACTCAGCCAACTATTTTTGATGATAAGATCATTGGAGCAGGTTCCGATGGTTACATTTATTCAATCGGACAAGAACCAAGCTTCTCAGACTCATTATCTATCAGCATTCAAATGGATTCTGTAGGTATCAAATCGCTATATGCCACAAGCAGCCAATTAAACAAGATTTCCGTTGAAGAAGGGGTTCTTCTACGCGATAGCACCGGTTTTTATCGAAATGATCTGCTGATCACCCAAAGTGTTAATGGTTCTATTTTGATGTTTAATCCTCAAGGTGAGCTAAGAGTTACACATAATTTAGGTCAACCAACATCTGCCACTTACACACCGGAAATTATGGATATTAATGGAGATAACAGAGCTGAAGTAATTGCCCTTGCGGATTTCGGTCGTTTGTTTGCATGGGAGATAATATCTGGTCGAAGACTTTTTAACATCCCGACTTCCGGTATGGAATACCCTGTTATTGAGGATATCAATGGTGATGGATTAAATGAGCTGATTGCGCAAACCAGAGAAGGTCTGCGTTGTTGGACCATCAACAGGCCGAATTAGACCCTAGTTTAGAATATCAGCAAGAGCTTCTTCTAAGTCATCGAATCTAAATTCAAAACCTTGCTCTTGAAGTACAGTCGGCTTCATCCTGATACTATCTAAAATAGGTTTTGCGCCTTCTCCATACATAATCTCTAATGCAATTTTCGGCACTCTGAATATTGAAGGGCGATGCATTACGTCTCCTAAAACACTGGCAAATGTATTCATTGTTACAGCTGAGGGAGCACACACATTGTAGGGTCCCTGAATTGAATGTTCGATTGGGAAGATTAGTGCTTGCACCATATCATCTCGATGTACCCAACTCATGTATTGTTTTCCATCACCAACAGGACCTCCTACAAATAGTTGAAAAGGTGGAATCATTTTCTCCAAGGCACCGCCATCTTTTTCCAAAACAATTCCAATCCGGGGATTTGCTACTCTAACTCCAAATTCTGTTGCTTTCTGAGCTTCCGCTTCCCAATCTTTACAAACTTCTGCTAGAAAATCATCACCGACGCCATCTTTTTCTGTTCGAATAGTATCACCTCCATTACCGTAAAAACCAGAACCAGAAGCCGAAATAAAAACTTCAGGTTTTGATTCCGATTCACGCATAGCATCAACTAATTTTCTCGTGCTATCAATACGACTATTATAGATCTTCTTTTTTACCTCATCCGACCATCTTTGACTAAATACATTTTCACCGGCAAGATGAATCACAATATCAGCGATATTCATCGCTTTATTTAAATCGTCATCCCAAGAAATGAACTTTTGATTTTTTGCCTTTTCGTCGTCGTATTTTTTAGGATTTCGAGTGATAATGGTCAAATAATGACCTTCCATAAGCAAGATTCGTCGCAGCTCTTTTCCTATAAATCCCGTTCCGCCAGTAATTAGAATGTGTTTCATGATTTATCAATCTTTCCTATAGAACCCAAAATAGCTTTGAGGCATTTCATACAATCTAGATTGAGATAAAACCAATTACATCTAAAATTGTCAGGTATACATATGCAATTGGGGCTGTCAAAAGTAACGCATCAAACCGATCAAAAAAACCACCATGCCCAGGCAAAATGTTTGACGAGTCTTTCATTTTGGCTTTACGCTTCATTTTACTTTCTAATAAATCACCTATTGGGCCAAATGTGGCAACAAACAGTGCCATGGGTAAAATTTGTGGAATATCAAATGGCATTGATAGAGGAACTAGATAATAAACTGCAACTGCTCCGGCAAGACTCCCTACATATCCAAAGAAAAAGCCTTCCCATGTTTTATTTGGGCTGATATCGGGTGCCAAAGAATGCTTCCCAAAAGTCTTTCCCCCAAAATACGCAAAAACATCACTGCCCCATACCATTAAGAGTAACATGATGCTAAATATGAATCCATCTGTGTTTGTGCCCATCTTATTGATCAATACAAAACAAAGCAACCCAATTGGAGCGTATAGCCCAGCAAACAAAGTTGTACTCATTTTAATATGCGACTCTGAAGAATGGTTGAACGTTTGTATAGCTAAAAAAAGGACCAGAATCATAACACCAATTTCGAATGGATAAGGCAGCGTATGCGAAAGCATAACCCAAAGTCCAATCGTGTAGGGAAACAAAATATCCGTTGGGGTAAGACTATTATCGAGTATTTGAATTATTTCGTGAATGATGAAAAAACCAACAATAATTATCATGCTCTGGAAAAACCATCCACCCAACCAAATCATCCAAATAAAAAAAGCAGCGGCAGGCACAGCGAACAAAATTCTTTGTGCCAGATTACTCAATGGGTTCACCTTCGTCTTCGTCGAATGGCTCGATCTCTGCATTTTCTAATTCAATCAAAGCCTTTCGAGCTTTCTTTTCGAATTCAATAGGCACATAAAGATATATGAGTGCCATATCACCAATCTGTAGACTATATGCAGTATCCCGTTTTGAAAGAATATTGGAGGGAATTTTCAAATTGTTGAGGTAATTCCTGGCAAGTTCAACCTCGTATTCTATACCACTTTCCAACACACAAACCCAGTTCTCTATTTCATTAGGTTTGGGATGTTCAAATAAACTCATGCTTTAGCTTCGGGTTTCATTCTGTGCAAAATATACACTAATGCCGAAGATACAATAATACTTATAACAATCAGCCCCCAAGGCATTTCAGTTTCGGGAGTGATGGTTTCCTCTAGCATTGCAGGATAGAATGAACTTGCAATTACCTGCCCACCGTTATTTACAAAATGTGCAACAATAGCAGGAATTAGGCTATCTGAAATGTATGTAAGGTAGGCCAGCATAATACCTAAGAACGAAAGTGGCAATATATTGGTAACCTGCAGATGGTATGCTCCAAAAATTACACCCGAAATAATTATTGCTGCCCAGATGCCGCTGCTTTTTTCAAGCGATCTTTGTACATAACCACGGTACATTACCTCTTCACAAATTGCAGGAACGATTCCAATATGTAGAATTCCAAGAACCAACGCATTTTCTGATTGTAGGAATTTCGTAATCAATTCCATCATTGATTCCTGCATTTCAACCATGAATTCAGGGGCAGGCACAAATGAGTTTATCCATCCTAAAAACGTAACGGTTGGGAAAACTGCTACTGTAAGTACCACTGCAATTGCTGTTACCCGCCAAACATTCGCTGAGGTTTTCAGCCTTAGAAACTCGGAACGTTTACCTTTTAATGCACTCAATTTAACGATTAGAAGCGTACCGAGAAGCATAACCAAAACCTGACCAGAAGTATTGGCCCAAAAAAGTAAGTCAACATTTTCTGCTACAGATTCTATAATTGCCTGTGCATCAGTGATATCCGGTGCTGTAGCGAACGCCCCAACCAATCCAACAATTGCACCAACTACATTGAATCCTACAAATGCTATTATTACCCAGAGAATGGCCATAAATGCATGCGAAAAGCCATTCTTTTCAACAAAAGGAAGAGGCTCTGGTATAAATTGATTTTTTAACTCTGGGTTTATTTCTGATGTAGCCTCTTCCATATTATGAGTTTGATTAATTATTCTTCTTCGGATGCAAAAACTTTAGCACCAATAATTCCTGAGATAAGATTTAGAACACCTAATGCAACAATTCCAATCCCGATGGTCCATATTAGTGTAGACATTGCTCCCGGTTCTGGTATAAAATTTAAAGCCATTTCAAATTGCTCTGCGGGCAAATTTTGTGCTTCAAGATTACGAACAGACCACTCATAGACTGCGTCATCTAATTCAGG
The DNA here is from genome assembly GCA_965229525.1 of Balneolaceae bacterium. Lineage (GTDB taxonomy): Bacteria > Bacteroidota > Rhodothermia > Balneolales > Balneolaceae > HXMU1420-13. Next base: position 984,426 of record OZ245886.1, read on the forward strand.
GTCGATTACGTATTGCCAAATTATACCAATAATGGTACTCACAAATACTCCTACAACCCCTGTGATAAATCCAATTAGGGCACCTTTACCAATAGGAAAAGTTATTTCATTCTCTTTTGCATAGTGCCTGGTAGCGAAAAATCCACCAATTGCACCAAACAAGCACGCGAATGTTCCTATTCCCTGTGCAAGGGTGAAACTTGAACCTGTAGGTTCACTTACAATCGTCATGTATTGGCTAATAATTCCCAATACAGACATAATTAATCCTATTATTAATGCACCAATCATCACTGATGGCCAATAACTAGGCTGCGAATTCTGTTCCATAAGTATCCTCCGATTTTGTGTTTCTTTTAAAAAATTCTTCCGTGATCAGTATTGCAATTGAAAACCCGAATATGGCTCCAAGAATCAATCGACTTTCCAGTGTATTTACCCAAATCCCTAGTCCATTTGCGAATATATCGATCACATTAATAACTATCGAACCGAAAACTATTCGCATTCTAGCTTTACGTGATATCACCAAACTACGCTCTAGAAATGGAGAAACGAGTAAGCCAACGGCAAATGCAGCATAAATGCCCAAACATCGTGCACATACTGCCATACTTACACCGCCAATGCTGTACGAGCGATTTGGATCTTGGTGACACAAAAATTCAAAAAAAATATGTTGCCATCTGGATTCAAATACATTCATTCCAAACAAGCCAGGCCCCAAAGCAATAACAACCAGAATTACTGAAATGAACAATAAGCCAAAATATAGATATCCATTATTTATTAATCGAAAATCCGTCATTTGGTGTTTAATTCATTCACAGCCATGTTAAATTTTTCTGCAAAATATATTGGTGCACGGGTTGGCTTTCTTGTTTTTTCATCCATAAAAAAAAGTGTAACCTGTGCCCTGGCACAAAGTAGGTCTCTTTCTGTTGCAATCACTTCATAAAACGTACGCAAACGAATCCCGGGCTTATCGAAAATAGAAACTACAATTTTGATGGGTTCATCATAGTATACAGGTGATTTGAACTCTAAATTTGCTTCAATAACCGGCAACATAATTCCAGATTCTTCCATCCTACGATAATCAATGCCATAGCTACGGATCATTTCAACCCTGGCTACCTCGAAATATTCCAGGAATTTTCCATGATATACATACCCCATTTTATCAGTTTCGCTGTAACGGCTGCGAAGTTCATATTCATAACTGATAATTGGTTCGTTATCTGGAAATTTGAGCATGCTATCCGTTGGTAAACGACCCCATAGCTGAATACTTGTTAATGCGTTGCTCCACCAACTTTTCCGGCTTCATTTTCTTTAACTTTTTTAGTGATATCAAGATCTGGTCTTTTACAAGCTTTGCTGCTTCTTCATGATTTCGATGCGCACCGGATTTTGGTTCTTTAATTACACCGTCAATAACATTTAAATCAACCAAATCGGGAGCTGTTAACTTTAAAACAGCAGCTGCTTGTTCCTTATAATCCCATGTTTTCCATAAAATGGATGAGCAAGATTCCGGAGAAATCACGGAATACCATGTATTTTCCATCATATATACTTCGTTGCCCATACCAATACCTAGTGCGCCACCGCTGGCTCCCTCACCAATCACAATGGTGATAATTGGCACTTTTAAAACCGCCATAAGCTTCAAATTTTTTGCGATCGCTTCTGCCTGTCCACGTTCTTCGGCTTCTAAACCAGGAAAAGCACCTGGTGTGTCTAACATTGTAATAACCGGAACATTAAATTTCTCTGCGAGCTGCATTAATCGAAATGCTTTTCGATAACCTTCAGGGTTCATCATGCCGAAATTCCGATATTGCCTACTGGCGGTATCTCTCCCTTTTTGCTGACCAATTATCATTACTGATTGACCTTCAATTTTGGCTAGCCCCCCAACACATGCTTTATCATCCGAGTGATACCTATCACCATGTAATTCTACAAACTCATCTGTAATAAGGTTGATATAATCAGTTGTGTACGGCCTTTCGGGATGACGAGCCAATTGTACTCGCTGCCATCTTGTAAGGTTAGAAAAAATAGATTCTCTTAGCTCTTCAACCTTTTGTTTTAAGCTCTCAACTTCTTGATTTAGAACTCCATCACTAGCAGAAGAAAGTCCTTCGAGTTCTTTAATCTTATGTTCTAAATCGGCTATTGGTTGTTCAAAATCTAAATAATGTGTGCTCATAATGTCCTTTTATTCAGAACTTCTATTTAATAGGTATGAATATCATTCAATGAATTACAAGGCTCCAAAAATGCTTCTCATTTTAATTGCCCATACTCGCCAAATAGCTTCCCGAACAATTTTTTTAGACATTTTAGAAACTCCTTCTTCCCGTTCTCTAAAAATGATTGATAATTCTTTGAGTTTAAATCCTGCCTTCCATGCTCTGAAATGTAACTCAATTTGAAAAGCATAACCATTCGAACGGATTCTATCTAGCGAAATATTTTCAATTACATTTCTATGGATACATTTAAATCCCGCAGTGGTATCAAAAATGGGCATTCCCGTAATTGTTCGAGCGTAAATATTCGCACCGTATGAGAGAATTAATCGGCTTAGTGGCCAATTGATAATGCTAATTCCATCACAATATCTAGATCCTATCACAATATCAGCCGAACCACTTCTCACTTCTCTAACCAATCTTGGTACATCTTGTGGATCGTGGGAGAAATCAGCATCCATCTCAACTACAAATTCATACCCATGTTCAAGGGCATACTTAAACCCAGCGATATAGGCTGTCCCAAGACCTTGTTTACCTTTTCGAGTTAATAAATGAATTCTGCCCGGATAAATTACTTTTTGATCGCTAACTATTTGCGCTGTTCCATCGGGTGATCCATCATCCACTACCAGAACATCCACTTCTTCCTTTAAACCAATTAACGCGTGAATTATCTGCTGGATGTTTCCAGCTTCATTATAGGTAGGAATAATAACCAGTGCCTTATCAAGCATACTATTGCCCCTTACCTTTTACCATTGTAAGAATGGTGGCAATTAGAATCTTCATATCCATTCTAAGCGAAATATTCTCAACATAATATAGATCATATTTCGTTTTCTCTTTTACATCATCAAGCGATGCATCGTATTTCCATTTCACTTGAGCCCAGCCTGTAATACCGGGCCGAACTCTCAATCTTCTGGTATATAGAGGAATCTTATGCTTAAACTGATCAACAAAATGTGGGCGTTCCGGTCTTGGACCAACTAAACTCATAGATCCATTTAATACATTTATTACTTGAGGAAGTTCATCTAGCCGAAGTTTTCTCAGCCAGTAACCCAATTTTGTTACTCTAGGGTCATTTTCGGTTGCCCACATAGGTCCACTTACAGCCTCTGCATCATTTCGCATAGTTCGAAATTTATACATTGTAAATGGCTTGCCTTGACGCCCAACTCGTTTCTGTGCATAAATAATTGGACCAGGTGAATCTAATTTGATTAATATAGCAAGCATTAGAAATACTGGAATCCCTAATATTAGAACGGCCATACAAACAATAAAATCTAACAGTCTTTTTACACCACGTTCCCATAGTGGCATTGGCTGAGGTGATATTTCAATAAATGGCAGACCAAAAATCTGATTAGTTTTATTCAATCCACTAACTAATTGATAGAAATCGGGTAATAGTTTAAGGGTGATTTCTGGCTTATCAATTTTCGAAATTACCTCAACAAGATCTTTACGTCGATCTGGTTCTATCGCTACAAGAACATCCTGAATTTGATTATCAGTGAGTATTTGATCAATATCATCTAAGTGACCAATGACCATTTCCTCTTCAATTCCTACATCTGGGTCCAACATCTTTCCATTTAGTTGAACATAACCCATCACATCCATGCCGAGGGTTCGATTTCGCATCAAATCGTCATAGGCTACTTTAGCATTTTGTCCTGTACCGATAATAACTGTGCGATGTAAGCCTCTGCCCCTCCGCGCATAAAATCTTTGAACAGTTCTAATCAAGAACCGATTAATACTAGTAATACCAAATATGTATGCCCAATAAGTTAGAAATAGTGAATTTTCGATTTGGTAGGGTTCATTGATGCTATAATCCAAAACAAAATAAAGGATTAATGCACCAATGATGCTCGCTTTAAATACCTTAAAAAACTCATCCAAGCGAGAAACCAGATATAGTTTCTTATAAAGGCCGGAAATAATAAATATTGAAACCCAGTACGAGCTTAAAAGAATACCCGATGTCACAAAATCAATATTCACATGGCGTAAATGCATGTTAACTGACTCAGTATGTAAATAATGGAAGACAAACCAACCAGCCAAGACAATGAGAAAGTCCATAATACTGGTGAAGATTACTTCACGATATCGCTTAATGCTACTCAATAAATTCAGTCTGAATGATTAAATTACAATCACATAAAATACTGAATTTTCAATTCTCAGCATAACCAAGTAAAAACTTCTTCACTTGTATTCACTCAAAAAAAAATGCATATCAACTAAAGCCCGGCTTGGCAGTTTAGAAACAGATCACGGTAGTATTGAAACTCCTATTTTCATGCCTGTTGGCACGTTAGGTACGGTAAAGGCTGTTTCTCAAGATCAATTGGTTCATCAAATAAAAGCACAAATTATTCTTGGCAATACGTATCACTTGTATTTACGCCCAGGAAATGAAATCATGAAGAATGCAGGAGGATTGCACCAGTTTATTGGTTGGGAACACCCAATTTTAACTGATTCTGGTGGTTATCAGATTTTTTCTCTAGCAGATAATCGAAAACTTGAAGAAGAAGGTGCCAGGTTTAAAAGTCATATTGATGGCTCTACTCACTGGTTTACTCCCGAGAATGTAGTTGAAACCCAACGGATTTTAGGCTCTGACATCATGATGATTCTTGATGAATGTCCTCCCTATCCTTCTACTTATGAGTATGCTAAAAATTCTATGGAATTAACACATCGATGGGCAAAACGTGGTCGTAAACATTTCCTCGAAACATCGTCACATTATGGTCACCGACAGTTCCAATTTGGAATTGTACAAGGCGGGACTTATCCGGATTTAAGGAAAGAATCATCAGAATTCATGGCGGAACTTGATTTCGAAGGCATTGCTATTGGGGGACTAAGTGTGGGAGAACCCATTCCCTTGATGTATGAAATGACAGATATCAACACCGATGTTTTACCGGAACATAAAGCTAGATATTTAATGGGAGTTGGTACTCCTGCTAATTTATTGGAAAGTGTTGCCAGAGGTATTGATATGTTTGATTGTGTAATGCCAACCAGAAATGCCCGAAATGGTATGATATTTACTAGAAATGGCAAGGTTAACCTTAGAAACGCACGGTGGAAGAATCATCATCAAGCCTTGGACGAAAGTTTTCCATCCGATCTGTGTTCAAAATATACGATGGCATATATCCACCACTTATTCAAAAACGATGAAATTTTTGGGCTTAATCTTGCATCGCTACACAACCTTACATTTTATCTTTGGCTAATGAATAAAATACGAGATCACATAAAAAATGATACTTTTGCAGAATGGTATCCAAAAATGGTTCAGCAAGTAGAAAAACGCATTTAACTATCTCGTTCTTTTTCTAAACTTTCCAGAACAGAGTATTCCGAGAAAAGCGACTTCATTATTATATCTATATCTAGCCAGAGAGAGTAATTTTGGAGATAGTAAAGCAGATAGTTATCAGTATCCGATGCATTGATAATTCGTCTCTCATTGATTTGAACGTATCCAACAATTCCAGATTTTACCGAATAGGAACTGCTTGCATTTTTACCTAACGGAGACCCAACTATATGCAATTTACCTAGCAATGTATTCCAAAATAGAAGGAGTCTATTCAGGTTTTTGTTTTCCAGTATTGGGGATATTAATCTGATAGGCCCAATTTTACTTTCCTGTTTTCTCATTTTAAAGAAAGCCACTGCCAAAAAAGGAGAGCCAAGCAAAACGATAGGTAATGAGATAAAAATATCTGCCATTCTTTTTATCCACTGATTAATCTCCTTTGTATAAGGTACGTCTATATCAACTATTGGAATTTGCTCAAGGTATTCAACATTTGATTTCCCAAGGATGAAGTCCATGGAATCTGGTATGAGCTTCAAAATTGCCCGTTCCTTCTGAAGTTTTGTGATATGCTGTAGCATTGATTTATATGAAATTGAATTGAGAAGGAAAAAGACCTGATCTACGTTATACGCTCGCATTAAATCCATTAGTTGAGGCAATGATCCTATATAATCTCCTTCACTTTCATCCACACTTACCGTCCCAACCACCTCGTAATTCCAATCTGGTCGTGAATAGATTTGCTGCTTGATTGGTTCTGCAAATTCTTCGGAACCCACTAATAATATCTTCGATGATTTAAGTCTTCCTGTAACCTTATTACCTGTATTGCTAATATTTATTTGAATCAATCTATTAACCAAAAAAAGGAGTGTAGCAGCTGCTAATCCATATATAAGTGCTAATCTTGAAAAGGCAAGGTTTCTTACAAAAAATGTTAAAAGCGCTATACCAACATAGCTTCCAAAAATAGTTTTTAGTGTATTTGAGATAGAAGTCTTTCTATGCCTAAACAGATTGAATATACTACCTATCAAAATGTAGAAAACCGAGGCGAGTACATTTATCCAAAGATATTTTAAGCTTTGAATATTCGTAAATACCTCAAAACTAAATTTAAACCGAATCAAAAATCCCAAAAGTACAGAGAGGTTCAATAACACAAGATCTGTAGTTAATGATGCCAATGATCTTAGGTTATTTACTAGAAAAGAGATACATATTCGCATCCAAATGGCTGAAAATACCAAAGGTCGAAATATTTGACTGTAATTTTTACTATGGTGTTTATCAAAAAACTGAAAAAGTGCTTTATTAAATATTCGTACATATTTTAAGTCACCTTTTCTTGTACTTTCTCCTTTATAGTGGATAATAGAAGTAGTTGGAACATAATCGATGTGGTATTCCGTATTTTGAATACGATAACATAGATCAATATCCTCGCCATACATAAAAAACCGTTCATCAAAACCATTCAGGTTTTTTAGTACACTTGTTCGCCAGAACATAAAACACCCAGAGAGTACTTCAATTTTACTCGCTTCATTTTGGTCTATCCATCCTAAATAATAACTACCAAATACCTTGCTTTTTGGGAAAAGCGAATTTAATCCAAGAACTTTACTTATAGCAGTTCCAATTGTTGGAATTGAACGCTTCGACTCAGGTGCAAAAGTGCCATCTGGATTCAGGATTTTACAACCACTCGCACCGCAAGAGGGATTCGATCTCATATGGTGCATCATAATCTCAAGAGTATCTTCGCTAATCAGAGTATCAGGATTAATGATTAGCGTAAAATCACCCTCAGCTCTCATAATCGCCTGGTTATTTGCAACTCCAAATCCCAGATTTTTTTCATTCTCTATATAAATAACTTCCGGATAACGTGATTCTAAATATTCAATGGATTCATCCTGAGAATTATTATCAACCACAAATATCTGCAATTGATAATCACCACTGGCTTTATACAAAGAATTCAGGAGATTCGCGATATATTCTTTCACCTTGTAGTTTACAATAACTACAGATATATCTATGTTTTTACTTTCCAACATTATCCATGTTTATCGGATGATCACAACTTTTCCAATTCCTTTTTCAGACCCTTGATCATCAATTGAAATAACAAAATATACACCTGATGCAAGCTGATTTCCATATGCATCTAACCCATTCCAAATTATTCGCCCTCCTCTGGACTCTAAACTTGCAAAAACTGAACCATCAGATCCTACAATTTTTATAGTTGTTTGATCACTCAAGTCATCAATAACTATTCGATCATGACTGGAATAAACAAATGGGTTGGGATAAACTTTCAGTTCATCCATTTTTCTCACCGGAGCTTTTGCTGTTTCAATAATGCTCACTAGCCCAAGGTCGGTTGAGATAAATACTTCTCCGGTTTCATCATTAATGGCAATGTCTTGAATATT